>DAHUXN010000044.1 GCA_027307115.1 Acidobacteriota bacterium
TAACCAGCGGCGGGGATGCGGGCTTTGAACCTCCCGCGTCCATGCGCGCGGATCAAATTCTCATCAACGGCGTCCGCTTGCCCTATCTCAAATTCCCGCGCAATCCTATCAACTAGCGCGCGCAACACTTGCTCCGCGTGAGTACTCCGCTACTTCGTTTTCATCATTTCGTTTTCATCATGGTGACCAAGGCGATCGAATCGGAATGGCCTTTGTCTTGTTCCCACGAATCGAATGAGCCGCCGATCGCCGGATTTTTTCCTTCGACTTGGCGAATCATCGCTTGCACCTTGTCGATTCCGTCGGGATGCGTCGCCACGAACGCGTAATCCAGCGTGTTCGGGTCGCCCTGGTGTACAAGTTCCGTATCGAGTTGGTAGGCGGCAAGGGTCCCGTCCGCGATCAGTTTGTCCAATTCAGGGGCCATGTACGTCTTGAAATTCTGGCTCCAGTCCTCGACGTGGCCCGGCTTGATCGCGAACGATCCCACCCACAGATACGCGTGTTGGTAGGTACCGGGTTTGTTTGCGTGAATCGTCGAACGCAGAAAAATGTCGAAGTGCCGCGCATTGGCCAGCACGGGGCTTGTGGTATCCGCCTCTCGTATAGCGTCCAGCGCACGCAAAATTCCCGCAACGCTCGTGGCCTGCAACCAATCTTCGTGCGTCGGCCCGTCTTCGGTATGCACCAAAGGATTTGCCGAGCCGTAACCCGTCAGCGTGCCGTCCTCGACCAGCTTATCGAGCGTGGCCGTCATGTTTTGCGAAAATTTATCCATGCCGCTCCATAACGGCCGCGGTACGTTCCATTCCGCGACATACGTGTACAAAAGTTGTGCCGACTTTTCCTGCGCCGAAGCGCAGAGCGCTCCGGCAAAAACTCCTAGAGTGATCAGGCCCACGCACATCAATAATTTCTTCGTGAGTTTGTTCATCGCATCCCCCTCTCGCAATCGAAATTGCCTTGCGTGTTTCTCAACATCAGCCCCGGACAACAATTCCGCCATCAGCCCTCGCGCAATTTATGTCCGGCCAAATTTCCGAGCCCGTCGTACGCGGCATATTTGTACGTTTCCGAAAGCGTCGGGTAATTGAACACCAATTCGATAAACGTGTCGAGCGTGCCGCCCATCTCCATGACCGCTGAGCCGATGTGTATCAGTTCTGTCGCGTTTTCGCCAATCATGTGCACGCCCAGGATGCGTTTGTCGTCGCGCCGGAAAATCAATTTCAACATTCCCGCCGTATCGCCCACGATCATTCCGCGCGCATTGTTCGCGTAATTCGCCCGCCCCAACGCGTAGGAAATCTTCTTTTCCTGGCACGATTCCTCGGACTCGCCGACGGCGGAAATTTCGGGGATCGTATAAATGCCCATGGGCATCATCGACGCCAATTTCTGTTTGTACTGAAATCCGAACGCATGGCACACGGCCAGCCGTCCTTGCTCCATCGACGTGGATGCCAGCGCCGGAAAACCGATCACGTCACCCGCCGCGTAGACATGGGCCGCGCTTGTTTCATAATTTTCGTTCACCACAATCAATCCGCGCGAATTCACTTCGACGCCGGCCTTCCCCAAATTCAATCCGTCAATATTTCCGCGCCGTCCAGCCGCGAAGAGGGCCGTTTCCGCGTCAAGCGATTTCCCGGAACTGAGCGTCATCTGAATTCCGGCGCCCGCGTGTTCGATCTTTGCCATGCGCTCGCCAAAATAAAATTGCACGTTCAAGCTGTCGAGTTTTGTCCGCAGCCGCTCGGCGATTTCCTTGTCGAGGAAGGGGAGCAGGCGGTCTCGACCGTCAACCAGCGCGACTTTCACGCCGAGCGCGGCGAAAATCGAAGCGTACTCGCAGCCAATCACGCCGCCGCCAACAACGATCATGCTTTCCGGGATACGGTCCATCGTCAGAATCGAATCCGAATCGAAGATGAATTTGTCGTCGTAGGGAATTTCCGCCGTCCGGTGCGGACGGGAGCCTGTCGCAATCAAAATCGCGGGCGCGGAGAGCGTGCGTGCCCCGCCTTTCGCCGTGACTGTAATTGTGTGAGCATCGGCAAACGTCGCGGCGCCGCGTACGAATTCGATCCGATGTGACTCAAGGTTGCGCTCGATTTTCTTCCGCTCTGCCGCCACGACTTCATCTTTGTGGTGCATGAAGTCTTTCACGGTCAGCCCGGCTCGCAGCGAATAGTCGATGCCATAAATTCCACGCTGCCGCAGGCCGGAAAAATACAGCGCCGATTCGCGCAGTGTTTTGCTTGGCACGGTTCCCGTGTTGATGCACGCGCCGCCAACCACTTCTTCGCGCTCGATCAGCGCGACACGTTTTCCAAAATAAGCTGCTTGCGCCGCGCCCTTTTCTCCCGCAGGGCCGGACCCAATCACCAGCAAATCGAATTGCTCCATCATTGGCGTCATCGCATTTCCTGAATGCAGCGGCGGCATCTTACCAGAAACGCCGCCCGTGCGTGTTTGTAGCATTGCGATGCTCGCGGCAGCGCGTGCTGATTCCCTTCGCGGCGTTGACTGGCGCGCGCGGCCCGCCAGCAACATCGTCCGCACGCGAAAATTCCAGCCACAACCACGCAATGACAATGGCAACGCATACATCTTCCAGAGGTTGGGGACGATGAACCGATGATTTGAGGGCTTCCGGCAAAAGGGCTTATACTGAACACACCTGTCAGTGTAGTTGTTCAAAGAGTTAACACTTGGATGCGCGGGACGGCAGTAGGTCAGTGTGAATTTTGACTCTTTGTGTCACGAGTAAGAAAATTCAAACTGACCCAGCACTCGCGAGACGGGAATAGAGAGTTTCTGCTGCCGGTCTGTACGCAATGAAATTCCCGTGGGCATAAAGCCGAAGCAGTTTATTTCGCATGTTCGAGCTTGAGGAACCGAAGAAAACCCGCACCCTTAGAAACGAAGGGGTGCGGCACCCACGGCCAAGCCGAGTCGCTGTGCGGGGAATTGGCGCAGTGGTATCATCGGTCCGCCGCGGCTATCTCACAAGAGGGAAAACGTGCCGCGAAAGGCGCGCCACGCGCCCATTCATCCCCTGAAAGCGAGGTCCATGCCCACAATGATCGGAATACTTCGGACTCCAGCCGTCCGCATCGGCGCGTTGCTGACAACTTGTTTTTTGCTGGTCTTGGTCTGCATCGGCACCGCTGCAGAGCTCCAAGCGCAAAGGCCGCGTCAGCCAAGCCAGGGCGCTTTCGAAGTCACCTCGCTGCTGGGACGCAAGCTTTACGCGCAACCGGATGACGCCGCAGTAATCGCGGCGCGCAAGAAGCTCGCCGCCGATCCAAAAAACGTAAGCCTCGCCCTCGCGCTTTCTCAGGCTCAGGCGGGAAGGCGGCAGTACCGCGAAGCCATCGCGACGTGCACAAAAGGTCTCGCCTTCGCTCCTAAGAATGCCGATCTATATATCGAGCGCGGCCATCGCGAACTCGGCCTGCGCCAATTCCAGGCCGCCCAGCGTGACCTGGCTCATGCGGCGTCGCTCGATCCGACGAAGCTGGACGCTTTTTACCATCTTGGCTTGGCGCACTATTTTCAAGGCCAATTCGCCGCGGCCGCGGAGTCGTTCGGAAAAGCACGAGCTCTTGCGAAAAATAACGACAGCCTGATTGATTGCACGAACTGGCTCTATGTTTCGCTGCGGCGGGCCGGGAAGGCGGCGGAAGCGGCCGAGGCGCTCAAGAGGATTGGTCCGGATGTGAAAAATACGGAGCCGCATCTGCTTTTCTATTTGCGGCTGGAGCATTTTTATCAAGGCTCGCTGACGGAGCAGGCCGTTTTGCCACCGAAGCCCGCGGACCCGAACGACACCGAAGCCGAGCTCGCCTTCGACACCGTTACCTACGGCGTCGGCAACTGGCACCTCTACAACAGCCACGATACGAA
Organism: Acidobacteriota bacterium; assembly: GCA_027307115.1. Taxonomy (GTDB): domain Bacteria; phylum Acidobacteriota; class Terriglobia; order Acidiferrales; family UBA7541; genus DAHUXN01. The sequence goes on from DAHUXN010000044.1 coordinate 3,913, forward strand.
GCGGGCGGCAGAGTTGTTTCGGCAAGTGGTGAAGGGGAATGCGTGGAACGCGTGGGGATTTGTGGGCGCTGAAGCGGAGTTGAAGCGCTTAGGTGCGTCGCGTTGACCCGACGAGATGTCAATCGCGGCTTGGAGATAGCATATGGACGAATCGCTGCTGTCTGCGTTTGAAGAGGAAATGTACGGCATCTACCAGAGAGCACATTCAGAGGCGCACTATAGCGCAACGAGGTTCCACCATATGTTGGTGGAATACGGCGGATTGGAAACGGCCCGGATTTTGCTCCATTCGCGGAACGTCTCTGAGGGCTACACAGCGTTGTGGCAACTGGGTCGTTTGGATTTAACAGTTGAGGCTGTTATACATGACAATCCAAAGTGGCGGGCGCTGTTTACGCAAACTGGACTCGACACTTGCGGTCGACGTCTGTCCGACTATGGTTATCTGAGGTCGGGCCATGGAAGTTGAAGTGACTGTTCCGATAGCACGCCGCAAAAAGGCAGTGGGTCAGTTTGAATTTTGACTCCTTGTGTTACGATCAAGAAAATTCAAACTGACCCACAACCCGCAAGAACAGTTGCTTGCAGGGTTAAACTGGCGTTGTTACCATACACACATGGTATTCCACGTGACTCTGAATAAAGCCGAAGATGGCTGGGTTGTCGCCGAATGTCCCGCGCTCCCCGGCTGCGTTTCGCAGGGCCGCACTGAACAAGAGGCTTTGGAGAACATCAAGGAAGCGATTGCCGCGTGGCTTTGGGCGGAAGATCAAAAAGCTGCGCGCTCGGGCGATCCAGGAAAACCCGAAATCCTGGTCACCGTGTGAGCGTTTGGCGCGCCTCGCTAATATTTCTGGCAAAGAAGCCGCTCAGGCGTTTGAAAGGGCAGGTTGGCAGCGCATGGGGCAAGTGGGAAGCCACTTGGTGATGGTCAAGCCGGGCTTACGCGTAAATCTTTCCGTCCCGCAGCACAAAGAACTCTCTATCGGCACGTTGCGCGCGCTGATTCGGCATTCCGGCATGACAGTAGATGAGTTTCTCTCGCTACTCTAACCGCTGACGCTTACTTCCCCTCGCGGGGCTTCAGGTCGAGGGCGGCGGAATTCATGCAGTAGCGCAGGCCGGTGGGTGCGGGACCGTCCTCGAACACGTGGCCGAGGTGGGCGCCACACTTCTTGCAGCGCGCTTCGGTGCGTGCCATCCCGTGGCTGGAATCTTTGCGCGCCTCGATTTTGCTCGCGTCAGCAGGCTGATAGAAACTCGGCCAGCCCGTTCCCGACTCGAATTTCGTCGAAGAATCGAACAGCGGCTCGCCGCAACAAACGCAATGATACGTTCCCGCATCATGGGCGTTCCAATATTTGCCCGTGAAGGGCGGCTCGGTGCCCGCTTCGCGCGTCACGTAATACTGCTCGGGTGTAAGCTTCTTCTTCCATTCCGCTTCGCTTTTTGGCTTCTTCTCCGTCATGATCCTGCCCCCATCCAAGAAACGCATACGAAATGCGTTTCTCGCCCCACTGGGCTTTCGAGCAACAATTGTAGACCACTTTTTCTATAATCGCACAATGAGCGGCTCGTGCGTGATGACCGCCCGAAACGCCAGTGTTGCAGCAGGGAATTCGATTAGCTAGACTGGAGAGCCTGCGCCGGAGTGGCGGAACTGGCAGACGCGTTGGACTCAAAATCCAATGGTGCTTAGCATCATGAGGGTTCGACCCCCTCCTCCGGCACCAATCCTTGCGTTCGCTTAATTGTAAATTTCTATCGACGGGTGGTAAATGGGTCAGTTTGAATTTTAACTCCTTGTGTCACGATCAAGAAAATTCAAACTGACCCACCACTCGACCGGCGGTGTGGAGGCACACCCAGGCGCGTCCATTTTTGAGCCGATAGGACGGCGGTACCATGCAATCCCCGCCTCCGTACCATTGCCGCGTTTCGCCCGCGCCGATACTCTGCTCCTTCATGAATCCACCGGAACTCCAAGTCATACGAGGCACGCGGGCGCAGCGGCGGAGCAAGCGGCTCCGGCTGGTTGTTCCCGTCGAAGTGATCGCGTTTGAAGGCGAATCAGAGGCCTTCCGCGAGGCCACACGCATGCTTTCCGTGAACGCAAACGGGGGCCTTTTGGTCTTGGACGGTTCGGTAAGCCACGGGCAGGTGCTTCAGTTGGTCAACCGGCGAACAGCCGAGCAACAGGAGTGCCGCGTGGTCAACGTAGACGCTTGCGAAGACGGCAAATCGGCCGTTGGCGTCGAGTTCGTTGGTCCGGCAGGCAACTTTTGGCAAATATCCTTTCCGCCCATTACTCCCCGAGTTACGTCTAATAGCCGCAACTAAGCTATTGAAAAACCGGAACCTATCCTAACAGCCAGGGGTATGAACCTGAGCACATTTGGGCGAAGTACTATTCATCTATCGTGTTGTACATGTTCAAATTCTCACCGGCATGGAAGAGGCGCGTTCCACGAAGGCTCACGAGAGCCTTCCCCCAGACCCGTGGCTGACGCGTGCGAATGAAATTCGCACCAGCTTGAAGAACCTCGACCGCAAGCAGTGGTGGATGTGGTCCTCCGCGGTTCTGATTATCCTGTTGCTGACCATCGGGGTCGCCTCCTTTTCGTTTCCATGGCTGATGCATTTCGGCGAAGGCACTTATTCCTTCTATTTGTCGCAGGCAGTGCGCGGACTTGTCGGGCTGGTGCTGATTTTCAGCGTTTATTCCGTTTACCAGCAATCGCAGATCAACAAGATTCGCGAGAAGCTTGCGGATCAAATGGAATCAGTGGCGAAAGTCGAATTGCTTACGGAAGAAGTTTACAAGCTCGCTGTGCTGGATCCTTTGACCAATCTGCACAACCGGCGTTCCGGCGAGCAGCGGCTTTTCGAGGAAATTGCGCGTTCACGGCGTCACGTGCGCCCGCTCACAATTCTTCTGTTGGATCTTGACGACCTCAAGCAGTGCAACGATAAGTTCGGCCACGATGCGGGCGACATTATGATCCGCGCGTTCGCCGATTGCCTGAAACGCGCCATTCGCGGCTCGGACCTTGCCGTGCGTTTGGGTGGCGACGAATTCATGGTCATATTGCCCGAATGCCGCGCCGAGGAAGTTCGTCACGTCCTGGGACGTCTCCAGGGCCTTGAAATCGAGTGCGCTGGGGAGAAAGTCAGCGTGACCTTCGCTTGCGGCTGGGCCGATTACCAGCCGGGCGAGACTGCCGAGGAACTCCTGAAGCGCGCCGATGAGGCCCTTTACACCGATAAGCGGTCCGCCAAAGATAGCAGCGGGCCCAGGCGATTCGCGAGCCCCGTTCCTGCTCCGGCTAGGTAGCGCGTTCGTCGTCGCGATAACAACCCGGCGCGGCGGTCGAGTGCGGTTCTTGTGGCGATGTTGCGCACAATCCGGGGAGAATCTTCTTGCGCGTGTCAGGTGTTGATGCGTAAGATAACGCCGCTAAGGAGTTCCGCAATTGCCAAAAGAGAAACCTAAAGTCAATATCGGTGAAGTTATTCGGTCGTACCGGAATGATCGCGGCCTCTCGCAGGGTGACATTGAGCGGCGGACAGGACTTTTGCGCTGCTACCTGTCGCGCGTGGAAAACGGCCACACGGTGCCGTCACTCGAAACGCTGGCAAAGATTGCGGAAGCCATGGAAATCAGTCTCGCGGATTTTTTCCCCGGCGCCGATACTCCGCAGGACCGCGAAACCAAAAAAATGCTTGGCGAGCTTTCGGAAGAGGAAATTCGTTTTCTTGCCGATATCAAGAAGTACAGCACCACGTTGACGGACGACGACAAAAAACTCGTGCTGGCCATGATCCGCAAGATGGCGGCTGTGGTTCCTCCCCGCCCCGCCGCGGCTGCTCCCCGCGCGCGCACCGCTTCCCATCGCTCCGCGTATTAAGAGTGGAGTTTTGCAGTAGCGCACACCGACCGGCGGTTCTGGCCTCATTCTGCAACTAGTTCGTGGAAGTTTCCCGCAGCCACGATCGCGCGAAAAACTTTGCCGCGTCCAATAACGGTGTCACCCGCGCGGGCTTCGGTTTCGAAAATCAGAAACCTTCCGCGTGTTCCCACGAGCCGCGCATTCGCTTCCACTTTGGCGCCCTGCGATACGGCTTTCAGGTGATCGACCTCGATCCGCGTTCCTACGCTGATGGTTCCCGCCGGCAAATGCGGACGAATTGCTTGCGCGGCGGCAAGTTCCATCAGTCCGATCATGGCCGGAGTGGAAAACACAGCGGGCAGGCTGGAATCGTATGCGGCAATCGTCCATTCGAACGGAACCACGCATTCAATTCTGGACTGCAAGCCCTTGGCCATTCCGGGAACGCCCTCTTGCCGCGGCTTCGTTTTGGACCTGGCAGCGGCCCTCCGTTTGCTGGCTTTCTTTTTTTTCACAGGGTTCCTTGTTCCGAGGATTCATGCCGATGCGGGGCATGGAAGAAATCTTTGGTGAATTCTGTGATCGTTATGCCGAACTGTTTCCAGAGCCGCTTGCGCAATGTGCCGTAATCCTGCGCGCCGCTGAAGAGATCGCGCAGCAGTTCGCGAAACGTTGCGCTGCGACGCGCGAACTGGACCATGCGCGTGGTGACCGCTCCACCGAGAAATCTGCCGCGAAACACGAGGCGCACCAGACGCGTGGCGATTTCGAGGTCGGCGACAAACTCAGCGCGCAGACGCGCGGGATAGCTTTCCGGCTGGCCCTGCATGATGGCTTGCGCGAGCAAATCGCCTGAACGAAGCGCGTAAAACAATCCTTCGCCGGTGATGGGATCGACGCATGCGGCGGCGTCACCCGCGAGCGCCCAGTTCGGTCCGACGATCTTGCGATGGCGCAGCGTGCCCAATTCCGGCGAAGGAAGCACGTGGCTGTAAAATCGCGCGCCGTCCGTGCCGATCTTTTCTTCGCGGACGAAATCGTCGAGAAGATGGCGCAATTTCGAGGTTGTGTATTTCGCCATGGTCGCGCAAATCCCAACCGACAAGTGGTCCGTGCGCGGGAACGACCACAGATAGCCGTTCATACGGTTCAGAAACTTTATTTTGACCGTCTCTTCTTTTGCGGGAATGAAATAACCGAGCGTGACTTCGAGGTCCTGAGGACGAAGAGGAGTCGTGTCCGGCAGCAGCTGGTTTCGGGCGCCAGCCGCGAGCACCACGAAGTCCGCGGAGTGCTCTTGGCCGCCGGCGGTGAGCGTGACGCGGCCGGCCCTGTTTTGCGCTCCGGTTTCGACCCGCGTGACGCGCGCGTGTACGGTCTCACAACCAGCCGCTGCGGCGCGGTCGAGGAGCAGTCCATTGAGCACGGCGCGCGAGTAAATCACCAGAGGGCGCGACATCTCAAAACGCGCGCGATGGCCCTTGCTGGAAATCAATTCCGCGGTACGGATTTCTTTCTTGGCTTGCGGGCCGTTCAGCAGAAAGGGATATTTCTCGATGGCCTTGTGGGTAAGGCCGCCGCCGCAGGGCTTTTCCCAAGCGAGATGCTCGTCAAAGAGCGTGACGTTGAAGCCCGCCGCCGCGAGCTTTTCGCCGCACAGAGCACCGGCAGGTCCTCCGCCAACTATGGCAATTTGTTTCATCCGGTTGGAATCCGCATACAGACGAAATTATCGCACTCATTCAAACACAGAAGTATAGCATCAGCCAGCATCGCGCAAACTCCGTGTGTGCCTTTTGTAGCGGGGAAGTTCCGGTCAGCCTGCTACGGCGGGTCCGCCGATACCCTCCTTAAGAGGGGAAACTCAGTGAGCGTCACGTAATCGTGCCCCGGCCCATTCCAAATAGGATTTCCAGTTTGACTGACTCGGCATCCGCATTTGGAATTTTCCGGACATAATTGCGCCGTGGAGTTCGTAGATCAGGCGAAATTGAGGACCCGACGGCGGAGCATCTGAGATCAAGAGCGCGGTCGTGGGACTGGGAGCCGAAACGTCGTAGTGGATGACGTGACCCTCGTTGTCGAAGTAGATGGCCCTCAGCGGCGCTCCTACCGAGTCCTGGTAGATATACAAAAGATCGCCATGTTCGCAATTGAAAGTGACGGGACCTTTGCAGCCGCTGGCGTTGGTGCTGTGACGCGCGAGGATGTGGTGGCCCAGTTCCCATTGGAAAATGTACGTGGCGCTGCCTTGTGCGCCTGCTGAACCCCCTTGCGTATTCGCTTCCCATGTGCCTTCGAGGAACTGAAGAGCCTTCCAGGGGTCTGTAGCGGGCCCTGGGGTTGAGTTCGCCTGCGCGAAGACAGCGGGAGCGAAAAGCAAGATGGCGACGAGGAGGGTTTTCATTTGTGCCGTCCTTTCGTTTGCGCAGTAGCGCGCATGCGTTCTTCGATTTGTTTCGGTGTCAAGACTTCCTGAACTGAGCACAAAGCCCACATATGGCCGAAGGGATCGCGCACCCAGCCATAGCGATCGCCCCAAAACATGTCCTTCGGCGGGAATGCGGGGACTGCACCGCTATCTATCGCGTGTCTGTAAGCGGCATCCACATCTGGCACGCCGATTTGAAACAAGCATGTGGAACCGCCGAGGGTTTCGGGAGATGCGAGAAATTCTGTCTCTATGTGCTCGCGCCTTTGCGCGGGTTCTTCGGTAGAAATTTGAACCAGCGAGGACCATATTTTCAGATGAATGTGTTCGCCGTCGCCACTTGCGGAAGGTGAGCGGTATAAAACTTCCGCAGCGAAAGCGCGCCTGTAGAAATCGATTGCTTCGGCGGTGTCACGGACGACGAGATGAGGCACGATTATCCCATTGTCAGGAACACACCCTTTAACGGCCATGTGCGCGTTTTCCCCTTTTGAGAGACTTGGACGATGTTTGCGGCTCGTGGGATGTGAAGGTCCATGCGTGTCCTGCAGGGTCGAAGAAGCGACGGTATTGCGAAGACCAGCCGAACACGATTTTCAGCGGCTCTCCGGTAAGGCGATATTTTTGTTCCACGCCGATACGCGCCGAAGTGACCAACCCAGCTTTGCGCAGCTCGCGAAGATGCTGAGAAACGGCCGGCTGGGACATATTGAATTTCGAGGTGAGTTCTTTCACGGAACGGTTCGAGCTAAGAAGCAGGGAGATAATCTTCCTACGAGCAGGATGGGCAATGGCCCTGAAGACTGCGTGTGCCGTATTCATAAGTAAAGTGTTATGAAGGACCATATACGAACAAAAACGTGTTGGCAAGTGGGATGTTATGTGGCCGCCTTGCATGCTTAAAAACGGCGGGCGCGTAGAGCCGCGTCTGTGGACACAGATTGCGCTACAGCGACAGCCCAGGCGAAGTGCGGCACGTGGTAAAATTCAGATGTGAAATGACGCGAGGACTTCTCGCGCTGGGGACTTGTTGGGAAGAGTAGTCAGTCAGGAAGAACTGCTGAGCAGGGTGGCCGAGGCAAAGGCTGCTCGGCGTCGAATTGTGTTTACTAACGGTTGTTATGACCTGCTGCATCCCGGCCACATACGCCTGCTGGAAAAATCCCGCGAACTGGGCGAGATACTCGTGCTCGCTCTGAACAGCGACCGCAGCGTGCGCGAAAACAAAGGCGTGAATCGGCCAATCATTCCTGAAAATGAACGCGCGGAAATTGCGGCAGCGCTCGCGGCAGTCGATTACGTGGTGTTGTTCGACGAACCCACGCCGCGTGAGATCATAGCGCGCGTGTTGCCTGACGTGCTGGTGAAGGGAAGCGACTGGGGAGCAGATGAAATTGTTGGGCGTGAAGAAGTCGAGGCGGCGGGTGGCCGCGTCGTGTCGGTGCCGCTCGAGCCGGGTTATTCTACGTCCTCGATTATCGAGAAGATTTTGAAAATTCCATCATGATTCTGCCTCTGGTCGGTGAGCTGCTTTCCCGCGTGGGACGCCAGCAAGCCGTTGAAGAATGTTTTGATCGTCTGCGACGCGGTGCGCCCGCCCAGGCGGACAAGCGCGAAGTGGTGCTGAGTGGCCTGACCGATCCCGCGAAGGCGCTGCTTGTCGCGCTCGCGGTGCAATCGCTTTCCAAACAGGCGATTTTCCTCGTGGAATCGAATCAGAAGGCCGACGATTTCGAGGCGCTGACGCTTTATTTTCTCCGTGCTTTGGGCCGAGCGAACGCGCAAGTGACGGTGCTGCCTTCCCACGAAGTTTTGCCTTACGATCACCAGTCGCCACATCCGGAAATTTCCGAGGCGCGCGCGGCGGCTCTGTGGCGTTTGACGAGCGGCGAAGCAGATTTGATCATCGCGCCGATCTCAGCGGCGATTCTTCGGCTACGTGAGCCGCAATATTACCGAAGTCTGGCCCTGGCGCTGGCGCGCGGCGAAGACGTGCCTCGCGAAGAATTGCTCGCGCATCTTGCGAGCGTCGGTTACGAGGCGGTGGAAACCGTCGAGATGCCGGGGCAATTCGCCGTGCGCGGAGGAATCCTCGACGTGTTTCCTCCCGAGGCGGAACGGCCGGTGCGGATCGAGCTTCTTGGCGATACTTTGGAATCGTTGCGCGAATTCGATACGGACACGCAACGGTCGACGAGTCCGGTGGAGCGAATCACGCTGCTTCCGCTGACGGATTCGCCGCGCAGCGCGGAACAGCTCGAACGCCTGCGCGCGCCTGTGATCGCGGGCCACGAAGGTTCAGAGTGGCGAGAACCCGACGTCCCTGCGGGATTTTTCCCCGGCTGGGAATTTCGCGCATTCCTCTCGGAGCGCCGCGAATCGAATCTGCTTCGGCTGCGCGACAATGTTCTGGTCATCGAAGATGAACCTGCCGCGCTCGATGCGGCACTCGAGAAATATCGCGCGCGATTCGCGGAAGCCGCAGGCGAGGAGGCGGACGCCGCGCCTCCGGATAGGTACATCTTGAACGACGGGGAGTGGCAGCGCGCCAAGCAGGCCGTCGCGCTCTTTGGTCTCGAGCAACTCGCTGTGGAAAAGACGGCTGAGTCTCAGTTCACTTTGGCCACGCGCCCGACCACGCGATACCACGGGAATGTTCCGGCATTCATGGCCGAGTTGAAAGGGCGGTTGAACGCCGCAGAGCAAATTTTCCTGAGCGCGGCGAGCACGGGCGAACTTGAACGGCTTGCGGACCTGTGCCACGAATTCGAATTGCCTTTTCGGCTGGGAGAATTGGGACAGGGCGCAACCGCTTCGCGGCTCGCGGATGAATCGAGCGCGGGCAGCGTTCCCGCGGCTGTGCTGGTGAAGGCGCCGCTCGAAGCAGGCGTCGAATTCGTTTCGGCGAAGCTGTCGCTTTTCGGCAACTCCGATTTATTCGAAACCGCAGCGACACCAACGCGACCGCGCACACGCCCGAAGACCGCCGGTTTTTTCAGCGATTTTTCGGACTTGAAGGCGGGCGACTTCGTGGTTCACGTGGATCACGGTATTGGCCGCTTCCAGGGATTGCGGCAGGTCAGCGTCGACGGAGTGAACGGCGAATTTCTGCTGCTGGAATATGCGGAAGACGCGAAAGTGTACGTGCCGCTCACTCGCCTTGACCTGGTGCAGAAATATCAATCGCTCGGTGGCGCGGAGCCGCGCCTGGACCGGCTGGGCGCGCAAGCATGGGAAGCGCGCAAGTCGCGCGTGCGGAAATCCGTCAACGACATGGCGCAGCAATTGTTGAAGTTGTACGCGGAGCGCAAATCCGTGGAAGGCCATGCGTTTCCCGCGGACACGCCGTGGCAAAAGGAATTTGAAGATGCGTTCGAGTTTCAGGAAACCACCGACCAGGATCGCGCCATCGTTGACGTGAAGCGCGATTTGGAGCGCGCGCAACCCATGGACCGTTTGCTTTGCGGCGACGTGGGCTATGGCAAGACGGAAGTTGCCATGCGCGCTGCGTTCAAAGTGGTTGCTGATTCGAAGCAAGCGGCCATCCTCGCGCCTACAACGGTGCTGGCGTATCAGCACCACGATACTTTCCGGCGGCGCTTCGCTGCGTTTCCCATTCGCATCGCGATGCTCAGCCGTTTTCAGAATCCGCGGGAGCAGAAGAAAATCCTCGCGGAGCTGGAAGCGGGGAAAATCGATATCGTCATCGGGACGCACAGGCTGCTGTCAAAAGACGTGAAATTTCAGGATCTGGGACTGCTGGTTGTTGACGAGGAGCAGCGGTTTGGAGTGGGCCACAAGGAGCGCATCAAGGAGATGCGCAAAAATGTGGATGTGCTGACAATGTCGGCGACGCCGATACCGCGCACGTTGCACATGTCGCTGGTGGGATTGCGCGATATGTCGGTGATCGAAACTCCGCCAAAGGACCGGCTGGCGATTCAGACGGTTGTTGCTCCTTTTGATACCGCGCTGATTCGCCGCGCGATTACCGAAGAGATGGCTCGCGATGGGCAGGTATTTTTCGTCCATAACCGCGTGGAATCCATTGCATCGCTGGCGATGATGATCAAGGAGCTTGTGCCGAAGGCGCGCGTGGTGGTGGGTCACGGGCAAATGAGCGAGGGTGAACTCAGCAAAGTGATGATGAAGTTCATTCGCCACGAAGCGGACGTGCTGGTGGCCACCACGATCATCGAAAACGGCCTGGATATTCCGCGTGCGAATACGATTGTCATTAATCGCGCGGATCGCTTCGGTTTGGCGGAACTGTATCAACTCCGTGGACGTGTGGGACGCTCGACGCAGCGCGCTTACGCCTATCTGCTTGTGCCGCCGGAAGGGTCGCTTTCGGGATTGGCGCGGCAGCGGCTGGCCGCGCTCAAGGAATTTAGCGATTTGGGCGCTGGCTTCCGCATCGCCGCACTCGATCTTGAATTGCGCGGCGCCGGAAATATCCTGGGACGCGAACAGCATGGGCACATTGAATCGGTTGGCTTCGATTTGTATTGCCAGATGCTCGAGCGTGCCGTCGCCGAGCGCAAAGGCGAAGTGGTGCAGAGCGAACGTCGCGCCACTCTCAACTTGGGATTGGACATCCGAATTCCGGTGGACTACATCGAAAATGAAAGCTCGCGCCTTCGCATTTACAAGCGAATTGCGGGCGTCGCCTCCGAGGAGACGCGGCAGGAAGTGCTGGCGGAGTTGCGCGACCGTTTCGGGCCGCCGCCACGAGCGGTGGAAAACCTTCTGGAATATGCGCTGCTCAAAGCTTTGGCGGAGAAATTATCGGTGGCGGCGATCGACCGTCGCGGCGATCGCGTAGCCATACGCTGGCATGAGGAAACGCCCGTGCGTCCGGAGAAACTGGTGAAGATCATTCGCTCGCGCAAGGACATGCGGCTCGATCCCACTGGGGTACTGTGGGTGGAATGGAAACGCCAGCCGGAAGGAATCGCGGAAGCGATGAGAAACGTGTTGCTTGAACTACAAACGTAGCGATAGAATTCGAGGCTATATGAAAAAACTGTCAATTCTGATTTCGGCTGCCGTCACTGTGTTTGCGCTTCCGGTCTTTGTTCATGCGAGCGGAACTGTCGTCGAGGAAATTATCGCGCGCGTGAACAACGACATCATCACCATGTCGGATTATCAGAAGGCCGAGACCTCGCTCCGGCAGGAGGCCGAGCAGGAGTGCCAGGGTTGCACGCCGGACAAAATTAACGAAATAGTGGCGGAGGAAAAAAAGAATTTGCTCCGCGACCTGATTGACCAGTCGTTGCTGGTGCAGCGCGCCAAGGATATGAATATCAGCGTGGAGACGGATGTGATAAAGCGCCTCGACGCCGTCCGCCAGCAGAATAAACTGCCGAGCATGGAAGCTCTTCAGAAGGCCGTGGAATCGCAGGGAATGAGCTGGGAGGATTATAAAGATCAGCTTCGCAACAGCATTCTGCAGCAGCGCGTAATTTCGGAGGAGGTCGGCTCGACGGTCCGCATCGGCAGCGACGAGGTGCAGAAATATTACGACGCGCACAAAAACGAATTCGTGAAGCCGGAGGAAGTTGATCTGTCGGTGATTTTCTTCAGCACCGAGAACAAGACGCCCCAAGAAGTGGCCGCCATTCGGCAAAAGGCCGAAGGCGTGCTGAAACGGTTGAAGAGCGGCGACGATTTCGGCGAGCTGGCAAAGCGTTTTTCTGAAGGTCCAACCTCCGCGCAAGGCGGCGAACTGGGCAGTTACAAGCGCGGCGAATTGACTCCGGACTTGGAGAAGCTGGTATTTGGCCTGAAGAAAGGCGATATGACCGATGTGATTCCCGCTCCCAATGGCATCCAAATTATCCGCGTCAACCAGCATTTTGACGCGGGCTTGCAGCCGCTGAGCAAAGTCGAACAAGAAGTGGAAAACGCGCTGTATCAACAAAAAATCCAGCCGGCCATGCGGAAATATCTGACGCAATTGCGCACAGACAGCTACGTGGTGGTGAAGGCCGGATATACGGATTCCGGCGGCGTCGGCGGCAGCAGCGTGATTACAGAGACTCCGTACTCGCCCGACGGGGGCAAGGCAAAAAAGAAAAAAGACGACAAGGCGAAGGATACGGACGACAGCCAATGAAAGCCGCCTTCATTGCGGATTTTCAGGATGGCCAAACTGTAGCCACTCTATTTCTTGTTCGTGAGAAGGAAATACGCACTTCGGCGCGAACGGGAAAATCCTGGCTGCGCGTCGCCCTTGCCGACCGCACCGGAACAATCGAAGCCAAAATGTGGGACAACTACACCGGCCTGTTGGAGACGTTCGCCTGCGAGGATATCGTGCGCGTGCGCGGCCGCGTGAAGCTCTACAACAACGCAAAAGAACTGACGATTGAGCAGATCCTGATCGCCGTGGAAACGGATTACACGCTCGACGATTTTCTTCCGCACACGAAGTACGACGTGGAGAAGCTGTTCGCGCAATTGCGCGAGGAAATCGCCGTAGTGAAAAATCCGTGGCTGCGGAAGCTGCTCGATTCTTTTGTGGATGATCCGGAATGCGCGTCCAAGCTGAAGCGCGCGCCCGCGGCGATGACCATGCATCACGCATACCTGGGCGGTTTGCTGGAACACATCGTCAGTTTGTGCGGGCTTGCGAAACACATTACCCAGCATTATCCGGAAGTGGATGGAGATTTGCTGCTGACGGGCATCGTGCTCCACGATATCGGCAAGACGCAGGAGCTTTCGTATTCGCGGGCCATCGGATACACGGACGAAGGGCAATTGCTCGGACACATCGTCATCGGTCTGGGCATGGTGCAGCGACAAATTGATGCGATTCCCGATTTTCCGAAGCCGCTTACGGCGCTGGTCGAGCATTTGATTGTGAGCCATCACGGCGAACTGGAGTTTGGCTCGCCAAAACTTCCGTCAGTGCGGGAGGCAGTGCTGTTGCACTACTTGGATGATCTCGATTCGAAGATGGCTGCCATGCGCGAGACACTTGGCAAAACGGCAGCGGACGAAATGTGGAGTACGCGGAATCCTGCGCTGCGGCGGAATTTGCTGAATGTGGGGGCCTATCTGAATCCCGGTCAGCCGAAGCTCAAGACTGCGCCAGCCCCGAAAGAACAAAAACCGAGCGGCGGTCTGTTTGGAACGCAGCCGCCGGAAACGGTAAAGAAATCCTGATGAGCACCAGCGTTAAAAGTGTCCAACCGGAGGGCCAATATGCGCGGCGACGCTCGTTGCTGGAGCTTGCCCCTCTGGAATTGGATTGCATGACGGCGTTGTGGCTTTTGGGCGAGGGCACCGTGCGTGAAATTCGTGAAACGCTCGCGCCGCGCCGCCCGCGCGCCTACACAACTATAATGACGATCATGGACCGGCTGACGCAGAAGGGAATTGTGGAGCGGCAACGTACCGGCCGCGCATGGAAATACCGCGCCAACCTAAGCAAGGAAGCCGCGCGAGCGCACGCCGTGGCGCAGGTGGTGGAGAATTTCTTCGGCGGCTCGATGGAAGAGTTGCTCGCGCAGATGACGGACGCGGATGGGCGCCGCCTCGCCGGCCGTGCCGAAAGTATTGCGCCAGAAGCGCCTGCGAGTGTTTCTTTACCTGGCAAGACTTCTCTGTAAACTCTCATGTTCCCCGCTGAACTAAGAATTCGCAATCTCTCGATTCGCCCGGCGACGCTGCTCGCGCCGATGGCGGGCGTTACGGACACCATATTCCGCCGCGTGATCCGTAGTCTTGGCGGATGCGGGCTGATCATGACGGAGTTCGCCAGCGCCGAAGGCGTGACGCGCAGCGCGGCGAAAACGCTCCGATATCTTTACTTCGATCAGGATGAGCACCCGATTGCGGCACAGCTTTTCGGTGCAAACCCTGAAGTAATGGCGACGGCCGCGGCCCTTGTCGAGGACCTGGGCTTCGATCAGATCGATATCAACCTCGGCTGCCCGGCGAAAAAAGTGGTGAAGTGCGGCGGCTCCGGTTTGCTGAAAGATTTGCGACAACTCGAACAGGTGTTGGGGGCTGTGCGCGTGGCGGCAAAAATTCCCATGACCATCAAAATGCGCTCGGGATGGGACGAAGCGAATATCGTCGCCGTCGAGGTGGCACGCATGGCGGAGGGGATCGGCGTCGAGGCCGTTGCCGTGCATCCGCGGACGCGCACGCAAGCCTATTCCGGGCAGGCCGATTGGTCGATTATCGCGCGCGTGAAACAGGCGGTGAAAATTCCGGTGATTGGCAACGGCGATATTCGCGTCCCTCAGGATGCCGAGCGAATGATTGCGGAAACGGGGTGTGACGCCGTGATGATCGGCCGCACGGCGGCGACGAATCCGTGGATTTTCCGGCAGATGGGGCAGTATTTCGCAACGGGGCATTACGACGAGCCAAACGAGACAGACCGTTATCGTTTGCTTTCAGGCTATTTCCGCAGCCTGGTCGCGGCGGATTTGCCGGATGCGATTGGAAAAATGAAGCAGTTCGCCTGCTGGTTCACGCACGGCGTGAGGAACGGCGGAGAATTGCGCCACGAAGTGCACTCGGCGCGCATTCCGTCAGAAGTACTCGAGCGCGTGGACTCATTTTTCACGCGCGTCGCGGACGCTTACGGCGCATAGAATGCGCTCGCTTCAGGAATTCTCTTCGGCGATCAGACGTTTGTAGGCTTCGCGCTTGGCGATGCCGAATTCCCTGGCTGCCTGTTTCAGTGCCGCTTTTCGGTCGACCCCTTGCGCAGATTCGATTTCCGCAACGCGCTCCGCCAACGAAATAGATTCAGTCTGGCGAACCGAGTCTGGCGCAGATTTTATTTCCGGCGGGGCGATAAGAAGAGTGATTTCCCCGCGTGCGGGCTTTTCGGCGAGCGCCGCGATCAGTTCTTCGATGCGCCCGTGAAGAAATTCTTCGTGGAGTTTCGTCAGCTCGCGCGCAACCGCTGCGTGGCGATTGCCGAGGATTTCGAGCGCATCTTCGAGCGCGGCGCGAAGGCGATGCGGCGCTTCGTAGAAAACCATGGTGCGCCGCTCGGCGTCGAGCTCGCGCAGACGGCGCCGCCGCTCCGCGGGGCGCGCGGGCAGAAAACCGATAAACGTAAACTCCTCCGAAGGCATGCCGGATGCGGCGAGCGCGGCGATGATTGCCGAAGGTCCAGGAATCGGGATCACCGGAAGTTTGTGGCGCAGGCAGAGAGAAACCAGGCGGTGGCCCGGGTCGGAGATGACCGGCGTTCCAGCGTCACTGACCAGGGCGATCCGCGCGCCCTCCTCGATGCGCAGCACCAACTCCGCGGCGCGGGTCATTTCATTGTGTTCGTGATAGCTTTCGAGCGGTTTGTGAATGTCGAAGTGCGAAAGCAGCTTCAGCGTCTGGCGCGTGTCCTCGCAAGCGATTACATCAGCTTCTTTGAGCACGCGAAGCGCGCGAAGGCTGATATCTTCGAGATTGCCGATGGGCGTGGCCACCAGGTACAGGCAGCCGCGTCCGGAATTGTCAACTTGTGCGGAAATCATGGCGGTGCAGGCGTAAAAATTCGACGTCGCAGTGAAGTTTAGCACAACGCGCGCAGCCTTACGGAAGAACCGCTGTGCGGCGGTGTTGCGGGACATGGTAAGATTTTGCGCGGGTGAAACGAGGGTAGCGAACGTGCCACTGTATGAATACAAGTGCGTCAAGTGCGGCCACCGATTTGAAAAAATCGAGAAAGTGACGGCCTCGGAGACCAAAAAGTGCCCGAAATGCGGCGCACGAGCGGAGCGCATGGCTGCCGCGCCCGCCATCCAATTCAAGGGCTCTGGCTGGTACGTCACGGACTATGCGGGCAAAAACTCCGACGGCACGTCGAAGGATGCGAAGGCAGCGAAAGACTCCAAGGAATCGAAAGAAGCGAAGGATTCGAAAGAGTCCAAGGAATCGACCGCTTCGAAAACCACGGAGAAGGCAGCCACAGCTTCAGAATCGTCGAAACCTTCCTCGAAGAAAACGAAAGAGAAGTAGCGCGTTCACCGGTCAAAATTTCGCTTAAAATTCCATGGCTTTCAGGTAGGCGCGAAACTCGTCGCCAAATTCGGGATTTTTTAGCGCGAATTCCACGGTTGCCTTCAAGAAGCCCAGCTTGTCTCCCGCGTCGTACGTTTTTCCTTCCGTAATCAGGGCCCACAATCCCTGTTCGCGCGCCAGCGCACGCAGGCCATCCGTAAGTTGGATTTCACCTCCGCGGCCGGGTTTCGTCTTTTCGAGATGATCAAAAATTTCTGGCGGCAGGACGTAACGTCCCGTGACGCTGAGATTCGATGGCGCTTTTTCCGCGTCGGGCTTTTCGACAAGATCCAAAATCTGCCGCAGACGCTCGCCCCACTTGCGCTCCGTGGCGGGCCGGGCGTCCACAATTCCGTAAAGATGGATCAGTTCGCGCGGCACCGGCTCGACTGCAATCGCGCCGATTCCTGTTTCCTCGTAAACGTCGCACAGCGCGCGCGTGGCGGGTTTTGGGCCGTCACAGATTACGTCGCCAAGCAGCACGGCGAAGGGCTCGTCGCCCACAAGCTCACGCGCGACAAGAACTGCGTGGCCCAGACCGAGCGGATCGCGCTGGCGCGTGTAGCTGAAATGAATTTTCGCTCCGATGTCGCGCACCAAATCGGCGCGCGCAGTGTCGCCCTTGTCGCGCAGGAAACGTTCGAGCTCGGGAGCCTGATCGAAATGATCTTCAATCGCGTTCTTGCCGCGGCCCGTTACGATAATGATGTTCTCGATTCCGGACGCGGCGCATTCCTCGACGGCGTATTGGATCAGCGGCTTGTCGACGATCGGCAGCATTTCCTTTGGCTGCGCCTTTGTGGCGGGCAGAAAACGAGTGCCAAGGCCTGCCGCGGGAAAAACGGCGGTGCGAACGCGTTTGGGTTTGTCAGTCATGAGTCGCGCCTCGAAAAAATCCGGGCTTCAAGTTACGTGGAGCGCCGGAAGTTGTCAATGCGGCGGATGGCGGGCAATTCCCGATGACGCGTTGCCCGCCAACTGAACTACCTCCCAGTTTCCCCTCATCCGTCCGCGATTCGGTCAGCGCGACCATCTGCTCGAGCAGAAGGCTTCCCCCTTTCGTCAAAATCGGAAGTGGCTAACACCTTACTTCCTGCATTTGCCGGATGATATGCCCTGTGATATAAGCTTGCGCAATTCTTTCTAATCGTCGGAGGGACGCATGTCCGCCCATTTATCCGCGGTCTTCCTGCGGTCGGGTTTAGCACTTTCCCTTCTGCTTTCTGCGTCGTGGGCGCCTGCGAGGCATCAAGCCACAGTCACCGCGAGCACGCGGACGAGTTACATTTACTTCCAGAGAACCAGAAGGCATGAGAAGTACGGCACGCCAGAGGTTTTTCAGCAGGTCGTCAACGAAATCAACCAGTATTTGAGCGCGAACGGAGTTGTGGCGCTGATGGAAGGCAACACCATCGCGGTGGGAAACGAGCTACCTTTGTCGGCGGTTCAGGAAATGGCTCGCGATTCGGGGGCGGCTTACCTGCTGTATGTGGTGGTTGATCGACCGATGTCCAAGTGGCTCAAGGTGACCATGCAATGCTTCGATACGTCGGGCCGGGAGGTGTGGCGGGAGGAGGCATCGGCTGGCGGCGGATTGACGGGTCGCGCAGCGCCAGGCGACACTCTACAGAAGCTTCGTGATGAATTAAATCTGCGGCTGGGGCAGCCAGGACTGCAGCAGCGCGCATCGGCGCAAAAACAGCGACCGAGCGTGTCAAGCTCCGACCAAGAATCAGTCTCGACCGAGCCCATATCCGAGGCACACCCGTCAGTTACCGCGTCGGAGACTCAACCTGCTCCGCCGGTTGACCAGGAAGGTTCGGGAACGACTGTTCGTCTTGCCAACGGTACTCCTGTCCATTTGTTGCTCGTGCAGTCTGTCTCCTCGAAGGACGCCCACCAGGGAGGCACTGTAAAACTCCAGGTCCTGGGTGATGTAAGGGTGGGAAATCTGGTTGTCATCGCCAATAAAGCCCCGGCGACCGCCATCGTCGAAACCGCCCAAGGGGCAGGACGCGCCTGGAAGAGGGGAAGTCTGCTATTGAAGCTGGACACTGTCACATTGGTCAACCAGCAGCAGCAACCACTACGGGCATGGAATGCAGTCCGGGGTAAAGACACCGAGGCGGCGGCAGATTGGACGAATGCGGTATGGCAGAGCTACGGATTTGGTCTGCTCTTTTTGCCCTTTGCTCCACTGCAGCACGGGAATGACGCGGTGTTGCACCAGGGGACCGTGCTGGAAGCGGTGATCAACGGGGATGTCCTGTTGTCCCGATCCGTCATTGTGGCGGCTCAACGGAAACCTGCAGAAACACGACACGGACCCGCTTCGGTGACCTTCTACTACCCGGATTTTGGAGACGGAAACGCCGTCAGTGTCTGGTGCGGACAGGTCAAACTTGGGCTTCTGAAGAGAGGCAGTAAGTTCACAGTAATCTTGCCGCCCGGCAGGTACTGGCTCAGAACTTGGAATTCGAGAAGGAGTCCCATTGCTGAACTGGTAGTGGAAGACGGAGAGGAACAATACGTGAGAGCCATCCCAACGAGCCATAGAACTGGGTTGGATGTGACCTGGCTGGAGCACTTTGCCGTGGTTCCCCACGATGTGGGTGAAGTGCAATCCGCGGAAACATCTTCGGCAAAATCCCGGAATGTGCAAGACCCAAGCAAACTCGATCTAGCACTTCTTCATTCTGATCCGCGGGTGCAACAAAGGAAATAAGCGCCATTCCCGGCCGTCGTGTACTAGGGGTTGTAAATTGTTAACTCCATTCTGGCCGCATTGTCTGCGAGTCGGAAGGTATCGGGGGCGTGCGGAACGTGCCGCCGGCTGGTGGGACGTGTAGTCGGGTTATCGGGAACGGGTCCCGCTACGATAGACGGGCTCTGCTGACAGCTGTGGAGCTCGAAAAAGTGCAGAAACCAAAGCGGCGTCGAGTCGCGGCGCAGCCGTTGGTCCATGAGCTATACTAGCATGACCGAATAAGACCAAAGGGAAGCGTGGAGTGACGTTGCGAATTTTGGGAATTGAGTCTTCGTGCGATGAGACAGCGGCCGCCGTTGTCGCCGATGGCGCGACAATCCTGTCGAGCGTCGTCGCATCGCAGGTGGACATTCATCGTAAATACGGCGGCGTGGTGCCGGAACTGGCGTCGCGCGAGCATCTGCGGCAAATTGTGCCCGTGGTGCGCGAAGCGGTATTGCAGGCAGACATCGCGCTCCGAGATATCGATGCGGTCGGTGTCACCCAAGGTCCTGGACTCGTAGGTTCTCTGCTCGTCGGTCTGACCTACGGCAAAGTGCTGGCGCTGGCGCTCGGGAAGCCGCTGATTGGCGTGAATCACCTCGAAGGGCATGTGCACGCGGTTCTGCTCGAAGCTCATGCAGGGGGACGCGCGCCAAAATTGCCGGCGATGTGCCTGATCGTGTCGGGCGGGCACACGTTGCTCTATCGCGTGGAGGCGAAAAGCAACGCCAGCGGCAATGGCGCGTTGCAGCTTTCGTATTCCCGCGTCGGAGGAACGCGCGATGACGCGGCTGGCGAGGCTTACGACAAAGTCGCAAGAATGCTCGCCCTCGGATATCCCGGCGGCCCGATAATTGACAAACTGGCCGTGCACGGAAACCCGTCCGCGGTGCGATTCAATGAGCCCAAGATGGGTGGCAACCAGTACGATTTCAGTTTCAGCGGAATCAAAACGGCCGTTCTCTACTATTTGCGGAAGCGCCCGGAATTGCAGCCGGAGATTGACGCGCGCGAGCAGGCTCTCGCTCGCGGCGAAAGAAATGCAGACGCGCTGCGTGTGCTTTCGAGCGCGACAACCCTCGACTTGGTTGCAAGCTTTCAGCATGCCGTCGTCGAGGGCTTAATTCGACGTACTCTTGCCGCGGCGGAGCAGTTCGGCGCCGCATCCGTGCTGGTTTCAGGCGGCGTTGCGGCGAACCGCGAGTTGCGGACGAGATTTGAAGAGGAATCGCGGAAGTACGGTCTCGAAACATTTTTCCCCAGCCGCGCGCTTTCCACAGACAATGCCGCGATGATTGCGGCGGCTGCGTATCCGCGGCTTGTGGCAGGCGAGCGAGCGGATGCGTCGCTCAATGCGCAGCCGAATTTTCCGTTGGGGAAAGTAGTCGAGAGTTTAGAGTTGAAAGTTTAGAGTCGAAACGCGAGCCAGCCTATTTCTCGTAGAGATACGCGGTGCCGTCCTGCGAGACAGCGTAAAGCGTATGGCCGTCGTGGCTCCAGCGCAAGCTGGCGATTCCTTCCGCCCAGCATTCGTCCAGAATCGTGTTGCGCTGCAAATCCGCGATGAAGATGCGGCCTTTCGCGGAACTTTTCAGCCACGAATTGTAGAACGCGCAAATTGGAAGTGACGGATGGCAGTGGCAAAGCTCGGCCGCAAAGGGCAGCGAAGACGGAGTTCCCCCTGCCGAGTCGAGCGAATACACCTGACCGGAAGCGCAGAATACAAGATGACGCGCGTCGCTCAACCAGCATAAATCCGTGACGTGGCCCGTGGTATCGAATCGGCCAACCGTTTCGAGCGTCGGTGGCCGGACGAGAACGATGGAATCGTCGGACCACTCGCCGTCAAATTCCAGAACCGTGGCGAGCGATTTATCTTTCGCGCAAAACGCCGTCGCGCCAAAGCCCCAGAATCTTCCGCGATCATCCGCATCGTCATCGTCCGGCGATGTGTCGGCAAAGGTCCCGCGATCGAGTTGAGAGAGCGGCTCGAATTCTTCCGGAGAACGGCCTGCCATCCACAACATCAAGTTCGCATTCTCGGAGCCGTCAGATGCCGCAGCGAAATATTTTCCGCTGGTTGACCAGATAAGATGCGCGGGGAAAACGCGGAAAGGCGCGAAACGCCCGGTGAATTTTCCTTCGCGAGCGTCGAAGTAATGAAGCTCCGGTTGCCATGTGCCGGAAGCGGCGATCAATGACTCTCCCGTGGGCGACCACGCGAACGACGCCGGAAAATCGGGCCTCGCGACCAGCGGTTCGTCGGGCACGCCGATCACCGAGGGCGTTCCCGTTAATTCCAGATCGCAAATTTCGATTCGTTGGCTCAGGTCGCGTCTCGCCGCCGAATATGTTGCCACGTGGCCTCGGGGTGAAACGGAAAGATGCTGGCGCGACTCGGCGAACGCTTGCTTGACGTTCCACCGCGAAGTTTGCGGGAATTCGCGAATCCCGCGGAGCACGAGAGACGATGAGAGCACCGTGATTCCGTTCGTCGGTCTGCGAACGATTCCGCGACTTTCACGCCGCGCGCGCGGAGGCATCAGTGCACGCGCCCCGGTGCGAATACTTCCAAACGCTCTTTACAATCCGCGATGCGCTTGCGAACTCTTTCAGCCATTTCCGCGAGCAGGTCGCGGCCCTGCTCGTGCGCCTCTTCCATTTGAACCTTCAATAGATAAAGATCAGAGTTAAAGAACTTCTGAGCTTCCGTTTCGATTTCACCGAGCCGGTTTTTCATCAGGCTGAGCTTGCGGATCACGCGTATCAGTTCCGCGCCCGCACCTTCGCCTTCCACGGTTTCCGGACTCGATTCGTACCTATCCAAAATCTTCGCAAGCCGGGTTTCATCGCCGCGCTGATACGCTTCGTTGGCTTCCGCCATCAATTCCTGGCGGCGCGCGCGGTCGGCTTCATTGGCGGTCAGATCAGGATGAATGCGCTTGGCGACCTCGCGGTAGGCCCGTTTCAATTCAGGAGTGGGCGAGAAATGTTTTGTTTCCTCGGTTTCCTTCACCGACGCTGCGTTGCGGGATTCATCGGCGCGCAAACGGGCTTCGCGGGCGGCGCGCTGGAGGCGTTCGTTCTGCGGATCTTCCGCGGCCATGCGCTCGGCGACCTGCGCGCGCAATTCGTCCAACTCGGCGTAGGGCAGCCCTACCAGCTTCAAATAGCGCTGTTCAAGCGCACCGAGTTCGCCGCGAATGCTCGCGAGACGCAGTTCGCATTCGGCGAGCTCCGCCTCCAGGCGCTCCTGCTCGCGACGTTTGCGAGCAAGTTCGCGCTCTTCGGGCTTCACGCCTCGGGTTTGCTTAGTCGTCGCCATGGTTTGCCGGCCAGTGCCCGCGAGCATGGGAAATCTCGCAGGCCGCCTAAGGCCAGCCTGATGAGCTGTCAAAAACAGTATGCCTAAGAATTTTCCGCGCGCCAGAACGTCGCGGCTGGGCGTTTCCAGAACACATAAGAAAGGCGTGTAGGACTTTAGTACTACGGCACGGATGTCCCGCGCATGCCAATACCGCATTCTCGGATGATTTTGCGCCAAGGCGGCGAATTCTATACAATCGCGCGGCTATGCGCATTGCGATCGATACCGGCGGAACGTTCACCGATTGCGTTTTCGCGCGCGGCGGCGAGTTGCACATCCTCAAGGTCCTCTCGACTCCAGAGAATCCCGCGCGCGCCATCGCCGAAGCCATGGCGAAAATCGGAGCCGATGCGCAAATTGCAGCCGACGCGGCGCTTGAGTTGACCTGCGGCACGACGGTGGGCACGAATGCGCTCCTCGAAAGGAGCGGCGGTAGAGTCGCGCTGGTTACGACGGCGGGTTTTGAGGACGTGATCGAGATTGGCAGGCAAGCCAGGCCCAAGCTCTACGATTTTTTTGTGGAGCGGCCAAAAGCGCTGGTGCCGCGCGAGAGGCGCTTCGGTTTGCGCGAACGCGTCAGCGCCGAAGGGCGCGCGATTCTGCGTCCATGGAGCTCCGAGTTTGAGCGAATCGTGCATCTCGTTAAAAAGAGCGACGTGGACGCGGTCGCCGTGTGTTTGCTCTTCTCTTTTGCGAATCCCACGCATGAGATGCAAATCACGAAGCGATTACGCGCCGCCGGTTTTCATGTGTCTGCGTCGCAGGAGATTTTTCCTGAGTTTCGCGAATACGAGCGCACCATTACCACAATCGAGAATGCCTATTTGCTTCCCGTGATGAGCAGCTATCTGGGCGAGATTGACAGCCTGGCCAGCCGCCATGCGAGATCGCAGCGAGCCAACGGCGCGGCGCGCGTGCGCGTGATGCAATCCAACGGCGGAATCATTTCGGCGGCGACGGCGGCGCGCGAGCCGGTGCACACAATTCTTTCCGGGCCGGCCGGCGGCGTGTTGGGTGCGCAGTATGTCGCGGAACTCGCCGGCTTCCCGCGAATCATTACGATCGACATGGGCGGGACGTCAACAGATGTTGCGTTGATCGACGGCGCGTTGCGCACGACGAACGAATCGGAAGTCGCGGGGCTGCCGGTCGCCGTTCCCATGCTCGACATTCACACGGTCGGCGCGGGAGGCGGCTCGCTGGCGCGATTCGATCGAGGCGGAGCGTTGCGCGTGGGACCCGAAAGCGCGGGCGCGGATCCCGGACCCATTTGCTACGGGCGCGGAATCAAGCCCACCGTCACCGATGCGCATTTAATCCTCGGGCGGATCGTGCCAGAGGGATTTCTCGGCGGCGATTTTCGCTTAAACCTGGACCGCGCAACCGAATGGATGGCTCGCGCGCGCGGAACGATGAAAACAACGTTGCAATTTGCGCAGGGAATTCTCGATGTTGTCGAGACAAATATGGAGAAAGCCATTCGCGTGATTTCGATCGAGCGCGGCCACGACCCGCGCGACTACACGCTGGTCGCATTTGGAGGCGCGGGAGGCTTGCACGCATGCGGACTTTCAGCGACGCTCGAAATGCCCCGCGTGCTCATTCCGAAATTCCCGGGAGGACTTTCCGCGCTGGGGATTTTGCGCGCGGACGTAGTGAAGGATTTCTCGAAGACGATTCTGCTGACTGTGCAATCCGGGCGGGTGGCAAGTGTCGCGCTGCGCCGCGAGTTCGCTCGAATCGAGACACAAGCGCTGGCGGCCATGCGCCAGGAGGGTTTTGAGAGCCGCGCAATGAAGGTCGAACGAATTCTCGATATGCGTTACGTCGGCCAAGCGTACGAGTTGAGCGTTCCGGCGACCGCCGATTTTGTGCGCAGCTTCCACCGCGCGCACGAGAAGCGATACGGATACGCGGACACGAAGCGCCCGGTCGAAATTGTGAACGTGCGCGCGAGAGCCATTGGATTGACTCCGAAGCCGGTGCTTCCGAAGCTGCCGCCGGGCGGAGCCAATGCTTCGGCCGCTGTGATGCAGCAGCGCGACGTATTTTTCGGCGGCGGCGCAACGAAAACCACAATCTACGACAGGGCAAAATTGCGGGCGGGGAGCCGCTTCCGCGGTCCCGCGATTGTAGCCGAGTACAGCGCAACCACCGTCGTGCTGCCGGGCTGGAACGTTCGCGTGGACGCGTATGGAAATCTGCTGATGGAGCGCAGCCGATGAAATTCGATCCCGTGCGCCTGGAAATCTTCAAAAATCTGTTTCATTCCGTCGCGGAGGAGATGGGCGGAGTGCTGCGACGGTCCGCCTTCTCGCCAAATATCAAAGAGCGCCGCGACTATTCCTGCGCGGTGTTTGATCGCGCGGGCGACGTGCTCGCGATGGGCGATCACATGCCCGTGCATCTCGGGTCGATGCCCGCTTCCGTGGATGCCGCGATTCGCGCCATCAATTTGAAGCCGGGCGACGTGGCGCTGTTGAACGATCCATACGCGGGCGGAACGCATTTGCCGGATTTGACCATGGTGATGCCCGTGTTTCTCCGGCGCGAGAAGACGCCAATGTTCTACGTTGCGAATCGTGCGCACCACGCGGACGTAGGCGGGGCGCAGGCCGGCTCAATGGGACTGTCGCGTGAAATCTTTCAAGAGGGCATTCGCATTCCTCCGGTGAAGATTTTTGAAAATGGCGAAATCGTTCCAGATGTGTTGCGTTTGCTGCTGGCGAATGTGCGGACACCTGAGGAGCGCGAGGGCGACCTGACGGCGCAGCTCGCGGCGTGCCGCGTCGGCGAAAGGCGGCTCATCGAGATTACGCGGAAGTACGGGAAGCACGAAACCGCCGCTTACGGACGCCACTTGCTGGAATATTCCGCGAAAATGATGCGCGCGACGCTGCGCCAAATTCCAGATGGCACTTATCGTGGAGAGGATTTTCTCGACAATGACGGCGTCACAGAAAACCCAATAGCCATTCGCGTCACGATTCGTATTCGTGGCGAACGCGCGGAAGTGGACTTCAGCGGTTCATCGCCGGAATGCGCCGGAAGCGTCAATGCCGTAAAGGCCATCGCGGACTCGGCTGTGTTTTACGTTTTTCGGTGCCTGGTCGATGACCAGGTTCCCGCTACGTCAGGTCTGCTGCGACCGATAGAGATTATCGCGCCCGAGGGAACCATCGTGAACGCGCGGCCTCCCGCCGCCGTCGCTGGGGGCAACGTGGAAGCGTCGCAGCGCATTGTCGACACGCTCTTGCGCGCCATGTCACGCGCCATTCCCAAAAGGATTCCCGCCGCCAGCCAGGGCACCATGAACAACCTGACTTTCGGCGGTCGCGACACGCGGGCAGGCCGCGGCGGCGCGACCTTTGCGTACTACGAAACAATCGCCGGAGGCATGGGTGCGCGCCCGGGACTCGACGGCGAGAGCGGCATTCACACGCACATGACCAATTCGCTGAATACGCCGGTCGAGGTATTCGAACATGCGTATCCTGTGCGCGTGAAGCGTTACGGCATACGGTACGGCTCGGGCGGGGCAGGCAAGTTCCGCGGCGGCGACGGAATCATCCGCGAAATCGAGTTGCTGGCGCCGATGCAGGTGGGAATGCTGTCGGATCGCCGCAAATTTGGACCCTACGGCCTTGCGGGCGGCAAGCCGGGCGCTACCGGGAAAAACGAAGTAGTGATCGCGGGCCAGCGGAAGACGGTTCCAGCCAAGGGCAGCTTTTACGCTCCCGTGGGAGCTGTGGTTAGAATCGAAAGTCCCGGCGGCGGCGGCTGGGGAAAGCCGCCGAAGCGCCGGAGGTAATGTTCACCCCTGCTCCCGAAAGCAGGAGTCCCGCCATCAACTTATTCAATCTTTATGGAAATGCAGTTAGTTCTCCAGCTTTTCGAGCGCTTCGGGCATCTGCAAACGGGCCTTGGCCAGGGCGCGAACCAGGTTCGTTTCCATTGTCTGCTCGGTGGTATTCCGAACGGTAGCGAGCTCGGTCACCAGTAAATGCTTGGCGCGTTCGAGCATCTTCTTCTCGCGGAAGGAAAGTGGCTTTGTCCGGCTGAGTGAAACCAGCCCCTTCAGGACTGCGGCGACTTCCATCAGCGAGCCTGTGCGCATGCGCTCGGAGTTTTCTTTGAAGCGGTGCTTCCAGTCGTGATGAGAAGCGGAACGGCCCTTTTCGAGATAGGTGATGACGTCACCTGCCTCGTTCGAGCGAATCACAGGGCGCAGACCGACGCTCATGATATTGGTTTGTGGAACCATGACTTTGAGCCCGCTGGAAACGATTTTCAACATGTAGTAACGTTCGGAGCGGCCATTCAGGTAACCGAAGCTGATTTGTTCGATAACGCCTACGCCGTGGTTTGGATAAACAACCTTCTCTCCCAGTTTGAAATCCATACCGGATGTACCCTCCCCAGAAGCTACACTAAAAGCTTAGGCCTGCGTAGGGTGAAGGTCAAGAGAATCTAAGGGAAAACCCGTATTTTCTTGCGGCCTTTGGGCCCCTATTTAATCCGAAAGTCAAGCCAGAAATCTTGTAAAATGGCCGTTATGCTGCTTCTGGCGGTAGACACCTCCTCTCGATTGGGAAGTTTGGCCGTTCTGCGGGACGGCCAGTTGGCAGGAGTGATCTCTACTTTTGCCGACGAGCCCTATTCGACGCGCTTGTTCCGCCAACTCGATTTCCTGCTCGAAGAACTACGGACCGAAGTTCGGCAGTTCGATGTTTTTGCCGTGGTTGCGGGGCCTGGTTTGTTCACCGGCCTGCGCGTAGGACTCGCCGCCGTCAAAGGCTGGGCCGAGGTTTTCGAAAAGCCAATCGTCGCGGTCAGCGGCCTTGAGGCCGTGGCGGCGCAGGCCAAGTCAGGCGCGCAATTAATTGCTCCGGTAATGGACGCGCGGCGCGGTCAAATCTACGCAGCGCTCTACCGTCGCGAAGACGACAGGCTGGTGAGCGAGAGTGAAGACCATGTCTGCACGTCCTCCGAATTTCTGGCAGAGATTGGTGCGCAAGCAGGGAACAGAAGCGTCCAATTCGTTTCGCCGGTGCCGGAGATCATTGAGGGCAGCCTGAACGCCGCCGCGCGTGACCTTCGGGTTACAGTTTCGCGGAGCGTCGAGCGCGTCTCGCCGCTCCTCGCTCCAGTGGTCGCAGAGCTCGCATTCGAGCGGGCCAATCGCGGCGAAGTCACGGATGCGCTGCGACTGGATGCGAACTATATTCGCCGATCCGATGCGGAGCTCTCATGGAAAGCACCTTGAGCCGTCAGGCGACCGTGGTTCGCCCGCTTGATGTGCGTGATATCGACGCCGTGATCGAAATCCAGACGCGGTGCCGCGAAGCATCACAATGGCCGCGAAGAGAATACGAATTACTGGCCGCCACGAGGTCCGCAAACAACTCAACACCATGCTGGGTAGCTGAAAACGATGGCCGAGTCGCCGGTTTCCTGGCGGCTCGCAAGCTCGTGGACGAATTGGAAATCTTGAATCTTGCGGTGGCTCCCGCGGCACGCCGACAACGAATGGCCACCCAGTTATTGCGCGAAGCGATGCGATGGGCAGTCCACAATGGAATCGAGAAAGTGCATCTCGAAGTGCGCGCATCGAATATGGCCGCCACGGCTTTTTACGAGGCGCACGGATTCCACGCCACCGGCACGCGCCCTAATTATTACCGCGATCCAACGGACGACGCTCTCCTGCTAACCGCGGCAATCGGTATCGCGTAAAAACTTTTTCTCGAGAGATGTTTGGCGTCCAGTCGAAAACTGTGGTAGCTTTCCCTCATGTAGACCAAATCTCAACCTGGAGGGAACGGATGCCCGAGACGGCTCAGGAAATTCCAGGGGACTTGATGTCGAACGACGCTGAGTTTCGCAAGCTGGCGCAAGAACATTCCCGGTACGAAGAGCAACTCCACCAATTGATTCGTCAGCCCTACCGCAGTTCAGAGGACATACTCCTCGAAACGCAAATCAAGAAATTGAAGCTTCGATTGAAAGACGAGATGCAGCAGCTTATTGCGCGCCGGCGTCGAGAGAGCCGGGCGAGCTAACCCCGCACCGTAGAGTCTTGTTCTGTCGTACAATGCAAGTGTCTTTGCACGAGGTGTGCCGCGTCCCCTATGGTGAAGGATGGATACCGATTTGCCCTGCCGCCGTTGATCCTGGGACTTGTCCTGATGGCGTTTTGTTGGTGGTGGGCCGCGATTCTGGTGGCGCTGGGGCTTTTCGTCCTGTACTTCTTCCGCGACCCTGAGCGGCAGATTCCAACGGATCCAGGCGCGGTGGTTTCGCCTGGCGACGGACGCGTAGTCGAGATTGTGGACGAGCAGCTGGATGGTCACGCCGGCAGGCGCGTCAGCATTTTCCTTTCCGTTTTTGACGTGCACGTCAATCGCGCGCCAGTTGCGGGGAAAATTCGGAAAGTGGAGTACCATCCAGGACGATTCATGGCCGCGTGGAACGGGAAGGCGTCCGCCGATAACGAGCAAAACGTAATTACGATCGCCACGCCGTCCGGTGAGATGAATTTCAAGCAAATTGCCGGATGGGTGGCGCGGCGCATTGTGTGCTGGAAGCAAGTGGGGGATGAAGTGGCGCTTGGCGAACGCGTCGGCATGATTCGCTTTGGCTCGCGCGTGGATGTATGGCTGCCGGCGAGCGCCGAAATTCTGATCAAACGCGGGCAGCACGTGGCCGGAGGAGCCACGCAAATCGCACGATGGCTACCGACGAAATAAAATCGCTGGAATTTGACGCAGACGAGCCGCGTTCGGCGCGCGACAGCAAATTGCGCCGCGGCGCGTATATGCTGCCAAGTTTGTTCACCGTCCTCAATTTGCTCTGCGGCTACTACGCGATCCTGGAGACTTTTCGCGGCGGTGCGGGCGACATGGACAACGCCGCAAAAGCAATCGGCGCGGCCATTGTGTTCGATTCGCTCGATGGCAGGGTCGCGCGGCTGATGCATGCAAACTCCGAATTCGGCAAGCAGTTCGATTCGCTCGCGGATGTTGTCAGCTTCGGAGTGGCCCCAGCCTTTCTCGCTTTCGGCTGGGGCGTCAAGGGTGTGGTTACCGGCGAATCGTTTTTCGCGCCGTATATTGTGCAACTCGGATGGCTGGCCAGCTTCGTGTTCGTAATTTTCTGCGCGTGGCGTCTGGCCCGGTTCAATATCGGCATGGCGGGAGGCTCAAAATATTTTGTCGGCTTGCCCACGCCCGGAGCGGCCGGTGCGGTCGCGGCCGTCGTGCATGCCATGTGGAATCCGATCGAGGATTGGCGCAAGTCGCTTGTTTGGGTGCTGCTGGTGTTTCTCTTCGGATTTTTGATGGCCAGCAAGGTGCGCTATTACAATTTCAAGGGCATCAACTGGGGCCGCCGCCGAACCTCGCTTGCTGTGGTGGCCATGGCTCTGATTGTCGCCGCGATTTTCCGTTATTCGGAGGCCACGCTGCTGCTCATCGCCACCGTCTACGTCTTGCACGGCCTTGTAATCGAGTTGCTGCGTAAAGTGCGTCATCGGACCGTTTCGCATTCAACGTGAACATGTCCCGCGAAAATTCCCGCCATCGAATAGCGATCGTTGGGGCATCCTCGTTGCGTGGAAAAGAACTGAAGGAAGTCATCGAGGATCGCAATTTTCCAGCTTCGGACATTGTTCTGCTGGATACCAGCGTCCCGGTTGGAACATTGGCGGAGGCAGCGGGCGAACCAACATTCATCAAGCCCATGGACCGCGAGAGCTTCGATGGTTTGCGTTTCGTTTTCTTCGCAGGCAGCGCTGACGAAGCCCGCGACAATTGGAAGCTGGCCCATGATGCGGGCGCGACGATCATCGACTTGACGGGCGCATTGGACGCAGCGGCGCATGCCGCCCCTTGGATCCCTGAATTGGACACGCTCGTCGCTCCGCCTGAACACAAAGCCAGAAAATCCGAAGGCAGCGGGATTTTTTCTTCTCCAGCGCCCGCGGTCATAATTGCCTGCATGCTCGCGGCGGGCCTGAAGAAGTTTTCGCCGGCGCGCCTGGCGATCTTGTTTTTTCCGCCGGTATCCGAACGCGGTCAGCTAGGCGTTGAGGAGCTTGAAAGGCAGACCGCTGATTTGCTGCTGTTTCGTCCCATCACGCGGGCAATTTTCGATACGCAGGTCGCGTTCAATCTTTTGGCAGGATACGGCGAGGCAAGCCGGCCGAGCCTTGCGGAAATGCGTGGTGCTATTGCCAAAGGTATAACCGCGTATCTGGGCGGGCGAATCGCGGTTCCGGCCGTGCAATTGCTTCAGGCGCCCGTTTTTTATGGATACGGTTTCGCGGCCTACGCGGAGTTCGCGGAAAAATGCGAACCCTCGAAACTCGACAGCGCGCTCCTTGCGGCCGGTTTTCATCTGGTTGGGGAGGACGAGCCAAAGCCAACGAACGTGAGCGTAGCGGGCGAGGCGAAAATTCATTTGGCGCATGCGGAACGCGACGAGAATGTCAGCGGCGGCATCTGGCTCTGGGGAGTGACGGACAATTTGCAACTTGCCTCAGCCAACGCCGTGCGCATCGCGGAGGAGCTGCTTGCTCCCAAGATTTGATTCGCGGCGCGTGGCTCTCGCAAAGTCCATATCGGCGCTCGCGTGTGTGCTGGGGCTGGCTAGCGGATGTGGCTACCACGTCGCGGGCCGCGCGACGAGTTTGCCGTCAACCTGGCATACCATCGCCGTCCCCGCATTTGTCAATCGCACGCCCACATACCGCATCAAGCAGCGTGTCACTGACGCCGTCGTTCATGAACTTCTCGTCCGCACGAAATATCGCGTGGTGCCGCGCGCGGATGGTGCCGATGCCGTCCTTCACGGTGAAATCACCGATATCCAGGCGGTTCCGCTTCTCTTCGACGCCACTTCGGGCCACGTCACCACCATGCTCGTGACCCTCAAAATGAAAGTCAGTCTCGTCGATCAATTTACCAAGAAAACCGTCTATCGCAACGACAATTTTGTATTTCGCGACGAATACCAGATATCGAACGACGTCAGCACATTCTTTCAAGAGGGCGACCCGGCCATGGACCGCATGTCGCGCGCTTTCGCCGCCGATTTGGTCTCCGCGCTCTTGGAGGGCTTCTGATGCCCCAGGCCGAACTCGACAATTTCCTGCAAACCATCGCCAAGGGCAAAACGGTTCCTGCGATTCTGCTCCATGGAACCGATCCGTATCTTCGTGACCTCTGCCGCAAGGCGCTTGTCGAGAAATTCGTTCCCGAGCCTGCGCGTGATTGGGCCGTGACGAAACTGTCAGCTTCTGGCGGCGGCTGGGAAGAAATGCTGGAGCGCGCGCAAACTGTCCCCATGCTCTCCCCGCATCAAATTATTTTTCTCGATGGGATGGAAGCGCTCGAGCGTCTCGGCGATGAGTCCAGCGAAGAAGTTGGTGAAGCGCTCAAAGCCTACCTGAAAGACCCCGCGCCGTTTTCGATCGTAGTTTTCGAGGCGGAAGGTCTCGACGGCCGCCGCTGGGTTTCGAAATTGCTCACGGCAAATGCTCTGGTCGTCGAGCTCTCGGCGGGAGCCGGAAATATGGTGGCGTTTGCATCGGACATGGCTCGCGAAATGGGCGCGGAAATCGATCCCGCTGCCGCAGCAGAACTTGTGGAAGCAGTGAATGGTGAACCAGCGAAGATTCGGCTTGAGCTGCAAAAATTATCTCTTTACGCCACCGGAAGGAAGATCGAAGCTGCTGACGTCGAAGCTCTGGTCGTTTCAGCGAGAAAATACACTGTCTGGAAGTTCACCGAAGTCCTCGCGGCGCGTGATCGCCGCGCAGCGATGGATTTTTTCGATTGCCTATTGCGCGAAGGCGAGCAGCCGGCGGGAATGGTTGGCGCTCTGGCATGGACGTACCGGAAATTGATTGAAGCGAGGGAATTGCCGCCCGGAACGAATCAATTTCAAGCGGCGCGTGACTTGGGCCTGCGTCCGGAACCGGCGGGAATCGCGATGGCGCAGGCGCGAAAGGTTTCGCGGGAGCAACTTCTGGAGGGGATTGTCGCGCTTGCGGAAGCGGACAGCGCGTTGAAATCCGGCGGTCCAAATCCGCGTGCCACAATGGAGTTTCTGATTGCGCGCCTCACGGCTGTGCCCGCCAAGGCGGCGAACTCTTAGGATTTTTTCGTTTTGCGCAGGCCGTTCAACGCAATTGTCAGACGCGACTTGTAGCGGTTCGCGGTGTTGCGAGGCAGCGAGTGGTTTTTGACGGCGCGGTCCAGTTCCGAAAATGTCTGCGGAACCATCTTTTCCGCCTTCGCCACGTCGCCTGCGGCGAGCGCCGCGCGATATTGCCGCATGGCCGTGCGGACGCGCGTGCGATTGGCGCGATTCGTGACCGTGCGATGCTCGGTCTGCCGCATATTCTTGAAAACTGACTTGGACCTTTTCTTCTGTTTTACAGCGGTGCCCGTGGGCATCAAGCGCTCCTTCGAAGTTAGAATCGAATAGCAAGAGTATCGGACGGGCCACCGATTGTCAATTTGGCGCGCCTATTGGTAGTGTCTCAGTTTGAATCTCGGGATTGGGAAACGGACCTCTGGTTAATGGTCATACCGACAATGCGGCGCGGAGATAGTGTTGAACCTCACCTCCGCGCGACGTCGGCTCAAGCTACTCTGAACGTGGAAAGGAGATTTGCAGCATGGCAAAACTTGTCTACGGATTGAGCCAGTCCCTCGATGGCTACGTCGACCACATGAGGCTTGGGCCGCCTGTACCTGCGGCCTTCCGTCACTTCCTCGAGCTGGTGCGTGGCCTGACCGGCTTTGTTTACGGCCGCCGCATGTATGAGGTAGTGCGTTATTGGGACGACGACCTTGCGGACTGGGACGCACAAGACCGCGACTTTGCAGCGGCGTGGCGGAGCCGGCCAAAGTGGGTCGTGTCGCGCTCTCTGAAGTCTGTTGGGCCTAATGCCACCCTTTTCGCGGATGACGTCGAGACGATGGTCCGTGGGTTGAAGGCCCAGCACGCCGGGGAGATTCATGTGGGCGGACCAGATTTGGCGCGTACTCTGACCGACCTTGGTCTTATCGATGAGTATCGGCTCTACTTGAGCCCCGTCGTGCTTGGTGGTGGCACGCCATTCTTCGCCGGCCCCCGGCCGCCGCTCCACCTGGTGGCCAGCGATTTAATCGCCGATGGCTTGATTCGGTTGACGTACGTTCCTGCTTAATCGCGTGACGCGCCCGACGGACTGCGCTCAGAAATTCAAACTGAGACACTACCCGTCGATTTCGCGCGTCGGTCGGTAGTAGCCTAATTCGAGGGATCGTCGATGTTTAGCCGGATGCTGGGCTCGGGCAGAGACTTCTTCCGGAGCTGCACTTTAGGGCGGAGGCTTTCCAACAGAAGAAGGAAGACGGTTACGAACATGAATACGAACGCAATGATCTCGAAGACGCGGCCCTCCCGGGCGAACACAAAAAAGGGTGCGATCAGCGGGCCTAACACAATCGAGCGCGGTGGTTTCATTTCCAGTCTTGCCTGGCAATGGGGGCAGACGAGGTGCCTCCACGCATCCAAGTTAAGGAAAAGTGGCGTGCGCACGTCGTGATTGCAGGCGGGGCACTTTGCCATCGATGAAACTCCTTCGAGTATTGGGTTTAGTGTGGCTGGCCCTCCCCACTCGTGTCAATGGGACTTGAGCGATACAGCAACACTCTCCCGACCACACGCGCTTGAATAACAAGTCACGATATTGCCGCCTATTACGCAATGTTTATTTGCTTCAGCTTTGCCTTACATTTCCTGCTTTGACGTCGTAGCGGAGACAGCCTAAGATGGCGCGACGCGGATGCGGTTTCGCGTGACTTTTTATCGCCCAAAGCTATAGATTCATCTCAGCGATGCCAATGCGGTGGCAATCTTCGAAGGCAGCGCGGCGATTCAGTTATCTGGCGCCGTTCGCGGCCGTGTGTCTCGTGGCCACGTTTTTCGCCGCAGTCACGCGGGCACAGAACCCGCGATCGCTGCGGCCTCAGGGATACGTCAACGATTTCGCCCACGTGCTCGCTCCCGATTCTAGAAAGGCCATCGACGCCCTCTGCCAGGAAGTGGACCGCAAGGCGCAGGCGCAAATCGCTGTCGTCACCGTGCGTTCCTTGGAAGGCAGATCCATTGAAGATTACTCCGTCGATCTCGCCACGCGTTGGGGAATTGGCCCCAAGCAAAAAGACCGCGGAGTGATGATTCTGCTGGCTCCCAACGAGCACGAATACCGCATCGAAGTCGGCTACGGCCTCGAACCCATCCTGCCCGATGGACTCGTGGGAAGTTTTGGCAGGGAAGCGCAGCCGCAGCTTAGAATCCGGAACTACAGCGGCGCGGTGTTGCTGCTCACCGAACGCATAGCCGCCGTGATTGCAAGAGACCGTGGCGTAAAGCTCGACGCGTTGGCGCAAGAATCGCAGAACAATCCGATGGGCGCCGAAACTCCCCCACCGCCATTCACAGCGCGGAACATCGCAGTGCCATTGCTCTCCATTATGATGTTATTGTTCTTTCCGCTCCTCGGCCTGCTCATGCGCATGCGCGCGGGACGCAAGTACGGCCGCCGCGGGCACGGCGTGTGGTGGGCGGGCACTCCGTGGTATTTCGGAGGCGGGAACTGGGGCGGAGGTTCCTGGGGCGGCGGCGGATTTGGAGGAGGCGGGGGATTCGGCGGTTTTGGCGGCGGGTCGTTCGGTGGCGGCGGTGCCAGCGGCAGTTGGTGATGAACGCCGCGGCAAGATAGTTTTTGCTGCTTGCGAAAAAATCCGCAAATTGTCAGTCCAAGTTTCGGTCGTATCTCGACCGGAAGAGAAATCTGCAGTTGGGCTTTTGATGTTACGGTAGGCGTGCCAGGCAGAAAGCGGCGGTGCGATGGAAGAATTGCTGCAACAGTTGAAAGAGAAGCTGCAACACGCGGCTGGCCCGAATTTAAAAGCCATCGTTCTCTATGGCTCCGCCGTGACGGGCGAATACCGCAAGCAGCACTCGGATATCAACATCCTCTGCATTCTCGAACGCACCGGCACGCCGGAGCTCGAAGCTCTCCACGAGACGGTCGCCTGGTGGAAACGAAAAGGGTTCG
Organism: Acidobacteriota bacterium; assembly: GCA_027307115.1. Lineage (GTDB taxonomy): Bacteria > Acidobacteriota > Terriglobia > Acidiferrales > UBA7541 > DAHUXN01. Next base: position 39,502 of record DAHUXN010000044.1, read on the forward strand.
ACGCGCCGCAGGTGTTCACGCCAGAGGAACTGCGCGCCTCCGCCGATATTTTTGCCATTGAATTGCTCGACATGAAGACGAACCACAGAATGATTTACGGCGACGATTTTTTCTCCATGCTCAACGTTCCCACGAACCTGCACAAATTGCAGGTGGAACGCGAACTGCGCACCAATATGGTGCGCCTGCGTCACGGTATTTTGTCGGTGCCGCCCAAGGACCGCCTGGTGGTGAGTCTGATGGACGCATCGGTCTCGGCGTTCGTCACTTTGTTTCGCCACGCGCTGCTGGCATTCGGGGAGCCTGCTCCCGCTTCCAAGCGCGAAGTTGTCGACCGGGCTGCGGCGCTCGTAGACAGCAAGTCCGACGCTTTTCGCGCGATTCTCGATGTGCGCGAAGGCAAGCGAAAGCCTTCCGACGTGGATGCTCAGGAGACTTTGCGCGGGTTCGTCGAACTGGTCGAGCGCATGACCAACCTGGTCGACCGGCGTTTTGAGGGCACTTTCTAAAACTCACGGGCGCACGGAAGATTTGGCGCCGTGCACGATTTTCGCGGAGGAGCAAAATGAAAAAGGGATGGGCGGTGCTGGGCGTCATCGTCCTGCTTATCGTTATCGTGGGGGGAATGTACATCAGCGCACGAAATCAGATGGTGCGCAAGAACGAAACGGTCAAGTCCGACTGGGCGCAGGTGGATGTCGTGCTCGAACGCCGCGCCGATTTGATCCCCAACCTTGTTGCCACCGTGAAGGGCATCGCTGCGCAGGAAGTCACTGTCTTCACCGCCGTCGCAAACGCGCGCGCCAACTTGATGAACGCCCAAACTCCGAAAGACAAAATCGCGGCCAACGGCCAGCTCGATAGCGCGCTCGTCAAGGTGCTCGCGCTCACCGAGAATTATCCTCAGCTCAAGTCCAACCAGAGTTTTTTGCAGCTTCAGGACGAATTGGCCGGATCTGAGAATCGCATCGCCGTCGAACGCAAGCGCTATGACGACGCGATTCAGGACTACAACACTTTCATAGGCACGTTTCCAAACAGCACGTTCGCGCGTTGGGCGGGCTTCCAGCGCAACGATGCATACTTCGCGGCATCTCCCGCGGAGCGTGCTGTCCCGAAAGTGGCCTTTCCCAGCGCGACGCAGTAGATTTGCAGGAATCGCCGATGCGGCGGCGCGGTATCTTTCTGATAGCAAGCGGTATAAGTGGCGATGTCTTGACCGCCGCGTTCTACTCCTGTAACGTATCCTCACGGCGCAAACGGAGTGTGCCGCAGTGTATCAGCAGCTACCTACCTAGATGAGACAAACTGTCAGGATGTCAGGGGACGTCGCCGATTTGTTCGGCACCTACGACGAAAATCTCAAGCTCCTCGAATCGACTCTCCACGTAACCACGCAATTGCGCGACAGCGACCTTGAAATCGAAGGCGCTCCCGCCCAGGTGGGCCGCGCCGCTAAGTTCTTGAACGATTACAATCAATTGATCCGCGAAGGGCGTAAAATCGAGAGCGCACAGGTGAAAGCGATGTTGCGTATGGCCCACGAAGAGCCGGAATTCTCGATGCGCGGTGCCATCGAGCACGTGCGTCCGCGCGCCTTCGGTAAAAAACCCATCACCGCGAAAAGCTCCAATCAGCGCCGTTACATGGAGGCGCTCGAGCAATACGATATGGTGTTCGCCATTGGCCCCGGCGGAACAGGCAAGACGTATCTGGCCGTCGCCATGGCCGCCTCCGCGCTCCTGACGAAGCAGGTCAACCGCATCATCCTCGTGCGTCCCGCTGTCGAAGCCGGCGAGCGCCTCGGCTTTTTGCCCGGCACGTTGCAGGAGAAGATTGATCCCTATATGCGTCCGCTCTACGATGCCCTCCACGACATGCTCGAAGCCGACAAACTCGAACGCTTCCTCGAGAAGGACATCATCGAAGTCGCGCCGCTCGCCTTCATGCGCGGCCGCACGCTGAACGATTCTTTCGTAATTCTGGACGAGGCGCAAAACACCACCAGCGAGCAGATGAAAATGTTCCTCACGCGCCTCGGCTTCAACTCCAAGGCCGTAATCACTGGTGACGTTACGCAGATCGATTTGCCCGCCGAGCGCCGCTCCGGCCTCGTCGAAGCGCTTGACGTGGTGGGCAAGATCGAGGGCATCGCCGTGGTTCATTTCGATGAACGCGACGTCGTGCGCCACAACCTGGTTCAGCGCATCATCAAGGCCTACGAAGAATATGACGGCGGGCAGCACGGCAATCGCGCCGCGGCCAATAATCAGTCGCGCGAATCCGGCCGTCGCGGCAAAGCGGATTAATTCCACTCCCATGGTCATCAACCGCCAGAGACGTGTATCTGTTGCTTCTCCTTCGTTGGAGCAATTCTTCGCTCGTGTCTCCAGGCTTTTGCATATTTCCCCCGGCGCAGCCACCGTATGCCTGGTCACCAACGCGCAGATCGCTCGCTGGAATCGCCTCTATCGCGGCAAAGCGAAGCCCACGGACGTGCTGTCGTTCCCAGCGGAAGCGGGCGCAAGAAAAAAGCGCGTCACGCGAAGGGTTTCTAAATCGTCGCGCAGCCCGCATTCTTTGGCGAATGGCAACAGTTCTTATTTGGGCGACATTGCCATCGCGCCTGCCGTCGCACGGCGCAATGCGCGCGAATCCGGCCGCGCGTTCGATGATGAAATGCACATTCTGATGCTTCACGGCCTTCTTCATTTATTGGGATACGATCACGAAACTGACACCGGCCAAATGGAGCGGCTTGAGCTGCGTTTGCGCCGCCAACTGGGGATTCAATAATAAATGGGCTTGCTTTATTACACCATCGGAATTCTGGTGCTTGCCGCGGGCCTCACGGTCTTCGCGTATCTCGACCGCATTTACCGGCAACTGGGCCGCGTGGTCGCCGGGCCGGCGCACGCAAATCTGGACGCTTACGTAGCCGAAATCGAGCCGCGTTTGAGAATCGCCCGTTTCCGCGCGGCAGGGACGTTTAACCTTCTGGCGCGTCTCTGGCTCGTGGTCGTCTCCGTACTCACGGCGCGCGCCGTCATACTCTTCGCCGGCGAAACCTGGCAAATCGTCGCCGAGATGATTTTCTTCCTCGGCCTCGAAGTCATCGTGGGAATGCAATTTTTCCCCGCGCTGCTGCTCGCGCGAACCCGGGGCAAGTGGCTGATTCCGATTTTGCCAATCATCCGGCTTTTCGCCTGGCTGGTTTGGCCGATTCAAGCCGTCCTCGAATTTGCCATATCCCTGCTGCATATTTCCGACGAGCCCGATAGCGATGCAGTCCCCGATGACCAGCACGCTATCGAGGCCATTGTCGACGCGGCCACGGAACAGGGCATCCTCGAACAAGATGAAGCGCGACTGATCGAGCAGGTTGTCGAATTCAGCGACAAACGCGTCAGGGAAGTGATGACTCCGCGCCCCGACGTCGTCGCCATTCCCGCAAGCGCCAGCATCGAACAATTGCGCCGCGTATTGGTCGAAGCCAAACTTTCACGTCTGCCCGTTTATGAAAACAATCTCGATGAAATTATCGGTATCGTGATCGCGCGCGATGTTTTGCAAGTCCCGGAAAGCGAATCCGCCCAGCGCACGGTGCGTGAGCTCGTGCGTCCCGCGCTCTTTGTCCCGGAGGCGAAAATGGGCTCCAGCCTGCTCAAGGAAATGCAGCGCAAGAGCCAGCAAATGGCCATCGTGATTGACGAGTACGGTTCGATGGCGGGGATTGTTACTGCCGAAGATCTGGTGGAGGAGATTGTCGGCGAAATTGGCGAAGAGGATCGCCAGCCGGTTCCCGACGTCATTCGCGAAAGTTCCGGCAGCATGGTTCTTCGCGGCAGTCTGGCGGTGGAAAAGCTCGAGGAGTTGTTTGGCATCCACTTGAATGACCGAGATGTCGAATCCACGGCCGCGACGGTCGCTGGCCTGCTGAATCACATCGCCGGCCATGTCCCTGAGGCTGGCGAAAAACTCGATTACGACGGCTTGCAGTTCGAAGTCCTCGAAGCCAACCAACGGAAAGTCCTGCGGCTCCGCGCTCGACGCCAACCCGAAGCCCGCGCAGCACTCCCTTAGATCACAAACGCAGTCTGACGCCTTGATATTTTCGCGCCTCGGGAGTAACTTTCAAATCCCATTTAGAAGCCGAGTTAAACACCCGGGAAATACCTCGCGGAGGCGCGCCATGGCCATTGATGTCCGAATCAGCGTGAACGGCAAAGAACACGAGAACAAAGTCGAGCCGCGCCTGTTGCTCGTGCACTATCTCCGGGACACGCTGGGCCTTACTGGCACTCACGTCGGTTGTGAGACCAGTCTCTGCGGCGCCTGCACTGTACTGCTCGACGGCAAGGCCGTGAAATCCTGCACCATGCTCACTGCGCAGGCCGATGGCGCCGAAGTCACCACCATTGAGGGCTTGGCCGCGACCTGGAAGCCGAACGGCTCCAACGGCCATGGCGGCCTTCATCCCATGCAGGAGGGTTTCTGGGAGAAGCACGGCTTGCAGTGCGGCTATTGTACTCCGGGAATGATTCTCACCGCGGTCGCTTTGCTCAACGAGAATCCCAAGTCCAGCGAGTCCGAAATTCGGGGCGCCCTGAGCGGCAATTTGTGCCGGTGCACCGGCTATCAGAACATTGTGGAAGCAATTCAGTACGCGGCAACAAGAATGCAGGCCAAGGCCCGGTAACGCGCTAATTGCGGTGTTTTTTTGCTGACGCCCGCACACGCGGTTTTTAGGGGGTCGGAGCTTCAGCTCCGACATAAAGGCGGAACTCAATCGGGGCTTTAGCCCCTGAAGAAAGTTCCTTTCGACCACACTCGGTTTTGGAGGTCAACCATGGCGACGGCGGCAAAATACGTTGGCAGGCCGATGAAGCGCAAAGAAGACCCGCGCCTGATTCAAGGTCTCGCGCATTACGTCGACGACATTCAACTCGCGAACATGCACTACATGGCCGTTGTGCGCAGCCCGTACGCGCACGCCAAAATCCGCTCGGTGGACGTTTCGAAAGCAAAATCCGCCCCAGGCGTCGTCGCGGTTCTCACGGGCGAAGACCTCCGCGGCGTCATCGGTCCCGTGCCGTGCGCGGCGCAAATCCCAGACATGAAGCCCGCCGTTCGCAACGTCCTCGCCACGGACAAAGTACGCTTTGTCGGCGAGCCGGTCGCCGTCGTTGTCGCAAACGACCGCTACGCGGCGCGCGATGCCGTCGATCTCGTCGAAGTCGATTACGAACCTCTGACCGCCGTCGTTGACCCCGAAAAGGCCATCGCCAAAGGCTCGCCAAAGCTCTATGACAATTTCGCTGACAACGTCGCCTATCGCTGGGAACTCGAGGGCGGCGACGTCGCGGCCGCGTTCAAAAAGGCCGACAAAATTATCAAGCAGCGCATGGTCAATCAGCGCCTGATTCCCATGGCCATGGAGCCGCGCGGCGTCGTCGCCACGTTCGACCCGGGCGAGCCCAAATTGACCGTCTGGACTTCCACGCAGATTCCGCATCTCGTCCGCACGCAAGTTGGCGCGATGCTCGGTTTCTCGGAGACCTCGATTCACCTCATCACGCCGGAAGTCGGCGGCGGCTTTGGCAGCAAATTGAACGTCTACGCGGAAGAAGCGCTTTGCGCGCATCTCGCAATGAAAATCGGCAAGCCGGTGAAGTGGATCGAGTCCCGCCGCGAGAATTTTCAGGCCACGATTCACGGACGCGATTTCATCAATTACGTTGAACTCGCCGTCAAGCGCGACGGTACCATCCTCGGCGCGCGCTACAAAATCATCGCCGACCTCGGCGCCTATTATCAGCTTTTGACTCCGCTAATTCCCACGCTCACCGGCCTGATGCTTTGCGGCAGCTACAAGATTCCCGCCATTCGCGTCGAAATCACCGGAGCGCTCACAAATAAAATGGCCACTGACGCGTATCGCGGCGCGGGCCGTCCCGAGGCCACGTATTTCATCGAACGCGCCATGGATATTGTCGCCGCGGAATTGAAGAAAGACCCGCTTGAAATCCGTCGCAAGAATTTTCCGTCTCCGAAGGATTTTCCCTACGCCACGCCCACCGGCCTGATTTACGACACGGCCGCGTACGAAAAATGCTTGGACGCTGCGGCCAAATCCTCCGGCTACGCGAAACTTCGCAAAGAGCAGGCAGCGGCGCGAAAGAACTGGGAGAAGACTGGCAAGCTCGTGGGTATTGGCGTTTCGAGTTACGTCGAAATCTGCGCGATGGGCCCGTCGAGCGCCATGCCCGCCGGTGGCTGGGAAAGCGGCACGGTGCGCATCGAGCCGACCGGGAAGGTGAAAGTGCTCACCGGTTCTTCGCCGCACGGCCAAGGCCAGGAAACTAGCTTCGCGCAAATTGCCGCCGACATGCTCGGCATCGCGCCGGACGATGTCCTCATCGTGCACGGTGACACCAGCGAAGTGCCCTACGGCATTGGCACATTTGGCAGCCGAGCCACGGCTGTCGGCGGCACGGCGATGTACAAGTGCCTCGAAAAACTCCGCGACAAATTGTCGAAAATCGCGGCGCACATTTTGCAGGTTGCTCCGGAGAAAGTGGTGTTTGGCGATCGCAGAATTTGCTCGAAGGCGGA
>DAHUXN010000048.1 GCA_027307115.1 Acidobacteriota bacterium
GAAATCGCGGGCCTCGAAGTGCTGCGCATCATCAATGAGCCGACCGCGGCGGCGCTGGCGTACGGACTCGACAAGAAAAAAGACGAGACGATTGCCGTGTACGACTTGGGCGGCGGAACGTTCGATATTTCGATCCTGGAAGTAGGCGAAGGCGTGGTCGAAGTGAAGTCGACCAATGGCGATACGCATTTGGGCGGAGACGATATTGATCAGCGGATCGTCGACTGGATGATCGCGGAATTCAAAAAAGAGCAAGGCATCGACCTGAGCAAAGACCGCATGGCCATCCAGCGCCTGAAGGAAGCCGCGGAAAAGGCGAAGATTGAGTTGTCGCAATTGGTGGAGACGGAAATCAATCTGCCGTTCGTCACGGCGAACGAATCCGGGCCGAAGCATTTGCAGCAAAAATTGACGCGCGCGAAACTTGAGCAATTGATGGAAGACCTGCTCCAGCGCACCGTCGGGCCCGTGAAACAGGCTCTTTCCGACGCGGGAGTCACGCCGGACAAGATCGACGAAGTGGTGCTCGTCGGAGGCTCAACGCGCATTCCGCGGGTCGTCGACATCGTAAAGAACTTGTTCAACGGGAAAGAGCCGCACAAGGGCGTCAATCCGGACGAAGTGGTTGCAGTCGGTGCGGCGATTCAGGGCGGAGTGCTTGGTGGCGAAGTGAAGGATATTTTGCTGCTCGACGTAACGCCGCTGTCGCTGGGCGTTGAAACCATGGGCGGGGTGATGACGGTGCTGATCCCGCGCAACACGACCATTCCGACGCGCAAAGCAGAAATGTTCTCGACTGCCGCGGACAATCAGACTTCGGTCGAGATCCACGTGCTGCAGGGCGAGCGGCCCGTGGCCAGCGGGAACCGCACGCTCGGGAAATTCCACCTGATCGGGCTGCCGCCGGCTCCGCGCGGAATGCCGCAAGTCGAAGTGACGTTTGACATCGACGCGAACGGTATTTTGAACGTGTCGGCGAAGGACATGGCGACGAATAAGGAGCAGAAAATCACCATCACGGCTTCGTCCGGCCTAAGTAAAGAAGAGGCCGAGAAGATGCGCAAGGAAGCGGAGTCGCACTCGGATGAAGACAAGGCGAAAATCGCCGAGGCCGAGGCGCGCAACCGCTGCGACAATCTGGTTTACCAGACCGAGAAGCTGATCCGCGAAAATCGCGACAAGCTGGCCGAAGCGGACGTGAAGGCCGCGGAAGAGGCAGTCGAGGCGGCGAAGCGCGCGCTTGCGGAGGGCGGCGTCGAGCGGCTCAATCAAGCGGCCGAGGACTTGACCAAGGCTTCGCATAAGTTGGCGGAGGCGATGTACAAGGCGACGTCAGCTGCGGGTGCAGCGGCGGGCAGCCCGGGCGGGACTCCTGACGGCAACGCAGGCACAGCGGGTCCGGCTTCCAGCGGTTCGAGCGGCCAAGGAGACGTGGTCGACGCCGAATTTGTCGACGTAGACGAGTCGAAGAAGCCAAACTAATCGCCCCATAGTCATCAGCGGCGCTCCGGCGGCGTCATTGAGCGCTGCCGGAGTTCCGCGAACATCAATTAGAAAGAGGGGGAACGGTTGGATACGACCACGGGAATCAAGCGATCCGGGCCGCCACAGGCGGTGCAGAAAGTCCGGGACAACTATTATTTGGTGCAGGTGATGCTGACGGGCTCGCCTTCAGCGGACTGGCGGCGGTTGTTTTATGAGACGAAGCACGATGCGGCGGCGGAGTTTCGTCCGCGCTCGGTGGAGATTTCTGGTGCGTTGATGCGCTTTCGCTCGGAGCCAGAGGCCGTGCAGCAGAGGATAGGGATGATCGACCTCTGGGTCCAGTATGCGAACCAGAAAGAATTATCAATGGTCAATCGCAATAGTGATGACCAGCGCCGCAAACGCGAGGAACTGGCGCACGAAGCGGAAGAACTCAACGAGTGGAACGCGCGCTGGGCGAAGCTTTGAAATAGAGACCAATTCCCCATTTTCGTTTGCGGCAATTTTCGCACTGCCGCAAGTCCGGAATCGGAACCTGTAAGGTCACGGACGCAAAATGCCGACCACAACAAAACAGGATTACTACGAACTGCTGGGCGTACCGCGCAAAGCCCCGCTGAAGGAAATCCGCCAGGCTTACCGCAAACTTGCGCGTAAATATCATCCCGACCTGAACCCCGGCGATAAATCCTCGGAAGAAAAATTCAAGCAAATACAGGAAGCGTACGAGACGCTTTCGGACACGAAAAAGCGCCAGATGTATGACCAGTTCGGTTTCAACACTCCGAATTATGGCGGAGCGCCGGGCGGGGCAGGGGGTGCGGCTGGCGCGCCGGAAGATGTCCATTTTGATTTTGGCGGATTTGATTTTGGCGGCGCCGGCGGCACCAGTTTTCGGGACCTCTTCAGCCAGGTGTTTCGCGGCGCGAACGCAGCGCATGCCGAGCAGGAAGCCGAGCCTGGCAGCGACCTGGAATATCAAATCGATATTAAATTCGCGGAAGCGATGCACGGCGCGGTGAAGAAAATCACCATCACGCGTCTCGACGCATGTCCCGCGTGCCATGGAACGGGCTCGGCTCCCGGCACAAGCCAACAGGTATGCCCCGGGTGCGGAGGCACGGGCCAGGCGACGCAAGTAAGCGGGCGTATGAGGTTCCAGATTAGTTGTCCGCGTTGCGGCGGCTCGGGCAGGCTGCATACGGTCTGCCGCACGTGTGGCGGCGAAGGGCGCGTGCGCCGTTCCGACACAATTGATTTTCGCATTCCGCCCGGCGCCCAAACGGGCTCGCGCTTTCGCGTGGCCGGCCGCGGCAATGCCGGAACGCACGGAGCGCCTCCGGGGGATCTTTACATCATCACGCGCGTGGAACCGCACCCGTTTTTCGAGCGGCGAGGCGACGATCTTTACACCGTTGTGCCTGTAACCGTTTCGGAGGCCGCGTTGGGGGCGAAAATTGAAGTGCCCACGATCGACGGGCGCGCGCAGGTCCGCGTTCCTCCCGGAACAAACAGCGGCAAGGTCTTGCGATTGCGCGAAAAAGGCGCGCCTTCCGTACGGCGACCGGGACATCGCGGCGACCAGCTTGTCGAAGTACGCATTGTGGCGCCGCGGCCCGAGGATGAGCGTGTGCGGCAATTGCTTCGCGATTTGGCGAAGCATGACACGGAAGACCCGCGCCACGAAATTTTCTCGCGTGCGTCATTATGAGCGCACCGAACCACGCGGTGACTGGCAGCATGGGAAGATAAATGCCGAAGCAAAGAAAAAGAGCGAAAGCCGGCTACATGATTAGCGCCGTCGCGGAGCTTTACAAGTTGCATCCGCAAACGCTGCGGCTCTATGAACGCGTGGGCCTGCTGAAACCATCACGTTCGCAGGGAAACACGCGGCTCTATACGGACCAGGACCTCGAGCGCCTCGAAGTGATCCTCACGCTGACGCGGGACATGGGCGTCAACCTCGCCGGGATCGAAATCATCCTGAACATGCGCGACAAAATGTCCGACATGCAGCAACAGATGGAAGCGTTTATCGGCTTCGTTCGCGGCGAACTGGCCAAGGGCTTCAGCGCCGCAGATCGCCACGTGGTGCGCAATGCCATCGTACGCGCCATGCCTCCAAAGGCAATTCGCATCGAAAAGTAAATTTTTCGGGCAATCAGCGAGTGCTTTCCTTTGAGTGGCGCTCGATGAAGCGTTTGGTGAAAAGCACCACGCCGAAGATTTGCGTCCATTCAGAGACGATATTTCCCACCACTTGGCCCCATCTACTTTCCGTGTCCATGTGGGCAAAGAGCACCACCCAGCCGATCCCCGTGACGATTAGGAAAATGCTCAAGGAATGGTCACGGCAAATCTCCAAGGCCGGGCGCAGCGCGGTTTTGGGCAGGCGGCGGCTTTCGGCTGAGCCTTTTTCGTACAAATACTTCGTGGCGAGTAGCATAACGACCACCCCCGACCAGTCTGCAATCGCATTTCCGAAAAACGAGCCGAGATGAGAGGCGGGATTCGAAACGGTGTAAAGACAAATCCATAAAATCAGAATGCCGCCGCAGATGATGCTCAACGAGTGCGGATAAAACCAGCGATGGCGCCTGTCAGGCTTAACCATGGTCGAGTCTCCCGGTCGAAAGGTGCGATTGGCCATGGAACTGGATTACCACAGAATAATGGAGGGGTGCGAGCCGAAATTACGCGCACGGCGGGGAAACTTTTCAGTTCCCCGCGCAAAGGCGGCTCGATTTCAGTTTGGGAAATGGATGGCGCAGGCCATCACGCAGCGCGAAAGCGGGGCCGGCCCGCTGGCAGTTAACCCTGGGGCCAGGGATCGGCGGGGACGATATCGGGATCGTCAAACATGTTTTCGCTCGTGATGTTCTCGATGGGAGCGTCGCCTTCGGCGCGAGGAGCAAGTTTTTTCTGCGCGCGACGTTCGGCCTTCATGCGCTGTTTTTCTTGGCGCTTCATTTCCTTCTGGCGCTTCTGAAATGTGGATTTCGATCGTGTCGCCATAAAAGCTCCTTGAGTTCGCGTTACAGCCCTCAGCGATTCTCCCAATGAAAGATACGGGAGCAATTCGCGCGAAGGCCGCGTTCTAAATTACGAGGGCAACCGAATCCCCGGCAAAGCCCGCCCGGCCGTTGAAAAAGACGCCTGTGGTTACCAGCGCGGCTCGCGCGGCTGACGTGCCGCTTCGCGATAGTCCTCATTCGAGAACCGCTCGCGATTTCCGCCACGATTGCCGCCCCCGCCGCTGCGCCCTGGACCACCACCGCGTTCGGGGGCGCGGCCTTCGCCTTTCGGTCGCGCTTCATTCACTTTCAAATTTCGCCCGCCCACTTCTTTGCCGTCTAATCCGGCAATCGCCTTGGCCGCTTCCGCGTCATTCGGCATTTCGACAAACGCGAATCCGCGGGCGCGGCCGGTTTCCCGATCCATCGCCAGATGAACGCGCGTGACCGTTCCAAACGGCGCAAACAGCGCGCGCAAATCCGCCTCTGTCGTTTGGAAACTCATGTTCCCGACAAACAAATTCTTCATGCTCCCCAATCTCCTTCTCTCTTGAATCGAAAAATGTGATGCATCCAGTAAGGCGAGGAAGGCGGATAGGCGAACAGCCAGAAACTGGCCAGAAAGGCGGCAACGCAATCCGGGCTTCTTCGAAATGCAAACCAATTATAACACGAAGTCATAATTCTCGGATGTGGACAAGCGCCGGGCCATCGGCGCCGATATTTGGTTGAGCAGCGCAAGGTAACCGCATCGCCGTGTGGCTTGCGGCCAAGAAACCGCCCCGGGCGGTTCGGTATCCACAGGTTCCACAGCGATGCACAGGCATCTGCTTGCGCTGGGCACGAGCAGCGCATATCCTTGCGGCATGGCACGAGAAGATTGTCCGAATTGCAGCGGCACAGGTTGGAAAGTTGTCGAGCAGCCCGGGTCGAATCAGGAAGCGCGTGCCTTCGCCGCGGCGGATGGGGCGCACGTCGGCTCTGCAACCGGCGAGCCCAAAACTGTCTGGGCCGTGCCTTGCGATTGCACGGTAGGCGACCGCCACTCGCGCATTCTGGAACGCGCCCGACTGCCGAAGCGCTACCAGCATTGCAATTTTGAGAGCTTCGATACGGATCTCGGCTACTCCGGGACTGAAGCAGCGGCTTGGAACCGCAGTTTGCTTCAGGCGAAACTCGAGGTGCATGGTTTCGCGCGTAATTTCCCGGTTGGCACCGAACATGGGCTCTTGTTGATGGGGACGTGCGGCGTGGGCAAGACGCACCTTGCGGTTGCGGCGCTCGAGGAGATTATCCTGCGCGGCCACTCGGGACTCTTTTACGATTATCGCGAGTTGCTCAAACAAATTCAGGACAGTTACAACCCGGAAAGCAATTCAACGGAGATGAGCGTCCTCGAGCCGGTATTGACAACGGAAGTGCTGTTGCTCGATGATTTGGGCTCGTCGAAGCCGTCTGCATGGGCGCTGGAAACGGTGGGCCACATTCTGAATACGCGCTACAACGACCACCGCGTCACTTTGCTCACCACGAATTTTCTCGATGTGCCCGTTCCGCCTGCGCCCGGTTCCGCCTCCACAGGAATGCGAAACACCTCTGTGCGGCCACCGTCGACCGAGGATTCCCTGACTGAACGTGTGGGCATGCGCATCCGTTCACGACTGTTTGAAATGTGCCGCACGGTGGAAATTTCCGCGCCCGATTACCGCAAGGAAATTCGCCATGCGGGCCACTTCCACGCATAGGCTGAATTTGAGATAGCCTCACATACAAATTCCGCTAGAACACACTTAGTCGCCATGCGCTATTTTGTGCGGCAGAGGATTGTGTGTTCGGGATCAATCACTAAACGCGAAGGGCGCTGGCGCGCGGCGAAGTGGAATTTGGTTACGGGCCCCGTTGTGATGACGTGGCCAAGCAGTTCAAGTTTCCCCTGCGCGTGCGCGGCATAAATCGGCACAGATTCGGTGAAGACATTGGGCACACTGTTCTGCTGCAGCGTGCCTTCGACCTCGAACCTGCCGCCGCGCGCGCGGACTTGATAATCCACGCTGTAAGCAGGGATCCCCGTTTCTCGCACCCACTCGTCGAAAAACCAGTCCATCGAATGGCTGCCTTCCAGATCCATGGACGGCGTCATGAAGCGCTCCACGGCTTTCTGGAATTGCGCGGTGGAGAGCGACTGAAAGCGATGCTCGCTGAGGACGTAGCGCAACATTTTGCCGAAACGCGCATCGGGATTCCTGGATTTCGAGTCGCGCAACATCTCGCGCAGCATGTGAATCACCCACGCGCCTTTGTCGTAGACGACTGTGTTGTACGCATCCGGCGTCTTGGACGAATCCAGGCGATAACCGAAATCGAGCGGCCCGGCCTCTTCGATGGCCGCATCGGTGCCCGGCGCCTTCGCCAACAAAATGTCGCGATATCGCGCGAGCCAATTTTGGAGTTCATGTTTGCCCGGATTGTGCGAGTCGTCGTACATCAATGACTGGTAATCGGCCATCGCTTCTTCGAGCCAAAAATCGCGATAGCTTGCCGGAGCCACCACGTTGCCCCACCACTGATGAGCCACTTCATGGAACGGAACAAGCTGCGCGATTTCTTCTTGTGCGCGCTCCGCTACGCCGGCCTGCTGCTGCGCCGCGGGCGGCAGAAAAACGAGCGTCGTAAGGTAAAGCAGGCCGGGCCAACCCTGGCCGAACGAGCCGGGAATTTGCGAGACATCGAGCTTTGAAAACGGAAACGGTCCGTTGATGGTTTCGTAATAGTGAACCGAGTCCAGCAATCTGCTTCCGAGCTTCTTGAGCACCGCCGGAGGATTAGGCATTATTGCGGAACCGAGATTTTCCGTTCCGTAAACCCGCCCAGGCAACGCGCCCGGAGGCAGGCTGGAGGCGGCGTTTTGCTGCAGGCGCGCGACGATTGCCTGTTCGAGTTCCTGATTCGCGTAAAGAGCGATCTCCGGCTTGCCCGCGACGGTTTGCTCGGCGTAGTCACCGAGGTTGAAGCCCGCGACTGACATGGGCTGCGTGCTTTGCCAATGGCCGCTTCGCTCGGAGCCGTCCACCGCGGTTTCCGTTTGATGGCCGGTGGCGACCAGGGTGAGGCGTTTCGGCCAGTGGAAATTCAAATCAAACGAAGAGAACCGCTCCTGCCCGGCCAGGTGCGGATACCAGCTCCCGCGCGCGCCCACGAAATACACATTGTTGCCCGCGTCCTGGATAACCGTTCCTTGATACGCCACTCGTAAACGATATTCCGCGCCAGCCGTCGCGACTGTGGGCAGCACGACGAAAAGTATGTCATTGCCACGACGCGCAATTTGCTGGCGGCGCAGATCTTGATTCTGAAAAAAGACGAGTGGCTGGCCGGCTGCGTCAGTGACGCTCGAAACGTGGAGAAAGCGGGACAGCTCCAGCTCAATGACGCGTTCTCCGGAGCGCAGCTCCTTCCAATGAATTGTGGTAAAGCCCGTCAGGCTAAGATCTTCGGCGATCGTGGTGTCAACCGCGTAATCGATGGGCAGAGATTCTTCTTCGTAAGGCGGCGCATTCGGCGCCGCAAACGATGTCCAGACGTCGAAGAGTGTCGCTCCATTGGCGTCGTGGGGCTGACCCATCAGCACGGTTTCCGTATGACGCTCGTCAATGACCACGTCGAAAGCGCCAATGACGTTCGAATTGAGCGCTGCGTAGAAAAACGGACGCGGCACGGCAGAAAGCCAATCTTGAATGATTCGAAGCGACGATCCGGGATCGAGCTTCGCGACAATTGGATTCCAATTCTGGACAAAAGTTGGATCGCTGGATGGCGCTGTTTTTTGCTCGACGAGATCCCGTTGGATTTCCTGGGCAGTGCCGTCGTCGAAGCGCAGATACGCTTGCGAGAATTCAACATCAACCAAGGGAACTTTCAAAAAACGCAGGACCGAAGCGCGTTCGGCTTGGTCGGGCGGGAGAGCGAATACGCGTCCATGACCCGTAAAAACAGCTCCCGACGTACGCCCGTCGGCCGGGGCGAGAAATCCGAGCGTGCCATCGGTAAAAGTGAACGAGACGCCATCTCGCCGCAGGATAAGGTTGTGAACATTGAATACGCGAGCGCCGTCGACGGGCAGCGTGCTCAGGGTTTGATAAAGCTGCTGTGGCGAAGATGATGCGAGCGAAACCTGTTGAGATGACGTGGTACCTTGCGGTGGTTCGAGCCCGGACGCAAGATTAGCAGCAAGAAAAACAGCGAGCGCAAGAATCATAGCGATTCGCACGGGTTTGACTCTAACAATACATATGTGATGCAGCAAGCGGCCAACGCGAATTCGCCGAGACACTCTGCGATATCAAGAGAGTGCTTGGCGAAGGTCGGCGATGAGGTCGGCGGGGCCTTCGAGGCCGATGGAGACGCGGACGGTGCCGGGTTCGACGCCAGCGCGGTGGAGTTCGTCGCGCGACATATTGTAGTGCGAAGTGTAAATCGGCAGGATGACCAGGGATTCGACTCCGCCGAGACTCGCGGCCAGAGCAAAAAGCTGCACGCGGTCGCAGAATCGGCGCGCGGCGGCGAGGCCGCCCTTCAAATCAAAGGAGAGCATGCCGCCGAAATCGCGCATCTGGCGGCGCGCCAATTTGTGATCCGGATGCGAAGCGAGTCCGGGATAGTGGACGCGCGCGACTTTCGGATGGCGCTCCAGAAATTTCGCCACCGCCATCGCACTCTTGCACTGGCGCTCGATGCGCACGGTGAGCGTCTTCATTCCGCGAATCAGCAGGTACGCGCCAGCGGGGTCCATGCAGCCGCCGAGATAAATGATGTTGTCGCGCACGCGATGGATCCACGCGTGCGAGCCGGCGACGGCTCCTGCGACCAAATCCGAGTGGCCACCGAGATATTTTGTGGCGCTGTGAACGACCATGTCGAAGCCGAGAGCGAGGGGTTTCTGCAGGACGGGGCTGGCGAAGGTGTTGTCAACGATGGAGACGAGATTGAACTCGCGCGCGATTGCGATAGCGCGGCGCAAATCCACGAGACGCAGCGAGGGATTCGTGGGCGTCTCGACGTAAAGCGCGCGGGCACGCGGCGTGACGATGTCCTCCACGCCAGCGAGATCGGCTTCCACGTGGCGCACGCGAATCCCGAAGCGCGGGAAAAGATCGCGCATCAAGCGGTACGTGCCGCCGTAAAGCTGCGCGGTGGAGATAACTTCGTCGCCGGAACTGAGGACGGCGAGGAGCGCGCTTGAAATCGCGGCCATGCCGGAAGCGGCGACAATGGCGGCTTCGGCGCCTTCGAGGGCGGCGATTTTCTCCTCGGCGATCGCGAGCGTGGGATTGCCGTAACGGGTGTAGATGTAGGCGGAGCTTTTGCCTTCGGCCCAGCGCTTCATCTCGGCGGTCGAGGAAAATGTGAACGTCGAACTGCGGATGATTTCGGGCGCGACGGGCCCGCTGCGGCCGTGCTTGGGTTCGCCGCGCTGGATCGCGATGGTGGCGTCAGTCCAGGACGGAGTTGACTTGCTCGGTTTGGTTTTTGTGCGCGATTTCATGCGGGGCAGATTGCAACTTTACGGCGCTGGGCGCAAGGGCCAAATTGGTTCGACAGCAGCGCACCGGCTGAAACCTGTGCCACAACGCAGAGCCCATTTGGTTTGACGGCAGCGAAGAATTAGTGTATATACAATAATGTGTTTTCGTGGGACGCGCGGAAGGCGAGCCAGAATCTTGAGAGACACGGCGTCAGCTTCGAAGAAGCGGCGACTGTGTTTGCCGACTTCGAAGGTTTGGATTGGGAAGACGCCGAACATTCCGGAGTAGAGCGACGATTCAAGCGACTGGGCCGAGCAGCGACGGGACGAGTTCTGCTGGTTGTATACACGATTCGGAGGTTAGGTCATGGCAAAGAAACGATACGCATCATCAGCGCGCGGCAGTCGAGCCGCAAAGAACGCAAAGCATATTCCCGACAGCCAGATTGATTTCTCGGATGTCGCGGAATCGACGGATGCGGAGCTGAAGCGCGCGCGCCGCGTCGGCAGGCCGAAAACGGGCCATGCCAAACGGCTGATCGCGATACGCATTCATCCGCAGCTTCTCGCGAGGCTTCGGCGTCTCGCGGCGCGCCAGGAGAAACCGTACCAAACGCTGATTCACGAATTGCTCGAAAAGGCAGCGAAGGAGAAAGTGGCGTAGCGCTCGCCGCACGGCGCGCAAGGGCCAATTTGGCTCCAACCCCGAACTACTTGCCCGAAGGGAATATCAATTTTGTTGCGGTTTCGCTTACGATTTGCACGAGGATTTCCTTCATGGCTCCCGCTGCCGGGCTCTTCATTTTTGCCCAGAGTTTCTGGAAACGCTGTGCGGCCAATGGGGTCCTCGGCGTGTCTCGCACGAGATCGTTAAAGGTCGCCTTCAGGGACTCTTTCTCGCCTGGGTCCAGTTCTACTGATTCATCAGCGAGTTCGCGAGCTGCTTCAATCCTTTTTTCGGTCCACGGGTAAGGCTTACCACATTCGTGACAAAAGGCAGGTGGGTTCTTCGGGCCGGGGCCATATACGCGTGGAACGTGAAAGTAACCACGTATTGCCACCTTACACTGTGGACACGCAATAACTGTCTCGGCCCCGCACTTCGTGCAAAATTTTTCGGAGCGTTGGGGATGGGTCTGCGCGCGAGCATTTATGAGGTGCCCATTCAAACAGACCTGAGCGGTGTCGAAGCCGTGCAGTTCAGATCCCGGGCGATATGGCACACGGCGATTCTGCCCACCTCTGTTCTGTCGGTCAAGAGTTTCAAAAATGAGGATTAGCGGTCCCGTAGCGAAGCGGATGGCAAAACGAACGGACGCGGGGGCCGAACTGATCAATCTTTATGCGCTCTTTAGGCGGAGGCGGCTTCTTCGTCCTCGGCGGCGTGGGGTTTGTGGGCGGCGATGATTTTCTGGGCGATTTCGGCGGGAACGAAATCGTAGTGGGAAAATTCCATCGAGTAGCTGGCGCGGCCCTGGGTCATGGACGTCAAATCATTCGCGTAGCTAAGCATCTCCGCGAACGGAACTTGCGCGCGCACAACCACATTTTGCCCGCGTGTTTCACTGCCGCTGATGTGGCCGCGGCGCGAGCTGATGTTGCCCATGATGTCGCCGGAATACTGATCGGGCGCGTAGACTTCTACTTTCATGATGGGCTCGAGGAGCGCGGGCTTGGCCTGCTTCATCGCTTCCTTGAAGGCGAGAGCGCCGGCGATTTTGAACGCCATGTCGGAAGAATCGACGTCGTGATATTTGCCGTCGTAGAGGCTGGCGCGGAAATCGACCACGGGAAAGCCGGCGAGGAAGCCGCGCTCGGACGCGTCGCGAATTCCTTTTTCGACGGAAGGAATCCAATTCTTTGGAATCGCGCCGCCGAAAACGTCGTCGACAAATTCG
>DAHUXN010000071.1 GCA_027307115.1 Acidobacteriota bacterium
AAACCACAGTAGGGTTCCTATCCAAACAAGAGGTTTTCAGTGGATGGTTTTGGCTTTCCTTGTCAAATTGGTCCCAAAGTTTTTGCTGGTCCTGCGCGTCTGCCAGTTCCGCCACTTCCGCACGGATTCCGCAGTATAGCCTAGAAAGGCTCGCCGGGCAGCGGAGGCAAAACTGGCGTTAGTTTGCCCCATCCGTCGGTTTGCGCGGTCTTCATGTCCTTCACCAATTGCGCGGGCAAATCCGCCTTCAAGTGCGGGCGGCCAGACTGATTGCCAAGCACCCAGGCGACTCCGGCAACGGTCCTCGAGACGACCTGAATTTCCTTGTAGTCGATTTTTTCCGGAGTGTCCGTGGGGCGGTGATAATCCACGTGCAGCCCGACAGTGAAAAATGCGATGGGGATGCCCATCTTCGCAAAATTGTAATGATCGCTGCGGTAGAAGATGCGCTGGCCGTTCGGCTTCGGGCCGAGGTTATCATGCGTGGCGTCGGGAGCGGTCGCATCGTAGAAATGATTCAGCTTTAGCTTTTCAAAATTGCTGTTGACCGACTCGATTGTCTTTTCCAAATCGTCGCTGCTGATATTCGGGCCGACTACGAGGACTTCGCCGGGATTCACGAGGAAGTGAGTGGGATTGGGATCGACCGAATTCGGCGACTTGGTGCGGCCGATCATGTCCATGTTGAGATCGGCGACGACTTTGGTGAGGTCAACGGGAGGGAACTCATTGAAGTAGCGCGAGCCCCACAGACCTTTTTCTTCGCCGCCATTCCACAAAAAGATGATGCTGCGCTTGGGGCGCATGCCCTTGGCCGCTCCTTCGGCATATTCGCGAGCAATGGCCAGCAAACCTGTCGAACCCGAGCCGTCATCGTCGGCGCCGTTGTTGACGTTGTGGCCGTTGGGCAGCGGCGCGCTCAGGCCAATGTGGTCAAGGTGGGCGCTGATGACGACGTATTCATTCTTTAATATGGGGTCGCTGCCTTCGAGGATTCCGACAACGTTTTCGCCGTGGCCCTCTTCGCTGTGAATGGCGGCGTGCAGAGTGAGTTTCTTGTCGGATTTCAACGCAAAGGAGTCATGTGGCGCGTTCGTGCCCGCAGCGTAGAAAGCCTCGGGGGCATTTAATTTCTCGCCTTGGAAAATCGCGCTGGTCATTTCCACGCCCGCGATAATCGACGGAGCGCTGGGGCATGCAGGCTGCTCCTGGAATTTTGCGACCTGAAAATTCGGGCCGTTGAGGGAAGGCCCGCGGCCGTTGGGATTGGCCATGAGTGCGAGTTGCTGGAAATTCGCGATCCGCACCACTCCCGCCGAGCCATTTTTCGCCGCGTATTCTTCCGGCGTGAGGAAGTCAATGCACTCCTCGCCGAGAGGGTTCGGTCCCGGAGGGCCTCGCCGGGCGGCTGCCGCCGCTTGTTGTGCGGCGAGCGCAGGTGGCAATCCGGCAACGACGACGATCTTGCCGTGAACGTCGAGCCCCTGGTAAGGATTCGTGTTTGATTTGTTAATCACGTAGCCGTTGCCGACAAAAATCAGATTGCCGCTCATGTCGAACGATTCGGCCGGAGGCAAGCCGCGAAAACCGCCAACGACAGGCACGGTCCAATCCTTGCCATACTCGAAATCGGCGGTGCGCAATTCCGCAGGCTCGCCGGGGCGCGCGAAGGGTGCGGGCCCAGTCAGCGAAGCCTTCGATTCTTCCGCCACGACTTCGCGAGTGACCAGCGCGAAAGGCATGAAGTATGGCTGCAACGGGCCGTTCGTGTCGGTGGTGCTGCCTCCCGGTTTCAGACCCCATTCCGCCAAGTGACTCGCAACATAGAGCGCAGCCGTGTCGTAGCCGCGCGACGGAAGGTTTCGCCCTTCGAGTTGATCGGAGGCGAGGAAATAATCGTAAATCTTCATTTCGTTTTCGGTGATCGACTCGGCGTTGCCATATTTCGTGAACGCGCGCGACTTTGCCGCCTTGCGCGTGGATTCGCGCGGAGGCTTGGTCGCCCCCGTGGTGAAGAGCACGGCGAGCGAAAGAATAGCGAGCAGGGAAGAGTTAACAACGGTTCGGCTCATAGATCCTCAAAGTATCCGGGTTAGAAACCGCGGTATCTTACCCCGGATTCAAAAATACCGCGTGAGATTCGCAATAGGCTGTCGCAAGGCCGCTGTAATGCAAGAGTGCCACGCATTGCGGCGCGGAGACTTGTCGTGCTAGCATCGCGCCAGTTTCAGAAAAGGCGGTGCGAATATGACGATTAGACTTCTCATTCTTGGCGTTATTTCGGCCGCAACGGTCGTTCTCGGCATGTGCGCGCAAGCCCAGGCCGCTCGCCCTGTGCAAACCTTCGAGACTGCTGCCGGGCCTGTGAAGATCACGCCCATCTATCACGCGAGCTTGATGATTGAAGCAGGCGGAAAGACCATTTACGTGGATCCGGCGAAGCCCGCGAATTTCGACGGTTTGCCGCACGCCGATCTGATTCTGATCACGGATATTCACGGCGACCATATGGATCCGAATTCAATCGCCGCTGTCAGCAAGTCCGGCACGGAGATTTTTGCGCCGCCCGCCGTGGTTGCCACGGTCACGACCGCAAGTCCAATTTCCAACGGAGAAAGTAAGAATTGGAACGGTTGGAACATCGAAGCGATTCCCATGTACAACATCAAGCACGGTCCGGCGCCGGGTCAGCTCTATCACCCAAAAGGACGCGGCAACGGCTACGTGCTCACTTATGGCGGCAAGCGCTTCTATTTTTCCGGTGATACGGAAGGCATTCCCGAAATGCGGGCGCTCAAGGATATCGACGTCGCGTTTATCTGCATGAACCTGCCCTACACGATGACGCCGGATGAGGCTGCGGACGCCGTGAAAGCATTCCATCCAAAAATCGCCATTCCCTATCATTACCGCGGCTCGGACATCAGCATCTTCAAGAAGGATTTGGAAGGCACGGGCATTGAAGTGCGGTTGCTTGACTGGTACCCGAAAGCACCTTAGATCCCATCAATTCAGCGGGACGGAGAAGTCTGCGCTTCAATCCAGAGGCTGTCGGCAACGCGTGTGAGGATGGGAAGGGCATTCGCGGCTCGGCGGCCCGCCGAAGAGGCGCGAACGAGCAATCTCCCCGCAGGCGAAAGAAGATCGAGATCCGTAAGTTGTGGATTTTGAGAAAAGAAACCGTCCGCATGAATTGTGACTTTTGAAAAGCCCGTTTGCTCCAACGCATGACGAATCGTTGCGTGCGTCCAGTAGCGCATTTCAAAAGTGCCTGTTCGCGCCTCGCGGAAACCGCGCCTGAGTTGCTGCACGATGCTGAGCGGGCCGAAGGCATTAGGAAGCTGAACCAGACAAACTCCGCCCGGCCGCAGGATCCGCGAAATCTCCTGAAAAATTCCGCGCACTTTCGATTTGTCGAGGTGCTGCAGCACGCTGTAGGAGAAAACGCAATCGACGCTGCCGGGTTGGAATGGCAAATGTTCGGCGTCGCAGCAAATGAAATCCGCGCGCACGCCAATCTGTCGCGAAACGCGTGCAGCAGCGGCCAGCGCGTCAACGTGCACGTCCGCGCCGACTGACGCGAAACCCGCGCGGGCGGCGGCGATGCTCCAGCGCCCCCAGCTGCACCCGATATCGACCATGACTTGGCCCTTGCCAGTATCGAATGGCCAATTCGGAATTGGATAGCGGGGAAGCTGGCCGCGCACACGCCAATAAAGATTCCCATTCGTATTCACGATCCAATCGTTCACAAACGGATCGATTGGCTCGCCAGGAACAGCAGCGCGCGCGCCGTCGTCGGGATGCGGACACGGCCCCATGTTGAGAGGAATTGGTTCGCGACGGGGATTTTCCGCGAAAACCGGAATGCCATCTTCGAAAGCGAACTGATGTGCGCGTTCGCAGGTGAGGGCTCCGCTTTCGACGCGAAGTTTGGTGTGGTCGTGGGGACACGCGAGAATCCGCAGAAGGGCGTCGTTGAGCGAAGCGGGCATCGCGACCGTCGTTCAGTTTACGCGATGAAGCCCAAGTTTGCGAAGCCCAAGGGAGCGGCCAGGAGGAAAAGTGTCCGATTCCGCGACACGGCGTCCCGCGAGCGGGCGGTTGTGACAGCACGACTCGATTCCCGTCGTTCCGTAAAATCCATCGATCCAGGAAGTTAGCGCGGCGGAACTGTCGGTAAGAAACGTGCTCATCTCCGTGGGAGTAGACCATCTACATGCATGGATGTGGACATACTACTCCCTGGGGACAATCGATGAAAAGCCGCTACCAGAATCGAATCGAGTTGTTGCAAGGGACGCTCGACCTGCTGATTTTGCAAACGCTGCAATGGGGCTCGCAGCACGGATACGGAATCACCCAGGCGATTCGCGCGCGGTCCGGCGAGGCGCTGCAGGTGGATACAGGCTCGCTCTATCCGGCGTTGCACCGGTTGGAACGCCAGAAATGGATTGCCGCAGCCTGGAAAGTTTCAGAGAACAAGCAACGCGTGCGCGTTTACCGGCTGACCGCGGCCGGGAAGAAGCAATTGCTGTCCGAGCGCTCGCGGTGGGAACAGCTCTCCGAAGCCATTGCGGGCATTCTGAATCCGGCGAAGGGGAACGAAGCATGAGATTTCCGTTCTGGCGCCGCTCAAGGCAAGAAGAACTCGGCGACGAGATTGAGAGCCATTTGCGGATGGCTGCGCGCGAGCGGGAAGATCGCGGGGAAACTTCCCGGCAAGCGGAACAATCTGCTCAGCGCGAGTTTGGGAATGCGGGCTTAGTCAGAGAAGTCACGCGCGATCAATGGGGCTGGCGCTGGCTGGAAACTCTGTTCCAGGATTTGCGTTACAGCTTGCGCGGGATGAGACGTGCACCCCTTCTGACGCTCACAGTGATTTCGGCGCTTGCGGCGGGCATCGGGCTAAATGCCGCGGTGTTTGCAATTGTCGATGAAAGTTGGTTTCAAGCGCCCGTCGAGAAAGACCCGGGCAGTTTTGTGCAGGCTATCCCGAGTTACTCAGGATGGTTTGACACCGAGGATCGATTCCGTGGATTCACGGTCAAGGACTTTGACGCAATTCGCACCCAAGCAAAATCGCTCAGCGAACTGGCGGGGTTTAGCAGCGCGGGTGGCGTGAAGCTCGACGATGATTCGACGCAGAGCGGGCTCGGCATGGTGACGTGCAATTTCTTTAAAGCCTATGGCTGGGAGCCGATAGCAGGCCGTCCATTTCTTCCGCAGGAATGCGCGACACCGGGTGGATCGCCTGTGGTCGTGATTTCGGAAGCCTTGTGGCGAAACCGCTATGCTGCTGATCCTCACATTGCCGGGAGGATAGTCCACATCAATCAGCGTCCTTACACGGTAGTCGGCGTCATCGGCGGACAAGCGCCGGCTTGGATGAACCCAGCTCTGTGGGCTCCATACACGATGCAGCCGGAGTTCTATCGCGGGTATGACGGTTTCAAGCACGCGGATTATCCCTGGCTGACCGCATTCGGGCGGCTGAAGCCCGGTTATTCGCAACGGGATGCGCAAGCGGAGCTGAGGCTGATCGAAAGCCAGCAGGATCGCTTGATTCCAGGCCGAAAAACAGCGGTGCAAGTGACAAACGGGTCTTTATTCCAGAATCCTGACACTAGGTCATTTGGACTGATCATCATCCCGCTGATTATGGGCCCGATGGCACTGATTCTGTTGGTGGCATGTACAAACGTGACGATGTTGTTGCTGTCGCGTGCGGCGAGGCGACGGGGCGAGATCGCCATTCGGCTTACGCTCGGCGCGGGGCGGGGCCGATTACTGCGCATGCTTGCTACCGAAGGCATGGTTATCGCCGTGGCGGCTGGCGCAATCAGCTTGTATCTTGCATACAAGCTTCCTGGAATTTTTTGGATATTCGCGCTCGGACAACGGGGGTACAACTCACTCGGGCCGGATTGGACTGTGCTTGCGTACCTCGCTGGAGTGACGCTGCTTGCCGGTTGCATCGCAGGCTTTGCGCCCGCGCGTGAGTCTTTGAAAGTCGATTTGCTCACGAACTTGAAGGGACGAGAAGGCGCGACGACAGCGAGATCGCGGACGCGAAGCATTCTGGTGATCGCCCAGATGGCGATGAGCTTCGTGCTGGTTACAGCGGGCGTGCTGTTCGTGCGACTGCAAGGCTCAATCACTTCCGTGGACCCCGGTTTTGAAACGCGACAAGTGTTTGTGGTCCCGATGGGTGTTTCGGTGCCGCCATACACAAAGGAATCGGCGGCAGCTTTTTACCGCGCCGTGCAACAGCGCGTGCGTGAACTTCCCGGAGTGCGTTCTGCCAGCTACGCCACTATCGTTCCGTTTTCTGAGGTGGTGGCGGATGAAGTCCGCCTGCCCGGCGAGGCGAAAGGTCAAGGGCGGAAGGCAGTGGTGGAGCATGTTTCCACGAGTTTCTTTGAGACTTTGGGAATCCCGATCCTCCGCGGACGCGCGTTCCTGAATTCAGACGTGACGGCCGGCGCGAACGCAAAAGTCGCGGTGGTTTCGTCGGCATTTGCGACGGCGTTTTGGGATCGACAGAATCCCGTGGGGAAAGTTGCGGTGATGCCCGACAACAAACAAGTGCTGGTTGTCGGCGTGGCCAGAGATACGAAATCGACCGAGTTTGACGTTCCGGATGGGCCGCGGATTTACGTGCCGCAGGACCCACAAGCACTCACGGGTTCCCTCATGGTGCGATTCGACGGCGATGTGCGGTCCCTGGCTCCGGCAATCACGAAGACGATTCGGGACTTAGACGCAACGCAAGCGGTTGCGCCAACGACATTGCGATCGATATTGGAAGACAGGGCGGAAAGAATCCGGCCGCTTACGGAAATCGTGGCCTTCATGGCATTGCTCGGACTTTTGCTTGCACTCTCTGGCGTGTATGGAGTGGTTGCATTTTCGATGAGCCAGAGAACACGCGAATTCGGCATCCGGATGGTGCTCGGAGCAACCAAGGAAGGTATTTTGCTTTCCGTGCTTGCGTCTGGCCTGCGGCAAATTGCCATCGGATTGTTGCTGGGCCTGTTGCTCGCATTGCCGGCCGCATGGGCTTTTCGCGGAATGGTGGGGAATTCGAGCGTGTTCGATTTGAGCACGTACTGCGTCGGCGCGCTCGTCCTCGCAGCGACCGCACTGCTCGCCTGCTACATTCCGGCGCGGCGGGCGATGCGCGTGGATCCCATGGTGGCGCTGCGGTACGAATAGCTAGATCTGACAAGGCAAGACTGTAGGGCCGGGTTTTACCCCGCACGCTCTGTGGCACAGGCTTCAGCCTGTGGCTTTTGCTTTAGTTGGTTCGGAGGAATGGTTATGAGTCTCTTTTGGCGGCGGAAGCGAGAAGAACTGAAAGAGGAACTCGACGGACATCTGAAAATGGCTGCGCAGGAGCACATCGAGCGCGGGGAAGACGCGAGTCGTGCGGAGCAATCGGCACGGCGCGAGTTTGGCAATCCGGGCATAGTCAGAGAAGTGACACGCGATCAATGGGGCTGGCGCTGGCTGGAAACTCTGTTCCAGGATTTGCGTTACGCTCTGCGCATGCTCCGCAAGTCGCCGGGATTCACCGTCGTCGGGGTACTCACGCTCGCCCTCGGCATCGGCGCGAATACGGCCATCTTCTCGGTCGTCAACTCTGTCCTCCTTGAACCGCTTCCGTATCCGCATCCGCAGCAACTCGTAGCACTCCATCAGACCGCTCCCGGGGCTGCAGGGCTCGCGAGTTTCTCAGAGGGCCTTCCTCTTTCTCCCTCTATGTACTTCACTTACGCCGAGCAAAACCGGACGTTTCAATCGCTGGGCGTATGGGCCAGTGGCGCGGCAAGTGTCACGGGTCTCGGCAATCCAGAACAGGTTCGCGCCGTCTATGTGAGCGACGGCCTGCTTCAGGCGCTCGATGTTCCACCGCTTGTCGGGCGTTGGCTTTCCGCGGCCGACCAAATTCCTAACGGCGCACAAACCGCGATGCTCAGCTATGGATACTGGCAGCGGCGCTTCGGGGGAAACCCATCGGTCATTGGGACCGACATCATTGTCGATTCACGCCCTCGCCAAATCGTGGGCGTTATGCCAAGAGGATTTCAGATCGTTGATGCGAATCCCGACTTAATCCTGCCGTTCGCTTTTGATCGCGGCAAACTGATCCTCGCCGGCTTCGGTTCTAACGGAATCGCCCGGCTTAGGCCCGGAGCGACAATCGCACAAGCGAATGCTGACGTCGCGCGAATGATTCCCATCTGGATGCGCTCTTGGTCGAACGGTCCTGGCAGCAATCCACTGACTTATGAGAGATGGAGAATTACTCCCGCCATTCGGCCCTTGAAGCAGGAAGTTGTCGGCAGCGTCGCCGCCGCACTCTGGGTCGTGATGGCGACCCTCGGAATCGTGATGCTGATCGCGTGCGCGAACGTGGCGAATCTGCTCCTCGTGAAGGTCGAAGCGCGTCAGCAAGAGCTAGCCATCCGCGCTGTGCTCGGCGCTCCAAAAAGTCGCATCGTTCGCGGACTGTTGTTCGAATGCCTGATTCTCGGCCTGATGGGCGGAGCCCTTGGATTGGTCCTTGCGGGCGCCGGCCTCCGCCTGCTGCTCGCGATAGGTCCGGCAAGTCTGCCGCGCTTAGAAGAAATCTCGCTGGGAGCACACGCCATCGAGTTCACCCTGCTTCTTTCGCTTTTTTCAGCCCTCTTGTTCGGATTGATCGCCGCCTTGAAGCATGCGCGCCCGGGGATTTCAGTGGGTCTTTGCAGCGGAGGCCGAACATCGACTCTGAGCCGCGAGCGCCATCATGCCCGCGATGTTCTCGTTGTCGTCCAGGTCGCGATGGCTCTCGTATTACTCGTAAGCGCGGGGCTGATGATTCGCTCGTTCCAAAAGCTCCGAAAGGTCGATCCAGGATTTACAGATGCGGCGCATCTCCAGCTTATGCGAATCTCTGTTCCCCCGATCCTCGTTCCGCAGCCGCAGCGCGTCGCTAGAATGCAAAACGAAATTGTCGACAAGCTCAGAACGATTCCGGGAGTGACATCCGTTGGCTTCGCGAGTGAAATGCCGATGGAAGGATTCGCGTCCAATTGGGACCAAATCGTGGTCGAGGGCATGACTTACCCAGGCAATGCAGTCCCTCCACTCTATCTCTACGAGTATGTCTCCCCTGCTTTCTTCCATACCCTGGGCACGCGAATCATTGCTGGCCGCGAACTTACATGGAGTGACGTTTATAATCTCCGACCTGTTGGATTGCTTTCAGAAAATCTGGCGCGAGAGTTGTGGGGATCACCATCCAAAGCACTAGGCAAGCATTTCCGCGAGTTTTCCGAACAGCCGTGGCGCGAGGTAATCGGCGTTATGCAGGATGTCTCCGAAGATGGCGTTAGTAAAAAGGCGCCCCAGATCGTCTATTGGCCCTCGCTGGGAAAAAATCTCTATGGGCCTGAACCGGTTGACGCGCCGCTAGACACCGTACGGACGGTCACCTTCGCGGTGCGCAGCAGCCGCGCGGGCACTGAAGCTTTTCTCAGCGAGGTCCGGCGCGCCGTTTGGTCCGTAAACGCGAGCTTGCCGTTGGCCTCCGTGCGGACCATGCAGGATGTGTACGATAAATCGCTCGCGCAAAGTTCTTTCGCGCTAATTATGCTGGGCATCGCTGCATTGATGGCTCTGCTGCTCGGTATCATTGGAATTTATGGCGTGGTTTCCTATGTCGTGGGCCAACGCAGGCACGAAATCGGCATTCGTCTGGCACTCGGCGCCCTCCCGCAGGACATTCTCCGCATGGTCCTCCGCCAAGGAGGGAAGCTGGCTGCGGTGGGAATCGGCGTGGGACTGTTGGCGTCATTCGGCCTGACTCGGCTGATGGCTACGATGCTATTCGGCGTGAGCGCCACGGATCCGCTCACGCTCGCCGCTGTGGTGTTTATTCTGCTGCTCGTAGTGTTGCTGGCATGTTGGATTCCGGCGCGGCGGGCGATGCGCGTGGATCCCATGGTGGCGCTGCGGTACGAATAGCTAGATCTGACGAGGCAAGACTGCGGT
>DAHUXN010000087.1 GCA_027307115.1 Acidobacteriota bacterium
ATGCTGCGTACTGTGAGTTCGGGCCGCGTACCAGTGGAGCGCACACGCCGCATTATGTTGCTGCGCTCTTTTTGGGAGAAATTGTCCATGAGCAGGCCTAATTTAGGACAAAATTTGCGTGCGCGCCACCATTTTTGGGAAATTTTTCGGGCATCGGGACTGGCGGAGTTGAAAGACTTAAGCCCCGGGGAGGACGCGACGGTGGACGCGACTCGGGGAGTCGCCCGCCCAGGCGGCCCGGCCCTTCGTCCCTCCCTTCCTATGTCAGGGCAGGCAGGGTGAACAAGCAGCGCCCCTACGAGGGCAACGGCAAAGGCTCCCACCCTTCGCGTCTTTTTCAAGTTGCGCTGCAGGAGCAGCGCGGGCGCGAAGGATGGGGCACCCGCAAGGGCAGAAAGAAACAGCAGATTCCTCACACCGTTCGCAAGAAGCGCGAACGGGTTCGGAATGACATGGAAAGCAGTGGCGAGTGACGCCCAGGCGGGCAAGCCTCAGCGTAAACAAGCACCGCCCCTACGAGGGCTTGCGGGTTTCCGCGACTGGAATCGCGAACAATGTTCGAGACGCTACCGCTGGAGTGGTATGCTTCCCCCACAATGACCGGGAAAGAACCACCTCCGCGGCGGTACCCGCGCACGCAATTGCAGAGGGGAATGCTGGTCGCTTGGCAGGGAGCGGGCGCCCGACGCACCGACCGCGCCAAAACCCTCGGCATGGGCGGACTCTACATTGAAACCGCCGACCCGCCGGCCGCCGGCACTTTTATTCAACTGCTCATCGACACGCCAGAAGGCGAAGTGCGCGCTCGCGCCGTCATTCGCAACGCTGACCCAGGCCGCGGAATGGGCGTCGAATTCGTCGGCATGGACCAGGCCGCCCGCACCCACCTCCACGGCCTCCTCAAACGCCTGCTCCCCGGGAGCGCGTAAAAGCCGAACACGGAGAGGTCTGACGCGGCAGCTCTCGGACGGAGCTTGCGTCACCTGTTTCGTCATTCGTCGACCTTGAGGACGATTTTGCCGAATTGTTGAAGGCAGTGGCGAGTGACTAGAGGGCAAGGCAAGAACCCACCCTTTACGTGTTTTTTCAACTTGCGCTGCAGGAGCAGCGCGGCCGTAAAGGATGGGGCACCCGCAAAAACGAAAAAGGAAACAGCAGATCCCTCACACCAGTCGCGGAAGCGCGACTGGGTTCGGGATGACAACATTAAACTTTAAGGACGATTTTGCCGAATTGCTCGCGGTGTTCGAGACGCCGGTGCGCTTCGGCGGCTTCCGCTAGAGGAAAAACTTTGTCAACGACGGGGTGGATCTGTTTGCGGGCCACCAATTCGAGGACGGGGAAAAGCTCCGCCTTGCTGCCCATGTAAGAACCCAGAATCGACAAGTGCCGGCTGAACAAAAAGCGCAAATCGATTTTCGCGTCGTAGCCGGTGGTGGCGCCGCAAGTGACCAGTCGTCCATTCACCGCGAGGCAGGCGACGCTTTGGTCCCACGTCGCTGTGCCCACGTGTTCGATTACGACGTCGACGCCGCGCCTGTTGGTCAAGCGTTTTACTTCCGCCTGGATTTGCTGTTTGGTGTGCACGATGACTTCATCCGCGCCCAGCGCGCGAACCTTTTCGACTTTTTCTTCCGCGCCCACGGTGGCGATAACGTGCGCTCCCAGAACCTTCGCGATTTGAATCGCGGCGCTGCCGACTCCGCTGCCGCCGCCCAAAATCAAAACGTCTTCGCCGGGCTGAAGTTTTGCGCGCGTCACCAGCATGTGCCACGCCGTGAGGAAGACCAGCGGAATCGCGGCGGCCTCTTCAAAGGAAAGCCCCGCGGGAATCGCGACGGCGTTGCGCGCCGGCGCGCACACAAATTCGGCGTAGCCACCATTCACCAGATAGCCGAGCAGCGTGTACTTGCGGCAAAGATTATCGTTCCCCGCAAGACAAGCGGCGCAGCGTCCGCAGGAAATTCCCGGCTGCAGAAGCACTTTTTCTCCCACGCGAATGTCGCCCGCCATTTCGCCGACGGCCGCGATTTCGCCGGAGATGTCGCTGCCATTGATGTGCGGCATGGGAATTTGAATGCCGGGAATGCCTCTGCGAATCCACAGGTCGAGATGGTTCAGCGCGCAGGCGCGAACGCGAACCAGCACTTCGTCGGCGCGGGGTTTGGGATCTGGCGCGTCCGTGTATTTCAGAACTTCAGGCCCGCCGTGCTGCGTGAAAACAACCGCCTTCATGCAATCCTCCGAGGAAATAGAGCAAACGTTCGCCGCGCAACGCGCGCGCTTAAGTTCGCGATGACTTTGCGAACTTGCGTGCTATCAGAAAGGAAAAGACAGCTCCTATGACCATAATGGCGGCAAACGACAGAAAGAATCGAAACGTAAACGAATCGCTTCGTTCCATTATGCCGAACGCAGCAAAAAGCACACCAAATAGGCTCAGTAGGATTGCGTTTCTGAAGTGCGACTTGGCGGCGATGGGGAATGCCTGCTTATTCCTGTCCATCATGGCCTTCAACAGTTTTACTTGTTCGTGGCATTCAGGACTACATACGATGCCGATTCCCGTGTCTTTCGCGCACGCCGTGCACACGCCCTTAAGGCAGTACTTGCATGCTCCAACTGCGTCGGATTGAGAATGTGTGAAACACTTCATTCGAACCTCCGCCAGGGTATCGCGTTTTCCGCGAAAGTCTACTGTAGTCGCGCGGCAATTGACAGGGGGCGGCGCGCGCCGTAACCTGAAATCAGACAACGCGCCAGAATGGTTGCGACGAACCTCAGCGGCTAAAGCCGCATGGTAAAGGTTCGCGAATTGCGGCACGGCTGAAGCCGTGCCCTGACGGAAAACGGCATCCCAGAACACTGCGGACATCGGAATATTATGGATTTGTTCGAAGAAATCGTGCGAATGCGGCGCGCGGGGCAGCGCGGGGCGCTCGCGACCATCGTGCATACGAACGGCTCGATTCCGAGCTACGAAAGCTCGCGCATGTTGGTGCGCGAAGACGGCTCGATTGCAGGCACCGTTGGCGGCGGATGCGTGGAAGCGGACGTGTGGGCCGCGGCCAAGGAAGTGATCCAGCAGGAAATGCCGCGCAAGATGACGTTCAGCCTGAACAACGAAGCGGCATACGACGCAGGGCTGATTTGCGGAGGCACTCTTGAGATTTTCGTCGAGCCGATTCTGCCGCAGCCGAAATTATATTTGTTCGGCGGAGGACACGTGTCGACGGCGCTCGCGCGCGTCGCGCACCTCGCCGGATTTTCGATCAGCGTGATTGACGACCGCGCCAGCTTCGCCAATACGGAACGTTTCCCGATGGCAGAAGAAACGTTGACGAGCTACGAAGAGGCGTTCGAGAAACTGAAGCCAAATGCTTCGTCGTATCTTGTGATTATCACACGCGGACACAAAGACGACATGCGCGTTCTCGAATGGGCCGTGGGCACGGACGCGCGGTACATCGGAATGATTGGCAGCAAACGCAAAGTGATTTCCGTGTACAAGGCGCTCGAAAAGCAAGGCATCGCGATGGAGAAATTCGCGCGCGTCCACGCGCCTGTCGGCCTGGAGATTGGCGCGCTGTCGCCGGAAGAAATTGCCGTCAGCGTGACCGCGGAACTGATTGCCGTGCGCCGCAACGCCGCGCCGGGCGCGCCACATAAAGCCGTGCGCCTCGATGAAGTCCCCGCGCTGAAACACGATTGAAACATGAGGTCGGCTGATGACGGCACGAAAGACCCCACCCTTCGCACAAAACGCGAAGGATGGGGCACCCGCAAGAGCCGTATTGGCAAGGACGAACGCGCGATGCCGCGGTAATTATTCTTTCGGCCCTTCGCAAAGTTCGTTCAAAACTTCAAGCCGAGTCAATATGATTGCTGTGGTGATACTTGCGGCCCTTCGCAAAGTGCGCTCAGGACCTGTAGTTGCGTCGGCATGATTGCCGTTGTCATACTGTCGGCGGGCGAATCGCGGCGCATGGGTCAGCCGAAAGCGCTGCTTCCCTTCCCGGAATTCTTCCGTAGCGCCACTGGAAAAAGCGAAGATAGGCTTGCGACGCAGACAGAGACCGCGCCGGCGCAGCCAAAAACATTCCTGTGTCATTTAATCGACGTGACGCGGCATCCGCGTGCGGGACTCTTGCGCGTGGTAGTGGGCGCGCACGCGACGGAGATTCGCGCGCAGGCCAAATTAGACGCGGATGAACTCGTGGTGAATGCGGAATGGCAACGCGGACAGCTTTCGTCACTGCAAGCGGCGATTCGCAGTTTGCCCGCAGGCGAAACGGAGGGAATGCTCGTCTGCCTCGTGGATCATCCGCTGATTTCCGCGCAACTCGTTTCGTCGCTCGTCGAAACATTCGACCGCAATAAAAATAAAATCGTGATTCCCACCTATCGCGGCAAACGCGGCCATCCCGTGATTTTTCCGAGCGCGTTGTACGCGGAGCTGCTCGCGGTACGTCAAGACGCCCCGGAAAATATTGGCGCGCGCGCCGTGGTGCGCGCTCACGCCGCGGATATGGTCGAAGTTCCCGTGAACGAAGAAGGCGTCATCGTCAATCTGAATGATCCCGAAACTTTTCGCCGATTCTCGGCGCAATCTCAATCGGAGTAAGATCAGGCGAATATGACCACCACGCGCGAGATTCCGGCCAGAGGCTACTGCTGCTCATCGTGGCAGTCTCTTTGTTTTTGGGGATGCGCATTCGTCGCTTTTTATGCGGCCGCCCTGCTGGCCATTTACTGGCTGCATTTGGAAAACTACCAGTTGAGTGCGCTCTTCGCCGCGCTCGGATTGGCTTGCGTCGCGAATGCGGTGCGCAACCGGACTTTCCACTGTGTGATCACCGGGCCATTTTTCCTTCTCGTCGCGCTCGCGTTTGCTTTGAATACGGCGGGTGTTTGGAAAATCCCCGCGAGTGGGCTGTGGGCCACTGTCGTGATTGTGGTCTGTGCCGCGCTGCTACTCGAGCGAAGATTCGCCTCCTAATAGTTTGTTGAAAAAGTGCTCCTGATTGCCATCTCTGCCGCCGCGAGGGAACCGGGGCTCGCTCAAATCCAAGGAAACAGCAGATTCCTCCTCGCGGTTGCTCGTCGGAATGACAGCGAATAGAGTTTTTTCAACAAACTGCTAAGACAATTTGGCGAAGAGAGCGACGAGCGCGTCGGACGCGAGTTGCGCGCCGTGGAATGTCGCTTGCGGCAGGCCGCCAAGAGCATTGGAGATTTGCGCGGCGGTGACGCTCCACGCCTCGTCGAGCGATTTGCCCGCCACAAGTTCGGTCAGCGCCGAAGCAGACGCAAGCGCCGTGACGCATCCTTGCGCTTTGAAACGCACTGCGGAAATTTTCCCGTCGTCCACGCGCACAGCGAGCCGGAGAGTATCGCCGCAAACGGGATTGGTGACGTCGACGGCCGCGGTCGCGTCCGGCAGATCGCCCGTGTTGCGCGGATTTTTGAAATGGTCAAGAACGGCGGCGGAATACATGAAGAGAAAGTGTACCGTCGAAGCTCAACCATCGAAAGCGGAGAATGAAAGACCGCTTCCATATTTCGCCGCGCGCAAACCACTGAGTCTTGTCGCCGCGCGTCTTAACTCTCAACAATTATGGATTATTCGTGCCGCAGTGCGACCATCGGATCCGTGCGCATGGCGCGACGCGCGGGAAGGTAACAGGCAACTAGCGCGACGGCAAGCAGCAGAACCCCCACACCCGCATAGGTCAACGGATCCGTGGGGCTCACACCAAAAAGTTCATTCGTGAGCGCGCGCGTCAGCACAAACGATGCCGCCAGGCCAATCGCAATGCCCACAAACGCCAGAATCGCGCCCTGCCGAAGCACCAGCGTGAAAATGCGACGCGGCTCCGCGCCCAGCGCCATGCGAATGCCCAGCTCATGCGTACGCTGTCGCGTGGTGTATGCCAGCACGCCATAAACTCCCACCGCCGCAAGAATCAGCGCCAGGAATCCAAACCCGCCAACGAAAACTCCGCCAATGCGCGACGTTGTGCTGTTCAGTTCAATGCGTGATTGCAGCGTTGCCACATCGGAAAGCGGCAGGTCTGCATCGAGCGAATGCACGGCGTTCTCGGCGGCGCCGACGTACGCCAGTGGGTTCCCGCTGACGCGCAAATGGATGGCCACAAGCGGCGTGTAGTCCTGGAACAACGGAAGATACACAAACGGTTTCGGCTTCTGCCCCAGGTGATCGCTATCAAAATTCGCAGTGACGCCGACCACGGTGTACCACTTCCCGTTCTCGCGCACGCGCTTGCCAATTGCATCCTGATTGGTCCAGTAGCGCCGCACGAATTCCTGATTCACCATGGCCACCAGCTGTGATTTGTCCGTGTCCCTCACCATGAATTCGCGTCCAGCAATCAGTGGAATTTGCATGGTGCGCAGATAGTCCGGACTGACGCCCGCCAGATCCATCTTCATCGATTCGTGCAGCCGTGGAACATAGCCCTCCACATCCACGGCGACCTGGCTGATGGTCATGCTCATGGGAATCCAGCTGGCCAGCGCCGCGGACTTCACGCCCGGCAGCGCATTGAGCTTAGTGAGCAATTGACGATGGAATTCCATCCCAGAATCTTTGCTGTAACCCACAGCTCCCAAGTCATAGTTTTCCAGCAGGACGTTTTGAGGATTGAAGCCGGGATTGAATTTTTGCTCAAGACGGAAGCTGCGGATGAAAAGCCCTGCGCAGATCAACAGCAGCAGCGACATGGCGATTTGCGCCACGACAAGAACGCTCGAAAGGCGGGCTTTTTGGCGTCCCCCGCTGGCGCTGCCCGATTCTTCTTTGAGCACGGTGACTGGCTGCAGCGAGGAAGAGCGGAGCGCCGGCAAAATTCCAAAAATCACGCCGGTGAGCAGCGAAATGGCCAGGGTCGCGTACAGCACCGTGCTATCCGCGTGGTAATCCATGACGATCGGAATGTTTGAAGGGGGAATGAAGTCGCCAAACATTCCCGCAGTCCACAACGTGAAGAGTATCGCAATGCCGCCGCCGCAAGACGCCAGAATCAGGCTTTCGACGAGCAATTGGCGGATTAGCCGCCAACGAGTAGCACCCATCGAAAGCCGTATCGCCATCTCGCGCCGCCTCGACACCGAACGCACCAGCAGCAGATTCGCAACATTCGCGCACGCCAGCAGCAGAACCACCCCGGAGATGGCCATCAGCAGAAACAGAATCGTCCGCAGGTAATAATTCGCGCCCCACGGCGCGCGCCACAGCGGGTACAGCGTCGCGACACTGGCGCCGCGATGCGAGTCCGGATACTGCTTGGCGATCTGCCCGTAAAGATTGCTTAGGTCCGCCTGCGCCTGCTTGCGCGTCACTCCGGGCTTCATATGCCCGATGGACATTAACCAATCCGTCTTGCGATCCTGCAGCAGGTTCGCATTCCCACTCACGAATTGCTGAATCATCACGGCGGGGATCCACAGGTCCGCACGGACGCCGGTCTGCGTGCCCTGAAAAATCGGCGGCGCTACGCCAACTACGGTGTACGGGCGCTTATTGATCTGAACTGTTTTATCGATGATGCTGCGGTCGGCGCCGAAATGCGTTTGCCACAGTTGATAGCTGAGCACCACAACCGGAGCGCCGCCCGGCCGAGTGCCTTCTACCGGAAGAAAGGTCCGGCCAAGGAATGGGTGCAGGCCAAGCGTGTCGAAGTAATTCGCAGAGGCAAATTCACCCCAAACGCGTTGTGGCTTGGCGTTGCCGGTCAAATCCATAGACCACAGCGAGTACACCGCCAGGCTGGTCAGGCTGCGATTCTGGTCGCGCAAATCGACGTAATCGGGATAGGAAATAGGATTAGGATCGCTCTCCGGGCCTGCCGCGAGCTCGGCGTACTGGCTGGTATCCTTCACGCCGGGAATGGGGTTGAGCACCGTCGAATTGATCCAGCTGAAAATCGTGGAGTTTGCGCCGATGCCAAGCGCCAGTGTGAGAATGGCAATGATGCTGAATCCGGGCGCCTTCAAAAGGACCCGAAGACCGTAGCGAAAATCCTGAAGCAGCGTGCTCATCGACACTCCATTCGATCTAGGCGTTTAGCGTGACCAACGCCAGAACTGTCGCCATTTAGTTGCTGGTAGATACACCTCATAAATCGCACGTCGGCATCCAAAACCGCAATGCGATAAGCGCTTCACTGCCAAGTGGTTGCGGCAAAATTCCCCGACCCGCAATGGTTTGACTGTCCACTATTGGGACGAACGTGTCGCTGAAACGGACGATAGTGGCGACACGGGTTCTCAAACTGTCCGGTTTTCATTCCCGTGAGTTCTGGACCTGACAGCCTTGCTCCGGTTAATTCCCTTGACTGTAGGGCGCCCGGCAGAGTTTAATTTAATTCTGCCCACCCTTAGGCCCCCCGTGCATCTAAATCTTGTGGAGCATTTTAGCTCTACTACTGACAGTCTCGGAAGGAGTTCATTCAAGATGAGAACGAAACTTTTCGCGCTCGCTCCTGTTCTCGCTATCGTCGCAGCCCTCATTACCGCATCACCCGCATTCGCGCAGGACGGGAAGCTCAAGATTAAAGTAAGCCCCAAACAGGCTTATGTATTCGTGGACGGCAACGCAATCAAGAATGGCAATCAAACGATCAAGCTGCCCGCGGGCAAGCATTCCGTGGGCGTTTATAACTATGGGTACAGCCCGCAGACGCAGGACGTGGACATCACGGCGGGCAAGACGACCGACATCAAGGTGGCGTTGCAATCGGCGGGCGGAGAAGTTTCGGGACCGTTCGGCGACATTGAACTCAAGGGCGACCGCAGCGCGGCCGTGCTGCTAAACGGCAAGAAGCCCGCATATTTCGTAGGGCACGTCGACGAATTCGACTGGAACTGGCTGTGGCACCAGCAATTGCTGGTGCGACCTGGGACGTATCAGATCGACGTGACTCACAATGGCCAAACTGTGTGGTCAGGCCCCGTGACGGTGCAGGCCGGCCAGCGCGTTTCGGTGCAACTGCACGACGGAAAAACAAAGACGAAAAATTGGAAGCAAGGCAACACACTCGGGCCGCAACCGCGATTCAAGGCCGGTTTCGCCAGCTCGACGGTGGCGGTTGCGCCAGTCTCCGGAACTTTTTCAGCTTCCCAGACGCAACTCAATTGCGGCGATTCTTCGCAGTTAACGTGGAGCTCGACGGACGCCGTGGACGTGAACATCAGCGAAGTCGGTGACGTGAACGCGAGCGGCAACAAGACCGTCACGCCATTGAAAACGACGACCTACAACTACACAGCGACGGGCCCGGGCGGCACTGTGACGCAGAGCGCCACGATAAACGTCAACATTCAACCGACCGCGACGCTGACGCTGAATCCGACCGACGTGAAATATCACAAGATCGGCGACAAGGTGAAAGAGGACGGAACGTCGACGCTGACGTGGACTTCGTCGAATGCCAGTAAAGTGACAATCGATCCTATCGGCGACGTCGCCACCAGCGGCAATCAAACCATCACTGCCACGCCGAAGCAGCAGAACATCGGGCCAATCGACGAAAATCAGCCATACACGCTGACCGCGACGAACGTCTGCGGCGGCACGACTACGCAAACGGCGAATCTGCACATCACTGGCTCCATTGAACCGATGCCCGTGGTGACGCTGGAAAGCGTTTTCTATCCCACGGCGTATCCTGTCAAGGAGCATCCGGACGTGGGACTTCTGGGCAGCCAGCAGCAGTCGCTCGACCAAGTGGCGTCAACGTTCAAGAAATATTTGGACTACGACGATACGGCGAAGTTGACTGTTGTGGGGCATGCGGACGTCCGAGGCTCGGCGCCATACAACGAAGCGCTCAGCGAGAGGCGTGCGGACCGCGTGAAGGATTATCTTGTTGCGCAGGGAATCTCCGCCGACAAGATCGAGACGCGCGCGGAAGGCAAAGAGCGGCAACTCGATCAGTCGGAAGTGGATCAACTGCAGCAGCAGAATCCTGCGAAGCCGGAAAAGTGGATGATGCGCCGCGTCAAGAACACGTGGCTCGCATACAACCGCCGCGTGGATATTATTCTGCAACCGACGGGTCAGGAGTCAACGAAGTTCTATCCCGATGGCGCGTCGGACGCGAAAATTCTGTGGCAGTTGCCCAAGCCGCTGCTGAGGAACGTGCGCAAGGCGGAAAGCCCGAGTCAGCCGCCCGCGCAGCAACCGCCTTCTCAGCCACAGCCTCAGCAAGAGCAGCAATAAATAAATCCGGCCGGGAATTTCCGGTCAGAGAAGCAAAGGGCCTGCGACCGGAAACGGCGCAGGCCTTTTTGTTTGGTCGTGATTTATTCCGTCGCGACTCTTTTGCCGCAAGCGCCGCGTGAAGCGGAGTCCTTTTACGCCGTGGCGGCGCGGTAGCCGGCGCGGGACGCTTTCTTGAGCGCCTCGACGGCTTCGGCGGTGGACATCAGCGGCGTGGTCTTTACTGACTTGCACGCGCCGCCGCCCGCAAACGCGATCGCGATAGCCGCGGCGGCTACATTGTCAGGCATTTCAGCAATGCAGACGATGTCGTAGTCGCCAAACGCGAACCATCCTTCTTGTAATTTCCCGCCGAGATTCTCAACCGCGGGACGCACTGCTTCGATGCGGTCGACCGGATTCCTAATTAGCGCCTGCCAAGCTTGGTCGTTGTACGCCACCTGAATCAGATAGTGGGGCATGGTGCCTCCTTGTGAAGAAATTTGGGAAGATTTGATGGACATCCTCCCACCGGCAACCGCTCGTGTCAAACGAAACCGGCGTTGTGCCTGCGCGGCGATGCCGATAGAATCGAAAGTTCCATGGCCAAGAAATTTCAACGCATTGTGTCTCTCGCGCCGAGCGTCACTTCGATTTTGGTGGCGATTGGAGCGCGACGGCAGCTTGTCGCCGTGAGCCGCTGGTGCAAAGATGTCGCAGGTGTTCGGGGCCTGCCGGAGTTTGGCGATTGCTGGGAGATGGACACGGCCCCGCTTTTGAAGTTGCGGCCGACGCTGATTATTGGCTCGGTACCATTCAAAACGGAAACCGTGCAGAAAATCCTGGCCCTGCCTGTTCCTTTTCTCGCGCTGAATCCGCGCACGCTCTCCGATGTGGAAAGTGATATTCGTGCGCTAGGCGCTTTGGCGGGCGCAACGGCGTGCGCATCGGCGCTGATTCGCGAGATGCGCCGAAACTTCGAACGCATTTGGGCAATTGCGAAACGTGCGAAGACGCGGCCGCGCGTTTATTGCGAGGCGTGGCCGAATCCGCGAATCAGTTCGCCGCCATGGGTCGCTGAGCTGATCGAAATCGCCGGCGGCGAGATGGTCGTACCGGCAGGAGAGAAAGTTTCTGATGACGACGTCGCGCGGGCGCGACCCGACGTGATTGTATTGGCGTGGACAGCAACCGGCGGAAAGTCAAAGCCGGAACAAGCGATTGCGAATCCAGCGTGGCAAGATGTGCCGGCGGTGCGCGGCCGTCGAGTGTTCGCGGTGCGCGACGAATTGCTGAACACGCCGGGTCCGCCGCTGGTGCGCGGCGCGGAAGAGTTGCTGCGGCTTTTGCATCCGGAACTTGCGATTGGCGCGAGACACCGCGAGCGAAAACGGCAGCGAAGGAACGCGTGACGATTCCCCAAAAAGCCTGCGAAGAAGCGCCGGCCAACGGAGCAGCGCGATGTTAGTCGTGGCTGCGGTGATTGTGCGCGAGGGGCGCGTGCTTGCGTGCCAGCGGAGCCGCTCTGGCCAATTTCCCCAGAAGTGGGAATTCCCGGGCGGCAAAGTGCAGAGCGATGAATCGCCGGAAGCTGCACTGGCGCGCGAGTTGCGCGAGGAGTTGTCAGTTAATGCGAGCGTTGGCGCGGAGATTTGCCGCACGCGACACAAATATTCAGAGATGCCGTCGGTGGTTGAATTGATTTTCTTCGCCGCTACGATTGATTCCGGCGAGATTCACAATCGCGTATTCGAAGAAATTGCATGGGTCGCGCCGCAGAAATTAACGGAGATGGATTTCCTTGACGCAGACCGCGAATTGATTTCCAAGCTGGCAACCGGCGGCATTCAGCTGCAGCGCGTAACAGACGCGAAGCGCGAGGCTTCTTCGTAAAATTATTGACGAATATTTCTGCTATTCTCTCCGCGTGCGACGCGCGCTCATTATTGCGTGGTTTTTATTTGCTGCCGGCGTTTGCGCCACGCTTGCGGCGCAGAATCCACAACAGGCGCAGCCACAGAAACCTGTTCAGCCTGGCGCTCAACCAACCATTCCGCCGCAACAGGCTCCCCCGATGCAAATTCCGGCGCCTCCACAAACTCAAACGCCCGCAGCGCCGCAGGCGCCCGCGGCCCCGGCGCACACACTCCGCATCGTCGTTCTCAATCCGGCGCACGGAGGCGCGGACACGGGGGCGCGCGGTCCGAGCGGAGCAGCGGAAAAAGATCTAGTGCTGGAATTCGCGCAAATCGTTGGCGATGCTTTGCGCGAGCAGGGCTTTCAAGTGGTGATCACGCGGCGCGGCGACACGGATCCTTCGTTTGACGATCGCGCAACGATTGCCAACGCGCAGAGCGATGCGATCTTCATAAGTTTGCACATTGGCTCGACGGGACCCGCGGGAACAGTACGCACTTACACGTATCTATTCCCGTCCGTTGCCGGGCCGAACACAACCGCAGGCGGACAAACTCAGGGCGTGAACGCGATGGCCGTGCAGCCAGCCGCGCCCCCGCCGGGATTTTTGCCGTGGAGGGAGGCGCAACAGCCTTACGCGCAACAGAGTCGAAATTTGGGCGACTTGCTTCAAGTTGAGTTGGCGCAAAAATTCAAAGGCTCGCCGGAAATTTCGTCTAGCCTGCCGGTATACGAGTTGCGCTCCGTCGCAACGCCGGCGGTGGCCGTGGAAATTTCGAATATCGCGGCTGGCTCGCAGCAACTCGAGGCGATGGCTGCGGGCTTGGCCGATGGAATCGCTCGCGCCGTGGCGGCATACAAAACAATCTACCCGGCCGGAGGGAAATAATTGCCGCGACACCTGAAAATCGGCGTGATCGTGCTGGTGGTTGCGGTCGTCGTGGGATTGGTTTATGTGCGCGTGCTGCACCAGCGCGTCGCGCGGCTGGCGCGGACACAAGCAACCGAAGAGCAGGAGCGCCGCGAAGTGGTCGCGCCGCCCATTTCAACGCCAACCGACGTGGTCGCGAATGCGCAGGTTTTTTGGCTTTCGAGCACGCAGCCGGACCGGCTTACCTCAGTAACAGTGCAACTGCCGCTCTCGGCGGACCCTGTGGAGCGCGCGAAGCAGTTGATAGGCGCGTTGATTACGAATCCGCCGACCTCCGCGCAGCGAACGCTGCCGGTTGGCGCGACGTTGCTGAGTTTTTACATTCTGCCGGATGGCACGGCGGTCGCGGATTTCTCAGACGCGCTCGCGTCGGAAATGCCTTCGGGAATTTTGAGCGAGTGGATGGCCGTGAATTCCATTGTGCAGACGCTCGCGGCCAACATGCCCGGAATCGTGCGGCTGAAAATTCTGATTCATGGCCAGGAAGCGGAAACGCTGGCGGGACACATCGACATTTCCGGATTTTTTGACTTGCGCGCCCAGCCCGCGGCTGCGCCAGGGACGGCAACACCCGCCGCGACCGCTCCCGCACAACAACCAAAACCCGTTGCGCCCGCCGGTTGACACTGACCGCAGCGGCCTTCACACTAATGCACGACGTACTCGGAGGATTTGTGCGACCCGACGGACGCGCGGCGAACGAATTGCGGCCAGTGAAACTGACGCCGGATTTCGTGTCGACGGCGGAAGGAAGCGTGTTGATTGAAGCGGGCCGCACGCGCGTGGTGGCCACCGCGACCGTGGAAGACGGCGTGCCGCAATTTTTAAGGAATCAAGGAAAAGGATGGGTGACGAGCGAGTACGGAATGCTGCCGCGCGCCACGGACAAACGCACGCCGCGCGAGGCCGCGCGAGGCAAGCAATCGGGGCGCACGCAGGAAATTCAGCGGCTGATCGGACGGGCGCTGCGCGCCGTCACGAACCTCGATGCGTTGGGCGAGAGAACCGTGTGGATCGACTGCGACGTAATCGAAGCGGACGGCGGAACGCGCACAGCGTCAATTTCAGGCGCATTTGTGGCCTTGGCGCTGGCGTTTGAACGCATGAAGGCAGCCGGCATCTTGCGCACGATTCCGCTGCACGATTCCGTGGCGGCGATCAGCGTCGGCATCGTGAACGATGAACCGCTGCTCGACCTCGCATATGAGGAAGATTCTCGCGCGCAGGTGGACATGAACGTGGTGATGACCGGGTCGGGGAAACTGGTGGAAGTGCAAGCGACAGCGGAAGGACGGCCGTTCACGGAGAACGAAATGCAGTCGCTTTTGCGCCTGGCCGCGGCGGGCGTGCGTCATTTGACTGAAGTGCAGCAGGAGCTGCTCCACATGGAATTCCGTGCCCGCGCGCGTTAAGCTGCTGCTCGCGTCATCGAATGCGAACAAGCTCCGCGAATATCGTTCGATGGCCGAGGGATGCGCCATTGAACTGGATTTGCTGCCGCGATTCCGCGAATTACCCGCTTTCCCCGAAGACGCTCCCACATTCGCCGAAAACGCCGCGGGAAAAGCTCTGCATTACAGCCGGTCAAGCGAAGAAATAATTTTCGCGGATGATTCCGGGCTGGTCGTGCCGGCCTTGGACGGAGCGCCCGGAGTGCATTCAGCGCGATATGCGGGCGAGAACGCGAGCGATGCCAAGCGCATCGACAAATTGCTTACCGAAATGCGCGGCATGAAGGGCGATAATCGGCGTGCGCGGTTTGTGTGCGTGATTGCGGCGGCGCGCGCCGGACGAATGCTGGCGGTGGTGTCCGATTCAGCGGAAGGCGTTATCGCGGACGAGCCGCTCGGACACGCAGGATTCGGGTATGATCCGATATTTTATTTTCCACCTCGCGGGAAGACATTCGCCGAGTTGCGCGAAGCGGAGAAAAACGAAGTCAGCCATCGCGGCAAAGCATTTCGCAAATTGCTCGCTGCTGTCTCCCCGTAAAGCCGGCCTGCTACATCCTCGATGAGATGCCGTAAATACCGTAAATCCTGTATGAATCGCCGGTCGAGAATTCGAATCTAACACTAGTTGTGAAACGCGCGGCAAAGGAGTAAAAAGAAGTCTTCTGTCCGCGAGGACTCTCCCATGGCCACTTCCAAATTGATGACGGAGTCTTTCTATCACTTGCAGGAGCGCGTGGAGCAAGCGCGCACGCAAACAGATTCGCTGTTCGCGTTGCTGCGTCCTGATGCGATTTATGATCGCCCGATTCCAGAGCGGCACCGGCTGATTTTCTATCTTGGGCATCTGGAATCCTTCGATTGGAATTTGCTGGGGCGCGACACGTTTGGGCTCGCGAGCACGCATCCAACGTTCGACAAACTGTTCGCCTTCGGAATCGATCCGGTCGACGGGCAGTTGCCGAGCGATCAGCCGGCGGACTGGCCAACGGTGGGGGAAATTCAGGCGTACAACGCGAAGCTGCGCGAAACAATCGACGCCGCATTGCGCGCGCCCTCGAGCAAGCTGGCTGCGGAAGCCTCTGGCACGTCTTTGGACACGTTGTTGAATGTGGCGGTTGAGCACCGGCTTATGCACGCCGAGACGCTT
The DNA here is from genome assembly GCA_027307115.1 of Acidobacteriota bacterium. GTDB lineage: Bacteria > Acidobacteriota > Terriglobia > Acidiferrales > UBA7541 > DAHUXN01. The sequence goes on from DAHUXN010000087.1 coordinate 15,672, forward strand.
GCTTACTTACTGCACCAATTGCCCATTGAGAAGAAGATCGCGCCACAAATGCTGTCACAACAAGCGGTGGACGCGCCGGCTTCGCAATCCGTTGGACCGCGAATGAGGAAGATTCCGGAGGGCGAAGCGACTCTCGGAATGCCGCGCGAACGCAAGGAATTTGGCTGGGACAATGAATTCGAAGGACTGACAGTTTCCGTTCCGCAATTTAACATCGGCGCTTACCCCGTCACGAACGGCGAGTACCTGGAATTTGTGCGCAGCGGCGGATACGAAGAAAAAGCGCATTGGAGCGCGGAAGATTGGCAATGGATCACATCGCAGGGAATTTCGCATCCGCTTTTCTGGGAGCGCAGCCGCAGCAATACCGCCGCCAATCACAACAACTGGGAATACCGCGGAATGTTCACGCAGATTCCATTGCCGCTCGATTGGCCGGTTTATGCGAGCCACGCAGAGGCGTCGGCGTACACGCGATGGGCGAAACGCGCATTGCCGAGCGAGGCGCAATGGCATCGCGCCGCATACGGCACGCCCACGGAAAGTGAATGCTTGTATCCGTGGGGCGACGTCGCGCCGGACGCGCAGCGCGGCAATTTCGATTTTGCTCACTGGGATCCAACCCCTGTGAATGGGTATCCGAGCGGCCAAAGCGCATTCGGCGTGCATGATCTGCTGGGCAACGGGTGGGAATGGACGTCAACGCCGTTCGCACCCTTCCCTGGATTCAAACCGTTTCCGTTTTATCCCGGATATTCGGCGAACTTTTTCGACGGGAAACATTTTGTGATGAAGGGCGGCTCGCAACGGACAGCTGCGTGCATGTTGCGGCGCTCGTTCCGCAACTGGTTCCAGCCGCATTATCCCTACGTTTACGCGAAGTTCCGCACAGTGGAGGAATAATCCATGGCAACCGCAATGCGCATTCACACGCATGACGTCTCAGGAACGCCGGCCGGAGATTTAGCCGCGGACGTTCGCGCGGGTCTCGACAGAGCGGGACAGAAGGAATTGCCGTCGAAATATTTGTATGACGAAGTAGGCTCGGCGCTCTTCGAAGTAATCTGCCTGCTGCCGGAATACGGGCTTTCGCGCGCGGGTGCGCGTTTGCTCAGGCGTCACGCGGACGAAATGATTGAGCGTCTGCCTTCGCCGGTGGCGGTGGCGGAACTGGGAAGCGGCAGCGGCACGAAAACTCGCTGGATACTGGAAGCGCTCTCGCGCCGCCAGCCCGTCACCTATTATCCGATCGACATTTCGCGAACGGCCCTTTCGCGCTGTTGGCAGGAACTGGGACGCATCGATTCCGTGAGCGTGGTTGGATTCGAGCGCGCGTACCTCGACGGATTGCTCGACGTCGCCTCGCGGCGCAATGCAGGCGAAAGATTGCTGGTGCTCTTCCTGGGAAGCACGATCGGGAATTTTGACCGGCCCGCGGGAGAGCAATTCTTGCGCGAGGTGCGTCACATTTTGCATCCTGGGGATGCGCTGCTGTTGTCAACCGATCTGGAGAAGTCGGTCAGCCAGTTATTGCTTGCTTACGATGACACAGCCGGCGTGACCGCGGCATTCAATCGCAACCTGCTGGCGCGCATCAATCGGGAGTTGGGCGCCGATTTTGATTTGAATTGTTTCAGACATGAAGCGCGGTGGAACGAAGCCGAGCGGCGAATCGAAATGCATTTAGTTTCCACTCGACGGCAGACTATTTACATACGCGGCGCCGCACTCAAAGTTAACTTCATCGAAGACGAAACGATCTGGACGGAAAGTTCGCACAAATATCGCTGCGACGAAGCGGAAGGCATGGGCGAACGCGCGGGCTTCCGCTGCGACGCGCAATGGGTGGATGCGGAGTGGCCCTTCGCGCAAAGCCTGTTCTTGGCCGAATAGCTTGGATCGGATAGAAAAAAACCGGGCTCGCTGGGAACGAGCCCGGGTGAGGGATTGAGGGGAAGCGAAAATCGAATGCACCGAACGCTAAATCAGTAACCCAACTGCCGCGCGAGCATCAGGAGCCGCAGCGCTTCGCGATGACCCAGGATTACCACGGCAGCAAACGCGGCCCACAACCAAGGGCGAATATTCGCGGCACACCAACCCTCTGGAATTTGCAAGGCTCGTGTTTCGCTCGCCGAAGTATCGCGCAAAGGGGTCATATTTCATCCCCCGCTAGTGAACCACTGTGAACGGGGTATCGTGTTCCACGGCGACCACCATGGATTTGAAAACATCAACGTCCCAGTTGTCGGCAATCCGCAGCCGCAATACATCGTTCGTTTCGCTGACCAGGCGTCCGCGCAATGGAACGCGCAGGTTGCCTGCGACCACTCGGAGAATCACCGGCTGCCCCATCCAGACTGCGTAGCCACCTTCCATATGCTCGCCCCTCCAGAATAGGTTTTATGTCCGACAGGGACATTGTGGAGCGCAAAGCTGTTCTGGCAAATGGTACGGGGGAGTCGAACCGCTGGGAGCAAAGTACTATACCGATACCGGACCAGCCCAAGGCCTCGGCGAGAGATGCGGTTTTCTGCTATCGTGGACTGGCGAAGTTTCGATAGACCAATGGGATACGGGAGGGATAACCAGAGCAATGGCGGTACCCTGGCGGGACCTAATCCACCAACTTTATAACGTTCAAGGACTGATTCAATGGGGCGGGACGCTGCTCGTGTGCGCAATCGTCTTTGTCGAGACAGGACTGTTCGTGGGCTTTTTTCTGCCCGGCGATTCCCTGTTAGTGACGGCTGGCGTGTTTGCGGCAACGGGCCAGCTGGAACTTGCCTGGCTGCTGCTTCCCGTTCCACTCTGCGCGATTGCGGGCGACCAACTCGGGTATTTTATCGGGCGCAAGGCCGGCGTGAACCTCTACCGGCGGGAAGATTCGCGCTTCTTCAAGAAGAAGCATCTGGGACGCGCAAAGGCGTTTTATGACAGGCATGGCGGCAAGACAATCATCCTCGCGCGCTTCATTCCCATAATCCGCACCTTTTGCCCTCCGGTGGCGGGGGCTGCCCGGATGCGCTATTCGCGATACCTTACGTACGATATTTTCGGAGGCATCCTCTGGGTGGGCAGCATGGTGATGATCGGGTTCACGCTGGGCAAGAAAATCCCCAACGTCGAAAAGCAGATTCACTGGGTGATTGCGGGAGTGATTTTTCTTTCCATCCTGCCCGGCATTATTCAGGCGTGGCGCCTGCGTGCCGCAAAAGGCCCGTCGCCAGCCGAAGGGCAGACGAAATCCACGCAAAGCTGAAGAATCAAGAATTACGCGCCGTGACAGACGAAGCGGGAAGCCTCACGGCCTCCCGCTTTGCCGTTTCCTGAGGCCCACGCGGCGTCAATCGCGAATCACTTGGGCGTCGTGGGGTACCGCACCGCAAGAGCGGTGTGAACATTTTCAGGACGCTTGGTTGTCCGGTGGAGTCATCTAACCTCCGTCGTTTTCCCAAGTACAATTCCCGTAATACTCCGGTGCCGTCCTCAATGCAATAGGGAAAATCAGGTAAAATCCACAGCCCCGGCAATGCGCTCACCGGAAATCAGTTAGGGGAAATTACTTAATGAAAAGACCTTCGCGGAGCTGGTCGCGGCCGACGAAAGTTTTTGCCGAGCGGAAACGGCTGAAGAGGTTCAGGATTTCCCGGTTCTGGAAGATTCGCATGTGCGTGCCGGCGGGGCCGATGGGCACAATTTCGATGGTTTGATTGTCTACGATGCGATAGCGGTAGGCGCGCTCGGGCGTCTTGCTGTGGAAAAGCGCGAGAACTGCCCCTCCCGGATGAACGATTTCGTGAAGGCGGTTGGCGACTTGCGAAAGCAATCCCGCGTCGAGCCGGTCAAAAATATCCCAGACGAGCACAGCGTTGAATTCGTCATCCGGATATTGCAGCGAGTTCTGCAGGAAATGCTGCGCGATCTCCTCGGGAGAAAGCGGCTCATTGAAATCGCTGGGCGGCGCGTTGCGCTGCTTTTCTTCCACGGCGCCGCGGAACTCCTTCCATGACCGGAGCATGTCGTCGGTGGTGACGCGAAAACCGCGCTCGATGAAAAAGTTAAGCGTGGCCTGCGAGACTTGACCCAGATCGAGAAGGCGGCCGTTTTCAACGTCGCTGATGAGCCACAGGAAATCCTTCAGGCCATTCGAAAGCCGGAAACTTTCCGATTTTTGGTTGGACTTCGTTACGGACGTCGGGGGCATAACCGCGGATGCAGTGCCGCGTGTCTTGGACGCCACCGGCGTCGCCACGGCCCCCAAACGCGACTTTCCCCCCATCCAATTCATTTTTTAGCGCTCGCCTCGACAGGCACGGAGGTAGGCGTCGAATCAGTTGAAGATGAAGATGCGCCGGGCGAAGTAATTGCAGGCGCGGTGCGCTTGATTTGGTGCTCGCGCGCGTCGGCGGCCGGCCCCATTTCGACGCGTCCTTTGAATTGCGCGCCATCTTCTATGGCAATGCGCGGTGATTCCAGATCACCCTTCACGTGGCACGAGTTTCCCAGGGTGATGCGCTCGCGTCCCCGGAGATTGCCCTGAACATTGCCCCGAATATAGATTTCGCGCGCTTCGATGTCTGCTTTCACGTGGCCGCTCGGGCCGATGGTCAGCCGTGAATCGCCGAGCCGCACGCTGCCTTCCACATCGCCATCGATAAAAAGGTCGGCCTTTCCTGTCAATTCGCCCCGTATACGAATCCCTTGCGTCAAAATTGCCGCTTCCGGCGATGGCACAGGGGCAGGCGGCATGGCTGACGCGGGCTTTGATGGAGACGGCGATCCCGCCGATTTTTCCGCAGGCGCGAAGGACGGCGGCGCAAATGCCGACGGCGCTCCGGGCGTCGCGGATGAGGACGGTTTTCCTTCAGACTGTTTCCGCCACATGGAAACCTCCAGTGCGGTGAGATATCAAGAAAGCCTGCGAACAGGGTACAGGCGATCTTTGCGGTTCAGGCACTATAGTACAGAGCTATGCCCCTGTAAACCAACGAGAGAAACAAAAGCGTTCACTTAACGACAACGGGTAGAATTGACGGAAACAACAACGCTCCCGGCGGACTTGCCTTCTGGTGATGCACTTCCCACGCTGACACCACCATTCCCACAGACTCGTGAAAGAAAATTTTCAGGCCGCCACGAGTGCGCCACCATGAATCAGGATCGTAGTTCACGTCGGGCGCGGACTCGACGAGCACTTTGATATCCGCCGGGAAGATATGCCTGCACAAGTAGCGCGTGCGGCGCGTATGAAAATTTGATGTAACAATCATTACGCGCTTCCAGCCGTGCTGCCGGACAAAACCACGGATGTCGGTCAACTCGATCAGCGTGTCCACCGCATCGTGCGGATAAGGAATAATGGCCTTCTCCGGAACGCCGCGCGCCTCCAGGTCCTTCTGCATCAACTCGGCAATGCTCGCGTAGGGGCGCAGCCGGCGGCCGCTCGCGACGATCTTCGGCGCCCATCCTGCATGATAGAGCTCGGCGGCGCGCGAGGCGCGATCGGCCGTGAAATCGTCGTCGCTCAGAATCACGATCACGTCGGAAGCAGCCGGAGGCTGGGGCGTAATCCAGAAGTTGCCGGCAACCCGCAGCAACGGGGTACGTACCAGATAGATCAGGAAACAAAGGAGCACAAGGATAAGGAGGACCAGGAGCTTCGCGATAATTCCGCCGCGTTGGGCCGCATCGTGCGCGCTGGACGTCATCGGCCGGGATCGACCTGGCGGAGCAATTCCGCGGCTTGCTCGGGCAATAAAGCGTTGAAATATACTTCCTTGATGACGTAGGACTTTTCTCCGGTCGGCACCACCGGGAGAATTTCGATGTGCCAATGATAATCTTCCGCGATGCTTTTCCAGTAGTCGCTCAACTCGCCTTTGGTCTGTAACGAATTTGGCGCGGTGTGAACCACCAGGTGATATCCGTGCGCGACCGAACGCAAGCGCCGGACCACGCGGGCCAGCAGCTCGCCGAGCGCGTGAAAATCCTCGGCGCCGGGGGCTTCGAACAGATGTGCGTGCCGGCGAGGCATAATCCATGTTTCGAACGGCACGCGCGAAGCATACGGACAGAACGCCAGGTAATCCCCCTGCGAATCGACCACGCGTTTCTTCTGCTTCTCTTCCTGGCGAAGGATGTCGCAAAAAACGCAGCGGTCGCGCTCGTGAAACCAGTCGCGGGCCGCGCGCAATTCGTACAGCACGCGCCGCGGAACAAACGTGGTTGCGGCAATCTGCGAATGCGAGTGCGTCCATTCCTCGCCGGAATTCGCGCCGCGGTTTTTGAAGACCGCGACGTATTTGAATCGCGGATCTCCCTTCAAGTCGGCGATGCGGCGCGCGTAGGCTTCGAGGACCACCTCTACATGTTCGTCGGGTTCGTCAGCCACCCAGTGTCCGTGGTTCGGAGTGTCCACGAGAATCTCATGCGCGCCGACGCCGCTCATGCGGTCGTAAATTCCCTCCGCCGAGCGGCCTGGCTCGCCTTCAATGTGGTATAGAGGACGGAAATGGGGCAGAACGCGCACCTGCCACGCACCCTGCGCAGGCAATTGAAGGATGGTGCGTGTGTCGCCTTCATTGCCGGGGCACAGCGGACATGGATCCGCCGGCAATTCCGCATACCCCGAATGTCCGACCACCACCCAGCTCCGTGTGATCGGGTCTTTGCGCAGTTCCATGGTTTCACTTCGTTATGACAGGCCGAAGTTTTATACCGCAGCGCGAAGGCGGGAGCAAGCAACGTTGGCGAGCGCGTTTCCTGCGAAAACTCAGTGGGTGGATTTTGCCGATGCGGTGGTGGCGGGAAGAGCGGCCTTTTGTTTATGAAGCAGTCGAATGATTGCGGCGGATGCCATGTAGCGCACCGAATCCACCGGCTTGATGAGTGGCGTGCCCTTTGCATCCATCAGCGGCGCCAGCCTTTTGATCAGCGCCGGATCGTCAAAGCCACCCAGCGCCCGTGCAGCCGCCGCGCGCACCGCGACATTTTTGTCCGCGAGGGCATCTTCCAGAATTTTCTCCGTATCCGGCGTGGGATGCTGGCCCAGCAAAGTGGCCGAAAGAGCGCGGCTCGACGAGGAGCGGTCCTTCGCAAGCACTTCGGCGATCGTAATGCCTTCCGAAAAGGGACCCAGTAAAGCGCCCGAGCCTTCGTTTATGCCAATCAGCGCGAGCGCCTTCGGGTCGTGCAGAGTTTTTTTCGCGTCGTTGATGTTGCTGGACACGGGACCGTGCGCAGCGTGACGATTGCCGAGAACAACAGCGTAAAAAATCTCCGCGCCGCTGCGATCTCCCATCTTCCACAGCGCCTCCGCTGCGGCGAAGCTGACCGTGGGGTCCGGGTCGTCGGTCGCTTTTTTCAGGGCTGGAATGGCCTCTTTCGCGTCCATGTTCCCCAGTGCGGAGGCCGCGATGCGGCGAACGTCGAGATTCTTGTCGACGAGGCCAGCTTCGATGAGTTTGATGGCGCCCGGGTCTCCCTGCATGGAAGAAAGCGCGGCAATTGCGTCGGTGCGTTTGCGCAGGCTGTGGGACGCGGCGCCTTCGTGGAGAATTGACCATGCCTGTGCCGCGAGGTCCGCCGGGGTCAGATCTGGAGTCTTTTGCTTTTTCGTCTTCGCGGCGGCATTTGGAAGTGCCATGCCAAGCAGAATAGCGCACAGCGCAAAGATGGAAACGAGCGGGCGCGAAACATGACACCACTTTTCGCCCGTCGTGGAGAGTCGAGCGGTTCGGCATTGCACTGCTCGCACAGCGCCTTGCTTTAGTAATTCCGTCACCGTATCTCCTCCGCGTCTCGAACAAAGCGTCATGCTATTCTGATGCGCGATGGGTGACGATTGGAACAGCGTTGGACGGTCGCAAATGGCTGTTGATGCAGCCTACATGCAGATGGCGCTCGAGGAAGCGCGCGCGGCGGAGCGTGGCGGCGAAGTGCCAGTCGGTTGCGTGATCACTATTGAAGACCGCGTTTTGGCACGGGCCGCCAACCGTACGATTGCCGATTGCGACCCCACGGCGCATGCGGAAATGGTTGCGTTGCGCGCCGCCGCCGCGGCGATTGGGAATCACCGCCTGCTGGGGGCGACTCTTTACGTGACCATCGAGCCGTGCGCGATGTGTTCTGGCGCGATTTTGCAGGCGCGCGTCGCGCGGCTCGTTTATGGCGCCGACGATCCCAAGGGAGGCGCGGTGCGCTCGTGCTTCGCCGTCTTCGACCATCCCCGCGTCAATCACCGCGTCGAAATCAAGGCGGGGGTTTGCGCCGACGAGGCCGCCGCCCTGTTGCAAACCTTCTTCGCCGCCCGCCGCTGATATGGATCCGGCGCGATAACGCCGGGCCGGCGTTATGGGAAGGATGAGGAAGAACTAACGACTGTTCCCGCACAGGGGAAAAGCCCCACGCGCACAAGCCGAGCATAGGGGCACCCGAAAAGACCAAACCCAAGAGCATGGGCCACGCGCCGTGATAGAATTCGTTAATTCGCCGAACGGGGGAGAATGAGTGCCACAACCAAATAGCCCCACGATCTCCAAGACCCTGCTCTATCTGGCGATTTTGTTCGGTGGCGTCCTTCTCGTTGATTGGGCACTATCGGAAATGTTCAGCCAGCCTGCCGAGGCCACATACGAGCTAACGAAGATATCTCTGGACGTTGCGATCGCGGCTGCGGTTCTGGGTCTGGCATTTGCTCGCAGTAGGCTCAATATGAAGGTAACGCTGGTCGCCACTGGATGCCTTTCGTTGGGCTTGACTCTTTGGGTTTTGTCGGTTGTGCGTCAGTCGCCCAGGGCCGCCTCTGCGAACATCAACGAGGATGCCTACGTCGTGAGCACAGAACACTACGAAGACGGAAAACCTGTATGGACGCTCACTCATGGGAAACAACTGTACACCATCAACTACGACAACACCTGCACCCAGCAAACCGCCGCTGTTGATTGTGACCACGCCCTCCAAATTGGAGAAGCATTCGGCGGGGCGAATGTATCGTTTCACGGTGACGGCCATGTAATTTCCATCGTAGAGTCCAAGGACGATAAGGACTTGACGCACTTCTATCAGGTAACGCGAGTTGATGCGCTTCCCTGACGCCGAGGAGGCGACTATATGCCCAAAGTCTATTATCACGCCACTGGTCCCAAGACATTTGAATGGGTGGACAGCCCAGAAAAAGCTACACAGGAACCATATAAGGAAGCTGCGGAGGTGACTCAGAGGCAATTCAAGAATGCGGAGTTGGTAGAGATTCCTGCTGGAACTCGACAGCAACCGTCGAAATGGGTCATCAGCACGGAAGCAGATGGGGCACCCGAAAAGACCAAACCCTAGGGCGCGGGCACGCGTGCGTTTTGGCCATGAGCAAACGGCGTGTTTCGGATCGTACCTGCGCGAGGATCTTGAGGAATTTCGGAAATGGCGCGAAGGTGAATTAACGGCGTCCTAACGAGGGCGTTTCTTTCTATTTGTGTTCTGAATACTTCTGAGATTACCGGTGTGCTTCTTAGTCGCAAGATGAAGCATGGCACTGCGCAGGAGCCAATTCGCTTTGGTTTGATAACCGGGGCCATCCGCTTTGAGCCACGCTATAACGTCCGAATCCAGACGCATCGTGACCGGCTTCTTGGTCGGCCGATAGAACTTTCCGATTTCGGCTCCACTCCAATCCAGAACCGCGGGAGCATCCGAAAAATCAATGTCCTGGTCTTTTTTTGCGGCGATGGCGCGGATGTCTCGTTTCTGCTGCTTTGTGACCTTCCTCATAGGCTCTCCTTTCATGCGACTCGGCGGCGCGGGCAGAGACGATGCGAATGACTTCTTCGTTGTGTTCCTCATGGAATGTGTGGACAACCAGTAAAATCGAACCGGGTCCTATGGCGCCCACGGTTATCCACCGTTCCTCATCCTCAGACGAATAGTCGCGTTGCGTAATAGCGTATGGATCATCGAAGACAAGAACGGCGGTTTCAAAGCGAACATCGTGCTTGGAGAGGTTTTGGCGGTTCTTGTTCTCATCCCACGTGAATCGCATAGCCGGTCGCGACAAGACAGCATAGCCGTCGCAAAGAGAAATGTCAATACATTTGTGCATACGTCATGCGTCAATTCGCAAAAAAAACGCACAGGCTGAAGCCTGTGCCACATGAAACCCTCGAGAAAAATCGCTTTTGGCGGAGAGGGTGGGATTTGAACCCACGAGCCCGGTTTTGCCAGGCTACCCGCTTTCGAGGCGGGCTCTTTCAACCGCTCAGACACCTCTCCGCGTCAACAGCGTGTAGAAAGATTACCAGAGCGACGCGGAACGGACAACGCTCGACCGAGCAGCTTGTTGGAAAGGGTTCTCGATTGTCGTGATCATTGTGTCGCGCCCATTCGCGCGAGAGTGCCAGGTCGCAGCAACTCAGAGAAACGGCAGATTCCTCGTCGCCTGTCTCCTCGGAATGACAACGCAAAAAGGAATGCAGATTCCTTGCCTGCGTCAGGCAGGCTCGGAGATTGGCTCCTCCCTTCGCTAAGGCTCCCTTCGCAAAACACACTCGGGGCAAACAGGGCGAGCGGAATGATGACGCAAAAAAGAATGCAGATTCCCTGCGTGCGTCAGGCCGGCTCGGCGGCCAACGACGGCTTCGCCTCCCTTTGCCAGGGCTCCCTGCGCAAAACACACTCAGGGCAAGCAGGCTGGGCGGAATGACAACGCAAGAAGGAATGCAGATTCCCTGCCCGCGTAGTCAGACGAGGAAGAGACTACGTTTCGTTAAGTAGTAGACGTGCCCTGAGCGCCGAGGCGCACTTAGGAGCACTCAGGATGAAGTCGAGACGCGCGCCGCTTCGCAGGAAACCGGTTCCTTCGCAAAACGGTCTCAGGAAGGAGAGGCAAAACAGACCCCACAAGGATGGTATCTCCTGGCAGGCCGATGTATGCCCGTCGGTAGCCGTTTGGTAACGAATTGACCCCGCCGAGCCCGACCCACCAAGTCCAAACCTGAAGTAGGATTCCCACATATTACTGACCCTGAGCAGTTTACATGAACGTGGCGAATGGCTGCCCTGATGCTCTTATACCCGTGGCTAAACGAACCGAGGAGCAGGATTGCAAATGAAGAAGCGAACAAATTCAGAGCGCGGCTTCAGTTTGGTGGAGGCCCTCGTGGTTATGGCTGTGGCTGCTGTGGTATTGGCGATTGCCACGCCATCTTTCCTTCAAGCTTACAGAGGCTACCAGTTGGACAATGCGGCCGCGCAGGTTGCAGGGGTTCTGAAATCGACAAGGGCTGACGCTATACGGCTCAACGCACAAGTTCCTATCAACTGCGTCATTCAGGCAGCTGGAGGGCAAACGCGCATTTGGTCGGATTCTAACGTTCCGGTTAACGACGGAACGTGGCAAGCCTCGGAACCGGGGATTATCCTGAGCGGCAACGTAAACCTGGTGGCGGCTGGAGTCGTTCCCAATACCGCAGGGCTTGCTGCCGCAATCGGAGTTCCGGTTCTTACGGCTACTCCGCTAAATGGTGTTGCGGACACGTTCGACGGCCGCGGCGCCGCGAACCCGGCGGCACCGCCAGGTGTGTTTGTACTGTATGTTGGGAACACTGCCATTCCTGCCGTGGGTTACCGAGCCGTGATCTTGATGCCGTCCGGTTCCATTCAGGTGTGGTCCGCAGACGGCGCAGGAGCCTGGCATCAGCCCAGCTAACCAAGGACTAAGAGAGCCAAAACATGCGAAGACGATCGAAAATGCAATTGCACAACCAACGCGGGTTCACCCTGATCGAGATGGCCGTTGCCACGGCGGTCTTGCTGATCGGCATAGTCGGTGTGGCGCAGCTGGTGCCCGTCGCGGTCAACATGAACATGGGCAATCGAAGCGATTCCACGGCCCTGGTGATCGCGCAACGTGAAATGGAAGCGTTGATCGACCAGTCCATTGCGAACACGACCTTTTCGGATCCTCAAGGCATCGTCTGCCCGGCAGCAGGTCTCTGCAACCTGGGCAATCCGGCGACACCGGGAGTGATCGTGGGCAGCCCGCTGCTGAATCTTGGCAACCGTCCTTTGATTGACTACGGCGTCGCTCAAGTAGCCGGCTATAGCTTTAATTACTCGGACCCCAATGATCCCTCGGACACGCAGTACGACATCCGCTGGGCGGTAATCACTTTGGGCAACGGAACAACTGCCAGCGCGAAACGCTTCATTGTAGGCGTGCGCCGGACGGGCGGCAATGGAACGTTTTTGCCAATCACGTTGGATGCGGCGGTGGACAAATGACAATCGTGCAAAAGTTTGAACGCCAAAAAGGATTCACCCTGATTGAGATCATGGTTGCCATGGCCGTCTTCCTGGTGATCTGCGGAGCCATGTTCGGCCTTGTGAATATGTCGCAGAAGCGTTTCCAGACGGAATCGCAGGTCCTTGACTCGTTCCAGCAAGCACGCCTGGGACTGGACGAGGTCGTGCGCGACGCCGGTGATATGGGTTTCCCGCCGCAAAATCAATATTCCGTCGCGCCGCTTGCGCCTACTTTCGACGCGATTACTCCGGTTGCGTGGTCGCCGAATTACGCCGTGACTTCGTGCCTGATTGGCACTGCAGGCGGCGGCACCTGCACAACGCCGAGCGACTTCGACGTAATTTTCGAAGAGCAGTACGACAATACCGGAGTCAACTGGATACGCTACACATTGCAGGGCACAACCCTGTGGCGCGGCGTGGCGCCCAAGGCAGCCGGCGTGGATCCTGCCGCGCAAGTTTCGATAGCGGCCGGGAACATGTCTCCTTACGTCACGAACGTAATGAATAACGCCAACGCCGCCCAGATCGCCAGATTCAGGGCCGCCTATCCGGCGATGTTTCCTGGAGGAAATCCTCAGCCGATCTTTCAGTATTACTGTCCGAACCCGGCCGCACCGCCAGCTCTCAGACGTTGCCAAAATGCGGGCGCAAACAACTCCCCCGATAACGTTGTCGATGTGGAAGTCACTCTGATTGTACGAGCAACCCGAAGCGACGCTCAGACCCGCGCGCCGCGCTTGGTCGAATTAAATGGGCGAGGCCATCGCCTGAATCCGAATCGATAGAATAGAAATGATTAACGGTTAAGGATAAACCCATGAAACCCCACAACTCGTTTTCACCGAAGCGTCAGGAAGCCGGAGTAGCCCTGCTGATTGCCATTTTCATTCTGTTGCTCGTCAGCGGCGTTGCCCTCGCCCTAGTTGCCAACTCCGGTTCGGAAAGCTCACTCGCGGGAAACTTCCGTTCCTCGACCAGCGCCTATGACGCTGGCACGGCCGGCCTCGAGGAAGCGCGCGGGCGCTTGTTGTCCGGAAGTCCGGGCGATCTAAATGTCATCCCCGGATTTATCCCCGTCGGAGCTCCCCTGGCCGTTGGTCAAGTGCGCTATATCCTGAATTCTTTGAACCCGGCCGACGTTGTGGCACCGACAACTCCCGGCTCGGCCTATTTTGACAACGAATACCCGCAAGAATTTGGTGTTCCAGTGACAGCAGCGGTGACGCAGACGATCCCTTCCGTGTGGGCAAATTCAGCTGTAGCGCAGATGCCTGGCCCACTTTACAAATGGGTTCGTATCACAGCCGCCACGGAACAATCGCTCAACATAGACGTGAATCAAGACGGTGTTAAGGATGCGGTTACTCCATTGTATTACGACCCGGCGCACATTGACGTCAGCGGAAATCCCCGGCCAAGCCTGATTGTGGTCCCGACCGCCCCTGCGGGCGTGCCTGCGACGGCAAACCAGGTGCTGGAAGTTACAGCGTTGGCCGCACTGCCAAACGGCAGCCGGAAGATTGAGCAGTATGTGGTCACTCCGGTTACGTTCAATCTGAATTTCCCGTCAGCTCTGAGCCTGCCGGGCGCGAATGTCGCCTTTAATCCGGCCAACTCGAACGTGTGGTTTGCAAACGGTACGGACGGCTCCGGCGCGGTGACCGGAAGTCCCAGCTACACTCCGGTTCCGGGCTGCAACCCGAACCCCAACACGATATTGCCCTCCGTCGGCGTAACCGACCCGGCAGGCAGCACCGCTAATGTCAGCGCGGTCACCAGCCAAATTCCGACCCGGCTCGACAACCACTATGTAGGCGCCGGTGGCAGTCCGAGCGTAGGTAACGTAAGCCTCAGTTCCGCCATGGATACACCAGCCGAACTTGACCAGATCGTTCAGACCATCACCGATAGTGCCGACTTGGTTCTCAATCCGCCAACCGGCACATCGGCTAGTTCTTCTTCGCTGCCTTCTTCCATGATTTTGAGCGGCAGCCCCGCGACCTGCACCTCCGGCACGGTCGTTGTCAACGGCGATTTCACCCTAGGACCGCAAACCGGCTGCGGTATTCTGGTCGTGACCGGGAATTTCAATTACACCGGAAACTCCGGATGGAACGGAATTATCCTGGTCATTGGAAGCGGCACAACAACGTTTCAAGGGCAAGGCGGCGGCACAGGGCAATTTGATGGCGCGGTGTTTGTCGCTACCACAAAAAGCACTACTGGAAGCCAGCTTGCGACTCTCGGAAACGTCAATTTTGACATCAATGGCGGCGGCGGAAACGGCATTTATTACGATAGCTGCTGGATCAGAAATGCGCAGAAGCCGCCGACTTACAAAGTGCTGTCGTTCCACGAGATTGCACAATAACGCTGAACGAGAGAGAACATGAGAACAAAGCATCTTTTCAGAGTCATCATCGCGGCTGTGGTGGTCTCAGGCGCTTCGCTGACCGCCGCGGCGCAACAACAGGCATCGCAGACAGATGCTTCGCAGAAGCAGAAAGCGAAGCCCGCTCCGGCAAAGAGCGCTAAGGTGTGGGGCGACGACGACCTGACGTCCCTGCGTTCGCCCGCGGACATCTATGCCCAACAACAGCAGCGGGAAGCCGCTGCCGCAGCTGCTGCTGCCTCCGCGAAGCAGCAGAGTGTGGCTAAGGCCGGCAATCCAGCCGACCCCAGTCCCGGTCGCGCGTCCGGTTGGAAAATCAACACGCCCGACGATGCACAAAAAGCAATCGATTGGGATGATCGCGACATTGCCACCCAGAAACAACTCGCCGCCAATCTGCAAAAACAGCTCGACACCGCACCCGCAGATCAGAAAGCTCGTCTGCAGAAAGCACTCGAGGAGCGACTACAGATCATTGCAGGCACGCAGAAGGATCGCGATGTGATCGCCGTGCAGAAAGAAAAGCTCGAGAAGAAACCAACTGCCGGCAGCAACGCGCCAGCTACGCCGCCGCCTTCGCAGTAATCGAGGCTTATACAGTTTTCTTACCCACGCCTTAGCCCTCAATGCAGACGCGTGATGCAAAAAGGCGCTCCGATTTATCGGGGCGCCTTTTGTTTTTCTGAAACTCTCCAAATTAGAAGCTTGCTGAAAGGCTCTACTCGATGTCATCCCGCCTGCCCTGAGCCTCTTCGGCGAAGCCGCGAGGAGCCTGCCTGGCGGCAGGCAGGGAATCTGCTGTTGCCTTGGACTTGTGCGGATGCACTTTTTCAACAAGCGGTTACAGGAATGAAACAAATGCGCGGATCGCGTCACTGTCCGCCGATTTTTTCCAGCGTTTGCCGCGCAAGGCTGCGATACGGGCTGTCGACGTTGACGGCTTGAGTGAGAATTCGGCGCGCCTCAGCGATCCGCTTCATTTTCGCCAGCGTGAATCCCCAGCGATACAGATTTCGGCCGTAGCTGAAATTATCCGCCTTGAGGAGCGGACTGGCCTGCTGAAACGACTGAATCGCGGCCGCGTTCTTGCCCTGATTCACGTAGACTTCGCCGAGCGCCGATAGCGCCAGTCCCTTTTGCATCGATGCCTGCTGCTGCCATTGCGCGTCAGTCAGTCCTTCTGGTTTCGTCGCCGACGGGAGCGCCGCCAGAGCTTTCTTCGCATCCGCTTCGGCTATCGTGAGCTGCTGATTGCGATCGCTCCAATAGTCCGCAACCAGCACCAGAACTGTCGTGTTGTTTGGATCATCCTTCAAGGCTTTCTGCGCGGCATCGAGCATTTTCGCGTTTTCTCTCGCCGCCTGGTAAGCCAGCACGGTCCCTATCTCCGCATTTTTTGTGTACGGCGAATCGGGAAATGCGGTCACGTAATGGTCGAGCATCTGCGCCCGAGTTGCAGGATCGGACGCTTTGACGGCGCCGCCGTAGAACGCGTATTCGACATATTGCACATCGGGATCGGCCGCTTTCAGCTTCTCCGCTTTTGCCTGTTCCCAATCCGCCGCGCTGGTTCCCGCGGGCGCGGGCAACGCTTTGTATCGCGTCAAAATTTCTCCGGTGATGTCGCCATAACGCAGCATCTTCGCTGCATCGCCGGATTGCTCCGCTGCGCGAACCAGATTTACGGCTGTCTCAAAATTGTCCGGGTCAATGGCGAGTGCTTTGTCGCCGTACTCGAATGCCTTGTCGTAATTTTTTTCCGCGATATAAGCGCTGACGTAAAGCTGGTCAGCCAGCAGCGCGAGATCGCCCGTCGCGTGTTCCGCCGAAAATTTGTCGAGCAAAGCAATCTTCTGCGCCGGGTCTTGCGCGGCGTAAATTGCGGAGACCTCCGCGTCTTCCGGCGTGCCCGCTGCTACCCCTACGCTTTTCCCAATTTGCGCCGATGCACTTCCCGCCGTCGCTGGAATTATCAGGATGATCAGGCTCACGATCAGACTCGCGCGCCGCATACGCACCTCCGCTTCTTTGATTCGTTGTTCTCAGCGAAGCGTCCCGGACAAGCGTCATGGCGACGCCTGCCGGGCGTCGATTTTGGCGCGAGCATAACAGAATCCGCCGCGCGGGGCAGAAGAAAAATAGCCAATCAGCTATTGCGAGGAGGCTCGGCGAGTCACACGCGTTAGTGTTGGAGAGTTGAGAGCGCCTGTCAATGTAAAGACGCCGAAGGGATTTTTGTTCGGCGCATCGCTTACGGGCACGGGCGCCAGGCTCGCGACTTTGTCACTCGCGAGCGGTGTAAATTCCAAATCTAACTGGCGTTTAAAATCAACATAGCCAGCAGCGTTGTAGGCCGCGGCCTGAGTTTCGAGATGCAATCTGGAGAAGCGCACTTGCCCGTC
>DAHUXN010000091.1 GCA_027307115.1 Acidobacteriota bacterium
CGAAATTCCGCCGATGGCCAAAGTCGTTGACCCGTACAAAGTCGACAAGAAGGCGCTGCTCGAAGCGAATCGCAAGGAGCTTCACGGGGATGTGGAGCGATTGTTTACTTTGGCGCAGGGTCTGAAAGACCAGGAGCAAGGGAGCAACTCTTCGCAAACTCTTTCGGTCGATTTCCTGAAAAACGCAAAGGAAATTGAAAAGCTGTCGAAGAAAATCCAGAAACTGGCCCGCGACTGACGACGAAGCTGGAAGAGCGGCGCGGGGAATTTCAGCCACGCTGTTTCTTGGCTGAACTTAAAACCGGAAGACGATGGCTTCGGAGATTTGGAAGTTGTGTTGGTGGTACTGCGAGCCGAGCGTCGCGCCCGGGTAGCTGACGATGGTGTCGCCAACATCGAGGCGGAGCGCAAGGTGTTTGGTGGGGCGATATTCGATGGCTTCGCCGTAATTGAACGCAAAATCCGTGGCGCGCGTGAAGCCCAGCATGGCCATAGGCGAAGTGGAAGAAGCCTGATAATTCAAAACGGCCGAAAATCGCGGTGCGGGCGTTGGCGCAAGTGATGAGATGGCTGCGGAATCCGCGCTGGGCGCAGGCGTCCCGCTGGCGGCCATCGGGCCGAGTACGCGGCCAAAATTCACGAAGCCTGGGCGAATCACGCTGTAAAGTCCCCAACGACGCGTTGTTGGGCCGAAACGCAGGCCAAAAAGTCCTTCCGTGACATTGCCGCCCGTGAGATTTGTTGGGGCGCTGCCATTGTCGCCGAAGAAATCCATTTCCGTGTCGATGCCAATCCAGGGAGAAAAATTGTAGGTGACGTTCGCGCCCAGGCCGGAATTGCTGGTCTCGCACGTGGAACCACCAGTACATTGCGACGGGAGGGTGAGGAAGGCGTAGTGGCCGCCGAGTTCCCATTTTGAGTCGTCTGCGAAATTCTGCGCGCGAGCGGGCGAAGTGCAGGCGACCACAAGAGCGAAAATCGCCGCCAGGGGCAACGCGAGTCGCGCGGTAGACGAGAGCGAAACGCGCTTTGTAGGGGCCGGGAACAGAAGTCGCATGAGCAATCTCCGAAGACGTGGTCCGGGCGCCACAGGCGCGGCCATTATCGCGCCGCAGCAAGCCCCGCGCAAGGGCAATTCGTACGGTCGATGACCGCGGTATGTTCCTGATGTTTGCCTCTTGCGCGTGTACTTTGCGCAGTTTATCCTCACCGGAAATGCCAGTCATACTTTTTGCTTTACTTGCTACTCTCCTGCAGGCATCGGCGAAGCCTTCCGCGCGCGTCGCGAACGCTCAAGTGCAGCAGAGCCAAACCCAACTCACCGCTCAAGACCTTGAGGAGTTGCGAGCTGAGGCTGAAGCGGGCGTGGCAACCGCGCAGTTGAAATTGGCGCTCGCCTATGCAACTGGCGACGGAATTCCGATGGATGCACACGCGGCGTTCCAATGGTGCGAAAAGGCGGCCGAGCAGGGCAATGCGGATGCAGAAGCCGAACTCGGAGTGATGTATCGAACGGCCTTGGGTGTTGATGAGGATAAGCATATGGCCGTGCTGTGGTACTTGCAGGCTTCGAAGCTAGGCAATGCAAATGCAATGTTTAACCTGGGTGGAGCCTACTACAACGGCGACGGCGTTTTTATTGATGACAGCCTCTCTTACGCCTGGTTTGTGCTCGCGAAAGAGGCGGGCAGTCGGCAGGCTGCGGAAGCCGTTGCCAGAGACGAATCGGATCTAACTCCGGCGCAAATAACTGGAGGCTACAACGACATCGCCAATCTGTGTGAAAAAGGCGAGGAGGTCCCAAAGAATGAATCGGAGGCAGCGTCGTGGCGGGAAAGGGCGGCGAAGCTCGGAGATACTAATGCGCAAATCGCTTTCGCAAACATGCTGCTCGATGGGCGCGGTGTGGCGAAGGATTTCGCAAAAGCGCAATATTGGTGTCAGAAAGCAGCGAATTTCGGCGACCGTCGTGGCGTATACTGCATGGGCCACATCTACCAGGAAGGATTAGGGGTGAGCGCCGATGCAAAGAAAGCGAGAAAATGGTATTCGCTGGCAGAGATGAAAGGGGACATCCCAGCAATGAGGGCGCTGGCGGCGATGGACGTCTCCGGCGAAGGAGCGAAGCGCAATCTAGTCGCGGCGGCTTTGCTTTATTCGCGGCTCGCAGCCGTAAATGACAAAGACGCGATCGAGCAAGCAGCGGCCCTCAAGAAAATAATGAGTGCGAACGACTGGGGAGAAGTTTTGCGCATCTTGCCGCAATACAAGATTGATCCTGCCAAATTTAGCCTGGCCGTGCAGCGGGTAACGAGTCCCTGAAAGCCGAAACTTCCGTTCCCTCGCGACACCGAGGTTTTCCCTTCTCTTGTGCAAATCAAGTTAGAATGGCCGTAGCGGCGGCGTGAGGTGCGCTATCGTTTTGCGTGAAGGGCAGGGAAGATGGAGTTAGCAGCGACAATATGCGGACTGCTCGTGGTCGGGGTGATTTTGTGGGATGTGTTCGAGACGATCATTCTGCCGCGACGCGTGACGCGGCGATTCCGCATCGTGCGTTTGTTCTACCGGTACACTTGGATTCCGTGGAGCCGCGTGGCGCGAGTGATTCGCCAGGGCGGTCGTCGCGAAGCGTTCTTGAGTTACTTCGGGCCGCTGTCGCTGCTGGCGTTGTTTGTTGTGTGGGCCGTGGGGCTGATTTTCGCGTTCGCGCTTTTGCATTTTGGCGATGGCTCGGCAATCAGCCTCGGAGCGAATGAGAGTCGCGGGTTCCTCGCCGATTTTTATCTGAGCGGCACCACATTTTTTACGCTGGGCCTGGGCGACGTGACGCCGCAGACAGAACTGGCGCGCGTGATCACGGTGATGGAAGCGGGAATCGGTTTCGGTTTTCTTGCCGTGGTGATCAGCTATTTGCCTGTGCTGTACGGCGCGTTTTCGCGGCGCGAAGTGAATATCTCGCTGCTCGACGCGCGCGCGGGCTCCCCGCCGACCGCCGCCGAATTGCTGCGACGCCACACCCAGCCGCAGAGCGTCGCCGCGCTCGAACAATATTTTCACGACTGGGAAACGTGGGCGGCGGAGTTGATGGAAAGCCACCTGTCGTATCCCGTGCTTTGCTATTTTCGCTCGCAGCACAACAATCAATCGTGGCTGGCAGCGCTGACGACAATCCTCGATGCGTCGGCGCTGCTGATTGCGTACGGCCAAGGCGCGCTGCGCTGGCAGGCGAAGCTTACGTTCGCAATTTCGCGCCACGCGGTGGTGGATCTGGCGCAAGTGTTGAATTGCCCGCCGAAGCGCACGGACGGCGCGCGCCTCCCTCCTGGCGAATTGCAAAAATTGCACGAGGTACTGATTGCCGCGAAACTGTCGGACTGCTGCTCCGAGGATCGCGACGAGTCCGAGCGGAGGCTGGGCGATTTGCGGCGCATGTACGAGCCGTATATCGCGGCGCTCTCAGAGCGTTTGCTGATGCCAGTGGGTGCGTGGGTGCCCGCGAAACAGATCGTTGATAACTGGCGCACCAGCGCGTGGGCGCGCATCTCCACGGATATTGAAACACCATTCGCCGAGGCGGAAGAGAAAGAGCATTTTTAGTCTTGCGCAGCATGTGGCGTTCAGGGAAACGCCGGAGCGCTCGATGTCAGTCAATAACGGAGCCGGGAAGGGGACGAGTAACGAACATGCCAGCCAGGAAAAAGACCAGTGATCGCAACGATCCCAGAGCCACGCGCCCCCACATGCCCGGCTACGGAATCTCGACTGGAAAGAAGGGCATGCTGCCGTGGAAGTGGGCCGAAGATCGGTTGCGGAGAAGCCGCCAGTATTGGATGGTGACTGTGCGCGGCGATGGCCGTCCGCACGCAATGCCCGTCTGGGGCGTCTGGCGCGAGGGCGCGTTTTACTTCAGCACCGGCGGCCAGACCCGCAAGGCGCGGAATCTTGCCGCGAACCCGAATTGCACCGTGTGCAATGAAGATACGCAACAGGCCGTGATTGTAGAAGGCGCCGCCAGCGTTTGGAACGACGCAGCGCGCTTCGAGGATTTCGCGCGCGACTATCAGAAAAAGTACAAGTTGGACATTCGCGGTATGAAAGAGCCGCTCTATTGCGTTACACCTCGCGTTGTCTTCGGATTGTATGAGAAGAAATTCCCGACAACAGCTACGCGATGGCTGTTTGATGCCAACGGAAAGGGACACCCAGTTGACTGACGGTGGCGTGAATGTTCGCCGTGCGTTGTTTCTGATGGTGGTTGGGCTCTCGGCATTCGGCTTGTCGTGATGGGACTTATGTATCCGGCGCGATTACTGATCTACGGACGCGGGTCGCGGTTGTTGACGCAGCGGCGGCGAAGGCGTAGTATTCGCGCAAGTCTGGAATCCCGCCCTTCCAGCCCGATCGGCTGATTGCCGAAAGAAACCCGCGTGAGAAAGTCCCTGCATTGCAGCGAAGTGGTTCGCGGATGCGATTTTGTGGCGCGCGGGATCAACGTCAACGAAGTGATCATCCGCGCGATGCGACATGCATGGACGAAGCATCATTTGCGCGAACTGACGCCGGAACTGTTGCGCAGGCTTCTCGGCGCGATCCGCGACGACGAAGTGGCCGCGGCGGAAGGCTAAGAGCCGCGAAATGGGTCGCTAAGAGCGGCGCAGTTTGCGCTTTTCAGCGGGTGAGGTAGAATCGCAAGCAGCGCCGATCTTCAGCTGACACCAAATGCGGCCGCAGGCCGGAAGGAGTTCCCCATGGCCAAGTCACTCCGTTGCAATGACGTGATTCCCGGATGTACCTACGTTGTTCGCGCCGCCACGGAAGAAGAAGTCATGCGGCAAGCCGCGCAACACGCGCGCATCGAGCACAACATACGGCGGATCACGCCGGAAATTACCGCGATGGTCCGCGCCGCGATTCGCGACGAAAAAAGCGCCAGCGCGGCGTGAACACCGGCTTCCGTGGCTCATTTCCCGCCTGCGCTGACGCAGGAAGGACTTGCGCTGTGTTGGCACGAACTGACCTGAGGTTTCGCTGACGTGGAAGCTGCGGCGGGAACTTGTGTGTCAGCGCGAAGTTAGACGCGAGAAAACGCGGCTGACGGTTTGCGCGACGGCTTGGCCAAAAAGGAAGCGCGTGAGTGACGCGCCGGCGGCCAGCGGCAGCATCAGGATTTGCATGAACGCGCCGGCTTCCGCCTTCAGTTTGTCAATTTCGACCTGCTGCGTTTCGCGCGATTTCAGCGTGAGATAGCTGGCCCAGAAAAGGTCGAAATTCGCGCCGCAACTCTCGCACGTGCCGCCGTGCGTTTGCGTGTGCGCGCAATTCGGGCATTTGAAAAGCAGCGTGGCATGGCAGTTCGTGCAGAACTGCACGCCTTCCGCGTTGGCCGTGCCGCATTTCGGGCAAGTCATTCCTGAATTTTACTTGGGATTCGCGTAGGAAGCCGCGTCCGCGCAAGCGCGCGCCGCGCATCCGGCAACAGAACTTTCGTACTACGGCCGACGGCGCGCCAATCAGGGCCGCCGTGAAATCAAGTCAATCGTGAAACCTGTAGCTCAGGTCCCGTTCGCGCCGCCGTTGCGCGAACTGACGTGAGGCCTTTGTCGAGCCGCCGCGCGGGATGGGAGCGCCACATTGGTTGAGGCTGTTTTTGCCGCAACTGAGGTGAGGCCTCTACGCGCCGCGTCCTGAATGGCATAGCTATGGAATGAAATGAGGAAAACCTCACGTCAGCCCGTCAAACCGCGCCGGGCGGGACGCGAGCTACAAACCAAACCGTTCTGTGAAATCCAAAGGCGCGGTGATACGACGCTGCGCATTGTGAAAATGATGCGGGTCACAACGTGCTGTGTCAGGTCCTGCGTGCGGAGAAAAGAATTTCACCGAAACTGGCGATGAGCAGAATTGGCACTTGCGGGTTACTGAGCAGTGTAGAGCGTACGTTCCATGCAGCGCCAGCCGCAACGACGAACATCAAGGAATTGGCGGCGATGCAGGCTCCCCGCAGCAAGGGCAAGTTGCCTCCCTGCCGGATACGAACAAAATTCAGCAGCCCGGTGACAATCAGCGCCGCACCTGTCCCGAAAGACCACACGGCGGGGAGGGTGAGCTGGTGGTAGATGAAAGGCGTGAGAGCACAATGGATAATCCCGAGCAGAAACAAGATCCAGGCAAATACCTGATCCAAACGTTTCATGCCGCGGAGAATAGCACAGCAAACAGACGGATTCCCGTTGCGATTTGAAATCGCAGTGTTATAACACTGACCAAACTGGAGGACGCGCGACGCAGAGAATGTCCGACTCTTTGCCGGAACGTTTTTCGCAGCTCCATCCTTTGCCGAAAAAATCCCGCGTCTTCGCGCGTGGCAAACTCACGCTGCTTCCGCTGGTCGCCGCGACCTATTTCATGGTCTCCGGCGGGCCGTACGGCCTCGAAGACGTGGTTCGCATGGCGGGGTACGGCGGCGCGCTCGCCATTCTGCTGCTCACGCCGCTGCTTTGGAGCGCGCCCGCGGCGCTGATGGTCAGTGAACTTTCCACCGCGATTCCCGAAGAAGGCGGCTTTTACATTTGGGTGCAGCGCGGGATGGGCCGCTTCTGGGGATTTCAGGAAGTGTGGCTCACTCTTGCGGGCAGCATTTTCGAAATGGCGCTGTATCCCACGCTGTTCGTCGATTACGTGGGCCATTTCGCGCCGGCAATCACGGCGGGGCATCGCGGCGTCGCGATCGAGCTGGCGCTGATTGTGGTTTGCACGCTGTGGAACATTTGCGGGGCGCGCGCCGTCGGCGAAGGCTCCGTGTGGATGTCCGCGCTGCTGCTCGGCCCATTTGTAATTTTGACGGCGCTCGCGATGGCGCACTGGAGCGCGCCCGTTGCAGCGGCGCACGTGGGAGCGCGTGGCGCGTCAACGCACTTCGACATCCTCGGTGGAATCTTAATCGCCATGTGGAATTACATGGGCTGGGACAACACTTCGACGATTGCGGAAGAAGTGGATCGCCCTTCGTGGACCTTCCCGCGCACCATGCTCTTCGGCGTGCTGCTGGTGGTCGTCAGTTACATTATTCCGATTGGCACCGTCGCGCGCACGGGCATCAGCCCGGCAGGATGGTCAACGGGAGGCTGGGTGGACGTGGGCCGCTTGCTCGGCGGCGAATGGCTTTCGATTGCCATTGCGCTCGGCGGAGCAATCGGCGCCATCGGCACGTTCAACGCACTGATGCTCTCGTTTTCGCGCTTGCCTCTGGTGATGGCGCAGGATGGCTACTTGCCGCGCATTTTCGCGCGCACTTCGTCGAAGACGGGCATGCCGTGGGTGGCGATCACCGCGTGCGCGTTGTGCTGGGCCGCGGCTTTGTTTTTGAATTTCGAGCATCTGGTCATTATGGACGTGCTACTGACAGGCCTGAGCATTCTGCTGGAATTCGGCGCACTGGTGGGTTTGCGCATTCGCGAGCCGAATCTCGCGCGGCCGTATCGCGTCCCCGGAGGAATCGCGGGCGCGGTGCTGCTAGGGATTCCTCCGCTCGGATTGATGATCGCCGCCGTGGTGCGCAATCGCACGGAAACGATTGGCTCGACCAGCTCGCTCGCGGTAGGTGTGGTGCTTATTGCTCTCGGCCCCGTTCTCTATTTTGTGAGCCGTCCGCGCGGAACTTTTGTAGGACGTAAATGATCAAAGTCAGCGTACTGTCTCCAAATCAAGAAGCTGCAAATTTGACATAGCGTACTACTGCAGGGAGCACGATTGACACGGCAGAACAGCCGGCGTAGGCTCTCGGGCAAAGGGGAAGCTCAAACATCCGTTCAAGGAACAGGTGGTTTTTCCGACGGATCATGCAACGGGATTTCCGGCCCGCTAGGCTCCGTAACGACGTTATCTCAAGAGGAGGCGTCATGAGCGTCACATCAATAGGGACAATCGCGAAAAAGTCAGTGGGGTGGTCAATTGGGCTCAGCATCCTGATGATTGTGGCTGGTCTTCTAGCTATCGTGGTTCCGCTGGCCGGCGGCATCGCAGTGAACCTAGTTGTCGCCTGGCTGCTTATTTTCAGTGGTGTTGCCCATTTGGTATTTGCCTTCCACACGCGGGGTGCCGGCGGAGTTGTGTGGGAGTTGCTCCTGGGGATCCTTTATATCTTCATCGGTGGATACCTATTGTTGCATCCCCTGGCGGGCTTGGTTTCTCTGACGCTCGCTTTGGCGTTTTATCTGTTTGCCGAGGGAATATTGGAGCTGGTGTTGTCCTGGCGGCTGCGCGTGATGCCTGGTTCGGGCTGGCTGATCTTTGACGGAATTGTCACCCTGATCCTCGCCGTCCTGATTTGGAGGACGTGGCCATCGAGCAGCGAATGGGCGATAGGCACGCTTGTGGGGATCAGCATGCTGTTCAGCGGCATTTCCCGGCTGATGCTCTCTCTGGCCGCGCGGCGCGTGGTCACCAAGCTGGCGTAAGCGGCGGGCAGGCGTGAGCTGCGGTTTGGCGGCGATGCCTACATTTTCGGCATGGGCTTCATTGGTTTTTTCGGCGGTGCGGCAGGCGCAACGGCGGGCGCGCCGCCTGTCAGGCCGAAGACTGATTTTGCTTTCGGCGGCAAGTTGTCCAGGTGCGACAGGAAGGTGACTACCTTCCAGATCTGTTCGTTCGTCAGTGCATTTTTCCAGCCGGGCATGCCGGTCAGGCGTATACCGTGCAGCGTGATGTAGTAATTATGATTTTCGGGCACGTCTGGGCGGTCATCGCCAAAGAATTGCGGCGGCGGGGGATTCAGCGTTTCCGCTAGCAGGGATTTCGTGTGCGCCGGATCGCCGTGGCATTGAGCGCATTTGAAGGAGTAAATTTCCGCGCCATCCACAAGGTTCTGCTCCGTCGGCTGTACCGGATTCGCAACGCTCGGCGCATGCCGCGCGACGCTGGCATTCATCGCGTGCCCCGCAACGCTTGTTTCCAGCGAAGATGGCGGCACGTCGGCCCGCATGTTCACGCGCCCGGTCTCCAAAACGAAAAGCCCCACAGCAACGATCACCACGATCGTGAAGATGACCCCCAGAATGAATCCTTTCATCGTTTTTCTCCCTTTCGCCCCCGCGTATCGCAGTTCAGGGAAGGTATCATACATCCAGGGATGTAAAGTGGAGTCCCCCGGCTACCCGTCCCTTCGTACAGCTATTGGTTAAGGAACCCTAATGCTGAACATCAATTGACGAAAAATGGCACCTCCCTTAGGCTGGATTGCAAGGCAAATGGGCTGCAAATGCACCTTGTAGGCGCGGAACCGGTTGCATAGAGACCGCATTCGTAAAGGAATCGGGGCGGCAGCCGGAAACGACGCAAATCTAAGATACTAGAGGAGATACAGATGAAGAAACTGATATGGGCAGCGCTCGCCTTTTCGCTCTTGGCTATGACCTCGCACGGGCAGAACACCCCCGTTGCGGACCTCGCCGGCGGGTATTCCTATCTTCACCTGAATGGTTCGAATGGTGCGTCGGGCGCAAATCTGAACGGCTTTAGCGCGTCGCTAGGGGTCAACGTCAATAACTGGCTTGGCATCGTCGGCGACTTCGGCGTGTACCACGGTTCGCCGAGCGGGGTGGGCTTGACCGGCGAGACATTCACGTTCGGCCCGCGGATTTCGTTCCGCCAATCGGATAAGTTCGTGCCGTTTGTGCAGGCGCTCTTCGGCGGTTCGCATTTCTCCGCCTCGGCGGGAGGCCTCACCGCGTCAACCACCCCGTTTGCTTTCGGCTTCGGCGGCGGAGTTGACGTTGGGATTGGCGGTAGTGGCAAATGGGCTGTTCGGCCGCAATTCGATTACATAGGCATGCGCTCGAACGGCAGCACGCAAAATTCCGAACGCATCTCCATCGGAATCGTCTACCACATCGGCCAGAAGTAGCAGCCTGTAAGTTCCTTCCAGCAAACTCGCGCCCGTCCCGGTCTGGATCTTATCGGGACGGGCGTTTTGTTTTTCTCCGCGTCGCGCCACCCAAAAGGGCCGGCGTCCGTCCTCCCCTGAATGAACGCGTGTAGCGTAAAATATCACTTGCAGAATGCAAGTGAGCCGTGGCAAGGTGTCAGCCGTGAAAGGGAAGCCTAAGTCGAAGCAGCGTTCCGGCTGCCCGGTGAGCATTTCGCTCGAGGCGCTGGGCGACCGTTGGTCGCTGCTGATCATCCGAGACATGATGGTGCGCGCCTTCCGCACGTTCAAGCAATTCCAGGAGTCGGATGAAAAGATCGCCACGAATATTCTGGCCGACCGCCTGCAAAAACTCGCTGCGGCAGGAATCATCACGTCCGAGCCGGAGAAGAGCGACAGGCGAAAAGTGAATTACCGGTTGACGGAGAAGGGAATTGACCTGGCGCCCGTGGTGCTGGATTTGCTGATTTGGGGGACGCGGCACGAGGAAACCGGCGCGCCGAATGCCGTCGTGGAGAAAATGGCGGCGAACCGCGAGGAAGTTCTGGCGGAAGTGCGGCGGCGGTGGAAGGAACGCGATCCCGTTCCATTTCTGCCCAGCTTCGCGAACGTTGGCGGCGATCGCAATTCGTCGCGAAGCCGCCCGCATCGCGACGGCGGCCTTGAGGCGCCTGCGAACCGGCGTTGCTAGTGAACGGATCTGCTGAACACTAACTAGACGAAAGGAGCGAGTCATGCAAATGAATCCGTATCTTCTTTCAGCGGCCAATGCGGGGAAGCGTTCAAGTTTTATGAGAAGCGCCTGGGTGGCAAAATAGTGGCTTTGATTCCCCACGGAGGAACTCCATCTGCGGGGCACATGCTGGCGGAATGGCGGAAAAAATCATGCATGCCCATATGGTTGGCGGCGATCAGGCTTCAATGGGTTCAGGCCCACGGCTCAGAATTCGGTAGCTCAGGAGAAAATCAATGAACTCAAAGATCATCAGGACAATCGCACTGGGAAGTTTCGCGCTGGTGTTCGTGCTCGGCGCGGCGTGGTCAGCGCAAGCCCAGACCGCCAAAGCGCCGTATCCGACGATGGCCCCGCTGGAACAGTACCTGATGCCGGATCGCAATGCCGAAATCGCTCTGGCGCGCACTGCCGCGCCGGAGTCCATCTCACGCGACGCCGAGGTCTTGGTTCTCGGAAGGCACGGCTACGAAACCGCAGTCAAAGGCAAGAACGGTTTCGTGTGCCTAGTGGAAAGATCATGGAATGCTCCCTATGACAATCCCGAGTTTTGGAACCCGAAAAATCGCAGTCCAGACTGCTACAACCCGCCAGCCGCGCGGACCATACTCCCGCTGATTGTAAAGCGAGCCGAATTGGTTTTGGCTGGCCGGTCAAAAGATCAAATTATCGAAGGAGTTGAGGCATTCGGCAGGAAGGAAGTGCCCGCTTTGCAGCCGGGAGCCATGTGCTACATGATGTCGAAGGAGGCGTACCTGACCGATCAGGGCAGCCACAACTTGGCCCACTTGATGTTTTACGTTCCCGAAGGCACGGCTTGGGGTGAAAATCTGCCTGGATCACCGGTATCCATTCTTGACCAGCAGATTCCTGGCGCTCCAAGCCGCATAAGCATGTACATGGTTCCTGTGCGACGGTGGTCGGACGGAACGTCCGCGGTCGCAGTTGCGCACTGACGTTGGATTGCAAATGAAAAAAATTGACATAGAGAGCTTGGAGCAAGCATATCGGCGGCAATGAAAATGGCGTAAGAAGTTGAGGAATTCCGTGCCGTCGTGCTAGATTTTTCGGCACGCAAAACGCGACAAGGAGACGAGAATGAGCAAAGTGCGAGTTCTGGTGGGCACGCGCAAAGGCGCGTTCATTCTGACGGCGGATGGTAAGCGCGAAAAATGGGACGTCAGCGGCCCGTATTTTGCGGGCTGGCCTGTTTATCACCTGAAAGGCTCGCCGGTTGACCCGAACCGTATTTTCGCCTCGCAGACGAGCGATTGGTTTGGGCAGGTGATTCAGCGCTCCGACGACGGCGGCAAGACCTGGATACAGCCGGGCACGCCGCCGGGCGAACCGACGACCGCGCCGGACGGATCTCCCAAAGGCGAGAGCAACAAGTTTGTGTACGACACTTCCGCACCGACCGGCAAGCCGCTCACCACGCACCAGTGGTACGACGGAACGCAGCATCCGTGGGAATTCAAGCGCGTGTGGCATCTCGAACCGTCGCTGAAGGATCCCAACACGGTCTACGCGGGAGTCGAAGATGCCGCGCTTTTTCGTTCGAGCGATGGCGGCAAGAGCTGGCAGGAACTTTCAGGACTTCGCGGCCATGGCACGGGCCCGAAATGGCAACCGGGCGCGGGCGGGATGTGTCTTCACTCCATTGTTCTCGATCCCAGCAATGCGCAGCGAATTTTCATCGCCATTTCGGCGGCGGGCGCGTTCCGCACCGACGACGGCGGCAAGACCTGGAAACCCATCAATCAGGGGCTTCGCTCGCAATACATTCCTGACCCGAAGGCCGAGGTTGGCCACTGCGTTCACCACATTGCCATGCACGCGTCGAAGCCCGGCGTGCTGTTCATGCAAAAGCACTGGGACGTGATGCGCACGAACAACGCGGGCGACGTGTGGACCGAGGTCAGCGGCAATCTGCCGACGGATTTTGGCTTTGTGATCGATATTCATGCGCACGAACCAGAGACCATCTACGTCGTCCCAATCAAGAGCGACGGCGAGCATTTTCCGCTCGACGGGAAATTGCGCGTTTATCGCAGCCGCACCGGCGGAAACGAGTGGGAGGAATTGTCGAAGGGACTGCCGGAACGCAATTGCTACGTGAATGTGTTGCGCGACGCGATGTGCGTCGACTCGCTCGATAAATGCGGCGTGTATTTCGGCACCACAGGCGGGCAGGTGTACTCGTCGGCGAACGCGGGAGACAGTTGGGCTCCCATCGTGCGCGATCTCCCGGCCGTGCTTTCGGTTGAAGTTCAGACGCTGCCGTGAGCTGAGCGGCAAGTTGAAACGACGAGCTGAAGAATGAGCCGAGCAACGATCCGAGTCGCATTGCCCGCGCATCTGCGGACGTTGGCGCGTCTCGACCATGGCGACGTGATGGTGGAAGTGGAGGGGCGCGTCACGCAGCGTTCCGTGCTCGACGCGCTCGAAGCGCGTTATCCCATGCTGTGCGGCACGATTCGCGATCACGCGACGCAGGAGCGGCGTCCGTTTGTGCGCTTCTTCGCCTGCGAGCAGGATCTCTCCCACGAATCGCCCGACGCGCCGTTGCCCGAAGCGGTCGCGTCAGGGAAGGAACCTTTTTTCGTCATCGGCGCCATCGCCGGTGGCTAGCAGCGCTCGGAAGAGGATTGCCGAGATTTCGTTGAAAAACATTTCTCTTGACAACCGGCTCTCGGAAGTGTATTTAACCTGTAGGTTATTTAACCCAATGGTTCGACACGAGACAAATCCGGACTCCCTTAGCGCTACCTTCGCTGCGCTCGCCGACCCCACGCGCCGCGCCATCCTCGCGCGCTTGGTTTCCGGGGAGACCTCGGTCAGCGAGCTCGCCAGGCCTTTCGACATGAGCATGCCGGCCGTCTCCAAGCATCTTAAAGTACTCGAGCGCGCAGGTCTCATCGCCCGCGGCCGCGAGGCGCAGTGGCGGCCCTGCCGTCTCGAAGCGACTCCGCTAAAGGGCGTGGCTGACTGGGTCGAGCACTACCGGCGCTTCTGGCTCGAAAGCTTCGATCGGTTGGACGATTACCTGAAGAAGATGAAAAAAGAGGAAAAATCACGTGACCATCGCCAGGCCAAGAAGTAGCGATGCCAATACCGCCGGCAGGGAAATTGTTCTCACGCGCCTATTCGACGCACCGCGCGAGCTCGTGTGGAAAGTCTGGACCGATCCTGCGCATATTTCGGAGTGGTGGGGGCCGCGAGGATTCACAACCACGATTCACGAAATGGATCTGCGCCGGGATGGTGTGTGGAAACACACGATGCACGGCCCCGACGGCACGAATTTTCCCCACGAGTGCATCTTTGTCGAGGTCGTGGAGCCCCAGCGCATCGTATATACGCAGAGCAGCGGCCGGGAAGGCGCTTCCGACTTTCAATGTGAGTTTGCCTGGATGTTCGAGGAGCAAGGCGGGAGGACGAAGCTCACCTTGCGCATGCTTTTCTCGTCGCCTGCAGCCCTCGAACATGTGGTCAGGGAATACGGCGTCATTGAGGGAGCAACCCAGACGTTCGACCGTTTTGCCGAGTATCTGGCAAAGAATTCGATCGTCAGCCGCCGTTGAGTTGGTTCGCAAAACGAATGGAATGGGCCGGTATGTGCACGAAAAGCGTAATGAAAATGCGAGCCAGGTATGTGCTGGCGAATTTCTCAGGCGCAATGGAGGAGTGATCACATGGCTTTTCTCTACGATGTAAAGGTATCGCTGCGTTCTCTGTCTCGCGCACGCGCGTTGTGGCTCACCGTTGCAGTCACTCTGGCTCTTGGCATCGGAGCGAACGCGGCCATCTTCAGTGTTGTTCGCGGCGTGCTCCTGCGGCCGCTCGCGAATCGCGACGAAGACCGCCTGCTCTACGTGCGCCAGAGCGCTCCGGGAATCGGCTCCGATAATACGACCTTCTCAGTTCCTGAAATCGCGGACATCGGCGGCAACCTGAAGACCATCAAGGAACTCGGCACTTTTTCGGAAATCGACTTTACCATCGTAGGGCTTGGCACTCCCCGTGAGGTCCACGCGGGCGTTGTGGATGGCAATTACTTTGACGTGATGGGCCTCCGCCCAGTGCTTGGTCGCTTGCTCGGTCCCGGCGACGATGGCCCCAAAGCGGCGGGCGCGGCCGTGCTGACGTATCGCTTCTGGACCACCTCGCTGCATTCCGATCCCAGCGTAATTGGAAAGACCGTCCGTCTCGACAGTATCGCGGGCTCGCGCTCCGCCGTCATCGTCGGAGTTCTGGAACCGTCGGTGCCGTATCCTGTGGAAACGCAGATCATCGCCAACGTGGTCACGAGTCCGCATCATCTCTCGGCCACCATGGTCCAGGGCCGCGAACATCGCATGACGGAAGTTTTCGCGCGCCTAGCCCCCGGCGCGGAGCTGGACTCCGCGCGCGCGGAATTGCGCACCGTCTACGCCGGAATGCTGGCGGCGCATCCGGAGGTTTACAAACCGGCGGAGCACTTCACCATCAGCGTGACGCGCCTGCACGATCAGATCAATTCGCATGCGAAAACCATCTTGTGGGTGCTCTTCGCCGCCGCCGGTCTGCTGTTCGTGATTGCCTGCTCGAACGTCGCCAACTTGATTCTGGCGCGAACCGTCCGCCGTGAATCCGAGCTGGCCATACGCTCGGCTCTTGGAGCGACCAATGCCGCGCTGCGCCGTTCGCTTCTGGCGGAAAGTCTTGTGATGTGCGGCAGCGGCGCGCTGGCGGGAGTTCTTATTGCGGCGCCGATGGTTGCCGTGCTGGCGCGCTACGCTTCGCGCTTCTCCGTCCGCGCGCTCGACCTTAAGCTCGATTCCAGCCTGGTTTGGATTGGCATCGCGCTCGCGGTAATCGCCGCCGTTTTCCTGGCCTATGTTCCTCGGCTGCCCTCCTCCGGCGGATCGGGCGGACTCGGACTATCGAGCAGCGGCGTCCGCGTCACCAGCGGCAGCGCCCGCCGCCTCCGCGTCTTTGCCATCACCCAGATCACCGCTTCGTTCCTGTTGCTCGCCGGCGCGGGCGCGCTCTTGCGGACTCTCATGACCCTCGAAAAGATGCAAGCGCCGTTCGACACGGCGCACGTCCTCGCCATCGACCTGCCGGTGATGACCTACGGCCGAACGCCCGAGCAGATCAATGCTTTTTATCGTGACGTTCAACGCAACGTCAGCGCGCTTCCGGGGGTCGAGCACGTCTCCCGCAGTTTCGGTGTTCCCTGGCGCGATGCCCGCTTCCTGGAAGTCAGTCTTTCCTTCTCTGCTGAGGGCCTGATACGCCAGAACGGTCAGGACGATCCACGAGCGAAGTTCCGCTCCGTATCGCCCGGATATTTCGGGACTTTGGGCATTCCGCTTCTCGAGGGCCGCGATTTCAATGACAACGACCACGACGGTTCCGAACGCGTGGTCATCATCAGCGAAAGCGTCGCGCAGAAGTTATTCCCGGGACAGGCCGCCCTGAACCGCCATTTGTGGTGGACGGACGGCGTGATCAAGTTCATCGGCATGAGCGGCGAACCGCGGCGGATCGTCGGCGTGGTGCCGGACTTCGATGATGAAAACATCATCCCGCAGCCGGTGATGACCGTGTATCAACCCATCGATCAGGAAGGCTTTGGCGGCCGTTTGTTCGTTCGCGCCCAGGGCGATCCCTACGCGCTCGTTCCCGCCATCACGAACAAGATTCATGAGATGTCTTCGGACCAGCCCGTCGAGCAAGCCAGCACGCTGGGCGACATTCGCGCGCAGATTCTCACGCCAGACCGCCTCAATGCCATTGTCTTTGGCGGATTCGCCACCGTCGCGCTTCTTATTTCCGTCGTGGGCGTAGCCGGCGTGCTCGCATTTTCCGTGAGTGGGCGCACGCGCGAATTCGGCATCCGCATGGCTCTCGGCGCGCACCCCCGCAACATTCTCACCAACGTTCTGTGGGAGGGTTTGGTCATCGCAAGCGTGGGCGTAACCACGGGCCTCCTGGTTGGTTTTGCATTCGCGCGCTTGATTGGCAAATACGTTGCGAACGTGCAACTGCCGGGGGCGCTGCCCTTGATCGCTTCCGCTGCGGTAATCCTTGCAGCCGCGGTGATCGCGTCGGCTCTCCCCGCGGCCCGCGCTGCCCGGGTCGACGTGGTGCAGGCGTTGCACTCCGAGTAGGCATTCGGAACTCCGCTTACGCGCGGCCACGGTTCAGAAAGAAGCGAATCAGCGACTAGCCTGCCGTGATCGGCAGCAGGATGATTCGAACTTGACATGACCGTCGGAAAGGATTAGTTTCCGCCAAAGTCGGGCCGGATTCTTTCCCCAATTCCTCTGGAGGTGCGTCCATGAAAGTCTTCAACCCGGTTCGATTTTCTCTCGTTCTTCCATGTTTGTTCGCGCTGGCGGTCTTGTGGTTCCCGCGAACCGCTCAGGCGCAGCAAAACTGGCACGCAACTGTAGGCGCCCAGAGCCCCGACATGGGAAAGCAGGCCCTCGCCTTTCTGCCCAATGAGATTTGGATTCACGCCGGCGACAGCATCACGTGGACATGGCAGAGCGACGACATACACACTTTGACCTTCCTGATGCCAGGACAGCCATACCCGCCCGACTTCACGGTGGGATGCCCTGGTTTCGCGCCGAGTGGCGCGGCCTTCGACGGGTCCACTTGCGTGACCAGCCCGCCCATGGTGACGGGTCAGACCTTCACTGTGGCGTTTCCCAAAGCCGGAAACTACAAGTTCGAGTGTCTGGTCCACAACACCATGACCGGAACCATTCATGTTCTCAGTGCATCCGAGGCCCTGCCGCATAATCAGGGTTTCTACGACGACCAAGCCGCTGCGCAACGCAAGGCGCTGCTCTCCGACACCGGCCAAAGGATGCGGATGGCGATGCATCACGACGGCGATCATAACGGAGACGACGGCTTCTCCGTCAAGGTCATCCACAAGAAGTACGTGACGGCCGGCATCGGAGAGATGACGGCGAATCCCGGCGGGACCCAGCAACTGGCCATCGTGCGTTTCCTCGACGGAACGATCACGATTCACGCGGGCGACACCGTTGAATGGGCCAATTTTGATCCGGATGAGCCGCATACGATCACCTTCGGGCCGGATCCTGCCGGAAATCCCTTTCCTCCGTCAGCGGGTGTGACCATCGACTCGGATGGCGCCTTGCACGCAGTCATCACTTCACCCAGCCAAAACGTGCATTCCGGGGCGATTCTTCAGCCGCTCGAGGACGAAGCGGGGGTCCCTCAAAATACTCTGGCAAACAACCCTACGCGCTTCCGCGCCACTTTCACGCAGCCTGGGACCTACAATTACCATTGCTTTTTTCACGACAATTTGGGCATGGTCGGCAAAGTGATCGTGGTTCCGTAGCAGCAAAACAAATGCCTTCGTGTGCTACGGGCGTTAGCCTGTGTGCTCCTGTAGCTCACGTCCCGTTGCAGTGTCTTGTGCTGCAACTGACGTGAGGTTTTTGTTTGCCCAGTGGCATTGGTGTTCGCAAAGATCGGGTTTAATCACGCGCGGCTGCGGTTCAGAAGGAAGCGAATCAGCGAGTAGCCGCCTGTGATGGGCAGCAGGATGATCTGCTTCCATATTGCGGCTTTCTCGACACTCTTTTCACGCTCGCTCGAGACGCGGGTTTGTTCCTGCGCAACGAGCATCGCGCCATACTTGGCAAAATCAACGCCGCACTTGTCGCACGTCCCGCCGTGGCGTTGGGTGGCCGCGCAAGACGGGCATTTGAAGAGCAGGGTAGCGTGGCACCGCCGGCAGAATTGCTCCGCGTCGCCATTCGGCGCCTTGCACTTTGGACATTCCATAGCGCAATTTTAACGCGCCGCGCTGCCATGCATCCGGTGCACGCGAGCTGATGTGCGCCGCCGGCTAATGTACCGTGGTACAGGTTTGCGGCCCCTGAATTCCACAGCCTACTGCGGTCTGCTCGCGCAAAACGAAAAACGACGCGCGGCGCATGGTGACCTCCGGGGGCTTGCCCGCCGTGGCGGGATTACGAAGTGCAGCCGCCCAATTATCATCCTCGCCCTCACCATTTGTCGATATCATCGCCCTCCGTCGCTCCCCGACGCCCACCAACGCATGGTGTTGTCATCCTGAGGAGCTGCATTCCGCGACGAAGGATCTCGCCGTGGCTAGGCCGCCTCCACGACCACAGTCACACTGGTTGTCTCATTCTTGGGCTGTGTATCACCTAATGCCGCAGCGCGAAGAGTTGGTTGAACGGACTCTGAATCGGAATACGCGCGACACGCGTGAGCCACGCTTCGCGGGCAAGGTTCAGCCTCAGAACCGGAAAGCAATTCCCGCGGAAGCCACTGAATTGTGGGTCAGCCCCGAAGGTCCTTGCTGCCGCGCCTGCGGCATCTCAAAAATCCAATCGCGGTATTCAGCGCGCACTATCCAATGATGCGAGACGGGCAAATCGAATCCGCCTCCAAGGTTCGCTGCGAAAGGATCGTGCGAAATAGCGCCCGCAAAATTCGAATAAAACCAGACCACTCCAGCGCCGGCAGTAAGAAATGGGTGCAATTGAGCTACTCGTGGCAGCGTGTGCACGTAATTGCCGGCGAAGAAACTGGCCCGGAGAGGGCTTGTCGATGTGAAGCCGACGGGAGTTCCCGCAGCGGATCCCGACACGAGCAGGTCGCTGGGCGAGTAGGAGTAGCTCGCTTCGATAGCTTGGCTCCCGTCAAGCCACAAACGTACGCCTGCAAACAGCCGGCTAGTGGTTCGTAGGGACCCGCGTGCCGTGAGCACCACCACTTGCGGGAACGACGGAGGCGGCGGAATCGTAATCGCAACCGGCTCTACCAGCGTCACCTGGTTTGTCATGGATACTCCGCCCTCGGCAAAAACCTCGACGCGATGCAACACGTCCTGCGCCGCCACTCTTTTTGCGGCTCCGGCCATCAAAAATAGAACGACGGCACAGGGAGTGACGATGGAGCGTGAGAATCTAATCATGCGCGCCTCCGCAGGAGCACGGCGCGACATGTGCTCCGCGCCGAGTTAACCGTCCTGTAGATGCGCAGTCTAGTTAATGGTTGCCTAGCTGGGCAGGGCCAGCTAGGCCGCTTCCACGACCACAGTCACACGGGGTTGTCTCGCTCTTGGGCTGTGTATCTCCTAATGCCGCAGTGCAAAAAACTGGTTGAACGGATTCTGAATCGGCAGACGCTCGAAATGCGTGAACCCTGCTTCTCTTGCGAGGGCGCGCGCGCCGCTTTCGCCGATCACCGTGCCGAGGCCCGCCCCGTTGAAAGCTAGCGAAACCGTCATGCAATGCATCGGGCTGATCGAGTGGAACGCCTTGCCGACCGGATTGCGATTCTCGTGTGCGTTCGCTGACGCGTTCGGCTCAGACCAAATATAAACGCCGTCGTCAGCGAGCGCCTCGCGGACCGCTCGTAGAGTCGCCTTGGGATCCACCATGTCGTGGATGCAATCGAAGCTGCAAATCAGGTCGAACTTGCGCCCTTTGGGAATTTCGTGGGCCCCGGCTTGCAGGAATTCCACATTTGTGAGGCCCTGCTTCGCGGCAAGCTTGCGCGCGCTCTCGATGCTCGGCCCGTGATAGTCAATGCCCAGAACTTTCGACTTCGGATAGCCTTTCCCCATGGCCACCGATGATTGCCCGCGTCCGCATCCGACGTCCGCAATCGAAACGCCTTTTTCCAGCCGCGCGACCAGTCCTGGCACCGCGCCAAGCCAGTCCTTGGCGAGGAAGTTCAGATACCCGGGGCGGAAAAAGCGCTCGATGGCATGCGGAATTTCATCGCCAATTTCAGAATAGGGAATGCCGCCGCCCTTGCGAAACGCTTCCATGATTTTCGGAAAATTGGCCGTGGACGGCGTAGTGAAATGAAACGCCCCTCCCACGAACATCGGACTGTCCTCATTGGCGAGGACAAAGGCCTGCTCGTCGCTCATCTGGTACATATCCGTGTTCGGATCGTAGTCGATATATTCTGCCGCGACCATGGCGCGGAGCCATTCGCGGACATAGCGTTCGTTCAATTGCGTCCGCGCGGCAAGATTCGGACTGCGCATCGGCCCCGCGCCGGCCATCGCCTTGAACAGTCCGAGCTGGTCGCCCACGTATCCGAGCGCCATGGTGAACGCGCCGCCCATGTCACCGACGACGCGAAATGCCAACTCCTCCACTCTTTTTTCATTCATGTGCAATCCTCCTCGTTCGAATATTGAGAATCCCTACTGTGAACAGCCTTAGCTTTGAATTTGAAACAGAACTAGTTGCGCGCAT
This sequence comes from Acidobacteriota bacterium, assembly GCA_027307115.1. Taxonomy (GTDB): domain Bacteria; phylum Acidobacteriota; class Terriglobia; order Acidiferrales; family UBA7541; genus DAHUXN01. Next base: position 20,939 of record DAHUXN010000091.1, read on the forward strand.
CCACGAAAGTAAATGTGCGGGAAGTTTATACAGGGAAAAGAAGCGCTGTCAAATTGAGGGAAGTACGATTCGGTTAATCGCGACAGCGATCCTAGCCTTCGAATTGCGTCAGGAATTCCAGCGCGGCCCGCCGATTCGCCGGGCCTCTCCATGACCAACTTACTTTCGCTGGGGCGGGCGCGCCGCGGACGGATCCACCGCGCTCATTCCTCCAACGATCTGCCACTTGCCATTGTTTTTCATCCATGTATGCGTCATGCGATATGTGGTTGTGGACACTGAGCCATCGGCTTTGCCGCTGCTCACCGTGGCGCGATAAAAAGTGATCACAGCGTCACCGTGCATTTGCACGCTCTCGCGGTGAAGTTCGTAGGCCACCACGTGGCCCAGGCTGCCGTTCGCCTTTACGAACGCGCCAACGTCGGCCTTATGTTCGGGATGCTCGTTGACGACCGGCCAGCCCGTGAAATCGTCGCTCCACAGCGCAAGGTAGCGCGTGACGTCGTGAGCCTTCACGTATCGCCAGTACGCTTGTTCTCCGGCCCAGACCTGTTCCGTCGCGCTCCCCGCGCGCGTTCTCTGTTGCGCAAATCCGACGAAACACAGCAGGCACAAAGCCAGCACCGCAACCGTTGCAAGAGCCATCTTCTTCATCGCGCGCCCTCCAGTAAGTGAAGGTGTCACTTCTCGAATTGCGTCAGGAATTTCATCACTACTTGCCACGTGACCGCCGCGCCTTTCGGGTTGCGCTCCACGAGCAAAGTGGATGAACCGTGCACCGCGTATCTCGCCGAGTAATGCACTTTGTGGCTTGAAGCCACCGCGTCGAAAATCTTTGTCGCGTTCGCGACGGCATCGGCGCTGTTCTCTGAAGTGATGAACACGGGCACGCGGACCTTCTTTGCCGCGTCTTCAATCAGCGTCGGATGTTCCGGAAAATATTCGCCGGGCGAAAACGCGAGCACTCCCGCGACTTCGGCGGGATGCCTGGCAGCGGTGGCGAAAACGAGAGACGCGGAGTAACTGCTGCCCCACAAAATCACTTTGCGTCGCGGATTTTTTGCGTGCGCCCAGGCCAGAGCCGCTTCGAGATCCGCTTCGAATCCCGCGACGTTGTGCGATTGAGCGGCGGCTTTGCTCATGTGCGCATCGGTTTCATTGTCTTCGCCGAACATTGCGCCGCCGAAACGCTGGTCGGTTGCAAGGCAACTGAACCCCAACGCCTCCAAACGCGGCGCAATGGACGCATACTCGTAGCGATTCGAATGCGCTTGATGAAACAGCAGAATCATCGGCTGCGACGACGCCTTTGCCGGATAGTAGTGCGCGTAAATCGTCACGCCGTCGGTGGTTTTGAATTGCACCGGCTCCTGCGCGCGTGCCGGCCCGGCCGCCACCGCAAAGATTAGAGCCGCGACCGCCATCAGCCGGAGCAACACTGTTTTCCGCATCGGGAACCTCCAGGAAATCGAGTCTGCAAGATACAACGGCGCTTGGGCGCGGGAATCAGAAGCCTTCCGAGGCAGCCTGAGGCGTGGGGTACATGACGATGACTTTGTGCACCTGAGTTATCTTGAACACGCCATCGAGCATTCCCGTAACGCCCGCGAGCCGTAATTCACCGCCGGATTTTTTCAGCCGTGCGAACGATTTCACAATCTGTCCCACGCCCGCGCTGTCGATCTGGGATACACCCGTGACATCGAAAATCACGCGCGTCTCGTTCGCGGCAATCAGCTCATCAATTTCCTTGTCGATGAGCTTGCAATCCGGGCCCATCAGGAGCCGGCCGTGCATCTCCAGCACGGCGACGCCGGGCTTGATCTGTTTTCTTTTAAGCTCCATCGAGTCTCCTCAATCGCGCTGTTCGCCCTCGTAGGGAAACTGGCGAATCATGCGCATGCAGTCCGCGAGCGCTTTCAGCACGCTATCTCCCCAGCCGGACGGAACGATGGGCGCCGTCTTTTGATTCACTGCTTTATCCGCTTCGGCGAAGAAACGCACGTATTGGCCCGGCGGCGCAGTTGCGAATTCTTTTACCGTGATTCGGAAATAAACGTCGCCGTCCGGCTGCCGCTTTTTCATCGTGAAAAAGCGCAGCTCCATCAATTCTTCCGTCCGATCTTCCTGTGCGTAATGCCATTCGCTCACTGCGTTCCCCCCGGAAAATCAGAAGATGGCGCGCCAGCCCTTGAAATACATGGATCGTCACAAAAAGCTGCGCCGATTTTGCAGCGGCATCTTAGGCCGCGCGGCGCATCAAGTCAACGAGCCGGCGCGAATCGCATTGTTGGTTTCGCCGGCGGAGCGCAGGAGAAATCCCGCGCACCTGAAAGTGTATAAAAAGAGACGCCGCGCGGCCTGCGGGAATCTATAATAGCGGCGTGAGCAGAGCAATGTCCTGCTGGAATTGTTCACGAAGGAGATCCCGGCATGGCTCACCACTCTTGGGGACAGGACTTGTGGTTTTCCGCGGCCATTGCAGCCCTGGGGCTGCACTTGCTGTTCAATCTCTGGTACGTTTTCGGCGCACTGGTAACAAAAGGCCGGCCGCGGCTGGAAATTTTCCACATCGTCTCGCTGGTGTACGGCGTGATTGCGGAAAACGCAGCTTTTCAGTGTCCGCTGACGCTGCTTGAGAAATGGTGCCAGTCACATGCGGGCTTTGTTGCATATAACGGTGTGTTTGAACTGCACTATCTTCGAGCGCTTGTGAACCCGAGCTTCCCGCTGTGGCTGTTGCAATACGGCGCGATGGGTGTTTTCCTGGTCAACATCGCGATTTACGCGCGCCGCTTCGCGCTGCGCTACGCCCACAGCCACCGCCACGCGCACTAGCCCCGCTGAGTCCGGGGCTACGCGGCTGAGTGTGTTTGCATTTTTTTTCATTTTTTTTCACTTTTTTTGGTATACTTCCCTATGAGATCGTCCCGCCTAGTGGCGACATTAGGCGGCCCCGGCCTCCCTCGTGGGGTCGGGTTTTTTATGGCTAAAATCGCTTTTTTTATTGACGGATTTAATCTGTACCACGCGCTGGACTACTGCCACGCAATTCCGGAACACCATCGCTATCGTAAATACAAGTGGCTAAACTTGCGCAAGTTAGCCAGCCTATTCGTGGGTCGCTTGGACACTCTTGGCGAGGTTTTCTATTTTACAGCCTTGGCGACCTGGATGCCCGACAAGGTTGCGAGGCATAAACTCTTCATTCGCGCACAGGAAAGCGAAGGAGTTTCAATCGTTTATGGTGAGTTCAAGCGCAAGGACAAGCGGTGTTTCGTCTGCCGAAAACAATACTCCACATTTGAGGAAAAACAGACCGACGTCAATATTGCGATCCACCTTCTTCAGTTGGCCATTCAAGATAGGTACGACCGAGCGGTCATCATTTCGGGAGACACTGACCTAATTCCGGCGGTCAAGGCCGTTCGCCAAACGTTCCCAGGAAAACAAATTGGCGTAATTATCCCAATCGGTGGGTCGTCAGAGGATCTGAAAAAACAGGCGGATTTCCATTTCAAACTGAAAGAACACCATTTGGCATCGAGCCGCTTCCCGAACTCGATAATTCTTTCCGACGCGACAACTCTCGAGTGCCCAGTTAATTGGCGATAGTCTAACCGTATCCTCGATTTTGTGCCGCGATATTGTTACGGGTGCGGGGCGGCGAGGAAAACTTGCGGCGTGGCGGATGTGCTGGTGGAAAACGCGGCGTAGCCTCCGCCGCCTGCGGAGCCGAAATCGCCGCCGAGCGGATTGCTCTGCGCATCCACCGAAATCAGCGTGGTGCTCGCCGAGCACGGCGCCAGTGGCGGAATGCACGCGATGGCCGCGTAGACTTGCTGGCCCGTCACGCCAGGGACAAGCGTTGCGAGCGAAGTGAACACAGCGCGCGTCCCGGCGATTGCCGGATTCGAACTGTCGCTCTGCCCAGGCAATCCCGCTTGATCCACGGAGAGCATTAAATTCCCCGAAGGCGTGCAGGAGGCCGTTGACGGAATACCGATACAAATATTTGTGCCGAGGATTTGCTGGCCTGTCGCGTTCGCCGGCAGCAAATTCGCCGCGCGCGTCGCGTACACCACAAACGACCCATCGCTCACCGCCGGTGTAACACTGTCGGCCGCGCCGGGCTTGTTTCCCGCGTCCGCGGAGACCAGCACAGTTTGCTGCTGGCAGCCTGTCTGCAAAAAGGGCTCGCTCGACAGGCACGTATTGCGGAGATAAATCTGCTGCGCGCCATTCGACGCAATGCCGGCGACGATATTGTCAGCGACAGATTGGAAGGCCACGGTAAGTCCAGCAGGATCGACCGAAGGTCGAACGGAATTGTTGTCGCCGGGATTGTTATTAGCGTCAGTCGAAAAAAGTTGCAAGTCCGGCTTGCAGCCGCTCACGGCGCCGCCCACCGCGTTGCAACTTGCAAAGAGATAAATCTGCTGCGTGCCGGCAGGGACGGTCGTCGAAGTCAAATTCGTCGCGGACGACTGAAATGCGACGTAGAGGCCGAACCCGCTGATGGACGGATTCGTGCTGGGCGCATTTCCCTCGGCGCTGCCCGCGCCCTCGCTCACCAGCGTCATCTTCGGCGTGCAATTCGACACGGCGCCGAAAATGGTGCTGCAAGTATCGTAGAGATAGATTTGCTCGACAGCTTGCGTTGCACCCGAAACCAGATTCGTGTCGTCGCTTTCAAACGCAACGAAACGGCCGTCGGCGGAAATCGCCGGACGATCGCTGCCAATTACTCCTCCCGCGCCGGGGCCGCCGGAGCCGGAAGAAATCAGAGTCACCTTCGCCGTGCAGTTTCCGCCTGAACCAAGACAGTTCTGCGCAAGATACACTTGCGAAAGCCCGTTCGTCGCGCCACTGACTAGATTCGTCGCCGTGGAATCGAAGGCCACAAAAATTCCGCCGTCGGAAACCGAGGAATGCAAGCTCGCGGCGTTCCCGGGCGTGCCGCCGCTCGCGGATTCCTCGATGGGGAACTGGCCCGTGCCTGCGACCAGGAAACTGGCGGTCGCTGTACCGCCCTTCGCGGCCTTTGGATTCGCAATGGTCAACGTGACGGTTCCTGCCGTTGCAATCGCAGCCTTGGGTACAACAACCTGAACGGCGCACGCTGTCGCGGGATTGCAGGATACAGGTCCCGTCGGCACCAGCGGAGTCGTGGCGCCAAAATTGATTTGCACGTTCGGAGCGGCGTTGAGCACAGTCACCGTCAAGGGAAAATCCCCGCCGCCCGCCGCCGCGGCCATCGGCGAAATGGTCAAAATCTGTGGCGAAGCAACCGTGAAATTCACGTTCGTGGAATTTTGCGAAGCGGTCGTCACGGAAACCTGCACGCTTCCCGCGTCGACCACATCGACGGGCGGCACGCCGACTTCGAGCGTCGTCGTGCAATTCTTGCCCGTGGGGCAGGGGGGATTCAGGACCTGCAAAGGTGTCAGGTTGTCCGTGCCAAAATGCACTGTGGAGGAACCGTTCATGTTCGTGCCGGAGACGGAAAGAACGAATGCGCCTTCACCCGCGGGAATCGTGGATGGCGACATGGACGAAATCACAGGAGTGGTGGACGAGTTTGAATTCGAAGCGCAACCGCCGGAAAGAATGAGGCAAACCGCCAGAAGTGTTCCCAGGAGCACAAACCTTTGCCGCATTCCTTAGCCTCCGAGTATCGTTGTGCGCGAGCTACGCGCCGCGGCCAGCGATGCGCGACGGCCATGGCAGCGGCAAAAATTCTAACCGATTCGCGTAGGATTGTCCCTGCAATTGTCCCGCAATCGTCCCTGCAACGGCGCACGCCACGGAGAAATATTTGCAGGACAGCGCGCTTGCGAAGCTTTTCCCCGCGCTGCCGGCGCCAATCCCCGCTCCGCTGCGATGCCCACCCGAGCCGCTGGGGTTGCACGTCAGCGCGAACGCGGCACTGGCCGGAGAACTGTCTTGGGGAAATTTCTAGATAGAGGGAGGCGCAGATCAGAAACTATATAGCCGCACACGATGAGCCGACGAGAGAACGAGCCAGCGATTAAGGCTAAGCAAGCACGGGCTGCTCGACTGATTCTTCGTTGGCGAGGAGGGCTTTCAGCATGACGTGCAACCGGCGGCGCTCCAGAAAATTCAGGCCGATGAATTCCACTCCCATACCACGGCTCATATGCATGCTGCGAACCACGGCGCGCGTTCGCACTTCGCCGTGCGGCGTATCGAAAATCAAATCCAGGATGTCACCCACGTCCGCGGGATTTCTGGTGTCGATGTAAATTCCGCCGAGGCAAACGTTACGCGCGCGGCTGGCGCCGCGGCGTCCGCCGCCCTGCCAGGCCACCAGAAAAACTTTGCGCATCCCGGTTCGCGGGTGACGCCGTTTACGTTTCTTCTTTTGCAGCAGACTGGAAAGTGGCACGGGTGCCTTTCTTGTTCAAAGATTTCCGATGCCTTGAATCTGCCCAAATCCTATGCCGCGTCCACCGGCGCAAGCATGCGCACCAGATTCGCGACGCGTTCAAGATCATACGGCTTCGCGACGCACACTGTGGCGCCGAGGGCGTGCGCGGTGGCGAAGTCCGAGGGCGTGCCCGTGCGCGTGGTCAAGATCACCGGCATCCGCGCATATTTCGGATTGCGCCGCACGATGACGCACAGATCGTAGCCGGACATTTCGCCATCGGGTATCGAGCCGGGAAATGCTTCGGCTTCGCAAATCAACGTGACAGGCGAGCGATGCCGCAGCAGCGTTACGGCCATGGTTGGATCCGCGACCGCTTCAACCGTGTAGCCGTCGGCTTCGAGTTGCGTGCGTAGAAGCAAGCGCGCCCGTGGATCCTCATCCACCACCAGAATCAACGGCCGCTCATTGCGCGTGCTTGCCGGTTTCGCAACTTCCGGGGACTGTGCGAACGGGCGGCCCTGGGCGTCCACGAGCTCGTAATGCGGAGCGCCTTCCAGAAATGCGACGGCGATGCTGAATCGTTTCTCGCTCGATCGCGCGACGCGCACCACCTGCCCGCGCTGCTCCTTGACGGGCTCCCAAGATGCCGGAGCGTACGGGAATACAATGGCCACTTCCTGGCCCGCGGCGTAGTTTTGATGCGAAGACTCAAACAGGACGCCCTCGCGGGACACATCGATGGTCATCGTAAGGTCGAATTCGTTGACCTGAAACATTTCCGTGTGGCGAATGCGCACCGGAGCGGAAATCTTCACGCGGCGCCGGTGGCGGCGATCCTGTTTGGCAGCCAGGCCCGCAATCGTGGCTTTCCCGCTCTGTCCCGAATGGTCGCCATGCTCTGTTTTTTCGATTTTGGCCATAATTGCGGCTACCTCGGCCCTCGCCTTATCGGTGGCCGGTTCCGTCATCGCGCGGGCACTCTCTGGTTTGGAGCGCGTGGGCTTCTGGCTCTTTCTGAAGTCGAATAATCGCGTCGTGGTGTTCATTTCATTCCGTCAGGTACAAGATTGAGCCTTCCAAGCCCCCTGCCAGGCATGAAAGCATCCCTAGGCGGGGCGCGGACTCAACGGCCAAAGGATAGTATTTTGCGCCTGGGCGACGCACTGGCCTGGCAGACTCATTCGAATAGTACGGAGGTACTGCCGGAAGCAAGGTAGGATGACAGGCAGTACGCAAATCTTTGCGTACCATGAGTTTTTGCGGCTTTTTGAGGGTGCCATTGCCCGCGCGCGGAGTAGAATATCGGCGCGATGCGGCATTTCCTTTTGATTTTGATTGCCCCGATGCTGGCCGTGGCGGGTAACCCGAGAACTGCTGTGCCATCCCGGTCCACGGTCTACGTCGTATCCGCTGGCCACCCTGCTACCGTGTACCACGCCAGCGCGTCGCGCCGAAACTCGTGGCGCTCCGAAACTCCGAAAGCCGCTCCCGCCACATTGCCGTTTCGCGTGCAGCCCGATGATGCTCTCACGCGGCGAGGTTTCGAGAAGTTTTACAACATGGATTATGACGGAGCGATTGAGTTGTTTCGTGAAGAGCGGAACGCGCGGCCCGACGATCCCTTTGTGGTGAATCACCTGCTCGCGGCCGTGCTTGCCAAGGAACTGAATCGCGAGGGCGCGCTCGACGCCACGCTCTACATGGGTAACCGCTTTTTGCAGCTCAAAGTCCCGCCCGTGGACCCCAACGTGAAGAGGGAAATCGGCCAACTCTCGCAGCGCGCGCTCCAGCTCGCGAATCAAACCCTGGCCAAAAATCCCAACGACGTGGACGCTTTATTTGCCCGCAGCGTCGCGCGCGGCCTCGCCACTGTCTATTCTGCGGTGATCGAAAAGAGATGGATGGGGGCCCTCAAGCAGGCGCTCGGCGCCTATCACGACGACGTGCACATTCTCAAACTCAATCCGAACTACTCGGACGCAAAACTCGTCGTCGGGACATATCAATACATTGTCGGAAGCCTTTCGTGGTGGGAAAAGAGCATTGCCTTTGTCGCGGCCATTCACGGCAGCAAGAAAAAGGGACTGCAATTGCTTCGCCAGGCGGCCGATGGCGGCGGGGAAGAGAGCGTTGACGCTGGCACGATTCTGGCGCTTTTCCTGGCGCGCGAAAAACGTTACGCCGAAGCGATCCACATCATCAGCGACTCATACGCGAACTTCCCGCACAATTTCATCTTCGGGTTGGCGCGTGCGGATTTGCTGAATGCCTCCGGACAAAAAGACGAAGCCATCGCGGCGTATCGCAAGCTCGTTGATCTGGGGCGCGAGGGATTTTTCCCCGACGCACGCGTGGAGCGCGCCGCCTTTTCGCTGGGCCGCGCACTGCAAAACAAGAAGGATTACGCCGCCGCGGCCGCGGCATACGAGGAAGCGGTGAACTTCCCTCACGCGAACCCAGCAATCGCCGCGCCCGCGGCGCTCAATGCCGGGCAAATGTACGACCTGCTCGGCCAGCGGCAGTCGGCCGTCGAGTGCTATCACCGCGCGATGCAAATCGCGCCCAACTCAGACTCCGCGCGCGCCGCCAGCCAGTTGCTTCGCAAACCCAAAACCGTCGAATAGCGCTTATCCGGAAAGGTTCATGCGACGCAGCAAGTCGCCAAAACGCGGATCGCCTCGGAGCGGGTCGAGTCGGGGATCCACCCCGACGGAGGGCATTCAATCCGAGCGGTCGCGATAGGCCCTCTCGAGCCACACAAACGCTTGCTCCTTATCCCCGAGGAGGGCATACGCGGAAGCCATGTTAAATCCGCAGACATATCGCTCTTGCGCCTGGCCTTCGATGCCGTGAAGCAGCGTACGGGCCCTATCCTTGCGGCCGGCAAGCGCATAAGCAGCGGCTATTTGGGAGAGGATCACGGGACCTTGAGTGGATTTCACGGCGCGATCCGCAGCGGCCAGTGCCTGCTTGGACTGGCCAAGTTCCGCATAGGACAGCGCCATGACGTGGTCATCGTTCCCCACGCTGCGAGCGGCTTCGATCGATTCCTTGTAGCGTCTCATAAGGAACAAGAACCAAGCCAAGTCGCCGTGCGAAGCCGGCAAGAGCGGATCGAGGGCATAGGCGCGGTGAAGCTCCTGAAGTCCCTCGTCCGTTCGATGCCCCACAAACATGAGATATTCCGCGTAGCCTGCGTGCGCCCGGGGCAGGCTGGGATCGAGTTCGAGTGCCTTGCGGAACTCGCTCTCCGCGCGGCTCCAGTCCCAATCGAACGAAAAGTCAACGTAAGCGAGCGAGGCATGGGCCTCGGCCAGCGTGTCGTCTAATTCGATCGCTTTGGTGGCCGCAGCCTTAGCCAGAGGCATTACTTGGAGCGGCGCCCTGTAATCCGTGCTTAAGTCGTAGTAGGCGTCGGCCAAACCTGAATAGGCGAGCGCATTGTTCGGGTCGTCGGCGAGAGCCTGCTTAAAATAGCCCACCGCTCTTTCGAGGGATTTTGATTTCAGAGCCTCCGTGCGCTCAGCAGTCATTCCGTGCAGTTCGTAGATCCCTCGCAAGTAAGCCTGGTGAGCCGCAGGGTCCACGGAGCGTGCGCCCGAGAGACCGGTCAACTCCTGCGTGGTAAGGGTAATCCTTACCCCGCCAGCGATTTCTTTCGCCACCTCGTCTTGCAGGGACAGAATGTCGCGCAGGTTGCCCTCAAACGTCTCGGCCCAAAGGTGGCGGCCATTCTGGGCCTCGACCAGCTGGACAGCGATTCGCACGCGGTCGCTCGAGCGCAATACCGTTCCTTCGATCAACGCATCCACGTTGAGCTCTTGCCCGATCTCCGGCACAGGTTTCGGATTACTCTTGTACTGCATGGTCGAGTTGCGCGAAATCACTCGCAAGGCGTGGATTTTTGCCAGGTCCGTGATCAAAGCGTCCGTTATTCCGTCCGCGAAGTATTCCTGCTGCGGATCGTGGGACAGATTTTGAAGCGGCAGCACAGCGACCGAGTGGATTGGCGCGGAGGGGAATCCCCGCGTCAGGCGGGCACGAACTAGGTAACCGCCCACCAGCAGTACCGCAACGACGCCCGTCACGGCAATCCATTGGGCCAAGCGCCGCGGGTGTTGCGCTTGGTCGCGGTCCATTTCTGCCAGTCGCGCGTGACCATCATTCCACCACGCGTCTAACTCACCCCGATAGGCGTAAACACCTGCTCGGCTCTTGTGAGGGAGCCGGTGGATGGGCAAGCTTTCCTCCTCCCACCGCCGCGCCGTGCGTTCACTGCACTTCAGGTAGGCGGCGATTTCTTTCCAGGAGTTGAGGCGATCACCGGAAGGAGAATGGGTGGACTGGCCCGGCAGGTTACCAGTAGCCATAGGCAAGTCCGCTCCTTCGGTCCCTAATTGCGGTGAATTATAACCCCAACAGCGCCGAGCTAGCAATCGGCCTATTTGCCGTTCGCAGGTGCGGTCATTGGCGGTCAGGCCGCACCTGTCTCTTGCCGCAACCTGACGTTCCTTCTACAAGAAAAGAAGAGAGGGCGGCCAGCTTTCGACAGCCACACTTCTCAACTTAAGCCTCTGGAGGTTTTATGAAAAAGATGATTCTGCGCGTCTTGCTCGTCGTGGCGCTCTGCGGATTGACCTTGGGCGTGTCGCTCGCCAAAGGCCCAGGAATGGTCTGCTGTGCTCACACCATGGCCTGTTGTGGAACAAGTCCGACAATGGCGTGTTGCAAGTAGGGTCCAAGGGCGCGGCCTGGCGATTGCGCTGCGTCGCTGCTCGCAGGTGCGGTCATTGGCGGTCAGACCGCACCTGTCTCTTGCGCTTCTGGAACAGGACGCCTAGGTTCGCTTGCGAGGCGTCAGTCAGAGGCAAAACGCCCGACTAAAGCTAAAAACGTTCCAAACGGGGAGGGTGCCATGAAAGCAAAAACATTGGGAGCAGTCGTGTTGGCTTGTGTTTTTCTGTGGGGCCTATCGGCCCGGGCAGATGCTGTCTATGTGACCGGAAACGGCGGCACCGGCTTGTTTCGTGTCGATTCGAGTACCGGTGCAAGCACGTTTATCGGAAATTTCGGGTTCAAGGGCGTCCTGACAGATTCTTTTGACTCCAAGGGAAATCTCTACGTAATCATCAAGGGAGGATCCACGGCCAGCCAGCTTGCCACCGTGAACCTCGTAACTGGGGCGGCGACTCCTATCGGATCGGCAACGGGGATTGCCGGACTGGTTGCGATGGAGTTTGCACCTGATGGAACGCTCTATGCCGCGAGTCTTGGTACGAACGATCTTTACACTGTGAGTCTCACGACAGGTTTCGTTACCGACATCGGCGGCCTTGGGTTTATCAATGTCATGGACTTGGCTTGGGATCCCTTCAACAGTACTATGTACGCCATTGCGTCAAGCGGGGCCCCGGGAACTGCGTCTTTTCTCTATTCGTTAAATCTTGGTACTGGCGCGGGCACACTCGTCACTACGATTTCCGGAAACGACTGCCTAATGGGATTAACGATTGACTCCGCAGATCAATTCTTGGCCACGGATCATTGCGACCCAAATTCCCCGCTATACCAGATTGATACTACAAACGGGGCTCTGACTAACCTGGGCAACACGGGCATCAGTCTGTCCATGGGGGCGGCCACTCAAACACCAGAACCCGCAACGATCCTGCTTCTTGGTTTCGGCTTGCTGGCGCTCGCGTTCTTCGGGCGCAAGAAGCTTCCGTGGGGGAGCGAGGGCCTAACTCGTATCTAGGATCTGCCGTCAGTGCCCGGATGCCGGTTGGCATGGCCTGACACCGTAGAATCATGCCGCCGCATACTCGCTTGCTAAAACGTGGGGTCCACGGTGGAACGTCCCAAAATGAATCAGAAAAAAAATCGCTGCCGAGCCTTCACGGCGGCCCAACTCGGCAGCGATGCGTCTTTCTTCTAAAAATTATTCTCGCGGCGCAAACCTAATTTTTCGCGGCCTTGGCGTTTGCCGCCTTTGTCGACTTGCGGCGGCGCTTCGGGCGCGTGGGACGGCCCGCAATCTCGCCAACCACTTCTGCCGACCAAATGCTGGTTACGAACTTCTTCATTCCGTGATCATCGAACTCGACCGTGGTGCGGTCATTGTCTGATTCGGTGACGGTGCCAACTCCGTACTGCGTGTGACGAACAGTTTGTCCTGCATCCAATACTTGCACGGAAAAACCTCCTTAGTAAGGGCGCTAGTCCCGCCGGAAGATAGTGGCAGGCTGGAAATGAAAGCACGAAATCGGGCGGAAAACGGCCCTGTTATTAGATGCCGAAAACTCACCGGCGAATCGCTGAATTATTCGCTGAAAGCGATCAACTGCCTGGAACTTCAAGCGCAAAATCAGGCGGAACGGGTTGCGCGCTGCGATCGTTCCGCCCGTATGTGGAATTAGAGGCCGACGACGGCTTCCGCCTGCAGGCCTTTGGGCCCCTTCTTCACTTCGAATTCGACAGCCTGGCCTTCGTTGAGGGTTTTGTACCCCTCGGACTGAATCGCACTGTAGTGCACGAAGACATCTTCGCCACTCTGCCGCTGAATGAACCCGTAGCCCTTGCTGGCGTTAAACCACTTTACTGTTCCTTGTTCTCTACTCAACTTCTTACTCCTCTAAATGGAAAGCTATTTGCGCTCGTCGTCGCCTCCCGAGTACAAAAAAAGGCCGCAGGGGTCGATAACCCCGGCAGCCTCGTCGATGTCTCAAAAAGCAGTCACAAGAGCAACAAACGCAGCTCCATTGTAGCACGAATTCATGTCGGCGCTAGTACTTTTTGGACACTGCTGCCTAGTGCTCGCCAAGGCCTTCAAAATTAGCGAGAAGCCTAGGGCTGTCTCCCTTTCTTCTGCACCGAATTGGAACAGTACCGCACTTTTTTTCAGCTATTTTGAAAGCACAATATCTAACCCCTTTTGTTGCAATATAATCTATGGCGCAGGAATTGCCTCAGCCCAACTGGGACATTGTCGCCGTCTTGTCCAAAGGACGGGAGAGTCACTATCCTCGGCTGGGAATTTTGGGCGATTGCAAGGGGGGGCTCCTTAAGATGCGAATTATAAGAAATACGGCACTTTTAACTGCTGCCGTGTGCCTGGCGGCCCTGGCGGTCGCGCCGGCCGCGTTTGCCGGATCGGTTGACTTGACGCCGAGTGGACCGAACACAATCATCACAATTAGCGGCACGTATGCGTCGACCGTTCCGGCTTTTGGCGGTATCGCCGCGCCTGGCGGCACTTACACGATTACCTTCACGTTGCCCACGATGGCGTCCAGTGCTCCCGGATTTGTTTCGTTTCCTGTGCCGCCGCAGGGCGGTTTTGACGCAGATGCAAACCTCATATTCGATCTGAACGGCTCCGCCACAACCACGACGTTCAGCAATGTCACGCTGGAATTCTTCGACACTCTCAGCGGCGACATGGGCGGCATCTTGTTCTGTCTCGACCCCTCGTGCAATACCGAGTGGAATCTGTTTGGCGGCGCACTGTTCAACAATAACGACACGAATCCGATGCTGCTTAGTGGTTCCATTCCGATCAATCAAACGCCCAGCGCGTATTTTGTGGGTGGTGCAGGACCCTTCCCGTTCAGTGTTGCCACAGCGACCACTCCCGAGCCGTCTTCGCTGCTTCTGCTCGGCACGGGCTTGGCGGGACTGATTGGCTGGGGACGAAGGAAGTTCTTAGCGTAAGAAATCGAGTAAGCTGCGTTTTTGCGAAAGCCGGGCCGCTGAGGTCCGGCTTTTTTTCATTGGGGACTCGAAGATGCTTTTATTTCGAAGCGTATCTTCGTTTCTCGACGTGAGCGGCGTTCAAACGGGCCGGGACTCCTTGGTCCGTTCTCTTCCGCGCCACATCAGCCCGACTCCGATAATAATCGAACCGAGAGCGGCGGCCTGCGCGTTGGTCATGCCGAAAAACGACCGCGGATTGATGCGGATGAATTCGACGAGAAATCGCGCGGCGCCGGTCAAAATTAAATATTGCGCGAAGACCATGCCGCGCGGCGGCCTCCGATATGCGCGCCCCTTGACACGGAAGATGAAGCTACGCAACCACATTGGAACCGGATTCCGCGCACGCTGCAACAGGGCTTTGTATTCCTCAGATGACAGGGTTCTGACTGCGCCCGTTACCTTCGCTGTCTTCCCTGCGGCGGCGAGGCGGGCGCGGACTTGACGTCCGCCGAGCTTCCACAGCCACCAAAAAATGAAGATCGCGACGATCAATTCATAAATGGGCGTGGGGTGCACGCGTTGCGTTGTCGGCACCAGCCCGTGCGGAAAGCTCATGCCCCAGGGCAGGGAAGTGGGAATTCCGTAATCGCCGTCGCCGGAAATCAGGCATCCGATGCGCCCAATGCCGTAACCGAGCGCCGCCGCGGGAGAGGCCGCATCGAAAATCTCGAGCAGCGGAATGCGATAACGCCGCGCCAACAGCACAAACGCAATGAAGCCTCCCAAAAATCCGCCGAACCACGCGAAACCGTATTGGCTGATCAGAATTTTCGGGTCGGCGAAAAGATCTCGCGGCGTTTCGAGCACGTGGTACAACTTCGCGCCCACCAGTCCCGCGATGCACGGCACCGCCACCATCAGATCGGCTGGCGCATGAATGGCGCGCCGCTGCATGTCTTTCGCCAGCACAAAATACGAAACGAGCATCGCGATGCCGACGAGCAGTCCGTAGCTCGCGAGCGTCACCGGCCCGATATGTATGAATGGCATCATGGTGAACTTTTTCTTCGGCTAGCTTTTTCCGCGCAGGAAACGCCGCGCTGGATTTCTGGCCAGTTACGGCGCAACCGAAATACTCCCGTAAAGCAGTTTGAGCAGAATCAGTCCGCCAATCATGGCCACGCACAGACTGAGCAGCGTCCCAATCAAAAAATATTCCGCGAAGCGCACGTGCTTGAATTCCGGGTAACGCGCGATTGCTTTGGCGGTCAGGACCAGTCCCGCCGTGGCGGGCGAGCGCAGCAACAGCGCCGTCAAGATCAGAAACCTTTCCAGCCATCCGATGTACATTCCCGCATTGCGCAACTGCGCCGTGGTTTCATCGGCGGGCCGGACGTCTCCGTTTACCAGGGGCCGCGTGAGCGCGCGAATCAGATAGCCGCCGGCGAAAATCACAACCGCATAAACAGCGGCGGTGATTCCCAAACGCGGCAAAAAGCGTGCCGGAGGGAAAAGGGCCAAAGCTAGACACAGCTGTTCAATGAATTGCATCGGCGTGTGCAAATGACCTAAGTTGTATGAAAACGTGCAAATGCCACAAGGTAGCGCTCGATCAACTCTTCCACTCCCGAAGCGGCGGCGAGCAACTGGCCATAATAGCCGCGTTTCAGATTTCGCGATACGGTGGAGATATTGAGCCCCATGGCGCGGGCGGTGTCTTCGATTCGGCGATGCTCGAAGCGCGCGGCGATGGTCTTCCATTGCTGCTGCGTCATGCGCTGCACCAGCGTATCTTGCAACTCATAGATCAAATTGACAATCGCATCAAACTGCGGATTGTGCGTACGAAAGGCCGTCAAAGCCGGTTGCTTGCGCCCGGTTCTCTTGCCCAAGTTTTCGAGCGCCTCGCGAGCCATGCGGAACGCCGCTCCGTCCAGTTCATTCACGGGCGCGGTGATGCGGCCCGCGACTTCGCCGACGCCAATGCCGACGCGCAGCGACAACGGCTGCAAGCGCCGGCGCAAGTCGAGCAGCAACCACGGAATCGTTTTGAGCCGCGCGGTGATGGTTTGAAATTCGTCGCCCGCGGTCACGGCATACGGCAACAACGTGAGTTTGCGTGAGCGATGCGCGCGTGTCGCCTGCCGCAGCCGCTCATGCAGCAGGGCAGGCAAGCGCGAGCGCGAGCCAGAGGAGACAACGTCGGCGATCAGGACGCCGTAGAGTGTCTGTGTCATTGCACGATTCAGTGCAAATATACACTTTTGCACGAATCAGTGCAAGTCATAATTCAGGGCGGCATTACACGATCGGACGCACGCCTACGAGCTCCAGATACACTTCTCCGATGCCGCCCGTGACGTGCACTTCCACCGTGACTTTCGATTTGCCGTAGGCGTCGTTCACGTACTCGTCGCCGTCTTTCTTGAAATCCGGCGCGTTCACCGAGCCCAAACCGCCGTCCACGGTGACGCGCACGCCAACGTCGCGCGGCAGCTTGATGTGCGCTTGGCCCACGCCGCCCTGAATCGACGCGGTCACGTTCTGCTTCCAGTCGCCGGCCAAATCCACGGTCGAGTTGCCCGCGCCCATTTGCACATCCAGATTCCGCAGCGTGATGCTGCTGAAATTCAGCGTCGAATTTCCCGCGCCCATCTCGACCGCCACATTGAGCGGAACGGCATTGTTCAAATGCAGATTCCATGTGTATTTCACGCCGCCGATCGTCGTGTGGGAAGCCTCGGGCTGCATCACCATCAGCGAACCGTTTCCGTCATGCACGCTGTAGCTGACGTCCGGCTTCCACTCCGGCACGTTGTACTTGATTGTGCCGTCGAGCAATTGCGGCGACCCGCCGGAAATATCCAACTCGCCCGCGGCCATTTGCAGGTGCACGTCCACCGATTTTGCAGCGCCCAGCGGGACAGAGACATTTTCCGTTTGCATCTCGGCCGTTCTTGCCACCGGCCCGCCGCCAATAATGCAGCCTGAAATTCCCAACGTCACGGCAAAGATCAATCCGGCCAGCATCTTTGGTGTCGTCTCGATTGTATTTCGCAGTTTCATCGCATTCCTCGTTGCCGCGTTCAAACACGCATGGGCGCATCGCCGCGGGCCGTTTCGATTTCGCCCCTGAGGGGATAAACGGAAATCTACTCTAAAATGTTTCCCGTGGTTCGGGAAGCAATTTATTGCCCGGCGCAAAGCGCCAGATCGATATAGCAATTCGCTGACCTGACGAATCGGCTGCGTGCGATTTTTGCAACCTTTTCGCTCCGCAAAGGGTCTCATATACTAGCAGCAGTTGCACGCAAGCGCCGAACGCGCCTGCGAACCCTCTGGCGCAACGCCTTAGGGTAAACCCTTCGGGTTTTCGGCCCTCAGGGTGAAGGGGGAGACGGTCATGGACCCAGCCGCCCCGAAGTCCATTTTCAGAGTCATCCTGATCTGCGCAGCGTTTCTTTACTTCACCGCGCTTGCTCCCTCCGCTCTTGCCCAAAAAGGCGGTTCGCGCGGCGGCGGAAGCTCGCACGGAGGAGGCTCGCACGCCAGCGGCGGCGCCCACGCCGGAAGCTCACACGGCGGCGGAGGGTTTCAGGGCGGCAGCGTTCATAGCGGAGGTCCCTATGGCGGCTTCGGCGTTTCCACGCACTCCGCAGGCAGCGGCAGCGTTTCCATGGCTGGCACATCGTCCAGCAACGGCCACGGCTCAAGCTCAGTTGGCTTTGCGCGGCGCATGAATTTCACGGGCAATACGTTCGTCGCGCCCCCTGCTGCGGTGGCGCGGCCCGTGGAGGGCGCCGCTCGCACGATTTTCATAAATGCGCGGCCGGAGTTCGAACAGACGAGCGTGCCAACGGGCGCGCGTCCATTTGCGGCAGGGAACTACCTGTGGGAAGCGCCGCCGCAACAAAGAACGCAACAGCGTGTAGCGACGCCACCTGCTCCTGCAGCGCCGCGTCCCATAACCGCGCCCGCATCGCAACCGATTCATCCCACGGTAATGCAGCCGCCGTCGCCGATTCGCCCGATGTCACTACCGTCGCCGACGCCGATGCAAATTCCGGGCTCTTTTCGCGCGCCTGGTCAAATGCCGATAGCGCGACCCGCTGCGATGCCCGTTTCGCCGTTGCCGATACCCATGCCAATTTCCCGGCCAATATCGCGGCTCCTATCGCCGGTGATGTCGCGCCCCATCGCGTCCCCGGTACGGCCAATGCTGCGGCCAATACAGCGGCCAATGTTCGGCGGAAAGTTCGTCGCGCCTCCGCTGCGAGTGCCGGGCCTCGTGACGCCTGCGTCCAGGCCAATCCTCACGGGTCCAGTGCCGCCAATGAGCCATCCTCCTGTGCTGCCTGTGCGGCCGTTCGCGGGTATGAGCGTTGAGCCGGGGACGCACCGCCGGCCAATCACTCCGTTCACGGCGTTTGAAGGCTCGAATGTCACGCCTCCGCATCCGTGCATCAACACCATCACTCGTTGCGGATTTGGCGGCGGCGTGCTGGATGGCGACGGCGATTTCGACAATGACGGTTTTGGTCCGTCGATATTCTTCGGCTTCCTGGGCCCGTTCGGCTTCTCGCCGCTCGGTTTTGGCTCGACTTGCATTTTCGATGGCTTCTTCCAAAACTGTTTTTTGTCGCCCGTCAATTTCTCGCCCTTCGGCTTTGGCGCGTTTGGACCTTTCGGGCTTTACGGTTCCTGGTACGGCGGCTACAATTTCGCGCCCTACGGCTCGAGTTTTCTGTTCATGCCTCCGGTTGATAATCTTCCGCCCGCGTTCGGCGATTATCTGCCGAACACGAACTACGCGCCGTCGTACATCTTCGAACCCGAGCCTCTGCCTGTACCGGAGGAAGCGCCGCCATCGGCCAACGCATCTGAAGCAATTCAGCCCGTAGTCAACCTCGTGTTGAAAGACGGCACGGTTTTTGGCGTGACGTCCTACTGGCTGGTGAACGACCGCCTCTTCTACATCACCACGTATAAAATTCAGTCCAGCATTCCGATGGATCATCTCGACCTGCAGAAAACCGTGGACATAAATTGGAAACGCGGCGTCGCCTTCACGTTGACTCCGCAACCGCCGGAGCAGCAGCCGCGGCAAAATCCGCAG
>DAHUXN010000092.1 GCA_027307115.1 Acidobacteriota bacterium
AAAAGGTTTTCAGCGCTCGCATTCTGAGCATGGGTGATGGCAACGCACCTGCCTACCTTCAGCTCGCGAATATCTGGATGATCCTGAACGTTGGAGGCGGGCCTACCCCCGACAAGCCGACGGTAACGCTTAGTGTGCCCAACCCGAATCACATCAACAGCTTTATGAATTTCCGCGTGGCGGATATCCAAGCCTGCTACGAACTATGGAAAAGTCGAGGGGCCGAGTTCATCACCAAGCCCATACCCAAGTACGGCGAGATTCGCTGCTACATCCGCGATCCTGACGGTTACATTATCGAGGTCGGACAGAGCACTAGCCTCACGTACGGTTAACGCTCAGGCGGGTGGCCCGCGCTTCCGGCCTCAAGCTGCCACGGACTCAGCCCACTATTGAGAAAGCTGCGCTACTTGCACATGGTAGCGGTCGAGCAGGCCGCCCGTGGCGTGTTCCACGGCGGTGACGGCCAGCCGGTAACCAACTTCTGCCTGCACCAAGCCTAACTCAGCCTGCGCCAATTCCGTCTGAGCTTCGGGGAATCTGGGGACAGACGGAACGTTTCCTGATACTGTGGGAGGATGTCGCGCCTGGCCCGTATCGCAGTGGTTAATGTAGCGCACCATGTGACGCAGCGTGGGAACGCCCGGCAGTTTATCCTAGCGAATGATGACGAGCGTAAGGTCTACCTGAGTCCTTGCTGCGCAAGTACGTGGAGCTTTGCGAGCTATCCCTGTTGGGCTACTGTTCTGCCCCCGCAATCCGCGCACGGAATCATACGACGTTTGCACCTCCTAAGTTCATAGCTTTTGCTTCTGGGTTGTTCCGAATGGCGGCGCGCAGGGAGCCGTAGGCGACCGGAGAGCCGCCATTCGGCGCGCGAACGCCGCCGGAGCCACGTAGCCCAAGCTGCTGTGCGGCCGCTCTTCGTTGTACTCCTTCCGCCACGCTTCGATTTTGCTCCGCGCATCCCACAAGTTCTGAAACCAACTCGCGTTCAAACATTCGTCCCGCAACTTCCCGTGAAAGCTCTCCACGTGCGCGTTCTGCACCGGCTTCCCTTGCAACTTGACTCGAACGCCCTTCCTTAAGGACTCCGCAGTTTGGGGGTTCGCCTCGAACATCCCGAAGCGATAGACGATATGGTTTGCCGGGCCAGGGTCCATTGGGATCGTGCTGCAAGTCAGGGTCGACAGAGTTTACTATGCTCGACGTCCACGGGAGCCAGTTTAGATGCGCCTGTAACGCCGCTAAATCAAATCACTTAGTTGTTTAAATAGATTTTAAAACGAGTTTCTTTGACTCCGCCCGCAACCTCCATCACCTTCGCTTTGCCGAAAATCAATGGATGTTTTCTTTTCGGAACTCTTCCCGCGTGGAGGTTCAAGGCGATGCGCTTCTTGAAATCCTTGGCAGTTCTGTTGTTTCTGAGTTTGGCCGCAGCCCATTCCGCGCCGGCAAACGCGGTTTCTTACACAGGCACGCTGTCGAATTCCACCGACGTGTTTTCGCTTGTGTTCACGGTCGGCGGCACGGGCAGCCAGACGGTATCCGTCCAAACATGGGGGTTTGGCGGCGGCGTCAATGCAGCCGGTCAGGCCATTTCCGCCGGAGGCTTCGACCCGTTTATCGGCTTGTTCTCAGGGACTGGGACGGGAGCGGCGATTCTGACGGATGGGTTGGGCAATCCTCTCGGGACGTCGGATGTACTCAGCAACTTCGCGAGCTTTGCCGGGTGTCCTCCGGGAAACACCGTCTCGATCGGAGGCGCGGTCTGCGGAGACATCACGATGTCGCTCTCGCTGCTGCCCGGGACGTACACCCTGGTTCTTTCCGACGGCGCCGACATCGCGAACGCCGTTTTTGACAACGGCACGCTGGGAGAAGGCTTCACGGACTTCACCGGCGGCGCTTTCCAGACCTGTAACGGAGTCGATGCGAGCGGGAATCCCGTGTGTGTGACGGACACGGCGAATTGGGCCTTTGACCTGACCATCGGCGGCGGAAGCACTACGCCTACGCCTGAGCCAGCTTCGCTTTTGCTGCTCGGCACCGGCCTGCTCGGCGTGGGGTGGTGGCAGCGGCGCAAATTGCCGCTGCGGAATTAGCGGCGGTGATTTTGAAGATAAAGGCAATTTTGTCTGGTACGCCTGAGGAAATTCAATCGCAGAGGAGAAACACAATGAAGCAATGGTTCTACAAGGCGGGAATAAGTATCGCAGGAGTTCTATTCGTAGCCTCGACAATGACTCTGCTCGCACCCAAGACAGTGCACGCCTTGGTCTCCGCGCTGGTCACCGTGGCTAATACCTCGGCAAATCCCGTGCCAGCCCAGGAAGTCAAGGAGTCTCGATCCAACTTCGTAACGCTGTCCTTCAACGGTTCAGGTTATGACGAGGTCTTGCCGGACGGCTCGAAGAGTGTGTTCGCGATTCCAATTGGCCAGCAATTCGTCATCACGGATGTGAACTGGATAACGACGTGTGGAAACCTGATTGGCGTCACTACATGTAACAAGTCTGCCGGCGACGCTGTCGTTCTTATGTTGGGCAGCAGCGCCCCCTTCAACTCAGGTCCGCACATGTCACAGGCCACGTACGCTCGGTACAGTGGGGCACTCCTGACGGCTGGACGAAGCGACAGTTTGAAAAGCGGACTTGTGGTCGATCAACTGCCGACGCCGTCGATCCTATTCGGCCCTTCGGGCAATGGTGAGCAGATATTTGCAGTGACTCTGCGCGGGTATCTGGTTCCGTGATGCGAGGAAATCACAGCCGCACGAAGCTCGTGACATCGATTTTGGTCTCAAAGAAAAAGGGAGAAAGAAAAACATGAACCTACCGCGAAGAATCGCGATGGCAATTGGCGGGACGGTAGCCGTAGCTCTAGTGATAGGTCTGGCCGCGCCAAAGACAGTGCATGCTTTGGTCTCCGCGCTCGTCACCGTGGCTAATACGTCGGCAAATCCCGTGCCGAATCGCGACGTGGATAACTCTGCCAATTTTCCGTTTTCCAGTGAAGTTTGCTTTGGCGATGCGAATTTCTGCCAAAGTGTTCCTGGCCAATTCACCGTGCCGACGGTCACGTCCTCAGGGGCTCCTATAAAGCGGCTGATCATTGAAACCATCTCAGGTGTTTGTGAGAATCCGAGCGGCGGCAGCAATTTTATCGCCGGCATCGCCCTCAATACATCAGCGCCGACAGACAGCTCCAATGGTTCTCTGGAAACCGTGTTCCTTCCGGCAGTTCAAACCGAACCGGGATTTGCAATGTTTAATCGAATTGTTCACTTCTACGCCAATCCAGGAGCGAGTGTCGTTGAAGGTTCGTCAGGTGCATCCTCGTCATTTCTGGCTGGGGGATGCCTGGCGGCAGTCAGTGGGCACTTAGTTACGCAGTAGCGCGGCTACCGCTGATGAAGATACGTCTGAACAGGGGGGAAACGCACACCATGAAAGCGCTAAAGGATTTCCTACACGGCATCGGCGGAATTGCAGTGCTCGTTCTGTTTACTGGCCTGCTGGCCTCGAAGGTTGCTGTCGGTGGCGGCGTGACGACGGTGCCGGTGGCCGGCACTCAGGCGGGACCCGTGCAAGACCCTGTTTGCAGAGTGCTGTTCAGCGCCTTCGATAAAACTCTGATCACGCCGAATCATTCCTACGTGGCGGAAAGCGCTTCCGCAAAAGATCAACCCAAAAACAACGAGCAAATCCTCGCGGGAGGCATTCGCTATATCAAGGTCAACGGCAAATGGAGGAAGAGTCCCGTCACAACGCAGCAGTTGCAAGAGCAGGACCGCGAGAACCGGCAAAACACAAAAGAGTACTCCTGCCGTTATGTGCGTGAGGAACCGGTGCAGGGAGAGTCCGCGGTCATCTACAGCGCGCACGGCAAGAACGAGGACTTCACGTCTGATGCACAAGTCTGGATTTCCAAATCCAGAGGGCTGATTTTGCGCGAAGAGGAAGACGTAGATATCGGAGGCGCCGGCGGCAAGCGCCATATTTCCATTCGCTATGAATACGGCAACGTGCAGGCGCCAACTGTTTCGCAGTGAGCGCGAGGGCAAGGCCGGGCAGCGCGTGCACCGAAGTCAGCACGAGATCGAATGCAAACTAAAGGGGGAACGCAATGAAGCGCATCATGGAAACTTCGTCGTGCAAGAGAATAGCCCCAAGAGGGTTTATTTTTACGCAGGCGCTGGTTGCAGCCCTCGCAATACTTATTTGCGCGGCGACGGCCGGCGCGCAAACAAACATCAGCGTCACGACGAATGCGCAGGGCACGTCCAGCTACAACTCGCTTTCCGCGGGTGCGGGGCCGTTTCCGTTCAGCAATTTCGGCGTGCAGGCAAACTCGACGATCTCGTTCGGGTCAATTTCGCTGTTTCCGGTGCCGACGGTCACGCCTGGTACATCGTTGTCCATAAACGGTTCAACGCTGTTTCAAGTGCCGACGTTCACGCCCGGCACACACATAAACACCCTGTCCACAATGAACATCGGCTACACGCCTTCGTGGACCAGCGGCTCGATCACCAGCAACGCAAACGTCTCCGCAAGCGCCGGCTTCCAGTACAACATTGGCCCTTTCAGCGGCAGTAAAAATATTTACACGCAGAGTCTCTCTGCCACGGCCAGCGCCAATCTGCTCTCCGGAAGCTCTCTTACCAGCGGAACGGCCACAGCCAGCGCGACGGGACAAAACTTCAGCGCGGGTTATTCGCTGAGCGCATTTGCAGCTTCGGCGTCCGCAAATCTGGTGGCGGGAGCGAATCTGCAGACTTCGGTGAACACCAGCCTCCCCAATATCCAATACGGATATTACACATGGGTCAGCTCAGACGGCACGTTCTCTGCTGGAGACACACTTACTTGGAATGCCGTCAATGGCGGGCCCTTGACCTTCCAGTTCCCAAGTCCGGGGAGCGGCAACAACAACGATCCGTTCTTTTTCAACTTCCTGCCGGGCGTTCAGTTTGACATGAGTGTTTCCCCGTCGGCCACGTTCAGCGTCCCTGTTTCCGGGAACCTGAGCGCCGAGGCCTTCGGCGACACGCTTGCCAGTTACACGTTCCCGATCGGCACGCCTTTCACGGAGAACGACAACGCGAATGCGGTGGACTACTTTTTCACATGGGCCGCCGGCCAATACGCAAGCATCCCCACCGTTTTGCATTATTGTAATCTCCCAAGCACGGGATGTGATTACTTCGATGTTCAGGGAAATTCGCTATTGTTCGCCAATACCTTCCTCCCGAATTCGCCTCCCTTGAATTTCACTGGCGGAGCAACCTTCGGGGGCTGGAATCCTTCCCTCGGATTCAATCCGCCGCTTCCGCCGGTCTGCGATCTGGCGACGGGCCAGTGTTTTCTATCGAACGATTCGAATATGCCCATCGGGCCGGGCAGCGTCACCTTTAATGTAACGCCGCTCAACCCGACGCAAACTCCCGAACCGGGCAGCCTGTTGCTGTTTGGGACGGGTCTGTTGAGTCTCGGCGCGACGCTACGCCGCCGCGCCCGCGCCTAGAGCGGATACAGCCGCGAAATGATGAGCAGGAGCCTTATCAAGGATGGGACTCACGCGAGGCGAAACCATGGCAAGGGTGAACGCCGCGCATGGAAACAGTGAGGGCGCTGGTTCTTATACCGGGAGCGTTTGCGCTTCTTCTCACCGTCGCGTATCACCTCGTGTCCCTTTTTGTGCAACTGATGGCGCACCAGTACACCGCCGTTGTATGGCGTTCCCATTTTTAAAAATTCACTTAGGAGGATTTATGAAACTTCGCGGCCTGGCTGTAGTTTTTGCAGCGGCTGTGCTCAGCGCAATTCCCTCAGCGCCTGCCTTTGCGCAGCAGAAGCCGGGGAACGTCACGTTGGTTATGGAAATGACGCCGAAGCCCGGCAGCGAAAAGCAGTTTGAGGCGGGCCTCAAGCAACTGGCCGCGTGGTACTCGTCTAATAACGATTCCCAGGGACGCGCCGTATTTATGCAGATCACCGGCGAAAAGGCCGGTACGTATTCCGTCGTCCGCCGTTGGATGCACTGGGCCGATTTAGACAAACCCTCGGGGCAGTATCGGGCGGAGTTTGAAAAAGCGATGGGAGACACGGTCGCCACCTATTCGCTGAAGGTGTACGAAGAAGCTCCGGAGCTGGACCACCCCGCGAATTCGGAGCGCCCGGCAAAGTACTACGAGATCGACACATTTCATGTGCCGCTCGACAAACAAGACCGCTTCGCAGCAACAGTAGGCCGTCTCCGTGAAGCGATCGAAAAAACGAAGTCACCGATGGATGTCAGTTGGCTCAGATTGACCGAAGGAGGTGAGTTCGGGACCTGGGTTCTCGCAATCGGTCACAACAGTTCGGCCGACTTCGGCAGCCCGTCGCCGGATGAAGTGCTAGACAAGGCGTTTGGAGCCGCCGAAACGGACGCCATCGCGAGTGAAATCTCAGCCTTAATCGGCGGCCATTTTACGCAGGAAGTGATCACGTTCCGGCCAGACCTCAGCTATTTCCCCAAGAAATAACCAGGCCCAATGGCCAGGGCGGGCCGTTTTTTCCCGTGCGGGAAACCGGCCCGCTTTCGCCGAACGACACGCGGAGGAATTCACATCATGAAGAAATTCACACTTGTGCTGGCAGGACTTCTTGCATCCCTCGCGTGCGTCGTGCGAGCGCAATCCGCACCGGGGAAGGTCCGCACCTACTACGTTGCCGCCGACGAAGTGAACTGGGATTATGCGCCGTCGGGCCGTGATGAAGCGATGGGGCATCCCTTCGACGAAGTGGAAAAACCCTACGTTGAATCGGGACCGCATCGCATCGGCCGGGTGTACAAGAAGGCGATCTACCGTGAATATACCGACGCTTCATTCTCGACGCTGAAACCGCGCGCTCCCGAAGACCAATATCTCGGTCTGGTGGGACCGATTTTGCGCGGAGAAGTGGGCGACACCATCAAGGTGGTTTTCAAAAATAATGCGACGCATCCCTTCAGCATGCATCCCCACGGAGTCTTCTACGCGAAGAACTCCGAGGGCGCGGATTACAACGACGGCACCTCGGGCGCGGACAAGGAGGACGGCGGCGTGCCTCCCGGTGCCACCCACACTTATGTGTGGCAGATACCGGAGCGGGCTGGGCCGGGACCGAACGACCCGAGCTCGGTCTTCTGGCTGTATCACTCACATGCCGATGAATTGCGGGATGTCGCTTCAGGCTTGTTTGGTGTGATCGTCGTGACACGTCGGGGCATGGCGCTCCCTGATGGCCGGCCGAAGGATGTGGATCACGAGTTCGTCACCATGTTCATCGCCATCAATGAAAACGAGAGCTGGTACCTGGACGAAAACATCCGCGCTCACTGCACCGATCCCAAGGGCGTCGACCGGACCGAGTTCCATCCCGTTACCGCCGACGGCATGGTGACGCCTGTCGTCGGGACGGGCTTTGTGGACACCAATTTCAAATGGTCGATCAACGGCTACATCTTCGGAAACATGCCGATGATGACGATGAAGAAGGGCGAACGCGTGCGATGGTACGTGGCGACGCTGGGCGACTTTAACAACGCGCACACGCCGCATTGGCACGGCAACACGGTGTTGGTGGGCGGCCGCCGCACGGACGTTGTCTCGGTTCTGTCGGCGCAAATGATCACTGCGGACATGGTGCCGGATGCGCCCGGCATCTGGCTCTATCATTGCCACATCAGCGATCACATGATGGCGGGCATGGTCGCGCGGTATAAAGTCGAGCCGTAGCCCCGGGGTTCATGAGATGGTTGGCTCCGCCTCGCCGACCCGAAGCGTTCCGTGACTCTTCGGAGAGCAATCCCTGAGTTTGCAGCGTGGGGAAGTGACAACACGAATGAATACTTCTGTGCCCGCCAATCGCGTCAAGGCACGCGGCAGCTTCTACACATGGGCTGCGGTCGGCATATTCCTGATTGTCTTCGCCGGGTTTGCGCGGACCTACTACTTGAAGGCGCTCTTCGGCACTCCCGCGCTTCCCTTGCTTCTGCATCTGCACGGACTGATCTTTACGCTCTGGTTCGCGTTGTTTTTCATTCAGGCGCGCCTTGTGGCTCGGCACCGCGTCGATCTGCATCGCCGGCTGGGTGTTTTCGGAGCTGTCCTGGCTCCACTTGCCGCTTGCGTGGCTATTGCGGTTGCGTTTCATGCGGGAAGGCGAATGTATCTGACGAACCCAGCTTCATTGACAGTCCCAAGCGTTCGCCCTCTCGCTCTGGACTTCGGGAGTAGCCTGACTTTCGCTCTCCTCATTGCTGCCGCGCTTTACTTTCGTCGCCGCGGCGACATCCACAAGCGCTTGATGGTTCTCGCTTCCTGCAGCCTCCTTCTTCCGGGTATGGGACGCCTTCTCGAAATTGTCCCTCTGCATTTCCTTCATGCTGGCGGCCTGTGGGAAATGATCGGCTTTACGGAAATCACTCCGGTTGTTTGCATCGTCTACGACACCGTTAAACACCGGCGTTTGCATCCCGGATTCGCATGGGGCGGCTTGGCGCTTTTGTCGTCCCTTCCCGTATTTATGGTCATCGGCAGCACGAACGGCTGGCTCAACTTCATGAAGTCGTTGCTGAGTCGATGACGGAAGATGTGTCCCGCCTACATCGATAACGAAAAGGAGGTTCACTTGAACCGAAGAATCGTAGGTTTCCTGTTTTTGTTGATCTCTCTCGGCTTTTTTGCTCCTAACCTTAAGTCACAGGAGGGAACGGCGGCGAAACAGCCAGTCGCACCAGTGCGCCCCGTCACCGACGATTATTATGGTACGAAAATCGTCGACAACTACCGCTACATGGAGAATTTAAAAGATCCGGAAGTACAGGAATGGTTTAAGAACCAAAATGACTACACGCGCGCAACGCTGGCCAACATTCCGGGCCGCGACAAATTGCTCGCGCGCATCAAGGAACTCGACCAGTCTGTCCCTGTGATAGTTCGTGGCGTCCAGCGGCTTCCCGGGGACCGCTACTTCTATCAGAAGCTTCTCCCCGGCGAGAGCACACCCAAGCTGTACATACGCCAGGGATTGGGCGGTGAGGAAAGGCTGCTCGTGGATCCCGACAAAATCGAGGTCGCAGCCTCAAATAGGAGTAAGGGAAAGAACGCTCTCGCCTATGTCGACATCTCTCAGGATGGCAAGTACGCGGCCGTGGGGATTACGCCGGGCGGGTCCGAGAACGATACCGAGATCCATGTCGTCGACGTTGCGACCGGCCATGAAGCCGGCGACGTCATCTTCCGTGCGCTCCATGGCGATCCTCAATGGCTGCCGGATAACCGATCGTTTGTGTACGGACGTTTACAGGATCTTCCTCCAGATGCGCCGAAGACGGAACTGCGTCAAAAGGGCCGCGCGTACCTGCATGTGCTCGGAACCGACCCGAAAAAGGACCCGGCCGTGTTCGGCTACGGCGTGGTGCCGTCCATTGATGTCGATCCAAAGCGAACTGCCCACATCTCGACGTCGCCCGGCTCCAAGTATGCGATCGGTTGGGTCGAATCCGGAGTGTCTCCAAATTGCAATTACTACATCGAGCCGGTCGAAGCGGTCGGCACGTCCAACTCGGCTTGGCGCAAATTTGCCGACCTATCGGACGACGGCACCGACGTCGCCATGCACGGCGAGGACCTCTATCTGCTGACGTTCAAAAACGCCTCGCGCTACAAAATCCTTCGCACCGACGCGCGGCATCCCGACCTGTCCTCCGCGGAAGTTGTGGTCCCTCCGACTGAAGCTGTCGTTCAGACCATGAGTGCCGCCGAGGATGCACTCTATGTGCAAGTGCTGGACGGCGGGATCAATCGCGTTCTGCGAGTCCCGTACGGCCCCAAACCCAAAGTGGAAAACCTGGCGCTCCCACTCGATGGGTCGGCTTCTCTAATGGGTTCTGATCCGCGGGTACCTGGCGTCCTCTTCGCCCTGACCTCCTGGACCAACGCGGGCGGCCTTTATTCCTATGACCCCAAGACTAAACAAGTGTTAGATACGAAAATCGAGCAGTTTGGCCCTTACGCTCATGATGACGACATCGAGGCCGTAAACGTCAAAGTCAAGAGCTACGACGGGACTCCGGTGCCTCTCTCTATCGTTTATCCGAAGGGGATAAAACTGGATGGCTCTCATCCCACCCTTCTTGGTGGTTACGGCGCGTACGGCTTAGTGTCTTCTTCCCCAGTGTTTTATTCGTATCAGATTGCTTGGCACGAAAAGGGCGGGATATTCGCGACCTGCGGCGTGCGCGGCGGCGGGGAATACGGTGAGGACTGGCACTTGGCCGGAAAAGGCCCCACCAAACCGAACACTTGGCGCGATTTCATCGCTTGCGCTGAATATCTAATCGACAAGAAATATACGTCACCGGCCCACTTGGCTGGCGACGGCGCAAGCGCGGGCGGCATCCTGATTGGCCGGGCCATCACCGAGCGGCCAGACCTTTTCGGCGCGGCGATTATTCACTCGGGAGTCCTGGATGCGTTGCGATTTGAGACGACCGCCAACGGAGTGGGCAATATCCCAGAGTTCGGCAGCACCAAGACGAAAGCAGGCTTCGAAGCGCTCTATGCCATGAGCGCCTATCACCACGTCAAGGATCGGACACCGTACCCTGCGGTTCTGCTCACGGTCGGCATGAACGATCCGCGTGTGGATCCGTGGGAATCGGCCAAGATGACGGCACGTTTGCAAGCCGCAACGTCGAGCGGAAAGCCCGTGCTGCTTTACGTGCACTATGCGGGCGGCCACGGCCCTATCGGCGCTACGGAACAGCAACTTCAGGAAGCGAAGGCGGACATATGGAGCTTCCTGCTGTGGCAATTGGGAGATCCGGGCTTCCAGCCGCCGAAACGGTAGGACGTATCTGTCGTTACGTTAGGGGGAAAAAGTGAAAAACATACTTGGACTGCTGCTTCTGCCCTTGCTGCTGTGGCCTCTGGTTGCAACAGAGACCGCCCGCACGAAATCGACGACACTTGCTATCACCCACGTCACGGTGATCGACGTGACGGGCGGGCCTGCGCGTCCGGACATGACCGTGCTGATCAACGGGAACCGCATCACTGAGGTGGGCAAAAGCGGAAAGGTTCGCGTGCCCAAGCACGCGCAGATAGTCAATGCCAGCGGAAAGTTTCTGATTCCCGGCCTGTGGGACATGCACGTCCACTGGTACGAAAAGGATTATCTCCCGCTATTCATCGCCAACGGAGTGACTGGCATACGGATAATGTGGGGCATGCCGATGCATCATCAGTGGCGAAAAGAAATCGACGCGGGACAATTGCTGGGCCCGCACATGTTGATTGCCAGCCCACTTGTGGATGGACCGAAACCCGTTTGGCCGGGTTCCATTACAGTGGCCAACGCGTCCGAGGCTCGGCAAGCGGTGATTCAGGCCAAGCGGGACGGTGCCGACTTTATCAAGGTCTACTCCCTTCTTCCTCGCGATGCGTACTTCGCCATAGCGGATGAATCGAAGAAGCAAGACATTTCCTTTGAGGGGCATGTCCCGATTTCAGTTTCGGCGGAGGAAGCGTCGAACGCCGGGCAGAAGAGCATCGAGCATCTCACCGGGGTCCTACCTGCTTGTTCGACTCGCCAAGCGGAGTTGCTCAAGTCATCGCAGCAGACGCTAGCGGCGATCATTGCAGGACGACAGCCGCCGGTGAGTGCTGTACATGGCGCGGCGAGTCGTGAGTGGGAGGAGTTGGCGCTGGAAACGTATAGCCCGCAGAAAGCAGAAGCCCTCTTTGCGGAACTGAAAAAGAACAAAACATGGCAATGTCCTACCCTCACTGTTTTGCGCAGCATCGCCTTTCTTGACGACCCTTCCTTCACCAACGATTCTCGGCTGAAGTACATGCCGCGGGACGTCAGAGCTTCCTGGGACCCCAAGACTGATTTTCGCCTCAAGACCCGGACCGCGGAAGATTGGGCACGGAGTAAGAAGGTTTTCAGTAAAGACGCCGAGATCGTGGGCGCCATGCAACGGGCAGGCGTAAAGATCCTGGCCGGCACGGATACGCTCAACCCTTACTGCTTCCCAGGCTTCAGCCTTCATGACGAGCTGGGTCTGCTCGTCAAGGCGGGACTCTCGCCTATGGAGGCGCTGCAGGCTGCCACGCTGAATCCAGCGCGATTTATGGGCAAGGAGAAAGACTTCGGTACGGTCGAAACGGGCAAAATTGCCGATCTGGTTTTGCTCGATGCCAACCCACTCAACGATATTGCGAATACGAAGCGCATCGACGCGGTCGTGCTTGGCGGCAGATTCTTTCCGAGGGCATCCCTGGACGGGATGCT
The DNA here is from genome assembly GCA_027307115.1 of Acidobacteriota bacterium. GTDB lineage: Bacteria > Acidobacteriota > Terriglobia > Acidiferrales > UBA7541 > DAHUXN01. Next base: position 12,333 of record DAHUXN010000092.1, read on the forward strand.
GGCAAAAGTCGAAGCTCTTGCCAGCAGAAAGTCTATTGCCGAAGCCCTCTTGAAAACTATCCAGCAACAAAATGTGGAGGCTGCGATCAAGCAGTACCACGAGCTGAAGGCCACCGAGCCCGCCGGTTACGATTTTGGCGAAGACGAGCTCAACGGCCTTGGTTATCAATTACTGGAAATGAAGAAATTCAAAGACGCGATTTGCGTTTTTGAGTTGAATGTCGAGGCATACCCCTCCTCTTACAGCGCCTACGACAGCTTGGCTGAAGCATACATGGACGATGGCGAGAAGGACCTGGCCATCAAGAACTACAAGAGGTCGCTGGAGCTAAATCGAGCTAATGAAAATGCCAGGAAGATGTTGAAACAATTGGGAACTCAATGACATGCCTTGCGCGAAGCTGATTCCGGACCGGCAAACCTCTTGGCACTTAACGATTTTGGCTTTTCTTCTGGCGCCGCATGCTCGGTTTTTGAAGCGTGCAGGTTTAGAGTTCGCTGGATCACAGAAACGATCCAAATCAGCTACGATGCGAACGCGGGGTGTTGAGCGGCGGCCTGCACAGTGACCTGCGCCCCATTTTTCATCCACCGAGCGATGCAAAATGATGTGTCGACTCTCCCGAGGAACTCAGATCCGGTTCACGCTATTGGGTAAGCTGCATCACTTGCACATTGTAGCGGTCGAGCAGGTCGCCCGTGGCGTGTTCCACGGCGGTGACGGCAAGCCGGTAACCGACCTCCGCCTGCACCAGGCCTAATTCGGCCTGCGCCAATTCCGTTTGAGCTTCGAGCGTGAAAAAGATGGGTTGCGCGCCCAGAGCGTACTTTCGCTGCTCGGCTTGCAGATTTTTCTGCGCCAAGTCCAGGGCAACCTTCGAGGCCTCCATGTCAATTTTCGATTCTTCGAGCTGATGAACAGAATTCGTAACGTCGAGTGTGATGGTTTGGCGAATCCGGCGACCGGAATAGAGGTCACGACGCTTGTTGACCAACGCGTTGCCCAGATTGGCTTCGCCCGCATGATTCTTAATGGGGAGCGCCAACGAAACTCCAAATCCGTAACCCGGAAATCCGAAGCCAAACACCTGGCCTAGCGCGTCTGTCCAGCCGCCCTGCGAAATCACTTGTGGCGGGATGGTATTGACATTTATTTCGTTTCCGCCCAGTCCGTTGCTTTCGTAAATGCCCGTGAGCCGCAAATCCGGCTCCAAAGAGTTGTGCGCGATTTTAATGCTGAGGTCGTCGTTTGCGAGCTGAAGATGCTGGGCGTCAAGCTCGGGCCTGTTGGCGAGAGCCTTGCCGAGGGCCGTTGTGATGTCTATGTCCATGAGGAGTCCCGCGGGCTCTGGTGGCTCGGTCAAGTCGAGGTCCAGGGCTCGAATGTTTGGATCGATATCGGCGCCAATGATCTGGCGAAAGGTGTCTTCCGTTCGCTTGAGGAAATATTCAGCTTGAATTTCCGAGACGCGCCGTTGTGCGACCTGAGATTCCGAGCGATAAATGTCGAGCGGCGGAAGCGCGCCGAGTTGCAACGAATGCTTGTCATGATCATAGGTTTGCTGAGCTTCATCCAGCGATTTCTTTTGCACTGCGAGGCTTTCTCTGGCTTGCACAACGTTCCAGTATTGCGCGACAACTTGAAGAATGATGTCGTTTACCTCCTGTTTAAAAGTGGCGCGCGACTGCGCCAGGCCGCGCTGGGCAATAATAATCGGGCCGCGATTGGGGAGGAATCCTCTGCCGCGAAGCAGCGGCTGCGAAAAGTTAAAAGTGAAATTTCCGGAAACCGAAGGATTGAAAAAATTGAACGAAGTGTTTGACGAAAGTTTGTTGGCGCTGAGCGAAACCTGATAGTTCGTTCCCGTGGGTAAAGTTTGAGAAACGCCGAGTTGGGCGTTTTGGCTAAGACTGCTCAAAGTGGGCGCGCCGGAGAGCTGCGAAAATGTGGGAGACTTCGAACGAAGCGCGTTGAAGCTGGACAGGAGCAATGGATCGAACGGGCCGCGCGCGAAATCAATGGCATTCTTGGCGGCGCCGATTTGCTGTTGATCGACGACAATGTCGGTGTTGTTGGCGAGGGCCAGGCGGATGGCGTCGTCGAGCGAAAGTTGCAGTTTTCCGGCCGCGATGTACTGCTGAAAACTTTTCGACACTTGCGCGTCAGAGATGCGCTGCTCCTTTGCGGATTGTTCCAGAGTTTTGCGATAGGAAGGATTCTGCGCGTAGCAAGCGGGGACGGCGCAAACAAGTACAGCAAGGCACAAGATCAGCCGAATGTGTGATGGCTTCAATTGGTTCCTCCCGAATGGATTGACGCTGCTCGAATATTCAAAATCAGCCGGCCGAGAACACCGGCAAAACGTGGCCGACCGGTCTATTCGTAACGGATTGCTTCCACCGGATCGAGGCGCGCCGCCTTCATGGCGGGATAAATGCCGAAGATCATCCCCACGGATATCGAAACCAGAAACGCGAGCAAGATCGAGCCGGCCGTCACGATGGTTGACCATGCCGCCAGCCATGCAATCAAGCGGGACATCCCAAAGCCGAAAACGATGCCCAGCACGCCTCCGGCGAAGGAAATCAAGATCGCTTCGACCACGAACTGCCGCACAATGTCAGACTGCCGCGCACCCACGGCGCGCCGCACGCCGATCTCGCGAGTCCGCTCCAGAATGCTGGCCAGCATGATGTTCATAATTCCGATGCCCCCGACCAATAGCGAAATCGAGGCAATCGCGACCATCACGGTGTTGAAAAGGCGCTCGGTGCGCTGCTGTTCGGCGAGAAGTTCGGCTGGCACAATCACGGTGAAATCGCCCGCATTGTGATGTGTGGTATTGAGGACGCCCCGGACAACTTCGGCGACGCTGGCACTGTCCGCGGCGGGCGCCAGATGCAGGTACATACCGTCGATTTCGTCTTTCAGATCGCTCATGGAATCCTCCAGCCGGAGGACCACTGCATTCACGGGCGCGTAAATCAGGTTGTTCAAGTCTTGATTGGGCACGCCGGCGACGTCGGTTTGGGCCGCTAATTCCGGCGCCACCACGCCAATCACGTGGAACCACTGGTCGTTCACCTTGATGTATTGGCCGATTGCATCCGCGGAGCCAAACAGATTGAATTTCGCCGCGGAGCCGAGAACGCAAACGGGCGCGGCAGCGGCATTTTCCTGCGCGTCGAAGAATCTTCCTTGCGTCACTTGCAGGCCGGCGATATGAAGATAGTTTTGGTTGACGCCGTAGACTTGCGGATCCTCCTGCTCGGCTTTGGGAATCAGCTTCGAGGGCGCGAAGCGTTTGCGGGGAGTGGCCTCGACGACGCCGTTGACACCAAGAATCGCGCGGTAATCGTCGAATGTAAGGCCGGGCGAAGTCTGGCGCACCTTTTGAAGCGTTTGATAATTGTTGGCCTCTTTTGCCTCCACAATCAGATTGCGGACGCCGAGTTGTTCAATGAAAGCCATCACTTTTTGTTGCGCGCCCGCGCCGATGGAGAGCATGGACACCACAGCGGCGACGCCGAATATCATTCCCAGCATGGTCAGCAAAGAGCGCAGCTTATGGATCATCAGGTTGTCGAAGCCCAAGCGCAGGTCAGGCAGCCAGTGGAGCAACGAACGAGGATAGGCCAGGCGCGTGGAATCGATGGGGCGAGTTGGCATCCTCAGGGTGCTCCGGGACTCGGCGCTGGACCGGACGCGCCGGTTTTTTCGGACTTCTGTGTAGGATCAATCAGCGCGACCTGAACACCCTCGTTTAGTCCGTCGATGACGGCCAAGCCTTCGGTTACGTAACGAATTTTGATTTCACGCGGTTCAAAACCGCCGCCGGTTTTCACATAGACGGTTGCCTTACCGTCTTTTTGAAACACGGCTTGCCGTGGAACGTAGAGCGCATGTTTGAGGGGATCGCCGAGAATGACGAGCCGAGTCGTAAAACCCGGGCGCAGTTCGTCGTTCGCCTGAGCGAGTTGAACGGTGACGCCGAACTTGTGCGCGGAATTGTCGTCGAAGAAAAAACCACCGGACATTCCGGCAAGCGTCTTGATCTTGCCTTGCACGGTCAGTCCTGGCCGGGCGTCGACTTGCACCTCGACGGATTGCCCAATTTTGAGGTTGGCACGATCGGCCTCGCTCACCTTGGCGGCGATTTCCATCTGGTCGATGTCAATCACTTCCGCGACCATCCGGCCGGGGGAGACTTGATCCCCCGCCTGATATTCCGGCAGAGACATGCCGCTAAAAAACAAGCCGCCGGACGCGTCTTCGTTTTCCTGCACCACCGCCAATCCATTAATGGGAGACCTCACTTGCATGTTGGCGATATTTTCTTCCGCCTGTTTCATAGCGAGGCTCGCTTTATTGCGTTTCTCGTTGTCGACGGCGATGGTCGCCTGGTTCGATGCGGCGTGCGATTGAATGTCCTGCTGCAACTGCGCGAGCGCCCGTTTTGCCTCATCGAGGGTCAGCTGATTTTTCTCCGCGTCGATGGCGCTGACAATTTCGTGTTTGCTCACGTCCAATTCAGCCTGGCGCACCGCGAAAGTGGCTTTCAGCAGGGCTGTCTGATCTTGAGCGGTCTGTACCGCCGAATCGTCCTTGGCTTTCACAATTTCTTGTTCAGCTTGCGCAAAATCGGAGCGGGCTTGTTCGAGGTTGTATTGCTGCTGGCTGGGGTCGAACGCAACAACAACATCGCCTTTCTTTACCGGAGTGCCCGTCTTGACGAGTTGAATGATTTGCAGGGCGCCTCCGGCGATGGGAGGAGCGATGAGCATCGCGCTTTGCGTGGCCCGCAGTTCGCCGGTCGTATACACCTTGGGCTGAAGTTCACCCTGTTTTACGACCGCGACAGGTATGTCCTGTGTAGAAGATTGAGTCGCGCCGCGGGCCGCGCATGATGCGAGGCTGACCGTCGCGAGTGCGAAGAGCACGAGAGGGCCGAACGGAATGTTTTTCAAGGCCATTTCTATGTCGCTAGTCGGATGCAGCCGGTTCTTGCAGCGCCACGCGCTCGCCGGGTTGCAATCCCTTCGCAATCAAGATCTGATCGCCGCTGCGTCGCGAGACTTCAATGGGACGTTGTTCCACTTTCGTCCCGTGCAACACGTAGACGACGCTTTGGCCGGCTTTCCGAAACAGCGCCGCCGCCGGAATCGTGATTCCATTGGGAACCTGGTCCACGACGACGTGCACGTTTGCGCTCATGCCGGGACGAAGCCTAGGGTCCGAGCGGCCCAGAATTATGTCCATCGTAAAATTCCTCGGAAAAGGCCAGCCCGCCGAGAAATCCATGCTTGCGATTGTGCTGATTTGAGTGATGCGTCCCGTAAAATCTCGATCCGGGATGGCGTCGATGTGGACGTTGGCCGCCTGGCCCGCTTGAATGCGGCCACGCTCCGTCTCGTCGAGGCGCGCGGAGATTTCGAGCGTCGATAGGTCGGGCAATTCGGCGATTTCCGCACCCGGCCAGGCGCGATCGCCCGGCTTGAAGGGAGCGGCGTTGCCCATTGGCCCGGCGGCGCGCCAGTTGTCCTGCAAAGTCACAATGCCGTTGGTGGGGGCGCGCAATGTAAGCGCGTCGAGACCGCGGTTGGTCTGGCGAACTTCGTAGAGAGCCTGGTCGCGTTTCTGCTGCTTGCTCTCGATGGTGGCCGCGTCGGCATCGCGGTCGGCCTTCAGCTTTTCTTCCATTTCTTTCAACTTCTGCTGCGCGTCGGCGAGTTTCAAATCCGCTTCCTCGCCATCGATTTTCGAAAGAATCTCGCTCTTGCTGGCGTCGAGTTTTGCGGACTGCACGTCGAATCGCGCCTTCATAACGTCGGTGAGATCCTGCTCTTCTTTCAGACGGGCTTGGGCGCGCGCTGCCTGGATTTCGGCGTCGGAAGATTTCAATGTGGATTGATCCTGCGCGAGTGTTTGCTTCAACGTCGTCGCGTCAAACTGCACCACGACGTCGTCTTTTTTGACTTGCGCGCCGTTCTGCGCCAGCTTGATGATTTGCAAATCGCCCGCCTGATACGGCGCTGAGATGATGGTGGATTTTAGGGCCTTGGCCTGGCCGTGAAGCTGAACGTAGTCCGTGAATTCTCCACGCTGAACGAGCGCACTCGGAATCAAGGGCGCGGGGTGAGCCAGTCGAAAAGCTCCAAAACCGGCAAATCCGAAGATCACGAATGAGCAAAGGAGGAGAGCGCCTTTTCTTCGCCTCCATAAATTCTCCACCTTGCTCATATCCATCAGGAAGAACCAGCGCCTTCGGATGTTGTACGAATTACGTCGCCCGCGTGCAATCCGGATTCAATCACCACCTCGAGATCATTCGCCGGGCCGATTTTCACTTGATGCTTGTCGAACCCAGCCGCCGTCTTGAGGAATACGTAGTCTTGACCTTTATCGTTGATGACGCTTTGCGCCGGCACAACCAGAACGTTTGGCAGTCTGCTCAGCTCCACGTCGGCGGACGCTGAAAGATCCGGCATGAGCTTGGGATTGTTTCCGCGAATCGAAAAAATAGCGACAAACGTGCGAACTTTATCCGTGAATTGCCCCGAATGGCCCAGCGGCGCCAGTTCGTCGAGGACTCCCGGAAAGGAAAGACCCGGATAAGCGTCGAGATGCACGGTGGCTGCCTGGCCAATGCGGAGTTGGGGCATGTCCTCCTGATTGACCGCGACGCGAACATCCATTTGCGCGGGATCAATCACCTTCATGAACGGAACGCCGGGACGCACTTCGTCGCCCTCCTGCACTTCTCCCATTCTGCCACCCAGCCAAACCGTGTTTAAGACTACGATGCCGTCCATGGGCGAGCGGATGGTCATCTTCTGTGCGTTTCCCTGAGCATAAAGCATGGTGCCGCGAGCGCGGTCGCGTTGAATTTCCAGGACACGAATGTCGGCGGCCGCTGCTTCGCGCTTCAATTGAAAAGTCTGGCGGAGTTGCTGGAGAGTCTGAACCGCCTCCTGAAGCGTTTCCTGATTTTTTTCGGCGTCAATGCGGGAAACGATATCTTTCTTGGTCACTTCGAGCTGCGCCTTGGTGAGATCGTCCTCGGCTTGCTTCAATTCTGTTTCATCCTTGGCGCGGGCGGCATCCTCGGCGGCGCGTTTCTCTTCGACCTGGTCCACAAGGTCCTGGTAGGTCGCCTTTTTATCAAGAGCGTCTTTGATTTGCGCCTGGCGATCGAATTCCACTAGCACGTCGCCCTGTTTCACGCGCGAGCCCGCGGAAGCCAGTCGAGTCACTACCATGGAATTGAGCTGCGCGCCTTCCAGCCTGGGGGCAAGCACCGGGCGCGACCTGACGGCTTCCGTTGTGCCGGCCAAACGAAGCACGTGGACAAAATCCTTTTTCGTCACGGTAGTAGTGCCTGCCTCTTCAGAGCCCGACTCTTCAAGGTTTGACGCGCGTGTGCGCCGAACGTTTCCGGAGAAATACGCCGTCAGAACCAGGGCGCAAAACACGGTAGATGCTGCGATTAGGCGGGCGTTCTTGCCCGAGGCTCGCGAACTTGCGGAACCGGCGGGAGGGCAAATTGCGTTGGGACGTTTTTTTTCTGTTCGCTGGACGGCGAGCCATTTCGCGACGCGTTTGTGGAACGAGTCTTTCATGCCAGCGTACCGATTTGCGGCATTCCTGATTTTATCGATGATGCAGTATATCGCTCAGAATATCGGTAATCAAATTAACATCATCATCAATCTGAACCAGATGTAATCTCTGGTTTCCGAGATGCATTCGGAGGTCACAAGGATATCCGCGATTCAGCGGGGCAATGCGTCCAAATGGCGATTAGTGTGCCAACCGATGCAAGGCAGGAGAGGACAGAGACGATCCTTGGGTAATGGGTCAGTTTAAATTTTAACTCCTCGCGTCACGATCAAGAAAATTCAAACTGACCCACCACTGATCCTTGGCGTTTATTGACGGTGGTCGCGCGGGTCTGTTAGCTTGATAGGACGACAGAAAATTTCGAGGAGGCAGTTCATGGCTACCGCAGTTTTTCCGAACGCTCATAAGAATTACATCAATGGCGAATGGGTGGAGGCGTCCACCAAAAAAGGAATCGAGAACCGCAATCCGGCGAACACGGACGATTTGGTCGGAATTTTTCCGGCGTCGAGCGCGGAGGACGTGAACCGCGCCGTGGAAGCGGCGAAGAACGCATTCGATAAATGGCGACTGACGCCTGCGCCGAAGCGCGCGGAGATTTTATTTCGCGCGGCGGAAATCATGATTGAGCGCAAGGAAGATTTGGCCGTCGATATGACGCGCGAAATGGGCAAAGTGCTGGCCGAGACGCGCGGCGACGTTCAGGAAGCCATCGACATGACCTATCTGATGGCCGGCGAAGGGCGGCGGCTTTTTGGCCAGACGACTCCTTCGGAACTGCCGAACAAATTCGCGATGAGCGTGCGCGCGCCGATTGGCGTCTGCGGATTGATTACGCCGTGGAATTTTCCCATTGCGATTCCATCTTGGAAAATGATGCCCGCGCTTGTCTGCGGGAATACGGTGGTTATCAAGCCGGCGCAAGATACGCCGCTCTCGACATATCACCTGGTGCAAATTTTGGCGGAGGCTGGGCTGCCGGAAGGCGTCGCGAATATCGTCAGCGGCACGGGCCCGGACGTGGGCGCGCCGCTGATGAATCATCCGGATGTGAAGCTGGTGAGTTTTACCGGCTCGACGGGAGTGGGGCGCATCGTGAGCTTGGCGTGCGCGGGCACGTTCAAGCATTGCCACCTCGAAATGGGCGGCAAAAATATTATTTTGGTGATGGACGACGCGAATATCGACCTTGCCGTCGATGGCGCGATCTGGGGCGGATTCGGCACCTCCGGCCAGCGTTGCACTGCGGCGAGCCGCGTCGCTGTGCACAAAAAAGTCTACAAGGAGTTCGTGGATAAATTCGCGGCGCGCGCGAAAAAATTGCGCGTCGGCGACGGCTTGCAGCCGGATATCGACATGGGCCCGGCGATTAACGAAACGCAATTGCAGACGGTGATGAAGTACGTCGAAATCGGCAAGCAGGAGGGCGCGAAAATCGCCACCGGCGGAAACCGATTGAACAAGGGCGCACACGCGAAGGGATGGTTCCACGAGCCGACCGTGTTCATCGATTGCGATCCGAAGATGAGAATTTGCCAGGAAGAAATTTTCGGTCCCGTGGTTTCCGTGATGCCGATGAACAGCCTCGACGAAGCGATCGAAATTGCGAATGGCGTGAAGTATGGATTGTCGTCTTCGATTTACACGCGCAACGTGAACGATTCATTCCGCGCGCAGCGCGATTTGGATACGGGCATCGTCTACGTGAATGCGCCGACAATTGGCGCGGAGACGCATCTACCCTTTGGCGGCACGAAGCAAACAGGCAACGGCCATCGCGAATCCGGCGCGCCCGCCCTCGATTTTTACTCCGAGTGGAAGACGATCTACATCGACTACTCGGATCATCTCCAGCGCGCCCAAATCGACAACGCCACCACCTGACGGAGGCCGCGCGGTGATTGATTCCGAATCTCCTTGGAAGATGACACGAAGGAACTTTAGGTGGCCCCCGGGTGGATACAAGATGTCTGCTTCGGAATGGCAAAGCTTGCTTGCCCGAGCGAAGCGAGGCGACCCGGAGGCGGAATGGGGCGTCGCAGATCGATATGGCGACGGGTGCATGGACAACAAGGGGAAGCTTCTTGTTAGGCGCTCCGCTCGAAGGGCGGCCCAATGGCTTCGGCGAGCGGCAGAGCATGGTTGTGCGTCTGCACAAAATAGTTTGGGGGTTCAACTCGGGAGCGGGGACGGCGTCAACAAAAATGTACAGGAAGCGCTCTCGTGGTTAAGAAAAGCATTTCACGCCGGACACACCCGCGCTGCGAGCAATATTGCAATAACGTATCGGGAGAATGGGAAATTAAATGCGGCAGTTAGGTGGTTCCGAAAATCGGTCGCGGCCGGCGACGATGATGACCTGGTTCAGCTCGGAATTCACTATTTCTGGGGAAAAGGGGTTAGGAAGGATCCCACAGCAGCAGTTCGATGTTTTCGCAGGGCAACAAAAGGGAAGAACCTATGCGAAGCATCAAGAGAGGACGCATTCTTCTTTCTCGGGATCGCGTATCTCGAAGGCAAGAGTGTGAAAACCTCAATCCCGAACGCCAGAAGATTGTTTCAACGAGCAAATATCGACAACGACCATCCCGCGGCACGAGCTATGCTGCACGAGATCACTGACCGAAAAGACAGAACTCCATAGTCTTCCGAATCACTCGTGGCTGGAAGGTACGACACATCACACCTGATCCGTCGGTAGTGGCGGCGGCAGCGGCGAAGGCGGAGTTTGCGGCGCGACGACGGGATACGTTGCGGGCGTGTATGTCGCAGGGGGCGCGGCGGGAACGAAATTGCGCTGGTACCACAGCGTTTCGCTTGACCGCTGCCACAGGCGCGTCGCGAGCCACCACAGAATCATGGCCTGGCTCAGGAAAAATGCGCCGGTGATGGCCGTCGGCGGCAGGACGTACATCCACAGCCACAGGCCAAATCCAAAACCGACGCACGCCACAATGCTGATGCTGAAATACAGCCAGAACAGCCTGCCAAAATTTCCGAACGTGAGCCGCCACGCAGCCGCGAGCGACCGCCGCATGCGGCGTTCATTCTGCGCGACGGAATGAACTTCCGCCATGTCGAACCAGAGCCGCAGAACCATAAGCAAAAACAATAGAACGATACCAACCGCGATCTGGAACCACACGCTCGTCATGGCGGAGACGGCCGTGTCCTCGATGTGTCCGCCAATCCTGTTGGCGATCGCGCGGAGGATCGCGATGGGAATCAGGCAGAGCAGCAGAAAAATAAGCAGGCGCACGAAGCGCCAGAAAAACGCGCCGCTCGACTCGAAAAATTCCGCGGTGCTCACGCGGTCGTCGCGGCGATACGTTTCGAGAATCCCTCCCGTGACGAACAGCATGAACACGAAGAACACTAGAGAATACGCCATCGCCGCCGGCGACACGCTCAGAGGAGAAATGCCCGGTTGCAACGTCAATTCCGTGAACGCGCCCAAGTCGAAGCCCTTCACCAGGCGCTGCGCCGCCAGGCTATGGTCGAGGACATTGCCGATGCGTGGCACGACTCCGTGGATCGAGAAGAACGCGAGAATGAAATTCACCGCGAAAATCCACCACAGAACGCGTTGACGCCGCCAGACGAGTCCTGCGCCTCCCCAAAATGCGCTTGCGCCGCGTTGCGCCATCGTGTGCTCCTTCACAAAACAAAAAAAGAGAAATCGAAAAACGAAACTCGAAATCAAGACAACACGATGCTGCGCATCGCGCGGGCGGGTTTAAAAACCCGCCCCTACCAAAGGCAAAAACGGCCGCGTCACGTCAGATACGCCAGCAACTGCGAGAACCATTCGCTGACAAAAAGAAAAATATTGCCGATCTTCCGCGTGGCTCGCCCATCCCCTGCCGCTGTCTGGCTGTCATTGTAGAAATCGCGATCCATCCACATTTTGTGCTGCGGGTCGATTTCGGCGGAGACAATTTTCGCGGACTTCGTGTACGAATAGCGGACCCACCGGTCTTTGCCGTCCCAATGCTCGCGCGCAACTTCGCCATTGTCGAATTTCACTTCCAGGTCCACGGGCGCGATGAAATCGCCTTTGCGCCGCACGACCACCGTATCGCGATATTCCAGCGCGGCTTTTTTCAGCGAATCGTGTTTCGCCGCGGCGGCTGACTCGTTGTACCAATCGGCGCGATCGGAGCGAATGCTGTCCACTTCATAATCGAAAATCTGCGTGCCCTTGAACGCTTGCTCGAAATACCAGCTCAGATCCTGGCCCGCGACTTCCTGGACCGTGTTCATGAAATCCTCGGGGGTGGGATGCTTGAAGCGGTAGCGCATAAAATATTCGTGCATCGCTTCCCGCATTTTGGCAGGGCCGATGATTCTTTCGAGCGTCAGCAACACAGTCGCGGTCTTGCCATAGGTCACGCCGCCGTAAGCGCTGTCGTTCATAAATTGCCAGCCGAAGCGCGTCAGCGGGTCCGTGTCCGGCTCGCCCAGGTAGCTCAGCCGCTGCTCCGCGAAATCGCTCATCTGCGCGAAGGGAAATCGCAGCGCGGAAGTCTTGTCGCCGTAAAGCGCGGCCATCACTTTGCATTCCGTGTAGCTGTTGATGCCCTCGTCCATCCAGGCGTCTTCGAATTCGTTCGTGGCCACCATGGCGTACCAATATTGGTGGCCGAATTCGTGCTCGACGACGATTTCCGGCAGCAGCACGCCTTTGGGCGTCACCAGATCGGGGCCCGTCCCCGCCGTAATCAACGTGGGATACTCCATGCCGCCCGCGTCTTCCGCGCCGTGCGGAGGATCCACGACAGTGAGCCGGTCGTACGGATACGGCCCGTACCACTTATCGAAAAGCGTCATCGCGCCCTTGAGCACGTGAATATACCGCGGCGCGGACGCCACGTGTCCCGGCGACATCAGCACGTGCAGCTTCACCGTGCCCGCGCTGCCGGTCCACGAATCCTCAACGTCGGTGAAATGTGGACTCGCGGTCCACGAAAAATCGATTACGTCCTCGGAATGAAACGTCAGCGACTTCGTGCCGTCGCCGTTGTTTTCGCTGGCGACCAAATCGCCGCCCGCGCCGACAACTTCATTTTGCGGAACGGTCACGCGCACGTCGTAGGTGCCGAAGTCCGAGAAGAATTCCGTGGTGGCGTGAAATTGATGGCAATTCCATGCGTTTTGCCACCACACGCCGACCTTCGGAAACCACTGGCCCACCATGAAGAAATCGCGTTTGTAGCCGGTGCGCTCGACCACTTCGGGAAGCTGGTCGTGAAACGTCATGCGAAATTGCACCGATGCGCCGGGAGCGACGGGCTTTGGCAGCGTCACCTGCATCACGGTGCGATCGTCGGCATTGTGATCATCGGGCTGGACGAATTGCATTTTGCTGGTCAGGTCGCCCACGCCCTCGACTTCGAATTTCGAAATGGTAATCGCGCCGTAATGTTTCGGATCCCAGCCAGAGCCGGCGCTGGTGCCACGCGTGCCGGAGAGGCGGACTTCCGTCATGAATGTGGACTTGGGCTGAAACGCGTTCAGGTAAAGATGGAACGGAAAAGTTTGCTGCGCCTTACCGGTGAGATTCTTGTAGGTCAGGTATTCGGTGGCGTCGATGGTTTTCTTGTCGGCGTTCAGATGCGCGTCGATTTGATAGTTGACCACGCGCGTCGACAGCGGCGCGCCCGCGTTGGCCGGAGTGTAAAGCGGCGGAGGTGTGTTCTGCGCCCATCCCTGTCCGGCCGCGCAAAGCGTCAGCAGAACTGCTCCAAAAACATGCGCACCCGCCGAAAGCCTCATCGCGCCCTCCAAAACCCGCATAGTCCCGCAAACGCCGAACAGCATAAGCCACGACCATGCCGCGAGCAATCATCTTCTAAACTTTGACGGAGAGAGCACTGGCAACGAAGGTCGATTTGGCTTCACATGGGCGAAATTGAGGTGTATAACGGCTTCACTCAGCAGGTCAAATGGAAATTCCGGTTCAACTTTCTCAATGAGGAGAGAATATGAAAGCAACGAAGGTAGTAGCGACTCTTGCATTCTGTTTACTGGCAGCAGGCGTTTGCTTCGCCCAGAACCCCTTTATAGGCACCTGGAAACTGAACGACGCGAAGTCGAAATTCGGTCTTGGGGCGACGAAGAACACAACAGTCACCTACGAAGTCTCAGGCGACAACACAACAGTCACCGTCGATGGAATGGACAGCGCGGACAAGCCAGTGCATAACGTTTGGACGGGCAAATTAGACGGCAAGGCTTATCCGGTTACCGGCGGTCCAGAGAGCAGCACGCGCTCCTACCGCAAAATCGGCATGCGCACGCTGGCGTTTACCGAAAAGAGCGGCGGGAAGATTACTACCTCTGGGCGCATCGTAGTGTCAGCCGACGGCAAAAGCCGCACGGTGACCTCGACGGCGACTGATGCAAGCGGCAAGAAAAATCACAGCGTCGCAGTCTACGACAAGGAGTAGCGAACCGTTTCACTGACGTGTCCGCAGTATTCGAGCGCGCTCGGCTCATCCGGCCCCGAGCGCGTCAATCCCGCGACTTTGCTTTTTGCCCGTAGGGGCGGGGCTTGCCCCGCCCGTCGCGACTCCCCGAGTCGTGCTGCGGCATATCCTCCAAAGACCGCCGCCGATAACCGCAGGCGGATATAGAAATCTGTGCCCGTCAGACT
>DAHUXN010000094.1 GCA_027307115.1 Acidobacteriota bacterium
GAAAGACAGAGGCGAAGTCATCGGTACAATTCTAAAACACACCTGCCGGAATAGAAACTCCTCTATTCGGCTGGGAGCGGACGGTCTTCCGAGTATCCGGCGTGGCTAGTGATCCGGTCGGGCCTCGATGGATGCTGTCAGAGCTTCTGTTACTTTGCCGGCGATGTCGTCTTGGATCGCTAAGATGTTGGCCACTGGCCGGTCGTAGGTCTCCGACCAGAGAACATAGCCACTGTCGGCACGAATCAACCGCGCGTCGACGCGCAGCCAAGTGCCCGACTTGCGCACGCTGCCATCGAGTACATAGGCGACAGCGAGCGTCTTGGCGATTGCGGCGACGGGAATTTGCTTGCCCTTGAAATAGAACGAGGACGTGGGAGACGGCACGCGAAGGCCAGGAATCCTACTGAGTTTGTCTATGAGTTCCTCGGTCATGCCGTCAGCGAAGGTTTCGTGAGTCATGCCTTCGGTCAAGTCGAGAAACGGCAGCACGGCGATGGATTTCTGCGGCGTCGGAGCAATGGTGGGTGAGGCTGAGTGATTGTTGTTCGCGACCTTACCGTGGAACAGGAAAGCAACGACGAGCGCGAGGCAAAGGGCCACGCCGGTGGCCCATGCGAAGTTGGCTCTAAGGCGCGGCGCGGGCGTCAGCGCATCGGAGGTCGCCTGGGTCGGATGTGCGATGGACTGATCCTCCCAGGGACTGACCGTCGCCATCATCCGATACCCTAATCGCGGCACTGTCTCGATGTAAGTGGGCTGCTTGGGGTCGTCGTCGAGCAGGCGGCGGAGCGATGCCACAGCCTGGTAGACCGAGTCAGGAGCGACGATGACGTCAGGCCAGACCTGGCTGAGCAAGTCATCGATGCTCACCACCTCGCCAGCACGCTCGGCTAGGCACAGCAGCAGTCGCATCGTCCGCACCTCTACTCGAGCGATCTCTCCATCTCGTGAAATCTGGCCAGACGCCGGATTAACGCACCAGGAGCCGATGCGAAGCATTGTCGTGGCCGGGCGTTCCATGAGGATCGGTGATCACCCTCTGTTTTTTTGAATAGAAAAGCGGTGCCTGCCGAGTATAGCAACACCGTGGAGAAACGGCGACTGCGATCCCGTCCGTATTGCGTTGGGCGATGGGCCTCGGGCGCGCCACCAGCATGAAGCGCTATTTCAGAAGTATTCAGGGTGTTTCAGAAAAAGTTCAGGACTCGCCGGGTCTAGCTTTCGTATCGTACGGCTGCGTTAGAGATGGCATACAGATCAGAGACTGAAAGAGAGGACATCGGATGATCGAAGATTCTGCACGAGAGTCATTTGGCAAAAAGAGCGCTCTGCTGGCAGTTGCAGTTGGCGGCCTAATCGCGGGGACTTTGGACCTTACACAGGCTTCCATCCTATTTGGACGGAATATCCCGCTCGTGATTGCAGCAGGTCTGCTGGGGCCGCGGGCTTTCGACGGAGGCGCCGGCACCTTTGTTCTGGGGGTCCTGCTGCACTTCTTTATCGCTTTTTCAGTGACAGTTATTTATTGGGCGGCAAGCCGCAGACTGCGTTTCTTGACGGAGCACCCACTGGTGTGCGGATTGTCCTACGGTATGGCTGTTGAAAATGTAATGAACCTTATCGTTTTGCCGCTGTCCGCGCTTCATGCTAGGGGCCCGTACCGCCTTCAAGACCTAATTCTAGGCTTGGCCGTGCATGCTGTTGTGATTGGGCTCCCGGTTTCCTATAGCGTTCGGCGGTTCGCGGGATAAACATGTGGTTGTAACTGAAAGTCGACGCAAAGGCGAGCATTCAAGGCAGGATTCCTTTTGGACTTTCCAGCATCTGCCTATTCCACGGTCACCGATTTCGCCAGATTTCTCGGCTGGTCCACGTCGCAACCGCGACGCACGGCGATGTGGTAGGCGAGAAGTTGCAGCGGCAAGATTTCTAGAATCGGCGTCAAAATCTCCGGCGCCGCGGGAATTTCGATCACATGGTCGGCAGCCCCGCGCGCCAAATGATCGCCTTCGGTCACAATCGCAATCACGATTCCGTCGCGCGCTTTCACTTCCTTGATGTTCGACACGGTTTTTTCATATCGCGTCAGCGACGCGGCATCATTCTCGTCGCGCGTCGCAATAATGACCACCGGCAAATTTTCGTCAATCAGCGCGTTTGGCCCATGCTTCATTTCTCCCGCTGGATAGCCTTCCGCGTGAATGTATGAAATTTCTTTCAGCTTCAGTGCGCCTTCGAGCGCAATCGGGTAATGTATGCCGCGCCCCAGATATAAAAAGTCCGAATGCCGAAAGAATTGCCGCCCGAGCGCTTCATATTCCTCGTCGCGCTGCAGCACCGCTTCCATTTTGTGCGGCAGGCGCGACATCTCTTGCACAATATTCTTACCCGCCTCCGGAGAGGTCTTGCAGCGCAACTCGCCGATGTGCAGAGCCAGCAGCGCCAGCGCCGTCAGTTGCCCCGTGAACGCTTTCGTCGACGCCACGCCGATTTCCGGCCCTGCGTGCGTCAGAATTGTCCCGTTGGCCTCGCGCGTGATCATTGAGCCCACCACATTGCAAATCGCCAGCGTCTTCGCGCCCTTTTGGCGCGCCTCGCGCTGCGCCGCGAGTGTATCGGCTGTCTCGCCCGACTGGCTGATTACGATCACCAAACTGCGCGCGTCGACAATCGGGTCGCGATAGCGGAATTCGCTTCCGTAATCGACTTCCACGGGAATCTGAGCCAGCTTCTCCATCATGAATTTCCCGGCCAACCCGGCGTGCCAGCTCGTTCCGCACGCGACGATCTTTATATTCTGGAATTCGCGAAATTCTTTCTCCGTGATGTCCATCTCGTCCAGGAAAACTTTTCCCGAATCGAGCGATACGCGTCCCACCAGCGTGTCGCGCACCGCGCGCGGCTGCTCGAAGATTTCCTTCTGCATGAAATGCTTGAACCCGCCCTTTTCCGCCATGATCGGGTCCCACGTGATGTGCTGCACCGGACGCTCAATCGCCGCGCCATCGAAATCCGTCAGGCGCACGCCATCGGGAGTAATCACCGCAATGTCGCCATCCGCGAGAAACACCACGTCGCGCGTGTGATGCAGCACCGCCGGAATATCGCTCGCTACAAAATATTCGTTCTGCCCCAACCCAATCACCGCCGGAGGGCCCAAACGTGCCGCCACGATTTTTCGCGGATCGCGCGTCGAAATCACCGCCAGCGCATAAACGCCCGTCAGTTGCTTCACCGTTTTTTGCACTGAGGCTTCGAGCGAGCCGTTGAAATTCTCCTCAACAAGATGCGCAATCACTTCTGTATCCGTCTCGGTCAAAAACTTGTGTCCTTTTTGAATCAGCTGCTGCTTCAATTCCAGATAATTCTCGATAATCCCGTTGTGCACCACCACGATTTCGCCTTTGCAGTCGCGGTGCGGATGCGCATTCTCTTCTGTTGGACGCCCGTGCGTGGCCCAGCGCGTGTGCCCGATGCCGTATTGTCCGTCGATCGGCGAAAGGCGTATCGCTTCTTCGAGATTCCGCAATTTCCCGGACGCCCGCCGGATGTCCAGCTTGCCGTTTTGTTCGACTACGGCGATTCCCGCCGAGTCATACCCGCGATATTCCAGCCGCTTCAGGCCGTCTAAAATCAGTGGTACCACCTTTTTCGGCCCGATGTACCCAACGATTCCGCACATGAAATTCCGTCGCTCGCTTTCTTTGTCCGCTGCGCGTCTGCACTCAAGGCGGTACCGCGCGGTTCGTTCAGGTTAGCATATTCTGCGCCGCCAGAAAGCGTCGCGAAAGAAAGGCCACTGCGGATGAGTGAACGTTGCTGGAGGGAACTGAATTGCGGGAGACGGGACTGCGAATTTGCGAAAGGGAAGCGGAGGTGCTAGGAATTCACGCCACAATTTCGTAGCGGAATTCCTCGATCACTGGATTGGTCAGCACTTCGCGCGCGATTTTCTCCACCTGCGTCTTCGCTTCCTCCGCGCTCAGGCCATCGAGGTCGAGCACAAAAAATTTCCCTTGCCGCACGCGCTGCACTTTGGAATACCCCAACGAAGTCAACGCATGATGAATTGTTTGTCCCTGCGGATCGAGCACCGTCGTTTTCGGCATCACCCATACATGAGCTTTCATGCGCGCCATTATAGCAGGCCCAGCCTCACCGTTTCGGCGCGAAAATCCGCAATCATGTTCCGTTTCTCATCGTCGCGCAAAAACGAGTGCCGAAAACTCGCCTCCGCCAAATCCACCATCTGCGCCGCGCTCAGTCCCATCTTGTCCATCGCCGCTCGATAACTGTCATTGAGGCACGTATTGAACATCGCCGGATCGTCCGTCGACAGCGTCACCGGAACGCCTCGCGCAATAAATTCCCGCAGCGGATGATGTTCAATCCGCGCGTCCGTCACGCCAAGCAATTTCGACAGCGCCCCCGCGCACACATTGCTCTTCGGACAAATCTCCAGCGGAATGTCCCGCGCGATCAACAACTCCATCAACTTTTCATCGCGTATGCTCGCGATTCCGTGCCCAATGCGCTCCGCCCCAAGTATCTCAATCGCGTCGCGCACCGCCTCCGCGCCGCCCATTTCGCCGGCGTGGACGACGCGATGCAGCCCCTTGCCCTCTGCGTAGTCATATACTTTGCGAAAATCCGCTGCAGGAAGAGACTCTTCATCGCCGCCCAAGCCGAAAGCGGTCACGCCTTCCGATTTCATTTCTGCCGCGAGTCGCGCCACATCCATCGCCTTTTCCGCGCCGAATTGACGCACCGCGTCAAAAATCCACTGGATGCGCAAACCGCGCTCCGCCGCAGCCGTCGCACGCGCGACGCGTTCCCGAATGGCGGCGAAATTCCGCTCTGCATTTTGTTTTCGCAGCAACATCACGCCTGCCGACAACGTTATCTCCGCATAAACGCAATTCTCTTCGGTCATGCGCAGAGCTGCGGCCTCCGCCAGTCGGGCATAATCCTCCGGCTCGCGCAAATACAAAGTCGCCCATTTGAATAATTCCAGGAACTCCGCGAAGGTTTTCGTCTCGTACCGCGCTTCCACGCTTCGCCGTTCCAGTTTCTCGCCGTGCCGCGCCGCCAGTTCCACAATCAGTTCCGGCGTCAGACAGCCTTCCAGATGCACATGCAGCTCGGCCTTGGGCAGTTGAAGTATTGCAGCGGGAATTCCAGCGGAGGATTGCATCAGCGCATTGCGACCGTTCTATTGCGCGGGCAGCGGCGGGCGTCCGGCGTTGTCCCACGCAGTCAGCCAATAGGAACCCACGTCCGTCGCAGCATCCGAAATCTGCCGCACCAGCACGGCGCCCGTCTGGCTGTAGAAGCGATCGTAGTATTCATCATTGTAATCCTGGAGACCTTCGCGCGATCGGCGGTCCGCTAGCAGAACGCTTTCGAGCAGCGAATGCGCCGTCAGGCAAATCTCAAACGCTCGATCCGTCGGGTCCGTCACAAACACCGCTGGGTTTGGGTGCAAATAAAAAAACAGGGCGTAGCGGTTCACCAGTTTTTTCCCGAAGCGGTCGTTCACCCCCGGCTGGCCCGAAAGATGGCCGTCGTCATTCACAGTGGTATTGAAAGGGTCATGCGCGTTCGAAACATAGTGCGCGAGCAGAGCGGCATCCAACTTGGCCGCCGCAAAATTCCCCGAATGGAAATCGTCCGTGAGCTTCGCGCTGTACAGACCGACTTCCCACGGCAACAACCCATTCGCATCCAGCGACCGTTTGCTGAATTTCCGCGCCGCGTCCTTGTACACACGCGGCAGTCCGGCGAAAGGATACTGCCCGTAGTGATCCAGCCGGATGAACTGGTTGTCCATCTCGAGCGGATTCCTCGCCGCCGCCTCCGCTGGATCGGTGACGTGCAAAACCAGAAATTGCCGGTTTGTCTCAAAGAACGGCCGCATTTCCTGCGGCAAAGTTCCCACTGCGTTATTCACCACCAACCGGTCCGCATTCTCGCCCCAGCCAAATGCCCGCGGCGCAAACACAACGCTCGCCATCACCAGCATCGCTAGGCCGGTATGAGTAAATGCGTGAGTTCGAAAACAGGGGCGTTGTTTTTGCCGATCCGGCGGCAACCATGCGAAGGTGTCCGTGCCTCTTGGGTTGAGCATCACGATTTTTCTGTGGCGAGTGAGTCCTCGCGATAATGGTTGTAGCCTTTCCATAGATACACGACGGAGAAAATCGTGACGACGAGCAGTCCCATCTTCTCTAACACTCCGGCTTGCAAGAGTCCCTGCCACACAACGGCTCCGCCAATAATGGCCAGCAAGAGCAACACGCCGCTCAATGCCATGAGCGCCTTATCGGAAAGAAGCATAAGCGCACGCTGTGCCCGCGCATCGGCCGACCGTCCGGCCGTGCTGTGCCGGACTCCAAAATCGAAATAAAACAACAGCCCAATCGTCAGCCAGACAAAAAACCGCACCCAATTTTCCACCGTCAGGCTCGCCATAAGAACGAAGCACAAAACCACGGAGGCGATGGGAATCCAGGGAGAAAAGGGAACCCGGAAGCCTCGCGGGCGCTCGGGCTGGCGTTTTCGCAGAATTAGAACCGCGACCGAGACAAGAATGAAAGCGAAGAGCGTGCCAATGTTGGTCAAATTCACCAGTGTGCCGATGTCGAAAATCCCGGCGGGAATCGCGACGAAAAAACCGGCAACCCAGGTCGCGAAGTCGGGTGTGCGAAATGTCTTGTGGACGCGTGAGAATATCGAGGGCAAAAGCCCATCGCGAGACATGGCGAACCATACGCGAGCCTGTCCCAACTGAAAAACGAGAATCGAGGAAATCATCCCCATAAGTGCGCCGACGGTGACCCAACGGTCGGTGAGCTTCAGCCCGATGGCTTCGAGGGCATTTGCGACCGGAGCCGCGTTGTTTAACGTGTCCCACTTCTGGATGCCGGTCAGCACGATGGCGACGCCCACGTAGAAAATTGCGCAGACGAACAGTGACACAAGGATGCCGATCGGTACATCGCGTTTGGGGTTCCGGCATTCCTCCGCGGCGGTCGATACCGAGTCGAAACCAATGTAAGTGAAGAATACAATCGCACCGCCGGTCAGGACGCCCTGAAAGCCATTGGGGAAAAATGGCTTCAAATTCGATGGCTGGATATATTTGCTGGCGACGACGCAGAAGACAACGATGGCCAACAGTTTGATACCAACCATGAGGTTATTTGCGCCCGCCGATTCACGAATCCCGCGAACCAGCAAAACCGTCAGAAACATCACGATCAGGAATCCGAGAATATTGAAGTGCCACGCCCAGCCGACCATGGGATCGTACGCGGGAGCGGCCAGCGAAGCGGGCATGTGTAGTCCAAAAGTATTGAGAAGATTGTCGACATAGGCAGAAAAGCCGACGGCGACGGCCATATTGGAGACAGCGTATTCGAGAATCAAATCCCAGCCAATGATCCAGGCAATGAATTCGCCCAGCGTTGCATACGTGTACGTATACGCGCTGCCGGCAATCGGGATCATCGATGCAAGTTCGGCGTAACACAAACCCGCCAGGGCGCAAATGAGGGCGACCGCGAGAAACGATACGGCGATACCCGGTCCCGCACCCGGCCTGCCGTTTACGCCAAGGGCATGAGTGCCGTGCATCAGCACGCTAAGCAACGGGGCCTGCAGAATCGAGGGATAACGATCCACTTCGCCGGCTGCCGCAGTCCCGGTAGTGATGAAAATGCCGCTGCCGATGATCGCACCAATCCCCAGAGCTGTAAGGCTGAGCCAGCCGAGAGTCTTCTTCAGACGCTTGGAAGGTTCGTCAGCGTCAGAAATCAGCTGGTCGATGCTCTTGGTTCGGAAGAGTTGTGGGTCCACCCGCCACCATCCCTTCGTTTCGCGCGCCAAACTCTACCTTGAGCTGACTAGTCCCTGCAATGCCGGATCTCACGCGTGTCGCGTAGCGGTAGCCTGTTTCGTAGCGTAGGCCGTCTCCTACATTGCCTCCAAATGTGCATACCGCTCGATCAGCTTCTTCATTCCGTGGTCGACGAAGCTCACCGTGATCCTCCTGTCATCTCCATCGTCCTCGACCTTCAATATTGTCCCCACGCCATACGTAGGGTGCCGCACGCGCGTTCCTATCAACGGATTTGTTGTTCGCTTCATCCGCGCCGCGCTCCCGCCACGCGAACCAAATTTCCCGCCACCGGCGTGGGCGTATTTCCCCGGCCTCCGGTACTCCGCATTGTAAAAATCCGGATCCGGTTCATAGCGGCGCGTTTCTCCTGGCGCGTTCAACGACCCCGCTGCGGCTTCGACCATCTCCGCCGGAATCTCCGCCAAGAATCGTGACGGCGCTGCTGGAGTCAACTCAGCATTTCCCCACGACCGGCGGTAAATCGCGCGTGAAATCGTCAGCCTGCGCTTCGCGCGCGTCATCCCGACGTAGCAGAGCCTGCGCTCTTCCTCGACGTCCTCGTCGCTCCCCATCGACCTTCCGTGCGGCAGCACTCCTTCTTCGAGCCCCGCCAAAAACACGTGATCGAATTCCAATCCCTTCGCGCTATGCAGCGTCATCAACGACACGGGCACGCTCTCATCATATTCATCGGCGTCGCTCACGAGCGCCGCCCGGTCCAAAATGTCTTCGAGCGATTGTCCCGCCTCGATTGCCTCAGCCAGGGCGTTCGAGAGTTCGCGCACATTGTCCGCCCGCGTCGAATGGTCCAATTTATCCTGCTGCTCCACCCAATCGAAATACCCCGTGCGTTCCAGAACCACTTCGAGCAACTCTCCCGGTGTTCGCACTTGGCATTCTTCCGTCATGCCCAAAATCATTTCCCGAAACGCGCTCAACGCCGACCCACCTCGCGCTTTGCCCGGCCCCGTCATCCGCGGGATCGCTTCCCACAGCGACTCGTTAAATTCGCGAGCCACTTCCCTCAGCGCATCCACCGTCACTTTCCCGATGCCTCGCGGCGGCACATTCAACACGCGCAGCAGCGCCACATCGTCCTCCGGATGCATAGCCATCCGCACGTATGCCAGCGCGTCTCGAATTTCCGCGCGTTGATAAAAACTGAATCCCCCGACGATGCGGTACCGAATCCCCAATCGCCTCAGCGATTCCTCAAACGAACGCGACTGCGCCGAAGTCCGGTAAAGTACCGCCACCGTCGCGCTCGCGTCTTCGCGCAAAATCCCTGTGATTTCGCCGCAAACGTATTCCGCTTCGTCTGAAGCGTCGCGCGCCTCGTAGAATTTCAGCAACTCGCCTTCGCCCAGGGCCGCCTTCAAATTCTTCCCCAGCCGGCTGCGGTTGTTGCTGACGACTGCGCCCGCCGCGTCCAGTATCGTTTGCGTGGAACGATAATTTTCTTCCAGTCGAATCGTGCGCGCGCCCGGAAAATCCTCCAGAAATCGCCGGAAGTTCCCGCTGACCGCGCCACGCCAGCTATAGATCGACTGATCCTCGTCACCCACCACGCAGACGTTGCGCTCTTTCCCCGCCAGCAGCCGCACCAATTCCTCCTGCGAAGCATTCGTGTCCTGGAATTCGTCCACTTGCAGATAACGCAGCCGCTCAGACCATCGCGTGCGCACCCCCGTGTTCTCGCGCAGCAGCTTCACGGCGCGCAGCAGCAAATCGTCGAAGTCGAGCGCGCTCGCTTTGTGCAAAATCTCCTCGTACTCGCGATAAATCGCGGCCACTTTTTTGCCAAAGGGATCGTACGCCTCCGCTTCCATCTCGCCCGGCGAGGTGTTGTGATTTTTTGCGGAGCTGATGCGGTCGCGAACGGGCCGCGGCGAAAATTCCTTCTCAATCAGCTTCAGATTCTGGACCGCCATCTTCGCAGCCCGCATCTGGTCGTCATCATCATAAATTGCGAAGTTTCGCGGCAGGCCCGCGTGAGTCGCTTCGCGCCGCAGCAGCCGCGCGCAAAGCGAATGGAACGTCGAAATCCAGATATCCGATGCGTCGCGTCCGCTGGCGCGCACCAACTCCTCGATGCGTCGCCGCATTTGCTCCGACGCTTTGTTGGTGAATGTTACAGCGAGAATATTTCGGCCCGGGACGCCCTGCTCGATCAAATGCGCCACGCGATACGTAATCACGCGCGTTTTGCCCGTCCCCGCGCCTGCAAGCACCAACACGGGGCCTTCCGTTGCCAACACTGCTTCGCGTTGCTGTGAATTTAATTCGTCGAGAAGCGCCATGAGCCTCGAGGTGTGGAAGGAAAGAAAAGCGAAGCCCAATTCTAGCCGACCCTCGCCGATTCAGCAAACGTATCACAATGAGGGTGGAAATCGATGGTGAAGACTATTGCGTATGCTTGCGGCCGAGCGCCACTTCAAAATAAATCAGCGCTGTATCCGAGGCCACCGACTTTACGTCCGGCACATACAGCGTCGCGTAGGGCGCCAAATTGAAATCGTGGCTCACGTCGAAAAAGACGCAGCCGTGAATCGTACCGCCCGGCGGCACAATATCCGATTGCAACGTGAAGGGCCGCAGTTTATCCATCACTTCTTGCTGCTTGCTGTCGCCGCCCGGAAACGGGATCGGCAATCGCCGCGCGGTCGGCGCCGGCGGCCCTTTAGGATGCGCGATGTCGTTCGCCGCCCGAGCCAGGCTCAACGCCTTCAAATGAAACTTTTGCCCGTTCGGATCGTCGACGTCCAGTCGAATCGTGCTCAACTCCACGTGCACCGGAAACTTCATGTCGTTTCGAAAATATACGTCGACGGCCAGCAATCCCGCCGGATAAGGGTCCGCCCCTTTACCGAATTTCTCCTTCGAATGCGCCGCATCCGCATACGCCTGCGCGGCAACCACAAAATCCTGATGCATGTCCTTCGCCGGCCACTTCGAAATATCCGGTTCTTGGATCTGCGGAACGGCCACCATCACGCCCAGCGTTGCAATCAGCAGCAGGATTCGCATCATTTCCACCCATAATTCACTTCTTGCGCATAGATGCACCCGCGCCCGGAAACGTTGTGGGTTTCAAACGCGCCTTGCCACTATAATGCTTCTCTTGCGTCCGGCAATTTTTTTCGACCGGCGCCTTGCTCTCCACATGTATTTTCTTTACAGCGTGCTGATGATGATTGGCATGGTGCTGCTCACGCCGTATTTCGCCTTGCAAGGACTCCGCCGCGGCAAATATCTCGCCAGTTTCCGCCAACGCATGGGACATTTGCCTGAAACACTTTCTCGCGACAATTCCGTCGCGTCCTCTATTTGGGTTCATGCCGTCTCGGTCGGCGAAGTTCTCGCCGCCAAACCCCTTATCGACGGCCTCAAGCAGCGCCTTCCCGATCGCCGAATTTTCCTTTCGACCACGACGGCCACTGGCCAGCGTGTCGCGCGCGAACGGATCAGTTCGGCCGATGGCATTTTTTATTTTCCTTTTGACTGGCCCGCTCCCGTTCGTCGCGATTTCCGGCGTCTACGTCCTGGCCTGGTCGTCATTCTCGAAACGGAAATTTGGCCGAACTTCATGCGCGAAGCCGACCGCGCCAACATTCCCGTCATTTTCGTCAACAGCCGCATCTCGGACAAATCTTTTCACCGCTTCCGCCGTTTCAAGCCGCTCATCGGCACATTCTTCGAGCGCGTTTTGCATAACGCGGATCTTTTCCTCGCGCAATCCGCCGAGGACGCGCGTCGCTTGAGAGAAATGGGCGCGCCCGCGACACGCATCGAAATCAGCGGCAACATGAAGTACGACCACGAACCGCCTGCGCCTACCGTTCTCGGCAATTGGCTCGCTCGACAAATGCGCGAACAGGAGCGTTGGCCGCTTCTCGTTGGTGGCAGCGTTGTTGCCGGTGAAGAGGAAATCGTTCTGGCCGCCTACGATATTGTTCAGCGCCAGTGGCGTCACGCGCTTTTTGTTCTCGCTCCGCGAAAGCCCGAGCGTTTCGACGCGGCCGTGCGCGCCGTCGAAGAGCGAGGCTGGAAGGCCATTCGTCGCAGCTCGCTCGATATGCACGCGCCTCTCGATGAAAATTGCGACGTCCTCATTCTTGATTCCATCGGCGAACTGGCCGGTCTTTATTCGCTCGCCGATGCTGTTTTCGTCGGCGGCTCGCTTGTGCCTTCCGGCGGGCATAATATTCTCGAGCCGGCGTGGTTTTCCAAACCGCCCGTTTTCGGCCCGTCGATGGAAAATTTTCGCGACATGGCCGCGCGATTTTCCAGCAGCGGCGCGGGCGTCCAGGTGGCGAGCGCCGCGCAACTCGGCAAACTGTGGGTGGACTTGATTCGCGATCCTTCACGCAGCGCGCAAATGGGACGCAAAGCCCGCGCTCTTGTCGAAGCGAATCGCGGAGCCACGGCGCGCACGCTCGGGCGCATCGCCGAATTGTTTGAAAGCTTTTCGCAATCTCCGCGAGGCGGCGCGTGACTCTCGCGCAGGCATTTCTGTGGCCGCTTTCGATTCTCTACGGCGCTGGTGCGCGTTTGCGCGCTTGGAGTTACCGTGTCGGCGCTTTTCATCAGCGCCGTTTGCGTGGCGTCGTCATCAGTGTCGGCAACCTCACCGTCGGGGGCACGGGGAAAACTCCCCTGGTTGTTTGGCTCGCGCAGCGCTTTGACGCCAGTGGGAAAAAAACTGGCGTGCTCTCTCGCGGTTATCGCCCGTTGCCGCAAAGTTCCCACTTCGCCGATGGGGTGAAGATTCCGGAAGGCTGGAACGACGAGGCCGCTGTCCTCCACAAACGCCTCGGAAATAGAGTCGAAATCGGTGTTGGGGCGAGTCGTTTTGCGAAGGGCAGGGAACTCGAAAGCCGCGGCATTGAATGTTTTATTCTCGACGACGGTTTTCAGCATCTCCAGCTCGCGCGCGACCTCGATATTGTTTTGGTCGATGCGACAAATCCATTCGGCGGAGGTCATCTTCTTCCTGCGGGCCACCTTCGCGAGCCAATTTCCGCGCTCGGCCGTGCCGGCATTGTCATTATCACGCGGAGCGAGGATGCGCCTGCCACCGGAGCGATCATTCAGCGCCACACTTCCGCGCCCATCTTTTACGGGCGTACCGAACTACTCAGCGTGGAGACGTACAGCCAACCCGCAACCACAACAAATAATCAACCAACCGGTGCTCAAAAGGTCTTTGCGTTTTGTGGCATCGGCAATCCGGCCGCTTTCTTCGACGATCTCGCAACGTGGGGAATCCAACTCGCCGGCCGCGCAATCTTCCGCGACCATCATCTCTATACCGAAACTGATCTTTCCGACTTGGAGTCTCGCGCGCTTGCCGCTGGAGCCGATGCTCTTCTATGCACGGAAAAAGATATTCAGGACTTGACGCCGCTGCGCTCCAGTCGCCTTCCAATATTCTTCTGCAAAATCGCTCTGCGTTTCAATGACGAAGAAGGCCTCTGGCAAACGATTCTCGAAACACTTGCGCATGCACAATCTGAAACAAAATCAGGATCGCCGCGATGAAGCTACTGATTCGCGCCACAAATTGGGTCGGCGATGCGGTAATGTGCATCCCCGCGCTCGAAGCCATTCGCGCGCACTGGCCCGACGCCGAAATCTCAATCTTGGCGCGTCCATGGGTCGCCGATCTCTATCGCGGCCAGCCTTTCGCGAATCGGATTATTCCCTTCGACGCGTCCGCTCGCAGTCCCGTCGCCATGGAAAATATTGGTTGTGAGCTTCGCCGCGAGCATTTCGACTGCGCATTGCTCTTGCAAAACGCCTTCTCCGCCGCGTGGCTCGCTTGGCGCGCTGGAATTCCGGAGTGCATCGGATACGCCCGCGACGCCCGCCGCTTATTACTCACTCGCGCCGTTCGCGTTCCGCGCGACGGAGAAATCCCCACGCACGAATCGTATTATTATCTCGAGTTGCTTCGACGCATCGGCTGGCTCGATAAATTGCCGACGGTCTCGGAAATTCGCCTGCGACTTGCTCCCGGCGCTTCAGAAGCCGCCGAGTCGCGCCTGCAAAAAGCGGGCGTTCACCCCGGCTCGCTTCGCGTCGCGCTCGCGCCGGGCGCCTCCTACGGTGCAGCGAAATGCTGGTTGCCGGAACGTTTCGCCGCGGTTGCCGACAGTCTCGTTGATGAGTTCAATGCCGATGTGATACTTTTCGGAACGTCCTCCGAAGTCGAGGTCTCGCGGCAAATTGCCGCACGAATGCGCCATCAACCCATCAGCTTGGTTGGTCAAACGCCCATCGGGGAGCTTGCCGCGCTCTTTTCACGTTGCCAACTTTTTATCGGAAACGATTCAGGCGCGATGCACGTAGCCGCCGCTGTCGGCGTGCCCGTCGTAGGCGTGTTTGGTTCCACCGATCCGCATGGCACCGCGCCCGTGACGTCGCGACGAACTCTCGTGCAGCGTAAAGTTGCATGCAGTCCGTGTTTTTTGCGCGAGTGTCCCATCGATCATCGTTGCATGGCGCGCGTGACTGTTGCCGACGTTCATGCAGCCGCCCTGAAATGGCTGGAGCAGCCGCCTCGTGCCTGACGCGCCCAAAAAACGCCGCGCCGTTTTTCTCGACCGCGATGGCACCATCTCCGAGGAAATGGGCTACGTCAATCATTTGAGTCGCTTTATTATTTTTCCTTACGCGGCCGCCGCCATTCGCCGCTTGAATCAGGCGAGTCTCCCCGTCATTGTCGTCACGAATCAATCCGGCGTAGCGCGCAACTTCTTTCCGGAATCTTTGATTCCGCAAGTTCACGGCAAAATGAAAACGGAACTCGCGGCCGTTGGCGCACACGTGGACGGGATTTATTATTGCCCGCACATCCGCGACAATAATTGCACTTGCCGCAAGCCGATCCCCGGAATGCTCGAGCAGGCCGCGCGCGAGCACGCGCTCGATCTCACCGATTCTGTTCTTGTCAGCGATCGCTACGACGATATTTCCATGGGGCAAGCCGTCGGCTGCCGCAGCATTCTCGTTCTTTCAGGTTATGGCCGCGGAGAATACGAGTACCATCGCCGCGATTGGCCGCGCCAGCCCGATCACGTTGTCGAAGATCTCACAGCCGCCGTTGATCTTATTTTGGGAGCGAGCGTGACGACAAATCTTGGAAAAAAGTCCGGACGGAAGCGGAGAAACAAGCGATGAGTCGTACGGGCAGCAAAATCAACGCTTCGACGCCGGATTTATCCCGCTTGCTCGACGTTGTCTCGGCATTTTCGCGCCAGAGCATCGTCGTGCTCGGCGACTTCGTTGTCGACGAATACGTCACCGGAGAAATCTCCCGCGTCTCTCGCGAAGCGCCGGTTCTGATTCTGCGCCACAAGCGAACAGAAATCATTCCCGGCGGTGGCGCGAATGCGGCCAACAATCTTGCCGATTTGGGCGCAAAAGTGTTTCCCGTCGGCGCGGTCGGCGACGACACCGCTGGAAATGCGCTCATCGAATATTTTCGCGGCAAACAAGTAGACGTTTCCGGAATCATTCGCGCGCGCGGCTGGACCACCACCACGAAAACGCGCTTCCTCGCGCGTTGGACGCATACTTCGCGCCAGCAGGTTCTGCGCGTCGATCGCGAACCGGAAACCGAGTTGCCGCCACGGATCGCCG
>DAHUXN010000042.1 GCA_027307115.1 Acidobacteriota bacterium
TTGCCTGTCCAAAGTTGCGAGCAACGCGTTGAACCGTGTCGTGGCCTTTCTGGTGGCCGACAATCATCACGGGCTTGCCGTGAAACAGGGCCATACCGCAAACGATGGCGGGATCGTTGGCAAACGCGCGGTCACCCTGAATCTCGTGAAAGCCTTCGAACAGCCGGGGAATCAGATCGAGCGTATAGGGGCGCTGGGGATGGCGCGCAAGCTGCAAGCGCTGCCAGGCGCTCATGTGCGTGTAAAATTCGCGCTTGAGCTCGGCGACTTCGCGGCGAAGGCGCTCCAACTCCTGGGAGGCCGCTTCGTCATGAGGCGCGAGCTGCACGAGATCGTCAACATCACGCTCGAGAGCTTCAAGTTCCTTTTTCCGGCGCTTGGACTTCACACGGCCTCCAGGCAATTCCTAGAACCCTATCTGGCTGTTGACCCGACTAAGAGCCGCGAAAAAACGAAAAGCAGGCCCCTCACCCCCGCACAAATCGCGGGTATTCGGGATGACAATCTCTCGGCGAGGCGCCCAAAAACCGGCGACGGGCGCGAAGACACACAGGCTAAAGCCTGTGCCACGCAAGACGCGGCCCTTACGTGCGCATGACGGCGACGGAGTCGGCGCCGCAAATCTCGCGGACGCGGGCAAACAATTCTGGAGCGGGATCAATTCCCTTCTCCGCTTCGAGAGTGGCCGTCGTTCCATCGCCTGAAACTAAATCGAAGGCGACGCGGCAACGGCCCGGACGCTCCGCGAGAACTTTTTGCAATTGATCGAGCGTTCCGGTATCCACGGCGCGCAAGTCGACGCGCACGCGCAACAAACTGGGACTGCGGTCGGCAACTTTGTCGAGCAGCCGCACTTCGGTGGCGACGAAGCGCGTGCCGACTTCTTCGACATTGATGCGGCCGCGAACCAGCAAGGGCGTTGCGGGGCGCAGCAAATGCTCGAATTTCTGAAAGGCTTCGGGAAAGACGAGAACTTCCACTCCGCCGGTGCGATCCTGCAAATTGCAAATCGCCCAGCGCGCGCCACGTTTGGAGCGCATCGAGCGCGTCTGGGTGATGATTCCGGCGATGGCAAGCTCTTCGCCGTTGCGGCGATTTTCGAGCGCGCCCAATTCGACGGTGCCGATCTCCGCGAGGCGGCCCGCATACTTATCGAGGGGATGGCCGGAGACGTAAAAACCGAGGACGGAGTGTTCGCCGGCAAGCTGCTCGTCTTCCGACCAATCGTCCGCTTCGGGAAGAATATTCTGCGCTTCGTCGGTGGACATGCTGCTGGCTCCGGAGCGGAACAAGCCGTGCTGGCCGACGGAGCGCTGGTGGTCCATTTTCTGGCCGTGATTCATCGCGCCCTCGATGGCGGCCCACAAGCGCGCGCGGGGCGCGTTGAAACAATCCATGGCTCCGGCTTTTACGAGGCTCTCAAGAACTCGGCGATTCAGAAAACGCGGCTCGATGGCGGAACAGAAGCCGTAAATATTCAGAAAATTCCCGCGGGCGGCGCGCGATTCGCAAATGGCCTTGGCGGTGTTTTCGCCGACGTTTTTGATGGCGGCCAAGCCGAAGCGGATATCTTCGCCGACGGGAGTGAAATAAAGGCTGCTCTGATGCACGTCGGGCGGGAGGACGCGAATTCCCGAGCCGCGTACTTCGTTGATATACTTCACGACTTTTTCCGTGTTGCCGATTTCCGAAGTGAGCAGCGCGGCGGTGAACTCGACGGGAAAATGCGTTTTGAGATAAGCGGTCTGGTAAGCGAGAAGAGCGTAGGCGCAAGAGTGCGATTTGTTGAAACCGTAGCCCGCAAATTCGGCCATCAAGTCAAATATCTTTTCGGCTTTTTTCGCCGGGACTTTGCGCGCCGCGCAACCAGCGAGAAACTTTTCGCGCTGCGCGGCCATCTCTTCGCGTTTCTTCTTGCCCATGGCGCGACGCAAAATGTCGGCTTCACCGAGAGAAAATCCCGCGAGGCGGTTCGCGATCTGCATCACCTGTTCCTGATACAAGATGACGCCGTAGGTTTCCGAAAGGATTTCCTCGAGCGCGGGTAGATCGTAAGTGACTTTTTTCTTGCCGTGCTTTCGGGCGATGAAGTCATCAATCATGCCGCCTTGAATCGGGCCGGGCCGATAGAGCGCGTTGAGAGCGGTCAAGTCTTCCAAGCGCGTGGGCTGGTAGCGACGCAGAATTTCGCGCATGCCGTGAGATTCAAACTGGAAAATGCCGGACGTCTCGGCGCGCGCAAAAATCGCGTAGGTCGGAGCGTCATCGAGAGGAAAATCGGCGAGCCTGATGTCGACGCCGCGGTTTTGTTTGATAAGAAGCAAGGCGTCATCGAGGACCGTGAGCGTGGTGAGGCCCAGAAAATCCATTTTCAGCAGGCCGATGCGCTCGAGAGCGTTCATGTCGTACTGCGTGGTGATGTCATCGCGCGTGGAGCGATACAGAGGAACAATTTCCGTCAGCGGCTGCGGTGAAATGACGACGCCGGCCGCGTGCGTGGAGGCGTGGCGGGCGAGACCTTCGAGGCGGAGAGCGACTTCGACGACTTCGCGAACGCGCTCGTCTTTATCGCGCGCAAGGGCGAGCGGCGAACCTTCTTTCAGGGCGTCTTCGAGCGAAATATTCAGCTGATTGGGAACGAGTTTTGCGAGGCGATCGACTTCGCCGTAGGGCATATCGAGCGCGCGGCCCACGTCTTTGAGCGCGGCCTTTGCGGCCATAGTTCCAAAGGTAATGATCTGCGCGACGCTTTTCTCGCCGTATTTCTGGCGCACGTAGTCGATCACTTCGCCGCGACGGCGCATGCAAAAATCAATGTCGATGTCGGGCATGGAGATGCGCTCGGGATTCAGGAAGCGCTCGAAGAGCAAATCGTATTCGAGAGGATCAACGTCAGTGATGCGCAGCGCGTAACTTACTAAACTTCCGGCGGCCGAGCCGCGCCCCGGGCCGACGGGAACGCCTTGGGCGCGGGCGTAACGGATAAAATCCCAGACGATCAAGAAATAGCCGGAGAAGCGCATCTTCTTGATCATTTCGATTTCGTCGGAGAGGCGCTGCTCGTAAACAGCCAGTGGATAGCGGAGACGATTTTCCCTGGCGAGGCGTTCGAGCTGGGGTAAACGGGCGGCAAAGCCTTCGCGCGCGACGCGCTCGAAGTACGAATCGGTTGTCGTGCCTTCGGGAACCTGAAATACAGGGAAAGGATTCTGCACGCGCTCGATTTTCACCTGGCAGCGTTCGGCGATGGCCACGGTGCGGAGAAGCGCATCGGGAAGTTCGCCGAAGACTTGTGACATTTCTTCCGCCGTCTTGAAATAAAACTGATCGGTGGCGAAACGCATGCGATTCGTGTCGCTCATGGTCTTGCCGGTTTGAATGCACAGGAGCACTTCCTGGGCGTGAGCGTCGGAGCGCGACAAATAATGGCAATCGTTGGTGGCGATGAGGGGAATGCCGGTTTCTTTGGCAAGGCGCACGACGCCTTGATTGACGCGCTTGTCGACGTCGAGTCCTTGATCCTGGATTTCGAGGAAGAAATTCTGCTTGCCGAAAATTTCCTGCAAGCGATAGGCCGCTTTGCGGGCCTGGTCGTGGCGCTCTTCGAGGACGTGTTCGGTGACTTCACCGCGGAGGCATGCCGAGAGAGCGATGAGGCCGCGGCTGTGCTTGGCGAGCAGTTCGTGATCGATGCGCGGCTTGTAATAAAAACCGTCGAGAAAGCCGGTGGAGACGAGTTGAATGAGGTTGCGATAGCCTTCGTCGTTCTCGCAGAGCAGCACGAGATGGTTCGAGCGCTCCGCGTCGGCGCCTTTATTTTTGTGGCTGTCGGGCGCGACGTAGACTTCGCAGCCGATGATGGGCTTCACGCCGCAGGTGGTGGCTTGATGGAAGAAATTGGCGGCAGCGAACAGGTTGCCATGGTCGGTGACGGCGACGGCGGGCATTTTGCGGCGCGCTGCCTCGGCGGTGAGTTCGCCGATATCGCAAGCGCCGTCCAAGAGAGAGTAGTCCGTGTGAAGATGCAGGTGAACGAAGTCTGAAGAATTCATGCCGTGACGTATTTTAGACCGATGTTCAGGATTTAGCTACGACGGAACGCGCGGTCGATCGCGCAGTTCGGCACGCGATGAATCGTGGCGGCTTTGCAAAACGAAAACTCGGCGCTTTGCGCCGACGGGCCTGGCCACGTACGCAAAGGCCAAGCGGCAAAAGCCCCACGCTCACAAAACGAGCATGGGGCACCCGCAAAAACCAAACGCCCGCATGGCGGCTCCCTTCGTGCCTCAGGGCAGGCGGGATGACAAGCGCGGGGTGCGTTCGCAAGCGACAAAGAGCAGAAGCAAAGACCCCACCCTTCGCAAACAACGCTCAGGATGGGGCACCCGAAAAGGGAATGCACACAGGCTGAAGCCAGCCACGGCGGGCAAACTTGTGCCACGCAAGGCGCGCGCGCGATGAATCGTGGCAGCTTTGCAAAACGAAAACTCGGTGCTTTGCGTCGAAGGGCTGGGATTCACCCCGCCCCTACGAAAGCGAAGGCACACAGCCTAAAGCCTGTGCCACGCAAGGCAGACGAACTGAGAGCGTGCTTCCCGAAGACTCAAAGAAGAAGCAGATCCCTCGTCGCGTGGCGGCTCGGGATGACAAATTCGTGGAGAGGCGCGTTCGCGACATGATGTCAACCGAGATCGCTTCTAACGTCGCGCGCGCTTCTTGCCTTTTGACCTGACTGCGGGCTTCGCACGTTTAGCGTGTTTGCGCGCTGCGGGAGGTTTGGCCGCCCGCGATGGCGCAGAAGCCGTGGCCTTTCCTTCACTTTTTGCGTCGGCGGCGTTCGCCGCGCCTGCGGTCTTTGCTTCGGTTGCCTTCGCCGCGCGTTTGGCACCGGCGGCCTCGAGCGCCGTGCCGCGTTTCTTTTTCTCCTCTTTCAGTTTTTTCTTCGGCTCGTCTTTGATGCCCGCAAGTTGTTTCAGCCGTTTTGTAACGTCTTCCGGGCTGCGCACTTTCCCGCGAAGTTGCAGATCAAAGAACTGTTCGAGAATCTTGTCGAACTTCGGGCCGCGTGCGACGCCCAAACTCTCCAATTCGGCCACGGGAGCGCTTAGACGCATCGGACGCCACTTCTGCAAATAATTCCTGACTTTCGCGGCGGCCTTCGCATTACGAAAGTCGGCGTCCATGAATGCCAAGAGCTCGGTGGGCGTTTGCGAAATAACCTGGTAGGCATCCCGCGCCAACTTCGTTTTCCCGCCACGCAGAACCTGCAGCAGCTTTTTCGCTTCGGCTGGCAGATGAAGCACTTTCGCAGCCTCGATGGCGGGCACGTTAAGATTTTTCAGCACCGTTCCTGCGCGAGGTCCTAGCTTGCGGAATGTGTAATACACCGTTGGAATCGCGAGACGGACGCGCAAGCCGGCCGCCACAAATCCCTCGCGCGCCTTGGCCAATCTGGAGAGGCCCTCATAATCGGGGCGCTTTCGTTGCAGCTTGGGATGGATGACGCCAAGCAGATTATTCGATTCCCAGAGTTTCAGAATCGCGGCTGCGTTTTCCTCGCGACCGACGTCCATTACTTCCTTTCCGATCTCGCGCTTGTCCATCGTGTCGTGGAGGCCGCGCTCGATGGCCAAATCGAACCATTCCTGGGTGCGCGGTTCCATCTTGAATCCCATGCGCGCGCTGAAGCGCAAGGCGCGCAAAAGGCGGATGGGCTGATTGGTGAACGCGTGGATGGAAAGCGCGCGCACTTCGCGGCGCTCCAGGTCCGCCAAACCGTTCGTGGGATCGAGCAGCAAACCGCGGGACGCGGGGTTTAAGGAGATGGCCACGGCATTGATGGAAAAATCCCGGCGGCGCAGATCCTCCATGATGGTGGACCAGCGGACTTCGGGCTTGGCGCCGGGGCGGGCATAGACTTCGTCTCGCGCGGCTGAAATGGAGCCGTCGACATCACCGGCGAAAATTAATTCGTAATGCCGGAGGCGTTCGTCCTCCACCACAACGCGCGCCCCGCCCTTTTCCAGTTCGCGCACCATACGCACGGGATTTCCCTCGACCGTGAAATCCAAATCGCGCAGCGGCATGCCCGAAATCAAATCGCGGACCGCGCCGCCAGCCAAATAAACGTTCGAGTCCTGCGCGCGGGCCAGTTCCTGCACGCGCAAAAGCACGGCGCGCTGCTCGGGAGACAACCGGCTTTCCAACAAGTACATGTAGTCAGGCATGAGTGACTCCGCCTCCTGCGAACTGTGAATACGCGGCCTTGGCGCGCGTCTCGCTTGTCATTTACGGGTAATGGGACAGTTTGAATTTGCGACTCTTTGCGTCACGATCAAGAAAATCCAAACTGATCCAGCACTCATTTAGCCCTGGTTTTGAAGCCAGGTTTTGCTCAGGCCCGTGGATGGTGCTGCTTATAAACTTCTTTCAGGCGTTCCTTCACCACGTGCGTATAAATTTGAGTCGTCGAAATATCGGCATGGCCGAGCATGAGCTGAACGGAGCGCAGATCCGCGCCGCGCTCCAGGAGGTGAGTCGCGAAACTGTGGCGCAGCATGTGCGGTTTCAGCTTCAATCGCAGCCCTGCTTTTCGTCCGTACTCCGAAAGCTTTTTCCAGAAGCCGATGCGGCCCATGCGCCCGCCAAAACGATTCAAGAAAACGTACGGCGAGGCCTTTCCACGCAGAAGGCTTTGGCGGGCATGGCGCACGTATTCCTCGATCGCGACGACGGCTCTTCGGCCCATAGGAACCATTCGTTCCTTGTTTCCCTTGCCGATACACCGCAGAGAGCCTGCTTCCATTTGCAAATCGTTGAGGCGAAGATTCACCAATTCGGATACGCGGAGGCCGGTCGAATAAAGAAGTTCGATCATGGCTTTGTCCCGGGCCCCGAGTGGGGTGGCTGTGTCTGGTTGCGCCAGCAGATGATTCACTTCCTCGGTGCTCAAATGATGCGGCAGGCGCATGCGGAACTTCGGCGTTTCCACGCTTGCCACTGGATCCTCGACAATGTATCCCTCGACTTGCGCGAAGCGGAAGAAATGCCGCAGCGCCACCAAATGGCGGGCCACGGAGCGGCTGTCCAGACCTGAACGGTAGAGCGAGGCCAGGAAATCCACGATATGGTCACGACTGATTTGTTTCAAGGTTCGTCCACGCACTTCCGCGAAGGCTTGAAATTTTTTCAGATCGCGCCCATACGCAAGAATCGTATTCTGCGAGAGGCCCTTTTCGACCCGCAAATAATTCAGGAATGAACGAACTGAGCTTTCCACTCGACCGCCTTTGCGCTTATGCGCTCGCTATTCGCCGGCCTGCTGTTTACAATTTTGCGTAGCCGCGCCGCCACAATCATGCCGCCACGCGGTCCGTGCGGCGAAGCACGGTTTGAAGTTCCACCAACTCCTCGCACCGCAGAATCCATGCGAGCGCGAGGTAAAGACAAGCGGCGCCGAGAATGGCTCCGGCGAGGAGTCCAATTCTCGACAGGAGATGCGCGTGCGGATTAAAGCCGACGTATCTCAAAAACGCCACGCATCCCAATCCCATCACCACGGCGGCGGAGGCAATCCGTCCCAACGACGCCAGCACAGCGGCGAATCCCAACCGCCCGAAGCGCTTCCGGAAAATCCAAAGCAATGCGAAGAAATTGAAATACGCGGCGCTGGAGGTGGCTAGCGCGGGACTTCCGTTGTAAAAGATGCGGAAGAACACAAACAGAAAAATGACGTTCAAAAGCACGTTGATTGCGAGTGCATATCCCGCGACCATCACGGGCGTCTTTGTGTCTTGCGTTGAGTAGAACAGCGGCACGACCATTTTGACCGCCGCAAACGCGGGCAAGCCCAACGCGTAGTAGAGGAGCGCTCGCGCGGCCAGCGCGGTCGATTCGGCAACGAATTTGCCATGCTCGAAGAGCACCTGAATGATCGGCGTCCGCAAGAGCACCAGCCCCACCGCCGCGGGAACGGTGATGAACGAGACAAGGCGCAACGAGAAGGTAAAGGTTTTCTTCATTTCGTCATGCTGGCGCGACGCCGCCTGGCGCGACATCATCGGCAGAATCACCGTCGAGATTGCAATAGCATAGCTTCCCAGCACCAGTTCCATCACGCGTTCCGCCACGTACAGCGAAGTTATGCTTCCGCGAGGCATGCGTGATGCCGTCGCGAATATCGTATCGACAAAAAAATTGATCTGGTAAATCCCGATCCCCACGAATCCAGGAATCAGCAGCTTCCCCACCCGGCGGATGCCCGGGTCGCTGAGACTAATCCCGAAGTCGAAACGCATCCCGCGACGCACGAGCGAGGGCACTTGCACCAAAAATTGAAGAACGCCGCCAATCAGTATCCCCGCAGCGAGCGCGACGGCCGGATTCCGGTAGGGCTCGGGCGCCCATTTCATAATGGGCTTGTAAACAGCGCCGACGGAAAACAGAATTACAGACAAATTAAACAAGATTGGCGTCGCCGCCGGCACGGCAAATTCGTGGAACGAATTCAAGATGGCCATGGCCACAGCCGCAAGCGCCACAAAAAACAGGTACGGGAAGATCATCCGGTTCAAATAGACCGCGAAATCCCAATGCGATGGCCCGTGCCCGAACATCGTGAAGGCGTAAATGATCCACTTCGAAAACAGGACGCCAAGAATCGAAAGCGCTCCCGCAGCCATTGCAACGGTCCAAAAGATGCGGTTCGCGAAACGCCAAGTGGCTTGGTCATCCCCGTTTTTCAGGTATTGCGCAAAAACTGGGATGAAGGAAGCCGAAAGAGAGCCCTCACCCACTAAACGCCTCAAAAGATTCGGGATACGAAATGCTAAAATGAAAGAGTCGGCCGCTACCGAGGTCCCCAAAAGAAGAGTGATGCGCTGGTCGCGGACGTAACCGCAAATCCGACTAACGAGGGTAATAAGGGTGATGACGGAGGCGGACTTCAGAATCTGCCTTTTTTCGGTCAACCGGCAGCAGCTCCGTTCCTAACCCTTTAATAAACAATAAGTTGACAACTCGCTATGGCAACAATAACATACACCTTTTGATTTCGCAATATCTTTCCAGCGAGGGCAGTAGGTCGACCAAGGGAATTCAAACTGACCCAGCACTCCCAGCGAGGCCACGTGCCGGCGAAAAAACGCTTTGCGGCGACGACTCACAAGAAAGTGGTGATCTTGATGCTCGACGGCACGCGCGCACAGGGGTACTTGAATGCCAGCGACCTGGGCCAGCAGGAGACCGTCGAGCTCCTGAGTAATAGCGGCGAATACCAGACCCTGGAGCTCGCTACCATCAAGAGCATTCACTTTGTCC
This sequence comes from Acidobacteriota bacterium, assembly GCA_027307115.1. GTDB lineage: Bacteria > Acidobacteriota > Terriglobia > Acidiferrales > UBA7541 > DAHUXN01. Next base: position 9,319 of record DAHUXN010000042.1, read on the forward strand.
GCGAGTTCCGCGACGATTTTGAGCCTGAGCGTAAGGCATTTCTGAGCCGACCCAAGCTCGATGGCCTGTGGGTGCGCCTTAAGTTCCGCGACGATGACGTGCAGGAAGGGATTGTCGCCAACGACTTGCTTGACTTGCTTGTAAACGGCGTGCGCCTGACGCCGCCTGATCTCCACGGGAATAGCTTGTGGATTTTCATTCCGCGCACAGCGCTTGCCGAAATGAAAGTCCTGGGTGTCGTCGGCGTCGCGCGACGCCAGCCCGCCGCCACAGCCGACAAGCAGCCTAAATTGTTCAGTGAGTGACCGCATTCCCGTACAGCAAATTGCTCCCTCGTTTCAGACAGCCGAGTTGATGTACATTTTCGGTAGTGGATCAGTTTGAATTTTGACTCTTCGTGTCACGATCAAGAAAATTCAAATTGACCCAGCGCTACATTTTCAGCGAAAGAGTCACAAGACGGGCTGGAGGATAGAAATGAAACTCGGAGAAATCGCCGCGCGGTTGAAATGCACGCTGGAAGGCGACGCCGATATCGAAATCAGCGGAGTGGCAGGGATCGAGGAGGCCCAGCCGGGCCAGCTTACTTTCCTCGCCAATCGGCGTTACCGGCTCGCCGCGTCAAAAACGCACGCTTCGGCGATCATCGTGCCGCAAAACGAGGAGGGACTAACGCTTCCCTGTCTTCGTGCCGGCGATCCTTATTTGACGTTCGCGCATGCCATCGAACTTTTCTACGCTTCTCCGCGCTATGCTCCCGGCGTTCATCCGACCGCCGTGATTGCCAAGTCAGCAAGCATCGGCGCCGGCGCTCACGTCGGCCCTTATTGCTTTGTCGACGATGATGTGACGATCGGGGCAAACGCGGTGCTGCATAGCTTCGTCAGCGTGTATCGCGGCGCGCGCATCGGCGACGACTTTTTCGCGCACAGTCACGTTGCCGTCCGCGAGCGGTGCCAGATCGGCCATCGTGTGATCTTGCAGAATGGCGTGGTAATCGGCGGCGACGGCTTCGGCTTCGCGCGCCAGCATGACGGCCGATGGTACAAAATCCAGCAATCGGGAATCACTGTTGTCGATGATGATGTGGAAATTCAGGCCAACAGCGCTGTCGACCGCGCCACGGTGGGCGAAACGCGCATTGGACGCGGCACGAAACTCGATAATCTTGTTCAGGTGGGACACGCGTGCGCCATCGGCGAAGACTCGCTTCTTTGCGGACAAGTGGGACTTGCGGGCTCGACCGTCGTGGGCAACCGCTGCATTCTTGCCGGCCAGGCCGCATGCGCGGGACACTTGCACATGGGCGACGGCTCAATCCTGACGGCACAAAGCGCGGTCTCGCACGATATTCCCGCGGGCGCGACGTATTCCGGTTCACCAGGTATCGAGAATAAGATCTGGCTGCGCTCCGTGGCGATTTTCAATCACTTGCCAGAATTGCAAAAGACAGTCCGAGAACTGGAACGCGAGGTCGAGCAGCTTCGCGCGCAATTACAGAAATGATTCACAGAAATCGCTGAGCGAGGTCGTCAAATCGCACATAGACAGAGACTAAACGAGAGGAAGACAAAGTAGCCTCCGCACCGACGATGCCCAAGAATTCTATCCCATGGCCACGCGCGATTCCGCGGCGGCGCTTGCTGCAAATGCTCGGTTGGTCGGGGCTGGCCGGCGTGTTTGGAGGCTTCCATTCGCGTTTGGCCTGCGCTGGAACGCTCGCTGCCGCCGGTTCCCTGCCCGCTTTTGAAGAGATTCCGCGCTCCAAGAGCGGCATTCTGTGGACTCACACCGGCGGACTCTCGCCCGAAATGTATGAACCCGAAACGCTCGGCGCCGGTTGCGCGTTCTTCGATTACGACAACGACGGCTGGATGGACATTTATCTGGTGAACAGCGGTAAGTGCGATTTTTACAATCCTGTGCCGCCACTGCGCAACGCGCTCTATCACAACAATCGTGACGGCACGTTCACCGACGTTACCGAAAAAGCGGGCGTTACAGGGAACGCATACGGCATGGGCGTCGCCGTGGGCGATTACGACCGCGATGGCCTGCCCGATCTCTACGTGACGCAATATCCTCGCAGCATTCTGTACCACAACAACGGCGATGGCACATTCACTGACGTAACCAAGAAGGCCGGCCTTGCCGCTCCGGGGTGGGCGACCAGCGCGGTGTGGTTCGATTACGACAATGACGGCCAGCTTGATTTGTTCGTCTGCCAGTTCGCGGACTGGAACAAATCGAAAAACAAATTTTGCGGCAACGATTTGACAGGCGAGCGATGGTATTGCAAGCCAAATGTCTACGATCCCGCGCCGTGCTGGCTTTTCCATAACAATGGCGACGGCACGTTCACAGACGTGAGCAAGGAATCGGGCATCGCGAAATCACTGGCCAAGGCATGGGGCGTGGTTGCCTGCGACATCAACAATGACGGTTTGATGGACCTCTTCGTATCCAACGACACGGTGGCGAATTTTCTTTTTGCCAATCGGGGCAAGGGCCGCTTCTCGGAAATCGGCTTGCTGGCGGGCGTGGGTTACAACAGCTTCGGCCGCGCGCGCTCAGGAATGGGTGTTGACGCCGCCGATTACGATCAAGATGGCTGGATTGATCTGTTCGTATCCAACGTCGACCATGAAATGTACTCGCTGTATCACAATAACAAGGACGAAACCTTTACGGACGTCGCCCCCTCCGACGGCATCGGCTCTACAACCATGTTGATGAGCGGCTGGGGACTGAAGTTTTTCGATTACGATAATGATGGCGAGCTCGATCTGCTGCTCTGCGATGGCCATCCCGACATTGCGGTGGAAAAGCACATGCAAAATGTCAGCTATCGCGAACCGATGCTGCTCTTTCGCAACACAGGGCGCGGCTTCCAAAACATAAGCAAGCAGAGCGGACCGATTTTTTCGCGGTCCATCGCTGGCCGCGGCATGGCGCTCGGCGACTTTGACAACGACGGCGCAGTCGATGTTTTGGTGGCAGTCAACAATGCTGCGCCAATTCTGTTGCGGAATAATGCAGCGCGGAAAAATCATTGGCTAGGCGTTCGATTGGTGGGACGAAAATCCAATATTGACGCAATCGGCGCCAAGGTCACGTACGAGTCCGGCGATTTCAAACGCCATCGTTTCAAAGTGGGAGGCGGGAGTTATCTCTCATCGCATGATCCTCGCGTGGTGCTCGGGATAGGCCAACGGTCGAAGATCGACTCGCTGGAAGTGAAGTGGCCGCAGCCGGGAAGCTCGACCGAGCGGTTCACGAATCTTCCCATCGACCGGTACATTACAATCGTCGAAGGCGAGGGAAAGTGGAAATAGCGCGGCGCGAACTTGCGCGGTCACACCTTCCGACTTTGAATATTTGAAGAAGCGTCCGGGAATTCGATATTGGCCAGTTTGAATTTTGACTCCTTCCGTAACGATCAAGAAAATTCAAACTGACTCACCACCGGAAATTCGAGCCTACTGCTGGCCTGGATCTTGCGGTCCAGCGGGCGGCGCTTTTTTCTCCGCTTCGTGTTGCAGCGCTATTTCGCGCTGCGCGTCCTGCTGGCGTCCGGTGCGCGCATAGGCAATCGCGAGTTGATAGTGACCGGCGGGATCTCCGGGCTCCATCTTCACGTATTTTTCGAGCGGCGAAATTGCGTCGGAATTCTTGCCGGCGGCATTGAGCGACATGCCGAGTCCCAGGAACGCCTCGGAAAAACCGGCGTCCAGTTTCGCGGCACGGGAGAAATGATCAATCGCTTCGTCCCATTGCTGCGCCTGGCGCGCTAGATCGCCCAGCATGAACTCCGCAGAGGCCGCGCCGGGATCGATCTTCAATTCCGCTTCAAATTCTTTTTTCGCGTCGTCAGCGGTCGTGGCGGTCGGCGGTCCTGCCAGAATAATGCGGCCTATGCGATAATGAATTCCGGGCTGGCCAGGGTATTTCTCCAGAATCTTGCGGTATTCGGCGGCCGCCTCGTCCAATTTTCCGTGCGATTCAAGCCCCTCGGCATCCAATTCCTGCGCTTCCGCGGAGGTGGGAGCCGTCGCGGCGAGTTCTTGCGCTGCGCGTGATGCTAGTTCGGAGTAAAAGTGCGTCGCTGTGTACAGGACTTTGGGATCGTGCGGGAATTCACGGCGCAGCAATACCAGTGCATCGACGATTGCATCTTCTTGGTAGACACTCATTCCGCATTGCGCTGTGGCCATTTCCACGTCATACCTGATTTTTCTTCCGACAATATGCGGGATTGCCTTCCGCAGAAGCGGCAGCGCTTCGTTGCAGCGACCCTGTTCGGCGAGTTGGAGGCCGCGTTGAGCGGACGCGGTGGCATCGTATGCCGCCGGCTTCTTTGAGGTTTGCGCGGCGGAACAATTCGCAAGCAATCCCACCGCGAGAACCGCGGCTAGAATTATCTCCACACTTTTATTCGTCGCATCAAGGCATGCTTGGGAGAAATATCGCATGACAGATTATACCGCTAGAACGCGACCTGAATCGGACGACCTTCGAACACAATCTGGCGCGTTGCTTGCTCGAGCTTCACTTCGATTTGCCGCCGCGCGGGCGGCAACATGCGCGAGCCTTCGGCAAGATGCAGCGACAAAATGCGCCGCGAATCATTCCACGCCATCTTGATCCCCATCCATTCGCCCTTGCGATAGTTGAAAGACCTGCCGTCGTCTTCATAAAGAGAAAACGAGCCATCCACTCCGGGATAGATGGTGACCGAGAGCGGCGTATTCACTTTCTCGCTTGTATATTGCTTCACTGGGCCCAGCGGCAAGATGGCTCCCGCGCGAACGTACAGCGGCATCGTCTCCAAGTCCACATCGCGCTCTATTTCGCGGCCGCCTTCTGCGCGCTCACCTGTCCAGAAATCGTACCAGCTCCCGCGAGGCAGATAGACGCGCCGCGAAGTCGCGCCTTTTTCAAACACGGGCGCGACGAGCACGTCCCTGCCCCACAGATATTCATCATCGCGAGCGACCGCCACGGGATCGTCGGGATAATGCAGCCACAGCGCGCGCATGATCGGCATGCCGGTGGTCGCGCATTCGCGCACCGCGCTGTATAAGTACGGCAGCATGCGGTAACGAAGCTCCATATATTTGCGGCAAATGGGCTCAACCTGCGTGTTGTGCAACTGGCTCGCGTCGGGAATCGCCGCGCCTCCGTAGTTGTTGATCTCGACGGGCCCCGGGTCGCCTGTGTCCCAACCCCATGGCAATCGCAATTTCCATGTCCGCCCGTGGCAGCGAAACAGCGTGCAGAACGCGCCAAACTGGAACCACCTCAGATAAAGCTCGGCGGTGAATTCCTTTGTGGGAACGAAGCCGCCAATGTCCGTGCCCCAGTAGGGAATGCCCGACAGCGCCGTGTTGATCGCATTCGGTATGTGAACTTTCAACGTTTCCCACGTTGAGTACACGTCGCCGGACCACAAAAACGAAGCATAACGCTGCATGCCCGCGTATCCGTTGCGATGCAACGCGTAGGGGCGTTCATTGGGGCGATCGATCTGCGGACCCTCCCAGTACATTCGATTGCGCGTCAGCCGCGACGCGATATCCAGAGGATCACCTTCGTCGGGCCACCAGCCGTCGACGCCCAGTGCAAAATCTTTGCGGTGCGCGTCCCAGTAACAGCTCGCTTCCTCTTCGTCGAACCGCGCGAGGCCGCATGGATCGTGAACTGTTCCGCGAAGCTTCCGCGTCAGGATCACCACGTGAAGGACGGCGCGGAAATTATCCTTGTGGAATTCGTCGAGGATTTCCTTTGGGTCGGGAAATACGCGCGAATTCCAGGAGAACGATCCGTTTTCGGTGTTCCATCCCGATGGACAGAAACCTGTCCCCAAATAAATCAACGCGTCGCACGGAAGTTTCTTCTCACGAAACGTTTTCGCCTCGGTCAGAATTTCCTCGCGACTCGCAAGCGTGCGGTGAGATTGTTGATAACCCAGCGACCACAGCGGCGGCATTTCCGCGTGCCCGGTAAGGCGCGCGTATTCCGCCATGATTGTTGCGGGCTCGCGCGATGCCACGAAAAAAATATCGAGCGGAAGCGCGGCGTCCGGACTCGCCGGCAAAAATTTGCTTTCAGCGCCCGTAAAGTCGAACGTGCCGAACGGTTGATGGATGAACATCGCCCACCCCGCGGTTCCAATGAGCCACGGAATCGGCACGCGGCCGCCGTGCGTCGCGAGATTGTAGCCTCCCTGACCGCTGCGCATCGTTTCAATCGAGCCGCGCCGGTCAAATTGCGGGCCGCCCTCGCCGAGCGCTAGAATCGGCGACTCTCCGGTGACGAACGAAACGACGCCCGTCTCTTCGTCTACGGTGATCTTCTGAATCGGCTCAGCCGCGGCCGTCTCGATTGTGAAAGTGAGCGGCGCGGGGGTGATGCGCAGATTTACATCGCCGAGTTTGATGGTTCGCGCGCCCGCTGCTCCGCGCATCGTTGCAACCGGCGTCCCCCAAGACTCGCGCACAAGCGATCCATCCGTGGGAATCGTCGCGACGCGACCATTCTTAATCGGCAGGATGCTCAGCCGGAATGTATGCTTGCTTGTCGAGCCAATTTGGATTTCAACATCCTGGCCGGCAATGTGCAGGCTGTTCTCGGCGCGCACTTGTTCGTCGGGCAGCAGAAAAGCTGCACACGCCGCGCTCATACCTTTCAAGACTTCCCTGCGGTCGTATCTCTTTTTCATGCGCTCGTTCGCCTTGAACTCTCCTATTGTTTTCCCCGCAACTCCAACCATGTGGTTCCCTTGTGCAACGGAACAACATAAGCTCCGCGTTCAAGCTTGAACGACTTATCGAGTTGATACGCGCCGACGCCTTTTATTTTCGCGGGCTGCTCCACGCGCAGAAAAGCTGTTGGCGTGTATTGCGTCGCGGGCGCAAGTCCAAGTCGCACGACGCCGGTTTTGGAATTTATCTCCACCGCGTCGAAGTTTCCCGCGTCAAGCGTCAGCCATAGGCCCAGGGACGCCACGTACACACGCATGCGAAACGAATCGAGCGGCGTCACTCTGATGGCATTGCCCTGGGTTTTAATGTTCCCGCCGAACGCGAGCCAGCCGAATTCGGGGTGATCCACAATATATGTAGCTGTGTTCAACGCGTGGCCGAAGAAATTCGGGCCATAATCGCCCGAGTATGGATCGAATTTCAGCATGTCCGGAAACGCGTGGAACGCGGCTGACGCGAATCCCTGCTGATCGATATCCGTAAGCGCTCCCATCGTGCCGCCGTAGCCAACGCGCAAGAGATAGAAGTCGTCCGGGTGTTCGCGATATTCAGCAAGCAGCGGAATCGCATTGATGCCCGACCCGTAATGATGGAGTTGCCGCTCGAGCCGCTGGACTTTCGCGGCGTAAACAAAATCCCAATAACGCCGCGCGCTGCCGTTGTATCCCCAGCTTGGTATCGTTGGGTCATAGCCGAGGATCGCGTTCAACGTCACATCGGCCTTCTCGTGGTATCCGAAGTACTTCATCCACGCGTAGACTTCTTCCTGGCCTGTTGAGTCCCACGGCATTTCGCTGCCGAACGGGTACGCTTCTTCTTTCCAGCGATCGGCACGGGCGCGCATTTTTGACTCCAAGTCGTCGGCTTGCGCCGTCATTCCTTCGCGCCGTAGGTCGGTCATGATTTTCAGAAATATATCGCCTTCCATCTGCCCGAACCGCGCCAGGCCCGGCGCATCGTTCGTCATCGCAACGGAAGTTTCGTAGGCATGAGTCAGATACCATTGCCAAGGATGGTCGGTGACAAGGCCTTGATGGTCACGCGCCAAGCGATAAAGCACCCAATACGCCGCCGCGACGTGCGGGTAATTGTAGGAACGGTCCACCGCCTCTGATGCCTTTTTGTTCCAACTCGTCCAACTACTCCAATCAAGGTCGCTCCGGTAGTAACCCCACGGCAATTCATTCGGCTGATAGTAGAAGAGACTCTTTCGCACGCCGTATTTCTCGGGCCCGTTTTTGTACTGTATGCCGCCCCACAAAACGCCGTCGACAAACTGCTGATACTTGGCCAGCTCTTCCTTATCCGGCTGCCCAAATTCCTTCATAATCGCGGCCAGCCACGAGCCTGCGCCGCCTTCGTCGCTAAGCCCGGCAATCCACACACGGCTGTCTTGCGTGACGATCTGATTTACTTCGCGGTCGTACGTCATCACCGAAGGACTGCGGTGGAACGGATCCTTGGGATCGACAAACCACTGCTTCGTTGTCAGAAAATTCCCCAGATCGGAGACCACCTGCGATTCCGGCTTGATTACGAAATAATTGATTGTCTGAACCAGGCCGTCTTCGTAAGTGATTGTCAGGCGCGAGCGGCCCCACGTGCGGCCCTTCAGCGCGAATAATTGCCAGCCGCCGCGAGTGCGCGCAGTCTTGTGGATATCAATCGCCCCGCTTGGTTCCACCGCCATGGATTTCACGCTCTTCCCATATTTCAAAAACAGGCGGGCGTCGATGTCCATCGGCAGGACGTAACCAGGAACGCCGACTGCGACTGGGCGGTCATTTGCGGTAAGCGTTTTCTCGATGTGCCGAATCGAATCGGCAAGAAGAAATTTGACGCCGTATGTTTTCGACTCGCCGGGGGCGAGGCTGAGCATGGTCGGCGGATTCCACGGTTGGGCACTCTTCCACTCGTTTTCCGCGTACGCTTCGCTGTGCACCATCCACTCATAAAAACCTTCGAAGGTCACCCAGCGCGGCGTGGGATCGCTGAAGATTGGCACCGTTCCATTGACTCTTCGTTTGTTGAGGATCGGGTTGTACGCCTCGAACGGCGTCTTGCCATAAGGGACAACCACCAAAGCGGGTCCGTGCCCGTTGAGCCGAGTCACTTGCAGGTAGCCCGCATCTTCTCCAATGTAGGGATCGTAGAACGAGCAAATCTCGTGCGCTTGGGCAAGCGAGCGATTGTTCATCACGTTGTTAAAAACCATCGGAATACCCAGTGCGCCGACCTGCACTGTCTGTGTCGTCTTGTTTTTTAGTGTGAAGCGCAGCACAAGCTGGCCGCGGTCAATGGCCCACTCGCGCGTCACGTCGAGCGGGAAATCCTGCGGAAATGTTGGCGTCAGATCGGCGGCGGCGAGAATTTCGGCGGATGTCGGCAGAGCCGTGACAGGCGTGCGTTCAACGGCCGTGGAATAACTCTTCCATTCGCCCGCGCTCCCCAGTCGCAAGCGCAAATCGAGATCGCCGAGATGGTAGTAGCCGTTCTGCGAGCGCGCCACAAGCAAATCGCCGGGAGTGAAATCGAAGCCGCCGGCCCCTTTGGGTTTCAGCGCCGCAATCGTTTGCGACGAACGCACCAGGCTCAAATCAAAGTCAGGCGTGTCGAGATTAATGATTCCCTGGTCCAGCATCGGCCCGGGCGTTGCGGGCGCCTGCGTGCGCCCTTGCGCTGAGGGTTCGCGGTATCGCATTGGGGCGAAAATCAATGCAAGGCAAAACAACGCAATTGCTTTCGCAAATCGAATTCGGCGACGACTTTTCATTCCGCCATCCTCATCTTCTCTCTCAACTCCATGCATTCCGGACTCGCAGGAAACAGCACTATCTTGCTGCAGAGGCGATAAGTCAATCTCTGATGGACTCGCCGGTACTGTTATTTCCGTTCAGTTCCACTACGCCTCCGCGACAGTGGCGCGCAAGCAGGCGATGAACATTTTTCGTTCACCTCACGTCTTCTTTCAAACGCGCTTTCCATTCTTGAACTATTCCTCGAACCCAAGAAAACGTTTACACGCGCCCTGCGGAGTATGGTACAAATCCCCCGCTGGAGCGAAGCCAAAACTTTTCAAGGCGATTTTCGTCAGCAGGCTAGCTCAGGAAGGGGCATCATGGACCGACGCCGTTTCTTGCAGAATCTCGCCGTCACTACCGCGGCTTTACGATACTTGCCTCAGCCCGTGGATGCGGCGGAGCGGCGCGGCGGCTTCGCGCAACCCATCGGTTCCAGCGAGCCTGAACTCGCGCCCGACGTCGAAGGGCACTCCCTGCTCTGTGAATTCAAGATCGATTCCACGTCATGGAAAGTTTTCGAGGATCTTCGCACTCGCGATGGAGCGATCACTTTTCTTTCTTCGCGCGGAGCCAGTCGCGTACTGCCCAAGACCGCCGAAGCCACATTTGCCGGCGCGAATCCTCCCTATCTGGGATTGAGCTTGAAGGACATTGGCATGTCCGGCCCCGATTTGTTAGCAGATAAACTTCTGGCGAACGGCGATCCGGACCCGGAATTGGTTGCGTCCGCCGCTCCACCGATGGGATCCGGCACCGGCAACCGTCCAGTATTTTTCCGTCTGCCCTGGAATACCTTCGTCGGGACCAAGGAATGTTTCGACACGATGCCCATCTATCCCACCGGAAATACGCGCACGTATCACCCAGGCCAGTATTTTCCGGAACTCAACATGCAACAGGCCCGGAAGCGATTCGAAGGCTTGATCGGCGGCTGGATGCCAGCGGTTCGCAAGATTTTTCCCGTCTCGGACACAGGCTATGACGAGGTCGTCGTATTCGGCGATGTGAAGGCGCACGACAGATTTATTGTGCAGACGTGGCATCGTACCGCGAGAATCGAAAACGGCAAAATATCAAAGGTTGTTTATGGCTATAGCTATCCGGCCTATCCTCCGGCCCGTCAGGACCCGCAAGCGGAGGATTTCTATCGCGCGCTTCTTATCTTCGCTGACTACTGGGATGGCCAGTTGCGCGATTTTGCGCCAACCTCGCTTCCCGCAAATGCATGGGTCGATATGTCGAAGTATGCGTTTGCCAAGGAGCTGATGGTGCGGCCCGGCGGCGTCTATCCAAAATATGGCGCGGTTGACCGCGATTATTACGGCTCGGAGTATGACGGCTTCCAGGACATTTTTACGATGGCCGTTTTCGCGAATCTCGAATGGGGCCGTTTCGACATGGCCCGCGACATCATTGACAACTACCTCACCGATTTCACCGACTCGAAGGGCATGATTAACATGCGCGGGCCGGAGACAGCGCAATTCGGCATGGAACTGATGCTGTTCGCGAAGTATTTCAACTACACGCGAGATGCCGCGTTGCTTTTGAAGCATCAGGAAAAAATTGATGCCACCACCGCGATGCTCTGCGAAATGCACGACGAAAGCCTTCGATTGCCCGCCGACGATCCGGGACACGGATTGATTCATGGATGGAGCGAATCTGACTCTTGCCTCGCTCCGAAGCCCGAGACTTGGTGGCTCCCCTATTTCGCCAACAGCGCATTCGCCGCCCGCGGCCTCAAGGATTTCAGTCACGCCTGGAGGAACATTAAACCAGCAACCGCGAGCGAAAAATCAACTGCCGATTGGTTGCGGCGCAGCAAGATTCTCCAGGACGCGGTGGCCTCAAGCATCGAAAAGAACGTTCGCAGCGACATGAACCCGCCCTACGTTGGGACGTATGCAGGCGCGACGGGCACTGTGTGGGAGTCGATGCAAAAGCAACGGCCCAGCCCACAACAATGGGCGCATCGGCCCTACGCGGAGTTGCTTCAGGCCGATATGCTTTCTCCGAAATTGGCGAACGTGGTGATTGATTGCATGCGCGCCTACGGCGGTACAACACTTGGCATCGTCGCTAACATGGAGCCACCGCATCCGAATGGACGCGACATCCTGGGCTTCATCTCTTATGGCTACGCCCAAGCGCTGCTCCGTCTGGACCGCATCGAGGAGTATCTGCTGTTTCTCTATTCGCACCGTTTCCACGATCACACGCGGGGGAGTTGGACCGCCGGCGAAGTTGCGGGAATCGGCGGAGGCACGGCCACTTTCTGCATACCGGCGCAGCAAACCATTCCGCTGCTCGTTCGATGGATGCTGGTGTTCGAGGATTCGGACGAAGACAGACTCTATCTGGGCAAGGCTCTTCCGCGTGACTGGGTGGGTTCGGGAAAAGAAATAGCGATCAACCAGGCGCCAACGCGTTGGGGACGCGTCAACTTCAAGATGGCAGCGAATCCTGCGGGCAAGCGCGTCTCAGCGACCGTCGAACTGGCGCGCCGCGGCGCACCGAAAGAGTTACAGGTAAAATTCCGGTTGCCAGTGCAAAATACTCTGCAAAAAGTTACCGTCAACGGCAAGCTGGTAGCGATCGGCGGCTTGCATAAGGACGTCGCTATCTTCCCGACAGCCGACCAGAGGCGCTTCGAGCTCACTGCTGAATTCGCCTGAAGAGAAGAGAGAATATCTCTCGTTCGCAGCAATTTTGCGGTTGATGGGTTTGGCGTGCTCACGTTTCGGCGGAAGTTTACAATCGCGGCGCGATATTTATTCGAATTGTTTTTGCAGCGCGGCGAGATGCTCCTTTGTTTCCGCTAATTCCCTCTCAAGATGCGCTACAGCGTCTTCCAGGCGCGCGATTCGTTCGGCATCGCTGGAGCTTCGGAGTGGACTCGCCGCCGCGCGCTCGGAGGCGGATGCCGCTGTCTGCAATTCACCGGACAACAGGTGCGTATAGCGCGCTTCTTTCGTTCCGGGTTGCCTCGGAAGCATTGCGACAATGGGCGGCTCACGCTTCATCAATCGCTGCAACGTGGATTGCACTTGCTCCAAACCATCGAACTTGTGCATGCGTTCCGTGCGGCTTCGCAATTCGCCGGGCGTTTGCGGGCCCCGCAACAACAAAACGCAAAGCATGGCTGTCTCCAGGCGGTCAAAGTTGAATGCTTCTTGAAGCCGATGCTCATATTTGAGCACGCGACTATCTCGGCCGCTCGTGCCTGCCGCCAAATTCTTCTCGGTTAATTCGGCAAGCGCTCCGCTCACCGCATTTTCATCCAGATTCATCACCGGCTCGCGATTCGACTTCTGGTTGCACGCATTGACGAGCGCGTTCAACGAAAGCGGATAGTAATCGGGAGTCGTAATTTCCTTCTCGATCAACGACCCCAGAACTCGCGCTTCAACATCATTCAGCAAAATATCCATAACTTGGAATCATACGGGAAACGTGGTGACCAACCCACAAATATTGGGAATACGATGCCGGAAACCGCGGAAGTTGTCGCGCTTCGGAAGACAGGTCGACTTACTCGCCGCGAGAGCTGCGTTGACCATACTTCTTCCATCGGCGAAATGGCCGCAGGAAAGCATACGATCCGGAAAATCGCCGCGGAACATGCGCGATTGCCCAGTCTTCTTCAGCAGGCGCCGCAGATAGCCGTGCCCAATAGCGCAGCCCATTCCAAGGGCCTTCAACCATGCGAATGCGATATAACGACCGCTGAAAAGCGCTTTCGGGAATCGCTTCGCCGTCGACTCGATGCTGGACAAAGTGTCGCGTCACTCGTTTCACAGTGGCGTCGGCTTCAATCTGACTGACAATTTCAGGCGGCAGAGTCAAATCCAGAATTTCGCGCGCAAGCGATAGGCCGAGGTTCAACATGCGGCTCGCTTTCAGTCTTTTTGCCCCAGCAATTACTTTCTGCCAATTAAGTTTCGGCGATTGCTTGACGATCTCTGCGATATCCGCCACCCAAATGAGGCGTGACCAAAAATCCTTTGCGCCGTGGACGGCAAGCATCAGCAACTCGTCTTCTGCCGCAAAAGCCGCAACATCTTTGCCATCGACAGACACGACGGTCGAACGGCGCGCCATTGCTTCCATGTCCGGACGCACGGGAAAGTGCCGAAGCGTCCACTCCGTGTGCAGCTCGACCATCGCGCTGTTTACACGGTGGATGAAAACGTACTCTCCGGGGATCGCCCGCGAACCCTCTGCCACGAAACGCTCCTTCGGAAGCCGCGCTTGATAATCAAGTTCCTGCATCGCGTCGTAGACCGCTGGCATAGATCTTTGCGGCGTCACAATGTCTAAATCCTCAAACTGGCGCAGCGACGGGCTGCCGAACGCGCGCTGTGCGAGCACCGGCCCCTTATAGGGAACCGCTCGAATTCCTCGTTGGCGAAAAGCATCCAGAATGCGCAGCAACTCGGCGGTAAGAAGAAGTCCGCGCAGGGCGCTTTGGCGGTTCGCTTGCGCAATTTGCTCCAGAACATCCGGGCGTATGCTGCCGGTCGCAGCCTCCGTCAAATGCTTGTGCAGCAACGGCAACAAGCCATTTTCGTTTGCCAGTTGCATCAGAACAGCCCAGTCGAGGGGCTGCGCGGCAAGTCCGTTGAAATGCTTTTGCTGCGCGGCGTCCATTTGCTTGCGCGCGCACGCCACCAGCATTTGTGCCTCAAGGGAATTTTCGTTGGTACGATGCGGCACGGCTAAACGCGACTCCTTCGTCGAAACGCAAACGAGCAGCGGCAATCTTACGATTGAAGTGACATTGTGCCAGAAACGGAAGGGCTAGAGCTTCGCCAAAGCTTGCTCTAAATCGTCTTTCAAATCCTCGGCGTCCTCAACTCCGGCGGAGAGGCGAATCAGGTTGTCCGTGATCCCCAATCGCTCGCGCTGCTTCGGTGAAAGATCGCGATGCGAAGAAATCGCCGGGTAAAGCACCAGGCTCTGAACGTCTCCCAGAGAGGTCGCTTTCAAAAACAGTTCAAGCGAATCGACGAGACGAAAAATGTCTTCACGGCTCGCACCGCGAATCTTCAGCGACAACACGCCGCCTGCGCCCTGCCCGTTAAAAAGCGCCGCTGCGAGTGCATGGTCCGGATGCGAATCGAGACCCGGATAATAAACGCTCTCGATTCGCGGATGTGTGGAGAGCCATTCGGCGAGCCGCTGCGCATTTTCGCATTGCCGCGCGAAGCGCAGAGGCAGGGTTTTCATTCCTCGAAGCGTCAGCCACGCCTCGAACGGCCCGAGTACCGCGCCGACGAGTCGCGCAAAGTGGCGCATTTCCGCCGCGTGTTCTTCCTGGGCGACAAGCACGCCGCCCGTCAAATCGCCATGTCCGCCAAAATATTTCGTTGCGCTGTGAACTACGAAATCCGCACCATGCTCGAGCGGCCGCAAGAGCAACGGAGTCGCGAAAGTATTGTCCACGATGACGCGCGTCTTGTGCCCGCGCGCTTCTTTAATCAGCGAAGGCAAATCCGGAACGCGGAGCAGCGGATTCGTCAGACTCTCCAGCAGCAGCACTTTCGGCTCGAGCTTCCAAATATCATTGCGCTTGGCGGGATCGAAAACGTCCACGAACTCGATGCGCGCTCCCCAGCGCGCGACGACATCGAGCAGGAATTTTGTCGTTACTCCATAAATTTCCTGCGAAGCTGCAATCGTAGTTCCCTGCTCCACGCCCGCAGCGAGCAGCGCCAGCAAAATCGCGGACATTCCGGAAGCGACGCTCAGCGCGACTCCGCCGCCTTCAAGTGAAGCGACCGCCGCCTCCAATGCCGCGTTTGTCGGATTGCCGTGGCGGGAATACGTGAAGCCCGTGCGTTCGCCGGCGCTGATGGAATCGATATCGGCGAGATGGTCGTAAATGAAAGTCGCGGTGCTGTAAATGGGCGTGGACATGGGAACAAATCCGTCAGAGCGTGTTCGCTCACCCGCGTGAACAGCGCGCGTCGCCAAACGTCTGGTACGAATGTCCCGAGCCATTGCGACTTCCTCCAATTTCGAAAAAGGAGAGAGGTGACATGCTATCGGGGCGCACCGCGAAAATCAATCAGGGGTCGGATTTCGTGCGGGTGGAAGGCGGCGCGTGCGCGCCAAAAAAACGGGTCAGTTCTTTTCGTCGAGTGTCTCGCGCACCTTCAAGGCGAGCGAGTTCAAGGTGAAGGGTTTTTGCAGCAGCACCATTCCGCGGCCGAGGATGCCATGGTGCACGATTGCTTCGTCCGCGTATCCAGACATATAGAGAACGCGGATGCCGGGACGCAGTTTCTGCATTTCTTCGGCGAGCTGTCGCCCGCTCATTCCCGCCATCACCACATCGGTGAAGAGCAACTCAATCGCACCCGGATGATTCTTCACGAGCTCGATGGCACGCTGCGAATTTTCCGCGTCGAGAACCGTATAACCAATCTGTTCGAGATATTCGCGGGCCAGTTCCCGGACGCCCTTTTCGTCTTCCACCAGCAGAATTGTCTCGCAGCCCAACGGGAAAGACTTTGTCTCCGGTTTTTGCTGTGCCGGCTTTTCGGCTTCTCGCACGCGCGGCAAATATATTTTAAACGTGGCGCCCTTCCCTGCTTCGCTGTACAGCCAGATGTAGCCGCCACTCTGTTTGACGATGCCATAGACCGTGGCGAGTCCCAAGCCCGTGCCCTTGCCTTTTTCCTTCGTCGTGAAAAATGGTTCGAAAACGTGCGCTTGCGTTTCCGCGTCCATGCCGCAACCCGTGTCGCTGACCGCGATCATCACGTATTCACCCGGCTCGACAACCGCCTGTCGCGAGTAGGAACTGTCGAGCTCGACGTTGGCGGTTTCAATCGTCACTTTGCCGCCGTCGGGCATGGCGTCGCGGGAATTGACGGCGAGATTCAGAATCACTTGCTCCACCTGGCTGCGGTCCGCGCGCACGTGCCACAACTCCGGCGGGTTCACTGTGACAAGTTCGATGTCCTCGCCAATCAGACGCCGCAAAATGCTGTTCATGTCCGATACCACGGACTGAATATTCAACACCTGCGGCGCGAGCATTTGCTTGCGGCTGAAGGCGAGCAACTGCCGCGTCAGACCAGCGGCGCGCTGTGACGCGTCATGAATTTGCTCTGCATTGCGGCGCAGCGGATGTTCGCCACCCAGGCGGTCGAGTAGCAGCTCCGTGTAGCCTTGAATCACCATTAAAAGATTATTGAAATCGTGCGCGATTCCGCCGGCGAGCCGACCCACCGCCTCCATCTTCTGCGCTTGACGCAATTGCGCCTCGAGCTGCTTGCGATCCGTAATGTCCAGCGCCATGCTGATGACGCCAAACACATTCCCCTCCCCGGTCCGCAGCGGTTCGGCGTGGCATGCATAGGACCCGCCTCCCCATTCCACGTGGAACGTCACCGACTCGCCAGCCAGCGCGCGCCGGTGCGCGGCAAGAGGCACAAAATTGCGATCCCCCGTCTGAAAAAACTCGTAGAGGGACTTGCCGACGACTTCCTGCGGCTTCAGGCCCAAACGACTCAGGCCTGCGCCCACCGACGACGTGAAGCGCAATTCGCTGTCCGTTGTCCAGAGCACGGCGGGCAATTGTTCAATCAGCACTCGCAGACGCGCTTCGCTTTCCCGCAAAGCAGTTTCCGCGCGCTTGCGCTCAATGGCCAGGGCGATCTGCCCTCCGACGGAAGAAAGAAATTCCAAATCGCGGTGCGTGTAGGCGCGCTCATCTTCGTAATGCTGCACCACCAGCACTCCGATGGTCGCCGAAGGTGTTCGCAGCGGAACTCCCAGCCACGACGGCGATGGCGTTCCAACGAGCTCGACTTCACCGTGTTCCACCAGCGCGTCAAAAACGCCCTGTGGAATCAGCATGGCCTCGCCTTTGCGGAAGACATACGTTGTGCAACTTCTTCCCATTTTCTGCGGAGGCGGCGCGCTGTCGTACTGGTCCACGAAAAATGGGAAATGGAACATGCCTGAGATCGGATCGTGAAGCGCCACAAAGCAATTCTCGGCGTACAGAACTCGCTTTAAGGACTGGTGGATGCGATGGAGCAGTTCGTCCAGATTGTCCGTGACGTTGGCGGCGTGAATGATTTCAAAGGACACCTGCCGTTCCGCTTCTGCGCGCTTCCGCGAAGTCACATCCTCGATGGTTCCTTCGTAATAGCAGATTCGCCCAACGACGTTCCTGACCGCGCGGGACGTTTCTGAAATCCAGATTTTTGTGCCGTCCTTCTGGCAGACTTGAGTTTCGAATCTCTCGACCACGTCGAATTTTTCCATGGCGCGCTTGAATTCTTCGCGTTGCGTGGTATCGAGGTATAGTTGCCGTCCAATGTCACTGATGGCCTCGATCATTTCTTCGGGAGAGGCGTAACCGAACATCCGCGCCATGGCGGGATTCACGCTGATAAATCGGCCATCCGGCGTTGACTGGTAAATTCCTTCAACGGCATTTTCGAATATGCTGCGGAATCTTTCCTCCGCTTGCTTTTGCGCTTTTTCCGCCCGCTGACGCGCCGTAATGTCGCGGAAAGTGACCACCGCGCCCACCACATCCTCGCCCTCGCGAATGGCCGTGCTGATGAACTCAACCGGAAAGCTGGTTCCGTCCTTCCGCCAATAGAAATCATTCGCTCCATGCCGCGTAATTCCGTCGCGCAATACGGCGAACGCAGGACACTCGTTCTCCGGATAAGGCGTGCCGTCCTCTTTGGTGTGATGCCAGAGCGCGTGGCCGTTCCTGCCAATGATCTCTTCCGGCTCGTATCCGAACATGCGCGCCGCCGCGCGGTTCACAAACGTTGGATGACCTTCTCGATCCAAGCCAAATATTCCATCGCCGGCCGAATTGAGAATCATGTTTGTTTGGCGGCTCAGCTTCATCAACGCGGCTTCCGCTTCCTTGCGCTCGGTGATATCGAGCATGAAGCCGTGCTGCAACATACGGCCGCCTTCTCCGCGGCTAACAATGGCTCGATCGCGGAACCACACCACGCGTCCATCTCGCGCCAGCATTCGATATTCGATGTCGATATTCTCGCCGGTGCGCTTGCTGTGCTCTTCTGCGTTCATCACTTGTTTTCGGTCGTCCGGATGAACCTGCCTGAGCCACTGCCCGGTGCTCGCCATCCATTCCGACTGCGAAAACCCAAGAAAAGTTCCGATTTGCGGACTTACATATTCCCAATTTCCCGCGACACCGAATTCCGCCACATAAGTTATGGCCGGGAGTTGCTCGACAAGCTGGCGATAGCGCGCTTCCGCAGCTCTAAGCTGATCGTGGGCTCGTTTCCGTTCCGTGATTTCCTCATACACGGCAAAAATTCCCGCCAGCTTCCCTTGCAACATCAACGGGGCTGCATAAATTTCGACGTCTACAAGGCTGCCGTCCATGCGGCGACGCCGCGTTGTGGCCTGAAGGCTTTCTCCCGCCAAAGTCCGACAACTGAAATCCGCCGCTTCGGCAGCGAGCGCGGGAGGCGCGATGAAGCCGTCCACATCGCATCCGGCAATTTCATCCAGTGGGTATCCAAAAAGACGTTCGAAGGCGGGATTGCAGAGCTGGACTCTGTTGTTTGAATCCAGCACCACGCTGGCGAGCGGATTATTTTCGACGATGGCGGTCAGAAAGACGTTACGTTCGCTGACCGCATGCTCAATCTGGTCGCGCTTTCCTTGTTGGCTTTCCGCCGGACTCGCGGCAATTGTCGCAGGCGTTGTAATTTCGAGGGAGTCGTGTCCGCCGTTTCGGGATGTGGATTTACCTTTTTTACGGTTGGAGCGAACGGAATCGACCTTAATCGGCATTGAATTTTTATGAAAGCCGCTGCGGCGCGGATGGCGCACGCGCAAACTTATCCTGGAATCGCGCGCACCTCTGCGAAAAGTTACCTAAATAAATCTGTGGCTTTCAGAAACCCACACCCAATCAACTATTTAGCGTGTGCCGTCGAGGAACAGCAATAGTACGTCGGTACCACAGGGTGCCTGATTCCCATCCCGAGCCCCGATCACGGATGCGGCGGCGGCTCCGGAATCGCTTCGCCGTCCTTACGTGGGTCCGAAGCGCCGAAATTCACGCCGGTTGCGAAGTTGCGCTCGGTAGCCTGCCCGCCGCCCATGTGCGAAGAAAATGCGCCGCGAACTTCCAGTTGGTGCCCTCGAGCCGTAAGCGCGGCGCGAACGTCCGCGGGAACGCGGTCTTCGATTTGCACGTCGCAGCCGCCGAAAGTGATTTTGTCGAACCGCGCGGCCTCCATCGCCGCCTGAATGTTCATTCCAAAATCCACGATGTTCGACACAAATTGCGCGTGTGCTTGGGCCTGATTGAATCCGCCCATGATGCCGAAAGCGATTCGCGTGTCGCCGTTGCTCATAAACGCCGGAATAATCGTGTGCAGCGGCCGCTTATGGCCGGCCAGCACATCCGGCGAATCCGGCTCAAGATTGAACAACGCGCCGCGATCTTGCAGCACGAAGCCCGTATCATCGGCCACCAGCCGCGACCCAAATTCATCGTAATTGCTCTGAATCAGCGAAACCATATTGCCTTGCTGATCGACGACGGTCATATACGTCGTATCGCCCAATTTTTCGTTCGGCATTCCAGGGCTGACGTTGCAATTCGCCTTGGACATATCGATCAATTTGGCGCGTTCGCGCGCGTAATCGTCAGACAGCAATCCCGCCACCGGGATTTTGCTGAATCGCGGATCGCCGACGTAGCGCCGCAAATCCGCGTACGCCAGCTTTTTCGCCTCGATCATCACGTGCAGCGCGTCGGCGGAATTGTGGCCGAATTGCGACAGCGGGAACTGCTGCATCAGGTTCAACATTTCGAGCGCTGCGATTCCCTGTCCGTTCGGCGGCAACTCATACACTTCCCAGCCGTGATACTTGGTCGAAAGCGGCTCGACCCATTCGCTCGAATAATCCGCCATGTCTTCGAGCGTCATCGCACCGCCTTCACGTTTTGAAAAATCCACAATGCGGTGCGCAAGCTCCCCTTTGTAAAACGCGTCGCGCCCGCCTTTCGCGACCAGCGCCAGCGAGCGTGACAATGCCTCGTTGCGGAAAATTTCTCCCACTTTCGGCGCTTCCCCCTGCAAAAGATACAGGCTTGCCGTCGCCGGATTCTTCTTCAAAAATCCAGCCGCGGCTCCCCAGTACTCCGCGTCCCACTCCGGCACGGGAAAACCCTCGTGCGCGTAGCGAATCGCGGGCGCAAGGTCCTGTTCAAGGTTCAGCTTCCCAAACCTGCCCAGCAGTTTCGACCAGCCGTCGACGACTCCGGGCACGGTAACGGAATCGATTCCGTGTTGCGGCATCGTTGTGACGCCTTTGTTCTTCAAGAATTCCGGCGTCAGTCCCTTCGGCGACCAACCACTCGCGTTCAACCCGTACAGCTTGCCGCTCTTTGCGTCGTAGACAATCACGAACAGGTCGCCGCCCATCCCGTTCATCATTGGCTCGACGACGCCCATCACCGCGTTCGTCGCCACAGCCGCGTCAATCGCGTTACCGCCACGCGACAGGATTTGCGCGCCCGCTTGCGCCGCCAGCGGACTTTCCGCCGCCACGATTCCGTAGCGCGTGGTCACCATGGAACGTCCCTGCGTCCGGTCTTGTGCGCTTCCGATGCTGACCATGCTCAGTCCTGCCGCCAATATGAAAAACGCATACGCAAGGCTCCGCTTCATGTCGCGATTCCTGTCCTAATATTTAGGATGACAGACCTTATTTCTTCGGGCGCGATTCTGGTGGAACGACATTGTTGTTCCTGTAATACGTCACCAGATTTCCGTAATGCTCGCCGCCGTGCTCGATGATTCCCACCCAGTCGCTCAAATGCGCGATCGCGCCCGCATTGCCGCCCTTTTCGAGCGCCGCCGCGCCATCGGCGAACGATTTCTTCACAAATGCCACAATCTGTTCTTTGGTCGTATATCCCTTGGGATCATTTTCGATGCCCTTCGTGCTTTTGCCAAGCGCCGGATTCGTCGCGTAATAGTTTGAGCTCGCCAGATGCAACAATATCTGGCCGAATGTGCGGACCTTGTCATTCGGGCGATAGCTGTATTTGTCCGCGGGCCAGTCCTCAGCCATGGTGGTTACCCTGCGTCCGAGGTCGTTCCATTGCCGCAAGAGCACTTGTTCTGGCCCTGGCGCTTTCTTTGTGGCCTGCTGAGCTGATACCGCGCTTGCGCCGGCGATCGCGCCGACAAACGCTACCATCAGAAGCGAACCCACAATCTTCCGCATTTGACTTCCTCCTCAGTGGCTAGCTGCAGTCGTAAGGGCCATAGCGTACCTTTCCGTCTCATTTCTGTCCAGCGCGGCGCGTCGATACCAATCACTCCACGAACACGCCGTCATGTTACGTTCACAGGTTTTTTATGTGGCGATTGAAATCATCGAATCGTTTCAGCGCCTCTGCGCTAAAATAGATGCGGGTCATGATAACTGGAGGCACGAACTGTCCATTTTAGAGAATGCCGGCACGCCGGCGGACGCCGCTTCAACTATCTCGCCGTCCGCGAATCCGGAAATGGATTTATTGCTCCGCGCGGAGCATTCCGATCCTTTCCATTTCCTCGGCCCGCACCCCGCGAATTTGCCCGGAAAGCCGGCGCTCGCAATTCGCACTCTTCAACCTCATGCCACGCAAGTCGTAGTTCTCTGGGGCAAACCGGCAGAGGAATATCCTGCGACTCGCATTCACGCCGACGGTCTTTATGAAGCGATCGTCCCACTGACGAACATGCCGGCCGGAATATCGTCCCGGAAATCGCCTGGCGCATCATCTGACGCGCTCGATATCGCCCCCACGGCTTATCGCCTTCGAATCACGTATCCCGACGGAAAATCCTGGGATACTTATGATCCTTACGCCTTCCCTCCTCTGCTGACGGACCTCGACCTTTATCTTCTCGGCGAAGGCACTCACTACCAGAATTACGAAAAACTAGGCGCGCACGTCCGGGAAGTCGCAGGCGTTTGCGGAGTGCATTTCGGCGTTTGGGCGCCCAACGCAAAGCGCGTAAGCGTCGTCGGCAATTTTAATTCCTGGGACGGCCGCGTTAATCCCATGCGCAGCCGCGCGAGCACTGGAGTGTGGGAAATATTCATTCCCGGTTTGAGCAAGGGCGACCTTTACAAATTTGAGATACGTTCGCGTTTCAACGACGTCTTGACGCTGAAAGCTGATCCTTACGGCTTCGCCGGCGAACTGCGCCCAAAATCCAGTTCTGTAGTCGTCGACATTGAAGGCTATGCCTGGCAAGACTCCGAATGGCTGGACCGGCGCCTGCGATTCGACTGGCAACACGCGCCCATTTCCATTTACGAAGTCCATTTCGGTTCGTGGCGTCGCGCTGACGGGGGCCGCTGGCTCACCTACAGCGAGATGGGCGACGAACTCATTCCCTACGTGAAGCAAATGGGCTACACGCACATCGAGCTGATGCCCATGATGGAGCATCCGTTCGACGCCTCGTGGGGATACCAAACAATTGGCTATTTCGCTGTCACCAGCCGTTATGGCTCGCCCAAGGATTTCATGGCCTTCGTCGACCGCTGCCATCAGGCCGGCATCGGCGTCCTCCTTGACTGGACGCCCGGCCATTTCCCTCGCGACGCGCATGGCCTCTCGTTTTTCGACGGAACGCATCTTTACGAGCACGCTGATCCGCGCCGCGGCGCTCATCCCGACTGGGGAACGCTGATTTTTAATTACGGCCGCAATGAAGTTCAGAATTTCCTGCTCTCGAACGCCCTCTTCTGGCTCGACAAGTATCACATTGACGGCCTTCGCGTTGACGCCGTCGCCTCCATGCTCTATCTCGACTACTCGCGCCGTCAGGGCGAATGGCTGCCAAATCAATTCGGTGGCCGCGAAAATCTGGAAGCAATTGCGTTTCTCAAGCGGCTCAACGAAGTCGTTCACACTCGCCAGCCCGGCACGCTGATGATCGCGGAGGAATCCACTTCATGGCCTTCCGTCTCGCGGCCTACTTATGCAGGCGGACTCGGCTTCGACCTCAAATGGAACATGGGCTGGATGAACGATACCCTTCGCTACTTCGCTCTCGATCCCATTCATCGCAAGTTCCACCACGGCGAACTCACATTCTCCATGCTCTATGCCTTCAACGAGAATTTCATTCTTCCGCTTTCGCATGACGAAGTCGTCCACGGCAAGCGCTCGCTGATTGCCAAAATGCCCGGCGACGACATGCACAAATTCGCAAACCTGCGCCTGCTCTACGGCTACTTCTACGCGCATCCCGGCAAAAAGCTTCTCTTCATGGGCTCCGAAATCGCGCAATGGAGCGAGTGGTGGGAAAATACCAGCCTCGACTGGCATCTGCTGCAATACGCTCCGCATCAGGGCATTCAGCGGCTCCTGAAGGATTTGAACCACCTATACGCTAAGGAACCGGCGCTCCACGACCTGGAATTCGAGTGGCAGGGTTTCGAATGGCTGGAAGTTCACGACGCGGACGCCAGCGTTCTCGCGTTCCTTCGCCGTGGCCGCCGCGCCGAAGATTTTCTCGCAGTCGTTTGCAACTTTACGCCTGTCGCGCGCGAAGACTATCGTCTCGGCGTCCCAGAGCCCGGCTTTTATCGGGAGATTCTCAACACCGACTCGGCCTACTATTCTGGCAGCGACGCAGGCAACACTGGCGGCGTCCGCGCCGAACCTATCCCCTGGAGCGGCCGTCCGCACTCCATCAAAATCAAGCTACCGCCTCTGTCAGTCCTGTACTTCAAGCCCCAGCGCGACTAGTGGATTGTGGAAAAAGTGCAGTTGGCTGCCATTTCTGCTGTTGCGAGGGAGCCGCGGTTCACAAAAATCCAAGGACAAAGCAGATCCCTGCCTGCGGCAGGCAGGCCTCGCTGCGTGGCGGCTCCCTTCGTGTCTCAGGGCGGGATGACAACGAAATAGGGTTTTTCAACAGGCGACTCGTTCCTCTTCACTCGAAAACCAGGGAACTTTTTCGCGCCTCCCGACGTAACTATCGCTGAACGCCCAAGGAGGCGCTCAACGATGAAAACCATTCTTCCTGTTCTGGCGATCCTCTGTATGGGAACTGTAGCTCTGGCAGCTCCCGCCGAGCGTTACCTCCACGTGAAAGTAGACGATCCGGTAGGACGCGAACACGTCCGCGTCAACATTCCCCTTTCCCTCGCCGAAAAAGTAATCCCTGCCATCAATCAGGGTCAGCTTCGCGACGGCAAGGTCGAGCTCGGAAATTTCCACGCCAATGGCGTCGACCTGAAGATGCTCTTCGATGCAGTCAAATCCTCTCCCGACGGCGAGTTCGTCACCGTTCAGGAGCCGGACACAGACGTGCGCGTCGCCAAATCCAACGGCAAAATGATCGTTCACGTGATTGATAAAGAGGGCAAAGAAAAAGTGGACGTCACAATTCCGTGGGACGTCGCGCAAGCGCTTGCATCCGCCGATGGCCGGCAGCTCAACGTCTTGGCGGCCATTCAAGCCCTGGAAAAGGCCGGCGACACCACCCTGGTGACGGTCACGGACAACAGCCAAACCGTGCGCGTGTGGATCGACTCACGCAACACATCCGATTAACTCAGTCGCCGTATCAGCGCGAAAACAGAGGAGAATTCAATTATGCTGCTGCTCGGAAAAATCGGACTGGGATTCCTGGGCACTGCGGTCGTCGCGGGCGCGGTCGTTTCCAGCGAAGGCTTCATCCACGTCAACGTCCACGAGAAACAAACCAATGGCACGCACATCTCGCTCGTCGTGCCGGCGATGATTGTGCCTGTTACTTTGAAATTCGTGCCGAATCACTATCTGGCTGAGGGCGGACGGGACGTGCGCCGCTATCTGCCGGTGATTGATGCAGCGATCTCCGGCCTCGCCGATTGTCCCGACGGACCGCTGGTTGACGTCACGGATGCGGATGAACACGCAACCGTGGTCAAGAGCGGCGGCTCGATTGTTGTTGACGTGGATGACCCGGATGAAACGGTCCACGTTTCCGTGCCACTGCACGCCACGCAAAGCGCCATCGACGAAATCGCCTCTGCCGGCGGTCCGATCTGATTTGGCGCGGCTCGGCTGCGGACCGTCTCGCGCGATGTTAATGGCAGTTCGGGTTTGCTACGCGTGCGGTTCTTTGGCGGGTATCCAGTAGACTTCTTCGCGCACTGATTCCTTCGGGAATCCTCGCCGCCGCAGAATGCCTTTGCTGTTTTCGATCATCTGCGGATGACCGCAGAGATACGCGGAAGTGTTCGTCCCGTCCAGACCCCACGAGTCCGCATATTTGCGGACTAAGTCCTCGACGCGCCCTGTTTCGCCCTTCCACGGCGACGTTTCTTCCCACGGACGGCTAATCGATGCCACATACTTGAGCCACGGAAATTCCGCGGCGGCCTTTTCGAATTCCTCGCGATAACCGAACTCCCACGAACGGCTCGCCGCATTGATCACATACAAACGGTGCCCGCCGTCAAATTTCTTTTCGCGCCAGTCTTTGCCGAGCGCCCGGATGTAGCTGACAAACGGCGCGATCCCCGTGACGGTGGAAAGCAGCAGATGGTTCTTCCGTCCGCTCTTGGTGTCCAGAGTGAATCGCCCTTTCGGAATCTTGCGCATGGTCAGTTCCGCGCCCGCCTGCAACGAGTACAGCAAAGGCGTCAGTTCACCTTGCGGGACCAGTTCGATGAAAATCTCTAGTTCCTTCTCGTGCGGCGCCGACACGATTGAATACGCCCTTTCGATTAATTTCTCTGCTCCCTGTACGCCAAGCGTCGCATATTGCCCGGGCTGAAAGCGAAATTCACCGTTGGGTTCCAGGCGGATAATCCACAAATCCGTGGCAATGTCGGCGCGATGCGTGATTCGCGCTCGAAAGAATTTGTCTTCCCCTGGACTCATCCAAGCCCCCGCTTTTAGATCCCTCTTAAATCAAACGACCAAGAAAACATCACCTAGACTACGACACAGCAAAAAAACAGGGCGCCCAAACCGTCAAGCGCCCTGACCGTCCCTCTTAGCGCCGCCGCCGCGTTCTAGAAATCGGGGCCCTTTTGGTCGGCCATTTTCCGTGGATCGAACGTGGTATTCAGATCTAAGTCCTTTATGTTGCACACGAATTGCAGTCCCTTCTCACCGGGCGCTGCGACGTCTTTGCCGTCCGCTGTTTTCCTCGGAAACGAGAACATCACAGCTGTAACCTGGCGCCCGTCCGCGCTTCGGCTAATCTCGACGCTTGTGGCACCCACTTTCGCTTTCGACTGCTTTCCGCGCAGATAGGCTTTTGCTTTCAAGTCATCCTCGCTAATACTTCCGAATGGCGACATGTCCGGTCCGATAACGACCACCTCGTAGTTGACGATCGGCGCGCTCAGGTACCTCGCCGCCTCGTCCTCCTTTATCTGTCCAGCCAACACTCCGTCGCGAACCAGCGCTTCCCGCGTCGTGCGGGACGAATTCCAACGCACATAGAAAGCGGCTTGCCCTTCCGGTGTTCCCATGGCCTGCTGGCCCACATCTGCAGCGCCACCTGCAGGTCCCTGATCCGCCGACACAGTTCCTCCGGGCGCGCGGCCCATCTCGGATTTGCCGCCGCCCCCTGCTTTCCATTCCACCGGAACATATTCGACTCTCGCCCACGGGGAATCATGCAGGATCTGCCTAATGTCGTTTTCGTTCCACTGCTCGAAGGGCTTCGTCTTCCACGGATCCCCGCCGGCCCACGCGAGAGCGCCTAGGGTCATCATGAGCAATGCCGCGACGATAGGGTGTCCAATACTCCGCCGATTTCGCCGCAAGATAATCGTTCCCTTTTCCATGCGATCTCCCGATGCTACACAAATTTTGCGAGGCGAAAGCTGGATGCGCGTCCAAACCGTTCGGCCCGCACCGCGCGCGAGTTCGTCTCCATTGCAATCGACGGTCTATTGTTATCAGATTCCTGGCGGAGGCGCAATTGCAACGCTCAGCGCCGCGCATCTGACGTTCGCGGTGAATTCATGATTCGTTCAAGCCGGTAGACTGGCCTTTGGTGCGCTTCGAAGTAATTCCGCATCATCAACTCGCCAACCAGTCCGGTCGCCAGGAATTGAAGCCCGAAAAGCGACAGAAGCATCCCCAAGATCAGCAGCGGCCCGTGCTGGACGAATATATCCGCCCCCGTGAACACTTTATCCAGAAATAGAAATCCCAGAATGCCACCGCCCGCCAGAAAACTGATCATCCCCGCCGGACCAAAAAAGTGCAGCGGCCGCAACATATACCGGAGCAAGAAACGAATCGTGATTAAGTCGAAGAAAACCCGGCTTGTGCGCGAAATCCCATAATGCGACTTCCCTTGAGGTCGCGGCACATTGCGTATCGGTACCTCAATCACCTTCGCGCCGTTTAAGGAAGCCAGCGCCGGAATGAATCGATGCAGTTCACCATAGAGGCGCACATCTTTAATCGTTTCCCGCCGATATACCTTGAACGTCGTGCCGAAATCATGGATGTTCACGCCCGAAAGCTTCGCCATCAGCCAGTTGGCCACTCTCGAAGGTATTCGCCGAAAGAAGAAGTTATCCACACGCTTCTGGCGCCACCCGCTGACAATATCCGAATCGGTTGCCTCGAGCGCTTCGACCATCGCCGGGATATCGGCTGGATCGTGCTGCAAGTCTCCGTCCATCGATATAATAATGTCCCCGTTTGCATGATCAAAGCCGGCCGCCAGCGCCACTGTCTGCCCGTATTTCCGCTTTAGTCTTAGCGAAACCACTCGCGGATCCTCATCTGCAAGTTCTGCAAGGATTTCCGGACTGGAATCCAAACTGTGGTCGTCGACAAATACAAATTCCACAGGCTCAAATCTTCCCTTCATCACTTCGGAAAGCTGCTTGTGCAACTCCCGCAGCGAACCTTCCTCGTTCAAGACGGGGATAACGATTGAATACTTCGGCGTTCCGGCTTCTGCGTCACGCATTGTTTCCGTCCAACCCCTCGAAATTCATCAGGCATACGTTATGCTCACGTATTGCCCGCCGCACATCTGGATCAGTCAAGCCTTCCAATTCCGCCCCGCGCTCCCGTTTCAGACGTGTGGAAGACTTCTCCAACTCCTCGTCGTACTGCCCTGGATGGCACATCAGTTCCGTCACGCCGTCGCGCATCGCCCCTATCATGGCCAGAATTGCCTCGCGATTCAACCTTCCCGTCGCCGCAACGCCCATAAAATGGTCCGGAGTGCGAATCCCATGCGAACTCGCCAGCTTTTGGAAACTTGACGCGTTAACTCCAGCGATCAATGCCGTCGCGCGTTGCTTCCATGAGCTTACGCAACTCCGGCACGGGGGCCACAGCAATGACTTCGCGTCCTCGAATGGCTTTCGAATTCGCGTCACCTTGAATTCCTCCGCCACTCGTACTACTACTTCCATCACCCTTGGATGCGCATGCGTGTGCTTGTGGGAATCAAAATGTGTCGGGCGCAATCCGGACGCGATCACACGCTCCACCTGCGCTCGAAGCTCGGCTTCGATTGCTTGCAGTCGCACTGAACCTGTGGATAGTTTTGATAGGAGAGCCCGCAGCGATGGCGGCAAGCGCCCTTCCGAATCAGCGAGAGAGCTCACTTGCGTCACAGGCGCGACACATTTCCCGCCGACCAACACGAGATGGCATCCAACTCCCAGCTTAGGATTGGCTTGTGCGCACTTGATTGCGTCTTCGAACGCATCGCCATTGGCCATAATCGTCGCGCTCGTCACAATCCCGTCGCGAAATCCCCGCACGATTCCCGCGTTCACCCCGCGCGTGTAACCAAAGTCGTCCGCATTGACGATGAGCCGTTTCATCGAGGAACATGATCGTTACGTCCTGGCATCATATCACGACGACGAAAACCCCATCATGGCCGCGCAATTCCAGCTCGCGTGGAAAGATTGTGCAGTCGCGCTCCGGATTGAACGGTACAGGACCTGGTCTGAAGAAAAAATCCCGACGACAAAAAAGTTTTCAACAGTTGTGTTGAAAACCTTGTGGAAAAATTCCCTCGCCGTCTCGTAAGCGTGGACGATTAAAGCGTCTAATGCTCTTTGCACTAAACTAGGGCAATTCCCCATTCAAATCCAAGGTAATTACTGGATCGCTTCGGGCGGCAATCAGGAAGTGCGTCAACAAAGGTTCGCGGGCAAATACTTCCAGCGGGCAATTTCAGTACCAATGCGCTGGCGGCTTCAAATGAATCTTGATCGTCTCCTCTTCCTTGTCCAACACGTAGTACTGTCCAAACGGCCTCCACCCATCTTTGACCACTTGAATCATTATTTTCACGCGCGGAACATCTTTCACCTTCGCGATTCCCGCCAGATCGGTCTTCAAGTCCAATTCAATCTTCCTGGGATGGCGGAGAAAGCGCGGCTCTTCGTAGCGAACATAAACGCTGGCGTTGTCCACTGGCTTGCCTGGGTCGCCGCCGGTCACAACAATCTGCAATGCGCTCACCGGATTCTCTTTATCCGGCTTCCCCGTCGCGGTCGTCGCCGGCGTCCAACCAAGCATCGCGCCAGCAAGCACGACCACGGCCAGTCCGGCCATCATTTTTAAGAAGATCCTTGTGAACACTTTTGGTGACACTCCCCTCGCACGCATTCTATCACCCGGAGTTTTTAATTTCGATGCTTCAGAACGCGGCGTGCGATGCCCTTCGGTTCGCCGCGACTTTGTACGTCCTGGTCGACAACTCTTAGCCCATTTGACTGCCTCGCACCCTCTGCGATACCTTCAATCCGCGCATGCGCCGCCTGCCGCGCGCTGCACGTGCGTCGCCTGCAAGCCTTAAGGAGGATTGACGATGGGATTTTCAACCGACGCGATTCATGTGGGGCAGGAGCCCGATCCCTCCACCGGCTCTATCGTCGCGCCTATCTATCAAACGTCCACCTACGTCCAGGAAGCCCTCGGCAGCAACAAAGGTTACGACTACGCGCGCACGAACCATCCGAATCGCAAAGCCCTCGAGCGCACCGTCGCCAAACTCGAAGGCGGAGTCGCGGCTTACGTTTTCACTTCCGGCATGGCGGCCATCGATTCGGTCTTTCGATTGCTCCGGCCTGGAGACCACGCCATTCTTTCCCGCGCCGTTTATGGTGGAGTCTACCGCCTCACGACGCAATTTCTGGTTCAACTCGGCATGGAATTCAGTTTTATTGACACTTCGTGTCTCGAACAAGTCCAGAAAGCACTCCGCCCCTCAACCAAAATGATTTACGTCGAAACGCCCACGAATCCCACAATGATCGTCACCGATCTCGCCGCCATCGCCGCGCTCGCTCGCGACAAGAATCTTACAATGGTAGTGGACAACACTTTCCTCAGCCCTTATCTCCAGCAACCGCTCGCCCTCGGCGCGCACATCGTCGTCCATTCCATGACCAAATACTTGAACGGCCACAGCGACTGCATCGCCGGCGCTGCTATCCTCTCGCGCAAAGAGGACGCCGAGAAAATTTACTTCCTCCAACGCTCCGCCGGCGCGGGACTTGCTCCGATGGACTGCTTCCTCGTCTCCCGTGGAATCAAGACGTTGGCCGTGCGCATGGATCGGCACAACTTGAACGGCATGGCCATGGCCAAATTCCTCGAATCCCATCCCAAAGTGCAGCGCGTCATCTATCCCGGCCTCCCTTCCCATCCTCAACACGCTATCGCCAAAAAACAGCAGCGCGGCTTTGGCGCCATGCTCTCTTTCGACGTTGGCAGCCTCGATTCGGCCCGCAACTTGCTCAATCACGTCAAGCTCTGCTCGCTCGCCGAAAGCCTCGGCGGCGTCGAGACGCTCATCTCGCATCCCGCGTCCATGACTCACGCTTCCATCCCCGCCGACGTTCGCAAGCAAATCGGCATCGCCGACGGGTTGGTCCGCCTCTCCGTCGGCATCGAAGACGTAGAAGACCTAATCGCCGACCTCGACCACGCCCTCGCCAAGATCTAGCGCCCAATCTCGCTCGGGGCTGCGTCTTTGTAGGGCAGGTCGCGTAGTACGCGACCGCTTGCTCCTACCGACAGAAATAAGCAATATTGTGCGAACTTGGACTTAACAAGGAGACTTTTCGTGTGCGTAATCAAGCGTTCGACTGTTCTTAGCTTCGTTTTGCTCCTATGTGCCTTTTCTGGCTTGCCGCAGGAGCGACCGATTCCCGCGAAGAATGATAATCTTTATTCAGCGGCACTGTTCGCTAGTCTGTCTGAAATGGAGAAATCCTGGGGCCACATCGATGATAGCGATGGCGGCAGCCGAGTTCGTACGGACTACCGGCATGTGTTCGTAGAACAGGAGCACGAAATTACTGACCGTTTGCCAACAGAAATGGGAGATTACCGTGTCGAGTACCTAGATCGCCGCGAGCAGATGGACAGATCCAGGAAACTACGGAAGGAATTTGCCATTCTTAGGATTCACCCCATGCAGAGCGATGGCTCGCTATTGAAAATCCAAGTTTCCGTCTCCTACCTCACATATAAGAAGCACAAGTTGTGGCTCGCGATTTCAGATTGGGGCGACGTTAAGTTTCGTTACGACTGCAAAAGCCAGAAGTTCGTCGTTTCTAGCGTGACGCTAGGTGGCATTTAACGCAAGTAGCGATGGTCGCCGGTTCCCGGTCGGCCGAACCGATTCCTCGAGCCATCGAAGATACGCGCGCGCACCCTCCGCAATTCGCACCGCGATAATCTCAGGCGTGTCATAACTGTGCAGCCGCCGAATCGCGCGTTCCAGCGCCGAAAATCGTTTTCGCGTGCTCTTCATCAGCACCAACACTTCCTTCGCGGTTTCGACCTTCCCTTTCCACCGATAAATTGACTGCACAGGACTGCCCAGCACATTCGCGCACGCCGCGAGCCGCGCCTCCACCACGGCGCGCGCAATTTTCTTCGCCTCCGCCCGCGACCCGCACGTCACCATCACCATAATTTTGTCCGTCATACTCCGCCTCTTCCAGCAGCTTGTTGAAAGAATACTCTTGGTTATCATTCCCGCGACGCGAGAAGGCGATAGTCTACAAAAACGCAAAGAAAATGCAGATTCCTCGTCGCGGTTGCTCCTCGGAATGACAATGGGTAGAGTTTTCAAGAAGCTGCTAAATCTGCCCTAATTATTTCCCGTCCCACACGCTTTTCCCAATGTTCGATTCCCGCGCGGCAAGATACAATACCTTCCGCATGATGACCAAATAATGACGACCAACGCAATCCATTTCGGCACTTCCGGTTGGCGCGGAATCATCGCCGACGATTTTACCTTCGACGGCGTCCGCATCGCCTCCGCCGCAATCGCCGCGCACGTTCGCAGCCTCTCGAAAAATCCCACGCTCCTCGTCGGCCACGATACACGCTTCTTCTCGCCGGAGTTCGCCCGCGCCGCCGCCACCGTATTGGTCAACGACGGCTGCCCAGTGCTCTTCTGCGGCAAAACTCCCACACCCGCCATCTCCTTTGAAATTCGCCGCCGCAAAACTCAAGGCGCAATCAACATCACCGCCAGTCACAATCCCGCCGCCTACAACGGCCTGAAATTTTCCGGCCCCGACGGCGCCCCCGCGCTACCCGAAGTCACGAAGGATATCGAAGCTCGCGTAGCCAAATTACTCAAGCACCCGCCGAAGCCTTCGGAGCAAACAGAAAAGCCAAACTTCGAGACGATCGACTTGCGCGAACCATATTTCAATCGTCTCGCCGAGCTAGTGCGTTTCGATGTCATCGCCTCGTCGAAATTATCTTTCGCTTACGACGCGTTGCACGGATGCGGCGCCGGCTGGCTCGACGCTCTTCTCGTCCAACACGGCATTCAAGTTCACGCGATTCGCACCGCGCGCGACGTTCTTTTCGACGGCTCCGGCCCCGACCCTTCCGAGGAAAATCTCAAGCCTCTGGTCAAGGCGCTCCAGGAAACCAAAGCCAGCGCGGGACTCGCCACCGACGGCGACGCGGATCGCTTCGGAATTCTCGATCGCGACGGCGCCTTCATCTCGCCGAATCATATTCTCGCGCTCGTCTTCGATTACCTCATCGAATCTCGCGGCTGGAAGCTCGGCGTCGCTCGCAGCGTCGCCACCACTCATCTTTTGGACGCAATCGCCAAACACCACCATGTGCCTGTTTTCGAAACACCCGTTGGATTTAAGTATATTGGCCCCTTCCTCGAACGCGATAAGATTGCGCTCGGCGGCGAAGAGAGCGCGGGCATGACGATTCGCGGCCACGTTCCGGAAAAGGACGGAATTCTTGCGTGCCTGCTGGTCGCGGAAATGATCGCGGCGCGCCGTGCCTCGCTGGCCGAGCAGTTGAAGGATTTATTTCATCGCGTCGGCCGCGCTTACTGGCCCGTGCGCGTAAATCTTCACCTCTCGCCCGAGGTGATCAAGGGGTTGGCGGCAAAGTTCAAAACAGCGCCGTCTGAATTTGCGGGTAAGCGAGTAAAACGCGCGGATCGCATTGACGGACTGCAACTGATTTTCGACGACGAGTCCTGGGTTCTGATGCGCCCTTCGGGCACCGAGCCGCTCGTTCGCGTTTATGCCGAAGCGGAAACGCCGGAGAGGTCGAAGCAAATCGCCGAGGAGGCGCGCACGTGGATCACGGCCTGAAGATGGCTCACGGCCTGAACAAAAATATTGACGCCGATGCCGGCGAGCAAATCGACGATCCGTCGCAGCCTTTCTTTCGCCGCAACGTGCGCTACTTCTTTGCGCTCGCGTTTTTCTTGCTGCTGCTCCAGGACGTCTTCGGCGCGCACGGCCTGGTCGCCATGCATCGCTCAAAAATTCAGATTCAAGCCGTCCAGGCGCAAATCCAGCAGCTCGACCAGGAAAATCAGGAACTTCAGCAGCGCATTCACAGCCTCAAAACGGATCCTGCTGCCATCGAAAAAATCGCGCGCGACCGCATGGGCCTCGCCCGCCCGGGCGAAATGATTTTTCAAATCCCCGATTCCCCCAGCCGCCGCGCGCCGCAATCAAACGCTTCCTCGAATCCTAAAAGGTAACGCCCCCAAGATCTTTCGTTGTCATTGCGAGGAGCAAAGGCGACGAGCCTGCCTGCCGCAGGCAGGAAATCTGCGACACTCTCAATTGCCCTCCGACGCCGGCCGCAACGCTTTTCGAAATCGCGCGAGAACCTCTCCCCCGCGTCCCTTGGTATAAATCCGCGCCCACGCCAGCAGCGTCATCGCCACAAAAATAATCAGCAATCCCAGCGAAGCCATCGCGATGCTCTCTCCACGTTTCGTCAAAATCGAAAACCGTCCATAAACAAATTCGATGTGCACCCAGTAAACCAGCAGCGACGCCTGTCCCATGGTAATAATTGGACTGAATCTCCATTGCGCCGCTCCCCATCGGCACCACGCGTAGACCAGCGGCACAATCACCATCACCACGCCCACGCGGATCAGCAGAAAGTTCGGGCTTGTGTGCCAAAAATCATAGACGGAATATAGATGCACCGGCAGCGAGTCGAACCACCAACCGAGTGCGCCGCAAATCGCGCCTGCGCCGCCCAGAATAAAAACTGCTTGCGCCTGCCGCGCGCGAGCCCAATCGTTCATCAGAACAAATCCCGCAGCGAGTCCCGCGAACGCAAACGCCGTCCACGGAAAAATCGGAAAAAGCCAGTGCTGCGGCGTCCCCAGATTGTGAACGCCATTGATGTACGATTCGATGGGCCACGGCAACCAGCGCGGCTGCCACGTCGTCCACAGCGGAGGAGTCGCCAACGCAATTCCTGCCGCCACCGCGCCCGCGAGTATTCCGTTCGTCGCTCGCCGTCGCGCGAACCAGCACACTACGCCCATCAGCATCATCGACACGCCAATTGTGTTCAGAATATCGACGCGCAACAAATCCGTCCACGGCGACCACGGATAGCCCAGCGCGAATTCCTGCACGCGAAACAACAAACCGAGTCCGAGAATCTCCGCTCCGCGTCGAATCGTCGTCGCGGCAATTTCGTTCGGCGACGCGCCCTTCTGCCGCATCCGGTCCGTCACCAACGCAAAGGAAATTCCCGCAAGGAAAAGAAACAGCGGCGCGGGCAGCGTCCCGAGCAGTTGCGACCATCCAAAAAATCTGCTCTTGCGCGCCGCGGGGCTCAGCCACGAATCGTAGCAGTGCGTCTGGAACATCAGCACGCACGCCAGCCCGCGCATCCAGTCGATGTACGCGATCCGCTGTTTTACCGGCAGGGCAGTCGTCTTCTCTAGCCTCCAACTTCCAGCTTTCAACGCCCGACTACCGCACCACGCCCGCCGCCGGGCTTGACGCTGTTGCGTACAATTTCTTCGCGATCCGGCCGGCGAGAAACGCTTTGCGTCCCGCCTCGACCGCCGCACGCATCGCCTCCGCCATCAGCACCGCGTCCTGAGCGCCCGCGATCGCCGTGTTCATCAACACGCCGTCCGCGCCCAACTCCATCGCAATCGCCGCATCGGAGGCGGTTCCCACGCCCGCATCGACGATCACCGGCACCTCCGTAATTCTTTCGCGCAAAATTCTCAGATTGGCCAGATTCTGAATCCCCATCCCCGACCCGATCGGCGCGCCCAACGGCATCACCGCCGCCGCTCCCGCGTCCACCAACTTTCGCGCGACGATCAAATCGTCATTCGTGTACGGCAGCACGATGAATCCTTCTTTCACCAGCGTCTTCGTCGCGCGCACCAACTCTTCCGTCTCCGGAAACAGAGTCTGCTCGTCGCCAATCACTTCGAGCTTCACCCATTCCGAGAGTCCTGCTTCGCGTCCCAGCCGCGCCGCGCGTATCGCTTCATCCGCCGTGTAGCATCCCGCCGTGTTCGGCAAAATAAAAAGTTTCGTACGGTCGATGTAATCGAGCAGCGATTCCCCTTTTTGACCGAAGGAGCGATCCGTCAAATTCACGCGCCGCACCGCCACCGTCACGATCTCCGCTCCCGAAGCTTCATGCGCCCGCGCCATTTCTGGCAGCGAACGGTATTTCCCCGTCCCCACAATCAGCCGCGAACGAAACCCGCGCCCCGCAATGACAAGTTGGTCTCCCATGGTTTAGCTCCCTATGAACATTCTACCAGCGCAGGCCTAAACGCGCTAAAAGCGCACAGGCTGAAGCCCGTGCCACAAATCTCAGTCTTCCCTGTCTCTCAGCCATGCGTCTGCGGCCTCGGCTCTTCCACATCCGCGTAAAGTTGCGCAATTGCATCGCTGTATTTCTGCAAAACTACGCGGCGTTTGAGTTTCAGCGCGTGCGTCAACTCACCGCCCTCAACGGTAAAGTCTTTGTCGATCAGCGCGAACCGTTTCGGTCGTTCATACTGCGCCAGATTCTCCGTCAGCCTGTCGATTTCCCGGGCAATCAACTCCCGCGCCCAAGCGTCGTTGGAAATTTTCTCTCCCTCCAATGCAATCCCTTCCGCGCGCGCC
Source organism: Acidobacteriota bacterium (assembly GCA_027307115.1). Taxonomy (GTDB): domain Bacteria; phylum Acidobacteriota; class Terriglobia; order Acidiferrales; family UBA7541; genus DAHUXN01. The sequence goes on from DAHUXN010000042.1 coordinate 46,334, forward strand.
TTCGCAGCAATGGCCGTCCGATTCGGCACAATCAACGCCGACACAAATTTTTTCGTGTCGCCCACAACCATCGCATTCGCGATATAAGGGCTTGTCCGCAGCTTGATTTCAATCGGCGCGGGCGCCACGAATTTCCCCGCCGCCGTCTTCAGCAATTCCTTTTTGCGATCCGTAATCACCAGATAGCCGTCCGCGTCCAAATGCCCGATATCTCCCGTGCGCAACCATCCATCCGGACTCAGCGCCTCGCGCGTCGCTTCTGGTTTACGGTAGTAGCCCTGCATGATGTTCGGCCCGCGCGCCAGAATTTCTCCATCCTCCGCAATTTTCACTTCGCAATTGCGGATCGGCCGCCCCACCGTGCCCACTTTGTTTTCGTTTGGTGTGTTCGTGGAAATCACCGGCGACGATTCCGTCAGCCCATAACCTTGATAGATTGGCACGCCTACCGACCAGAAAAATTCCGCCAGTCCGACCGCCAGCGGCGCTCCGCCGGAATAGAACACGCGCATGCGTCCGCCGATCCCGGCGCGAATTTTCGAATACACCAGCCGGTCTGCAACCCACCAGCGCAACTTCAGTCTTGCTGATGCATGTTTCCCGTAGGCGCGCCACGGCACCGCTTCCTCCGCCACGCGCAACGCCCAATCGAATATTTCCCGCTTCAGTCCACTTTCCCGATGGCCCTTTTCCACGATATTCGCATACGTCTTTTCGAACACGCGCGGCACAGCCGCCGCGATTGTCGGACGCACTTCGATCAGCGCCTTCGCTGCATCCTCGATTTTCTCCAGATACGCAACCGTAACGCCGTGGAAAAGCGCCGTGTAATCGAATATCCGCTCGTAGACGTGCGAAAGCGGCAGAAACGAGAGTTCCACGTCACCCGGGAAGTATCCCACCGACGACGTCGCGTCGATCGAATTCGAAGTCAAATTCGCATGCGTCAGCATCACTCCCTTTGGCTCACCCGTAGTTCCCGACGTATAAATCAGGGTGGCCAGTTGCTGCGGTTGCACGTCAGCCGCGGCGCGCCGGTACTCTGCGATGTCCGCGTCATTCGCCGCGGCAATCAGCGTCGAGTAATCCAGAAACTCGCCGCGCAATTCCTCCGGCGCATTAACGCAAATGATTTTCTCGAGCGCCGGAATCTTCGCGCGGCACGCCGCCACCTTTTGCGCCTGCGCTTCCCCGGAGACAATCGCCACCTTCACCCCCGCGTCATTCCAAATATATTCGAGCCGCTCCGGCGATTCGTTGTAGTAAATCGGCACATCTATCGCGCCCAATCCCAGCACGGCAAAATCCGCGACGTGCCATTCCGGCGAATTCGGCGCAAAAAGTCCTACGCGATCTCTCGCTTTCACACCCAGCGCCGCCAATGCCTTCGACAGCCCCGCAATCCTCCGCAGCATTTCCGCCGACGAATATGCCTGCCAACCCTCCGGCGCTCGATACATTTGCGCGCGCGGATTGGGATGCTGATCAATCGCGTCAAGAAAACACTTCGTCAGTGCGGGATATTTCACCGAACGATCCGTCATAAGTTTCGCCACTCTAGCCTAGCATCGTCGCCTGCGCAACTTCACCAAATGTGCTTGCGCTCCCGGTCACCAATCACCGGCCACCGCGCGCTGATCAATGGCCGCTGGTCACTAGCCCACCAGCCGCGCTAATATAACTCTTCCCAGGGAGGGTCCATGTCCAAGGTCGCCACCGAAGACAGCACTGCCTACCAGCCCATGCGCGCGCCGCGTGGCACGCGAATTTCCTGCAAAGGCTGGCAGCAGGAAGCCGCTCTCCGCATGCTGATGAACAATCTCGATCCCGAAGTCGGCGAGCGCCCCGAGGACTTGGTCGTCTATGGCGGGCGCGGCAAAGCGGCGCGCAACTGGGAATGTTTTCACGCCATCGTGAAGTCCCTCCGCAATCTCGAAAACGACGAAACGCTTCTCGTTCAGTCCGGCAAGCCTGTCGGCATTTTTCGCACGCATCCCTACGCGCCGCGCGTGCTCATCGCCAATTCCAATCTCGTCGGCCACTGGGACGATTGGAAGCATTTCAACGAACTCGAACGCGCGGGCCTGACAATGTACGGCCAGATGACCGCCGGAAGCTGGATTTACATCGGCACGCAGGGAATTCTGCAAGGCACGTACGAAACATTCGCCGCCGCCGCGCGCAAACATTTTGGCGCGGGAGCCGATCTCGCCGGGAAACTCGTTGTCAGTGGAGGCATGGGCGGAATGGGCGGCGCGCAGCCGCTTGCGGCGACTCTCAATGGCGCCGCGTTCCTCGGGATCGAAGTTGATCCTGAACGCATCAAGCGCCGCGTCAAGACAGGCTACTGCGATGTGATGGTCAACGATCTTGACGAAGCTCTGCGCATCCTGAAAAATGCCGTCCGCAAACGCGAAGCCACTTCCGTCGGCCTCATCGGCAATTGCGCGGATCTAATTCCCGAGCTCGCACGCCGCGGCGTCGTTCCCGATTTGCTCACCGACCAGACGAGCGCGCACGATCCCGTCGGCGGCTACATCCCTCAAGGCCTGTCACTCGAAGAAGCCAAAAAACTGCGCGAACGCGATCCCGAGGCTTATCGCAAGCGCGCCATGCAATCCATCGCCACGCACGTCGAAGGCATGCTCGCGCTGCAAAAAATGGGCGCGATTACGTTTGACTACGGCAACAACATCCGCACATTCGCCTTCGAACAAGGCGTCAAAAACGCTTACGATTTTCCCGGCTTCGTCCCGGCCTACATTCGCCCCTTATTTTGCGAAGGCCGCGGGCCATTTCGCTGGGCTGCGCTGTCCGGCGAGCCATCGGACATTCATCGCACCGACCAGCTCGTTCTTGAAATGTTTTCGCACAACGAATCGCTCTGCCGTTGGATCAAGCTCGCGCAGAAGCGTGTTCATTTTCAGGGCTTGCCCGCGCGCATCTGTTGGCTTGGCTACGGCGAACGCGACAAATTCGGCCTCGCGCTCAACGATCTGGTCGCGCGCGGCGAGTTGAAAGCGCCCATCGTCATCGGCCGCGATCATCTCGACTGCGGCTCGGTCGCTTCGCCGTATCGCGAAACAGAAGCGATGCGCGACGGCTCCGACGCTATCGCCGATTGGCCTATGCTCAACGCCATGCTCAATACCGCTAGCGGCGCAAGCTGGGTTTCGATTCACGACGGCGGAGGCGTCGGCATCGGTTACGCCGTGCATGCGGGGCAAGTCACCGTCGCCGACGGCACAAAGGAAATGGCCTCGCGCATCGAGCGCGTGCTAACAAATGATCCTGGCATCGGCGTCGCGCGTCACGTCGACGCCGGCTATCCCGAAGCCACCGATTTTGCCAAGCAGCATGACGTCAAAATCCCCATGGCCTAGGGATTTTAGCTTTCTGTGAACACTAGAATCCAATTCGGCTTGCTTGGACTCATCGCGCTGTCCGTCGCTGCGGCGATTGGAGTCACGATTCTCATCGCGCGCAGGCAAGATATCTCGTACGCTGCCCGCCGCGCGTTTCTGCTGAGCAATGCCGCCCTTGTTCTCTGTCTGGCGACGCTGGTTGCGGGCATCTCGATTTATCCCGTGGCGCACCGCTGGGGACTGACGCTCGAAGGCGCGGCGGTTTTTTTTCTCGTGCTTAAATTTGTATTCGTTCGGCAGTTCGCGCATCGTATTCGCCGCGAGCATCCGCGCGCGCCAAGCGCCGCGTTACCCGAGACCCACAAAGGAACCTGAACAGGCATTCGATTTTAGCTCGAGGAATCTTGCAAGGAGGCTGACATGATCGTCATCACCGGAGCCACAGGAAACACAGGAACGCCCGCCGCGGAAGCACTGCTCGCAAAGGGAGAAAAGATTCGCGTCGTTGGCCGCGACGCAGCGAAACTCGAGCGCTTCGCCTCGAAAGGCGCGGAGCCCTTCGTCGCAAACGTCGAAAATGGCGAAGAAATGGCCCGTGCATTTGACGACGCTACAGCCGTGTATCTCGTGATCCCGCAGGCTTTGCACCGTGAAGACTTTCGCGATTATCAGGAGCGCATCAGCGACGCCTACACGTCGGCCATCCAAAAATCCGGCGTCAAATTCGTCGTCACGCTTTCCAGTATCGGCGCGCAGAACACCGCGAAAACCGGTCCTGTGCTCGGCTTGCACAACATGGAGGAAAAACTCAATCGCGTCTCCGACCTCAACGTTCTCCATCTTCGTCCCGCGACGTTCATGGAAAATCTCCTGATGAGCATCGACGGCATTCGCATGATGAACGTCCTCCCCGGCGCTTCAACGGCCGACGCGCCCTTCCCGACTATCGCCACCAAAGACATCGGCAACTACGCCGCCGGACGCCTGGCCAAACGCAATTTTTCCGGCCATTCCACTCAGGAACTTCTCGGGCCGCGCGATGTGACGATGAAAGAAACAGCCGGAATTATCGGCCGCGCCATGGGCAAGCCCAATCTGGGCTACGTTCAAATGCCGCTGCCGCTTCTCGAATCCGCGCTCGCCAGCATGGGTTTGCCGAAAAGTTCTGCGGCGCTACTTGTGGAATTGTGGAACGGCGCAAATGAAGGCCTGCTCAATCCGCAAGAAGCACGCTCAGCCGAAAACACAACGCCAACCACTCTCGAAGAATTCGCGGAGGAAGTCTTCGCACCGCAATTTCTCCGCCGCGCCGCCAAAGCGTAGAAGTTTTGCGGATACGCTACTTCGTGTCATTCCGCCTGCCCTGAGCGTTTTCGGCGAAGGGACAGCAACCGCGAGGAGCCTGCCTGCCGCTTGCCCGCCGTGGCGGGCAGGCAGGGAACCTGTATTTTCCTTGGCTTTTGCGCGCTGCGGATTCCCGCAACAAATTGCGGCGCTATTTTTTCGCCAATTCAATCCGCGCCTGGGCGAGTTCCGGGCGATCGGCGCCTGGGCCGCAGACTTCGATCAGTTTTGCGTAATACTGTCGCGCGGCTCTCGCATTTCCGCTCACCTGCGCCGCTTGCGCCGCTCCGTACAGCGAGTCGAATCTGTTCGGCGATTCCTGGAGCGCCGCTTTGTATTCGACAAGCGCCTCGCGCGGCTTTTTCATCTCCATCAGCATATCGCCCAGCATTTCTCGCGCCGGCATGGAGAGCGAGTCCACGCCTTCCGCCGCTTCTTGAGCGGCAGCGCTGCGCATCGCCTTCACCGCTTCCGCGTTTTTCCCTTCGACATAATCCACCCAAGCTTCCGCTTCCTGCTGCCCGATCGAGGCGCTCGACGAAACGCCGTACACTTTGTCGTTTTGCCCCGCGATTGCTTCCTTGTACTTCCCGAGATTCTCCTGAGCCCCCGCTTGATCTCCGGTCCGCGCCGCTCCAATCGTTCGCGCGAAATACGTTGTCGCCAGCCAATTTCCTTTTGCATCCGACACAGGCAATGTCGCCGCTTCTTTCCACTGATGAAGTTCCGCCGCATTCCGTGCTGCGAAATTCGCCTGATGGTCAGCAATGTGTTCGGCGCCCGCCCCGGCAACATTCTTCAACTCCCCAACCAACTCTTGCGCCTTCCCGGCCTGTCCGCTTTGCAAATACGCATAGTCCAAAAAATCCATCGCATGAACTTGGTAACTCGCATCGGCCTGACCTGCCTGCGTGGCCTTAGCCGCGGCTGCTTCTGCCGCCAGATTGGACTGGATCGCCTCCTGCCACAAACCCAGCCGCACAAAAATATGCGAAGGCATGTGCAGGGCGTGCGAAGAATCGGGCGCGATCTTCGCGTAACGCCGCGCCGCCACCAGTCCTTGCGAAGCCAGTTCCGGCGTATCCGTCGCGTGAATCAAATAATGCACCACTCCCGGATGATTGGGCGCCACAGCCAGCAGCTTGTTCAAAATGTCGATCGCCTGCTTTCGATTCGCCAATTCGTCGGCCTTCTTGCCCTGCAGCGTGATCAGCGACAGCGCGTAGAATGCGCCAGCATTCACGTCATCGGGATACTTCGTAAAAATCCTATTCATCCAATCTGAATATGCTTTCACGCGAGAAGCGCGGCTCAGGTTCGCATTGTCCTGAAAAAAGACGCCCGCTGAGACGATGTACATCCGCTCGCGATCCGTTTGCGCGCGCAGCTTTTGTGCCTCGATCGTGTCTTGCAGTCCCTGCTTCAGCGTGTCAGCGTTCGGCCAGTCCCACAACTGGTGATAGAGCGACATCGCTTCGCCCCAGTACGCCATCGCGCAGGTCGGATCCTGCTGCGCCACTTGCGTGAACGTCTGCTCCGCCTCCTGATATTGAAACGAATGCAGCAGCGCCACGCCCTGATTGAATGTGGACTGCACCGCCGGCGCGCACGAAACCGGAAAGCTCACGCTCCCCAGCCCGTTGCTCTGCTCTCTTGCTCGCCGCCCATCAAAACGAACAGGGCCATCCGCCGCGCGCGCGAATGAAGTCGAACCAAAAATCAAAACAATTGCAAGCAGCAGCCGAATGATTCGCATCGCCATATCCTCTCGACCTAATTTTACCTCTCTTGCGCGTGCCCCGCGTAACCCGGTCCATAAAGAACTTTACCCGGCAACGCATTTGTCATTTTTCCGTCGGCAATCACAGGCACGCCATTCACGAGCACGTAATCCATCCCCACGGCAAGTTGGTTTGGTTTCTCGTACGTTCCCACGTCATGCACTTTCGCGGGATCGAACACGACGACGTCCGCCCACATCCCTTTCTTGAGCACTCCGCGATCCGTCAGATGCTCGCGCTGAGCGGGCAGCGCGGCAAACTTTCGAATTGCCTCGGGCAGAGTCAGCAAATGTTTCTCGCGCACAAACTTCCGAAGAATTCGCGGAAACGTTCCATAGGCTCGCGGATGCGCGTGCTCTTTTCCGAGCAATCCCGTGGGCGACATCCCGCCGTAATCGTTGTCAATCGAAACCCACGGCTGCTTGAGCGCCAATTCCACATCGGGCTCGGTCATCCCGAACACGGAAACATTTGTGAACGCATTGTCTTTGATGAGCAAATCGCACAGCGCGTCGATCGGATTCTCGTGCCACATCTTCGCAACGTCGGCGAGCGTTTTCCCCTGCAGCGGCATCAGGTCAGGATTTTGCACCGAGCTGATCAGAACGCCCTCCGGCCCCGCAATCTCCTGCCATTCGTTGTCCCACGAAGTCGAGCGCGTTTCCATTTCCTTGCGGATGCGCGCACGAGTGGCAGGATCCTTCAGCCGCGCAATCATCTTCGCATCGCCGCCGTCGTGCGCCCACGGCGGAATAAACGCGGCGAGATCGTTGTTCCATGCGGTGTACGCGTACGTATCGGCTTCGATGTCGAGTCCCTCGCTCCTCTGCTTGTCTATGAACGCGACCACCTGCGGCATTTTCCCCCAGTTGGGCTTCCCTGCGGTTTTCAAATGAAAGATTTCAACCGGAATGTGCGCCTCACGTGCGATGCGCGCCGTTTCCGCCAGCGCCGCCATTTCGCCATCGCCTTCATTCCGCATATGCGTCGCATAAATTCCGCCATATTGCGAGGCCACCGACGCAAGCGCAATCAACTCTTCGGTCGACGCATACGGCGCAGGCGGATATTGCAGCGCGGTCGATAATCCCATCGCGCCTTCGCGCATCGCTTCCGCCACCAGCGCCTTCATCTTTTCAAGTTGCTCAGGCGTCGCCTTCTGGTCCGCGTCACCAATCACATAGCGGCGGAGCTGCGTCGCGCCCACATACGTTCCCAGGTTGATTCCCATTCCCTGCTTCTGCAACCGCGCAAAATATTGCGCGAACGTTCGCCAATCCGGCGTAATTCCGTAATGTTGGTATTCGGCATGAAAATCCTTCAAGGTGGCATCGGTCTGCGGAGCGACCGAATCGCCCTCGCCCGTAATTTCTGTCGTGATTCCCTGAAATATCTTCGACGGCACATGCGGATCCACCAGCATCGTGATTTCCGATTGCCCTAGCATGTCGATGAATCCCGGCGCGACCACGCGTCCCGCCGCATCAATCACCTGCTTCGCATGCGCGTGGGACAAATTCCCAATGGCCGCGATCCGTCCGTCGCGAATTCCGATATCGCCCGAATACCACGGCGAGCCAGTGCCGTCGATGATGTGCCCGTTGCGTATCACAACATCGAACTCGCGCTCTTTTGCGCCGCCTTGTGCCAGTGCGATCCGCGTCTCACGCGCCGCGAAAGCGAATGCCAGCCCGCTCACCACGAACATCACTGTCACGACCACGATCCGTCTGCGCATTCGTTTCCCCCAAACCTAAACGTTCATCGCCACCAATTAACGCGCCCGAGTATACCGCGACATTCGCATTTCGCCGCTGACTTGCCGCTTCGTCCTGAACCGTCGCGAGCGACGCGTGACGCCGCTTGCGCCTCGCCGCGCTTTTCAGTACCGTTGGCAGCCGTGAGAAAACTCCCCGTCGCGCCGAAGCCGAAAGACATCCTCATCACCGGTTGCGCCGAACTCATCACCCTGTGTGGTGCCGTGCCGCGCCGTGGCCGCGCGCTCGGCGACCTCGACGTCATTCGCGATGGCGCGCTGCTGATTCGCGACGGACGCATCACCGCCGTCGGCCCGCGCCGCCGTATTGAAAGCCTCCGCAAATCCCGCCGCGTGCGCAAAATCGATCTCGGAGGCCGCGTTGTCCTCCCCGGCTTCGTTGATGCGCATACGCATCTTGTTTTTCCGGCCTCGCGCGCCGCTGAGTATGAACAGCGCATTTCCGGCGCTACTTACGAAGAAATCGCCCGCGCTGGCGGCGGCATTCATAACAGTGCGCAAAAGCTTCGCGGAACATCATCCAGAGATCTGAAGCGTCGCGCGCTCGCGCATCTGGCGCAATTCGCCGCGCATGGAACCACCACGCTCGAAGCCAAATCAGGCTACGGCCTCACGTGGGAAAGCGAGCGCAAGATTCTGCTGGTGCTTCGCGAACTCGAACGCGAACAGCCGCTCAACATTGTGCGCACTTTTCTTGGCGCGCACGTTGTCCCGCATGAATATCGCCATCGCGCGGGTAAGACGCCGGACGCTTATGTGGATCTTGTCTGCCGCCAATGGCTACCGCGCGTCGCAACCGACAATCTTGCCGAGTTCTGCGATGTGTTTTGCGACCGTGGCGCGTTCACCGTGGCGCAGGCGCGTAGAATTCTTACTGCCGCACGGACCTGCGGCTTAGGCTTGCGTCTCCACGCGGAGCAGCTCGCGCACACCGGTGCGGCGAAACTTGCCGTCGAGATCCACGCCGCAAGCGCCGACCATCTCGAAAAAATCTCCTCCAGCGACATCCGCGCCCTCGCGCATTCGAACGTCACCTGCACGCTGCTTCCCGGCTGCTGCTTCCATTTGGGATTGGCGCAATACGGGCCTGCGCGCAAACTCATCGACGCGGGCGCCATCGTCGCGCTAGCCACCGATTTCAACCCCGGCACCAGCCCCACGCTGTCCATGCCCATGATTTTGTCCCTCGCCTGCACGCAAATGCGCATGACGCCCGCCGAAGCCATTGCCGCCGCCACCATCAACGCCGCATATTCTCTCGGACGCCACGATCGCATCGGCTCGCTCGAAGTTGGCAAGTTCGCCGACCTCGCTGCGTTCGATGTGGATGATTACCGCGAAATTCCCTATTATTTCGGTGTGACTCATTGCTCGCTGACCATGAAGCGCGGCCAAGTCATTTATTCCCGGGAACGTTCCAGCCGCGTTTGATTCGGGTCGCATCTCACAACAAAATGAATCGAGCAGTGTTAATTCATAACAAGGAAGCTACTTTCGAATGAAACGCCTGATCGAATGCGTGCCGAATTTCTCCGAAGGGCGCGACGCCGCGAAGATTGACGCGCTCGTTGCCGCGATGCAGTCCGTCGAAGGCGTGTACATCCTCGACCGCGAAAGCGACGCCGACCATAATCGCTGCGTCGTTACGCTCGCCGGCGAACCTGAACCTGTCGCCGAAGCGGCGCTTCGCGGCATTGGCAAAGCCCTCGAACTGATCGACCTCACAAAACATTCCGGAGCGCATCCGCGTCTAGGAGCCACCGACGTCATCCCGTTCATTCCTGTCGACGGCGTCACCATCGACGAATGCGTCACGCTCGCGAAAAAAGTCGGTCACGAAATCTGGCAACGCTACCACATTCCCGTTTATTTCTACGAAGCGGCCGCGACGCGCCCCGAGCGCGCCAATCTAGAAAGCGTTCGCAAAGGCCAATTCGAAGGCGTCCGCGAAGAAGTGCTGAAAAATCCCGACCGCGCTCCTGATATTGGCGAACCGCGGCTGCATCCCACGGCCGGAGCCGTGATTGTGGGCGCGCGGAAATTCCTGATTGCCTACAACATAAATTTGGACACGCCCGACGTGGACATCGCGAAAAAAATCGCGAAGTCCATCCGCTTTTCGAACGGCGGTTTGCGCTACGTGAAAGCCATGGGCGTTGATCTACGCGCGCGGCACGTTGCGCAAGTCTCCATCAACATGACTGATTACGAGCAGACGCCGCTTCACCGCGTGTTTGAAATGGTCCGCAGCGAAGCGGCGCGCTACGGAGCTTCGATCATCGGCAGCGAAATCGTCGGACTGATTCCCAAGCGCGCCATCGAAATGACCGCCGAATTTTATCTGCAATTCGAGAATTTCTCGCCCGCGCAGGTTTTCGAGAATCGCCTGGCCGCCGCGCTTTCCGGCGCACCGCCCGATTCCGGCTCTGGCAAACTCGCAGCGATTGCTCGGCCGTTCCTCAATGCCGTTGCAGAGCCGACGGCAACTCCCGGCGGCGGCTCTGTCTCGGCGCTCGCGGGCGCGCTCGCCGCAAGCCTCGCGCAAATGGTCGCGGGGCTGTCACGCAAAAAGAAATCGCAGGCTGCTTACGCCGACCAACTGGATCGGGCCATTACCGACATGCGCTCTGCCGCAGCGGAACTGGCCGATGCAATCGATCGCGATGCGGAATCTTACAACGCCGTTCTCGCCGCGTTTAAGCTGCCCAAGGATTCCCCCGAGGACGCGAGCCGTCGTGAAGAAGCCATTCAGCAAGCGACGCGCGGCGCGGCCGAAGTTCCCATGGCTGTCGCCCGTAAGTCTTTGGAACTTTTTGAACGCCTCGGGCAACTGGAAGCCATCTCCAGCGCTTCTATGCTTTCAGACCTTCGCGTCGCGCGTTTGATGGCGGCTGCGGGGGCGCGCGGCGCGCTCGCAAACGTAGCCATCAATCTGGATTCCATCACGGACGCATCATTCGTCGCCGCCATGCGCACGCAATCGCAGGACATCGAATCGCGCCTCACGGCAAGCACCGTCCGCGCTTAACAGGGAGGCAGGACCAAAAAGGGAGGCAGGACCAAAACATGAAACGCTTCTCAACGAATAAACTTATGGGCGCATTTGCCGCCGTCTTCAGCGCGCTCATGCTCGCTGCCATGCTGATTCCCTCGCGTGCCGCGGCTGGCACGCTGGGCACGGACGTCATCGGCCTGTTCCCAAAAGACGTCAGCGAGCTGGCCTATGCGGATCTCAAGGAAGCGCGGCAGCATTCGTGGTTCTTGCAGCTTCAACAGCAAATGCTTCCCGCGAACTATCGCCAGTTCGAGCAGTTTCTCCGCTCGGCTGGCATTGATCCAGACACGCAAGTTGACGAAATCGCCTGGGGCGCCACGTCAGCGAATGCGCAGCATCCTTATGAAATCGCCGGCGTCGCGCTCGGCGAGTTCTCTCCGAATTCCACCGAGGCCCGCTTTGCGTCGCAGAAAATTCCCAGCATCGAAGTGCACGGCTACAAGTTGTGGGCCTTCGGCAGCGGCGCGGGCCCCAATGACATTTTCTTTTTCTTCCTCGACAGCAACACAGCGGCCTTCGGCCAGCGCGACATTCTCCAGCGGCTCATCAACGTCCGCTTCGGCGGCGCGGAAAGCCTGCTCTCAAATAGCGACCTGTTCCCATTGATCACCGCGGCCAATGCCAATGGCGGCGTCGTGTGGGCCGTCCTCGACAAAGCCAACACGCAGCTCGCCCTGCACCAACTGCTGCCCCAGGCGAGCCAGTTCCCTCAGGCGTCCGCAATTCTGGATCGCATTCACAATATGGAAATTCAAGTACAGGCCGGCGACGGAGTTGACGCAAAATTCCGGGCTGTTTGCGATTCCTCGGAAGATGCGAACCAGCTTGCGGCGATGCTGCAAGGCGGAATTGTCATGCGCCGCTACCAGATTCAGCAGTCCGATCCCGTTTTAGCTGACGCGCTTTCCAACGTCACCGTCAGTCCTTCCGGCGACAGCTTGAACGTGGAAATGCCGGTCACCAGCGAACAACTCACTTCCATGATTCACAGCAGGACATTCGCCTTCCCCATGTAGTGCGGTTCTTGACGAATCAGTTCAGGAGGGTGTGGGTCTCTTGTGGAAGTATTTTACGAGGACGACCCGTTCGCGGCCGTTGCTTGTATCCCGGTCGACGCGATCGACGCGCTTTTTCATTTCCGCTTCGCGCTCTTCGAGTGGCACCGCAGCCAAGCTCCCAAGTAAACTGCTAATTTTCGCGGGCTTCGGCTGGCGCGGACTCTCCACGCTCACCTCCACGCGATCCTCGTAGTCGTCAATGATCACATCGCAAAGCGAATCCGTTTCATCAAGCTGGACAAGCGCCGCGCGGCATGCCTGTTCGGCGGCCACACCCAGGTCTACGCGCTCTTCCACGGCCACCGCGTGCCGGTTCGCCACGTGCTCCACGGCGCCGCGAACGCCCGCGAGCAGCCGCTCATCCTTGCTGAATTTTAATTCGGTTCGCGTGTGTTCAGCGTTCACGATTATCCGCAACGTGCACTTCGCAGGCCTCACGGCAATCAGGACAGTAATACAGGCCATCCTCGCACAGGCGTATGCCTGTTTGCGATTGGCAATAGGTGCAATATTTCTCGCAACCGCACCTTTCTTCCGGTTGGTCGCACTGCACGCACACAACAACGGGTCCAGCCATTAGGCGCTCCACATGTTCTGGCCTCAATATAGGGCATCGCGGCATACCCGACAAGCGCGTTTCTGCTTCCTGTACCCCATTAGTTCCCGGAAAAGAATGCCGCGCGCGCTCCTTGTGTGCCCGACATATTCTCCAACGCTCGGAGCAGCGGTAGTGAGTCGTTTTTGAAACCGCACGGGGAGAGTAGTCGCAAAACTATTGGTATCCCTGATAAAATCGCGACATGCGAACCGTGTGGAAGCGGGCTTTGGTTTGTTGTTTTGCCATTTCAGTCTTGCTTCAGTGCGGCTGCCACGATGGGCAGCGGGAGAGGAATATGGACAAAGTGACATCGTCTCTTGCGGCTGAGACGGAAGCGCTCAGGGAGGCATACGCCGCATTCAATCGGAACGATATTCCAGCCACCGTCAGGGCGCTTGATCCTCAAATTGAATGGACCGAACCCGCCGAGTTTCCGGGAGGCGGAACCTATCACGGGCGCGAAGGAGTGAAGGCGTACTTATCGCAATCGCGCGCCGCCTGGGCCGAAATAGACAGCGAGCCGGAGCGATTCATTGTCGCTGGTGACAAGATCATTGTGTTTGTTCATGTGCGAGCCAGGCCCAAAGACGGCGCCGAATGGCACGAAGCCCGCATAGCCGATGTCTATACTTTCCGCGACGGCAAAGCCATTCAAATGCGTGCATTCGCCGACAGGCAGCAGGCTCTCGAATGGGCTGGAGCCAAAGTCTCAGACGCAAACTAACGCGCTACCGAATCAGCGCGTTTCTTGACACGCCTATGCACGCATGCTAGTTTCACTTCTTTGCTTCGTGAGCGAGAAATTTTCCTGTGAGCACACCCGCAACCGCTGAAGTGCGCAAAACGGCGCTGAATTCCTTACACCGCCGGATGGGCGCGAAAATGGTGAATTTCGGCGGCTGGGACATGCCCGTCGAGTACACAGGAATCCTCGCCGAGCATGAAGCCGTCCGCACCCGCGTTGGACTCTTCGATGTCAGTCACATGGGCGAAATCGAAATTCGCGGCCCTCATGCGCTTGAACTCGTCCAGCACGTCTCCTGCAACAATGCCGCCAAACTGGCCATCGGCCAGGCGCACTATTCCGGCCTGATGACGCCGCGCGGCACGTTTGTCGATGACCTGCTGGTGCACAAAATCTCCGGCACGCATTATTTTCTGTGCGTAAATGCGGGCAATCAGGACAACGACTATGCACACATTCGCGAGCACAATAAATTCGGCGCAGAAACTGAAAACGCCGGACCGCGCTATTCGCAGCTCGCCATTCAAGGCCCGCTCGCGCTCCAACTCTTGCAACGGTTCACGAAAGTACCTCTCGCACCCATTAAGTATTATTGGTTCGCGTTTGGCGAAGTGAATGGCGTCCATTGCCTGATCGCGCGCACCGGGTACACAGGAGAAGACGGTTTCGAGATTTATTTCGCGCCCGAGCACTCCGAGAAAATGTGGGACGCCCTGATGGATGCGGGCCAGCCGCTGGGTATCGCCGCCTGCGGACTTGGTGCACGAAACACGTTGCGCCTGGAAGCGGGCATGGCGCTCTACGGCCATGAAATCGACGACACAACCACGCCGTGGGAAGCCAACCTCGCCTGGATCTGCAAAGTCGATAAAGGCGATTTTCTGGGCCGCGACGCGCTCGTGAAACAGAAAGAGAAGGGCGTTGATCGCATCCTGGCTGGATTCGTGATGAATTCTCGATTGATCGCGCGCGACGGCTACGCCGTATTGAACGGTGAACGCGAGGTGGGCACGGTCACGAGCGGCGGACCTGCGCCATTTCTGAAAAAGAATATCGGCTTCGCGTACGTTCCGCCGAAACTGAACGTGCCCGGCACGCCGATTGGCATTTCCGTGCGCGGCCAGGTCGCTCTGGCGCACATTGTCGCAATGCCGTTTTACAAGCGGTCAAAATGATTTTCACTCTGTGGCGCAGTTCCCGTTCGCGGGTATTCTGCGAATCGCCTGGAGTTTTCATTCTCCACACAAGGAGACGCTAATGTATCCGTCTGATTTTCGTTACACGAAAGATCACGAATGGCTTCAAGTGAGCGGCGCGGCAGGGACGATCGGCATCACCGATTACGCCCAGCATGCCCTCGGCGACGTCGTTTTCGTCGAATTGCCAAAAGTGGGCGCTAAACTGAAAGCGGGCGAGGTATTGGGTACGGTCGAATCCGTGAAAGCGGTGAGCGAAGTCTTCAGCCCCGTGGGCGGCGAAGTCACGGATGTGAATTCCGACCTCGCAAATACGCCGGAGAAAATCAATCAGGACCCGCACCGCTCTGCGTGGCTCGTGAAGATTAAAATGGACAATCCTCAGGACGCCGCAAAATTGATGGACGCGAAGGCTTACCAGGAATACGTCGCCGAAAAGGAGAAGGAACAGACCGCCTGATGCGCTATCTCCCCAAGAGCCAATCCGAACGCCGCGAAATGCTCCACGCGATCGGCGTGAAATCGATTGAAAACCTTTTCGAGACGATTCCCGCAAAATACCGGCTCCGCGACGCGTTGAAACTTCCCGGCCCGCTCTCGGAAATGGAAATCATCGATTATTTCAAGGCGCGCGCGGCTGAAAATTCGCGCGGCTACACCTCGTTCCTGGGTGCCGGAGTGTACCAACACGTGCGCTCGGTGGTCACCGATGCTTTGGTACAGCGCGGCGAATTCCTGACTTCCTACACACCCTATCAGGCGGAAATTTCGCAAGGAACGCTGCAAGCCATTTTTGAATTTCAGACGCTGATGTCGCAACTGACAGGCCAGGAAGTTGCCAACGCCTCGATGTACGACGGCTCCACGGCGCTCACGGAGTCCGTGCTGATGGCCGAGCGCCTCACGCGACGCCACCGCGTTCTAGTCGCGCGCACCGTGCATCCCGAATACCGCCAGGTGCTCGCAACCTACGCAAAACATCTTGGAATCGAGATCGAAGAATTCGGATTCGCAGCCTCCGGGCAAATTGATGCCGGCTCCATCCGCGCTGACGCGCTGAAAGAGGCCGCCGCGATTGTCGTGCAATCGCCGAATTTCTTCGGCGTGCTCGAATCTCTCGGCCCCATTGCCGAAACAGCGCACCAGCACGGCGCGCTCCTCATCGACTGCATCACCGAGCCGCTGGCTCTCGGCATCATCAAGCCGCCGGAGGAGGCCGACATTGTCGCGCTCGAAGCGCAAAGTTTTGGCGTGCCTCCGAGTTACGGCGGCCCCTACGTCGGCGTAATTGCCACCCGCGACAAATTCGTGCGACAAATGCCGGGTCGCATTGCGGGCGAGACCACCGATGCCGCCGGACGCCGCGGATTTTGCCTGACGCTGGCGACGCGCGAGCAGCATATCCGTCGCGAAAAGGCCACTTCCAATATCTGCACCAACGAAGCACTTTACGCGCTGGTCGTCACGATTCATCTTTGCCTTCTCGGCAAGGAAGGCGTGCGCGAACTCGCCGCGCAAAATCTCTCCAAGGCGCATTTCGCGCGCGATGTGATGAAGCAAATTCCCGGCGTCACTCTTCCCTTTACTGGAAAAACGTTCAACGAGTTTGTCGTGGAATTTCCGCGGCCCGTAAAGGAAATCAACGAGAAATTGCTTGCGGAGAAAATCATCGGCCCGCTGGCCCTCGACAAATATTATCCGGGCCAGGAGAAGCGCGGCCTGATGTGCGTGACGGAAGTAACGCCGCGCGCGGAGATCGAACGGTTCACCTCGGCCGTGAAATACATATTGCAGTCCGCAAACTAAGGAGCAGCGGTTTTGAACCAAAAGCATTCAACCACCGACCTTGAGGCGACCAGCAACGGAATCAAAAAGGCGCGTGGCCACGTCAGCCAGAATGAAGGCTTGATCTTTGAGAAGTCCGTCACGGGAAAGCGCGGCATCGAATTCCCGCCGCTCGACGTGCCCGCCGTGGACGCTGCAAAAGAATTGGGCGCGGAGTTTGCGCGCGGCAGCGTCGAAGGATTCCCGGAAGTCAGCGAAATCGAAGTGATTCGCCACTTCACGCGCCTCTCCACGTGGAATTATGCCATCGATCTTGGCATGTATCCGCTTGGCTCCTGCACCATGAAATACAATCCGCGCGTAAATGAATTTGTCGCGCGCCTCGATGGTCTCGCCACGGAACATCCATCGCAACCGGACGCGGTTTCGCAAGGCTGTCTGCGCATCATGCACGATTTGGAAAAGTGTCTTCTCGAAATCACGGGAATGGACGCTGCTTCGCTCGAACCTGTCGCGGGCGCGCAAGGCGAATTGACCGGCCTGCTGCTGATTCGCGCGTATCTCGAAAGCAAAGGCAGTGCGCGCAAGAAGGTTTTGATCCCGGATTCCGCGCACGGAACGAATCCCGCGTCCGTGGTGATTGCAGGCTACGAAGTCGAAAACATCAAGTCGAATGGACGCGGCCAAATCGACATCGAGCATTTCCGCCAATTCGTCACGGAAGATGTCGCGGCGTTGATGATCACGAATCCGTCCACGCTGGGCGTCTACGAAGAAAACATCGCGGAAATTGCCGCCATCCTTCACGAACGCGGCGCCCTGCTTTACATGGACGGCGCGAACATGAACGCGCTTGCCGGCATCACGCGTCCCGGCGATTTCGGTGTCGACGTGATGCACCTGAATCTGCACAAGACTTTTTCAACGCCGCACGGCGGCGGCGGTCCTGGCGCGGGCCCCGTGCTGATCAAGAAAATTCTCGAACCGTTCTTACCCGTGCCGGTGGTTCGCGAACAGAACGGCAAGTTCGCGCTCGACTTCAACCGCCCGCAATCCATCGGACGCGTTCGCGCCTATGGCGGCAACTTTGGCGTCCTGCTCCGCGCGCTCGCTTACACGCTTGCCTACGGCCCCGGAATCCGCCAGGCCACCGAAGACGCCGTTCTCAACGCGAATTACATCCGCAAGCATCTCGAGGATTTTTACGATTTGCCTTACAACCTGCCTTCGATGCACGAAGTCGTTTTCAGCGACGCGCGGCAAAAGAAGCACGGTGTAAACACGATGGACATTGCGAAAAGGCTGATCGACTATGGCTTTCATCCCTACACCACTGCTTTTCCTCTCATCGTCGCCGGCGCGCTGATGATCGAGCCAACCGAATCGGAATCGAAAGAGGAATGTGATCTATTCATTGACGCCATGCGCGCGATCGCGGCGGAAGCGGAAACAAATCCGGAGCTTGTCAAGACCGCCCCGCATGCCACGCGCGTTGGCAGGCTCGATGAAGTCGCTGCGGCGCGAAAGCCGATTCTCCGCTGGAAGCCGCGCCAGCATCTCGACACCACTCCGCACAAAATTGCAACCACCGTCGTTCCGACGGCGTAAGCGCATGTTGCTCGCGCCATAGAAACCCATAACGCAATCATGGCGTCTAAAGGCGCAGACCCGTATATACTCCATTTCTATTACCCGTAGGGAGCCCGCTATGACGCCGGAAGAAGCCGCCACACTTTCCAGCCATCTGCTCGCGGATCTGCAGCGCGAATCGCAAATCACGCGAAAGGTATTTGCCGCGTTGCCCGATAATCAGACCGGGTATCGCATCCATCCCAAGGCGCGCACCGCGCTCGAACTGGCCTGGCACATTGTCGTCATGGAAACTTGGTTTCTCGACTCCATTTTCCAAGGGCAATTCTATGCCGGTGTCAGCAGTAAAGTGCCGCCTGAAATCAAAACCGGGGCGGACGTGGTGGCCTGGTACGACGAGCAGTTCGAGCCAAATTTTAAGAAGGCGTCGAAATTGAGCGGCGAATATTTTGCGCGGCCCCTCTCATTTCTGCGGAAATACGATTACCCCGCCGTGATTTATCTGCAGATGATTCTCTCGCACACGATCCATCATCGCGGACAGTTTGCGGCGTACTTGCGCGCGATGGGAGCACAGGTGCCCGCGATTTACGGAGGCAGCCTCGATGAACCCTCCGAAAAATCAGCCGAGGCATAAAACGGCTTCGGATTTTCGATTGGTATGTTCTCGGAATCCTGGACCAATGCTAATTCGGAAACCGGACGGAATGAATCACGGCGCGAAAGGCGCTGCCGTACGCGTCGTAGTTCTTCTGCGGCGCGATGCAAATTATATAGAACAGTCCATTCGGCCGCAGCGTCGTGACCAGCCATTCGGCCTCGGCTCCGCCGGCAGGCGAATCAGCCTGCAAATAAGTTGAAAGCGCCGGTTGCCCGCCGAGCGTCGTCGATTCCGCCGCGCGCATCACGCTCAATTTCGGATTCGATTGCTCCAGGCTGGCGATCAGTTCCTTGTTGGCTTGCTCCAGCGTTGGCGTGTTGCCGGAAATATCTTGCGGCGCGAACACGCTGACAATGACTCCATAGGCCATCGCCGCGTTTCCTTGTGCGTCGTTGATCACGCCGCGTTCGGGGGCGAATGACGCGCCGCCATATTGCGCCTGCGATTTCCAATTATCCGGGTACGCCAGGGTGAATTCGCCATTTGTAAATGACGCGTATTCGGTCGATGGAATTGCCGGCCCGCCAGCGTCAACGTCAGCGACAGGTCCGACAGGTTTTGACGGAGGCGGGGGCAGCGATTTCACGTAGCGTTTGATCGCTTTGAATTCGCGCGAATCGTGCGTGGCGTTCGCCGGCGCGCCGTTGAGGCGGTCAACTTCCTGGTCAATGCGCTCGATTCGGTGCTCGGGACTCGGATGATCGCTGAAGAATTCCGCCGGCTGCGGCAAATTTCCGAGCTTCTCGTAAAAATCCGCCATGGCCTGCGGATCGTATCCGGCGTCGTGCAGGATTTGCGCGCCCAGAATGTCCGCCTGGCTTTCGTCCGTGCGCGACATTTTCAAAAACGCAATCGGAACACCGACGCCGCCCAACAATTGCGCCATCAGCGACGTCGCTGTGTTTCCGCCGATTAGCGCGCCAACAATGTTCAAGCCGGCCTCTGCCGCATACGCCTTCGTGGCTTGGCTCGTACCATGCCGCAGCGCCACGTGTGCCGTTTCGTGCGCCATCACCGCCGCCAGTTGCGCTTCGTTGTCCGCGTTCTCAATCACTCCGCGGTTGATGTAAACGAAGCCGCCCGGAAGCGCGAACGCGTTGATCGTTTCGCTGTCGATGCACCGGTATTGGTACGGATATTTATACCCTGGCGCGTGGGCCGCCAGGCGCGTGCCGAGCCGCTGAAGATACTGGTCGACGCGTTTGTTGTTGAGAATGGCAAATTGGCGCGGGACTTGCGTGGACGCCTTTTTCCCCAGCTCGATATCCTGCTGCGGAGAAAAAAGATTGAAGCCCGGATGAATTACGGTGCGGTCGTCGGAAAGTCCAACCGACGGCAGCGCGAGCAGTACGAAAGCCAGCAAAATAATTCTTGCCAGCGGCGTTTTCGTTTTAAGAATAAAACCTGCCTCCTGATTCTGCGCCGATTTCGCCGTGTCTCCGCGCCGTTTTCCACTGGTGGCAAAAACTCAATCGGTCGGATGCGACTATCGTGAAGAAGGTTTCGCGGCATGTAATTGGCAGGTCGCGGACACACGCTACGACAATAGCGGACAGTCGTGCGTCCACAAATGGGCAACGCTGATCTGCGAAAGTCAGCCTACTCTATATCTTTCCTCGCTCTTCGCGCGCGTCCTTCCTCAGACGGAGTCGCCTGTTGCGCTGCGGGACGCAAGGCCCTGGCCGCGTGACTCACCGCGCCAGCGGTTACAGGCACCGCCTCCGTGGGAATCTCGCGCCCATGGCCGTCTTCGTCGGCCGCTGCCGCCGCTGCGAGTCCCGGATTTGGCGGTTCGACGGTCACCAGCGCCCCCTCAGCTTCCTTCCAAAACACCAGGCAATTCCCGGTCGCGTCCCAGTCAATTGACAACACGTCTCCAAGACGGATCTGATCCGTCGCAAGCAGGCTGGCGAGCGGGTACACCAGATGACGCTCGATGGCGCGTTTCAGGTGGCGCGCGCCGTATTTCAGGTCGGTTCCTTCCTTCAACAGAAATTCCCGCGCCGGCTGCGTCACGCGGAACAGGAATTTACCTTTCGCCGTTTCCAGAACGCGCTGCTGCACCATGCCAAGCTCAATATCCAGAATCATTTCGAGCTGTTGCTCGCGCAGCGGATGGAAAACAACCACCTTGTCGAGCCGGTTCATGAACTCGGGAGAGAATTTCCGCTTCGCCGCTTCCGCCGCCGTGCGTTCGATTTTTTGCTCGAGGCGTGCAGGCGTATCTGCCGCGTTCACGGGAGCAAACCCGAGCTTGCCGGTCATCAGCTCGGTAATTTCCGAGCCGCCCAGGTTAGACGTAAGAAAAATCATCGTTTGCGACAAATCGACGCGCCGGTTGTCTCCCAAAGTCAGCGTGGCCTTGTCGAGAATGCCCAGAAGCAACTGCCACAGCGCATCCGACGCTTTCTCGATTTCGTCGAAAAGCAGAAACGACAGTTTGATCTTTTCCGTGTGATACTGCGCCAGCGCTTCCTGGGTAATCAGCGGGTGCGTTTCGCGATGCCCCAAGTATCCCGGAGGCGAGCCAATCAGTTTGGCAATTTCGTGCGAATGTTGGAATTCCGCGCAATCCACTTTGATCACCGCGCGCGGATCGCCGAAAATCACCTCCGCCGTAGCCTCCACCACACGCGTTTTGCCCGCACCTGTAGGCCCAAGGAACAACAGGTTTCCCACCGGACGCCCCGGCGAGTTCAATCCGGCCCGGAACACTTGATACAGATCGACCACCGACTGTACCGCTTCTTCCTGGCCCACAATCTTCCGCCGCAATGCGGTCTCAAATTCGCGAGACTCACGGCTGCGTTGCGTGGGATCCAAATGTTGTGCCCGGGTCATGGTATTTCTCCCCCCTACCGGTATCTCCGGTTCCCTTCAAGAGCGCGCGGTTTCACGCGCTCGAACTGCTCCAGCTTGATATCGACCGTGGAGCGCAAAAGCCTGAGTTGCGTCACCAGATCATGGCCGGAATTACCATGGTCCGGCAGCAGCAGCAGCGGCGGTGAAAGATCCGCCAAATCCAGATTGAGCAGCCGTAGTGAATTCAGCAACTGTTTCACATAGGGAGAGCCCGGATCGAACAGTTCCACCCGGCTGTTCACGTCCTCGCGTAGCCGCGACCAATCCAGTTCCAGCATCGGATGGTTGCGGGAAACTTCGCGCACCACGTCGTCGGTTATATGCGGCCGCTCACCAAGGCGGGCCAGATAAAGCTGCTCGACCTTTCCGCGGCGGCGGACGTTGTGCACCAGATAGTACGAGTTCCCTTTGCGCCGGACGAATGCCACGATCGCCCCCTAAATCCTTGCATTGTGGTGTAGTGTACGTTCTGTCCACTACGCCGTCAATGGTATGATGCCGTCTTCCTTGCAGAGTTGCATCGTATCGGTAATTAGCAAGGAAGCATCAAAAACGAGGCCAGTTGGGCAG
>DAHUXN010000052.1 GCA_027307115.1 Acidobacteriota bacterium
CCTTGCCAGCATCAAACCCCTCGCGCATCTCGACCCGCCCGCTCATCCCGCAGGCGCCTTCGGAAAGGGAATCACCGTTTCCCCAGGCAAAGATACGACCACTGGCCACTGGGAAATGGCCGGCATCTGGCTCGATCAAGCCTTTCCCGTTTACAAGAACGGCTTCCCGCGCGATTTGATCGAGAAATTCGAACGCGCCATCGGTCGCAAAACCATCGGCAACAAACCCGCCTCCGGCACGGAAATCCTCAAGGAACTCGGCGAAGAGCATCAGCGCACCGGCTACCCCATCGTTTACACCTCCGGCGACAGCGTGTTTCAGATCGCCGCGCACGAAGAGATCATTCCCGTCGCCGAGCTTTACAAAATGTGCGAAATTGCCCGCAAACTTCTCGACGGCCCGCATCGCGTCGGCCGCGTGATCGCGCGTCCGTTCACTGGCACGCCCGGAAATTATCAGCGCACCGAGCGCCGCCACGATTACGCTGTCGAGCCGCCGCGCCCCATGCTTCTCGACGTTCTCGCCGACGCGAAGATTCCCGTCTTCGGCGTCGGCAAAATTCACGATATTTACAACGGCCGCGGCGTCGCGAATTACGTCACCACGAAAAATAACGCCGACGGCATGGCCAAACTCACCGAAGCCCTCTCCCGCCAGCCCGACGGTCTAATCTTCGCCAATCTCGTCGATTTCGACATGCTTTACGGCCATCGCAAGGACGTGGCTGGCTTCGCGCGCTCCCTCGAGGAATTCGACGCGCTTCTCGGTCCATTCCTCGCGGCGCTGAAAAATTCCGATCTGCTCATCCTCACCGCCGACCACGGTTGCGACCCGGATCCTGTAAATCCGACCACGGATCATTCCCGCGAATACGTCCCCATCGTTTGCTATTCACCGCGAATGCAAGCTGGCCACGGCGCCGGCGTGAATCTCGGCATCCGCTCAACGCTAGCCGACATGGGCCAGACCGTCGCAGCCAATTTCTCTACTGCAAATCTCCTTCACGGCTCCAGCTTCCTTTCGCCTCTCTTTTGAATAAACTTGATACGAAGTCGGAACGTGCAAGTCAGCGGCTGGAATTGTCCGTTATTCGTGCGGAATCGTTGCGGCGAAGAAAAAGAAACGTACAGGTCACGACGAGAACCCCTAGCAACCCCCCTGTTCCAAGGGTATATCTATTCCACAAAGCTTGAGGAACGCACTGAATACCAGATACCCAAAGCCCCATGACAACCCACATCACAGCAAACACACGAAAAAAGGCATTGCTAAATTTGCTAGGAGACATCAGGTCGAAATAGATTTTTTTCAGCGTCTTCTCAGGATGAAAAAACATCCACCTTCCAAGCCAAACAATCACCAGGCCGAAGACGATGCCACCAGCGCGGATGAAAAACTCGCCCATTTTATGCCGTGATTCTACCTGATTTCCGGTTTGACGCCACTCCACTGACCACTTTCCTCTTGACGCCTAGCTGTTCTAGGCGTATATGTCGAACTCCTAGGGGTGGACACGATGGCTGAAGACAAATCCGAACTTCTCAAAGGCACGCTCGATATGCTCATTCTCAAAGTCGTCGCGCTCGGCCCGATTCATGGCTACGCCATTTCGCAGCGCATCCAGCAAATTTCCAAGGAGTTCTTTCAGGTGCAGCAAGGCTCGCTTTATCCCGCTCTCCACCGACTGGAAAACCGCGGATGGCTCGATGCCGAATGGCGCGAAGCGAGCAGCGGGCGCGAAGCGAAATTTTACAAGTTGACGAAAAAGGGCCGCAAACAGTTGGAAGCCGAAGTTCTCAACTGGGCGCGCCTTTCAGACGCCGTCGCGCTCATTTTGCGCACCGCCGAGTAGCGCGGAGTCTTGCGTTTTTGGGACGCCGCAGTATTTGACTTTTGTAGCTCAGGTCCCGGCGTCGCGTTCCTTGCGACGGCTGACCTGAGGCGTTTCGGTCGTTGAGCATCTGATGTGTCATTCCGAGCGGATGCGATCAGCATCCGGCGAGCCTGCCTGCCGCGGGTAGGGAATCTACGGTTTTGTTTTAGCGGTTGTCATTCTGAGCGGATGCGGCCAGCATTCGACGAGGAATCAGCGGTTTTGATTTTCGTTGTCATTCCGAACCTGGTCGCCAGTCGTTGGCGAACGAGGTGAGGAATCTGCTTTTGAAGCGCGCGGGTTTACCCCGCCCGACTTGGCCTTTTGTGAGGAGGCAATTATGCGCTGGCTCACTCGTCTCTTTCGGAAACACGCTCTCGATAACCAGCTCGACTCCGAACTGCGCTTTCACGTCGAGCAGCAAACTGCCGACAACATCGCAGCCGGCATTCCGCCCGCCGAAGCGCGTCGCCGCGCGCTGGCGCAATTCGGCGGCACAGAATACATCAAAGAGGAATGTCGCGACGCGCGTGGCACCTATTTCCTTGATACTTTGCTCCAGGACATTCGCTTCGCCCTCCGCATGCTGCGCAAATCCCCCGGCTTCACCGCTGTCGCCGTCCTC
>DAHUXN010000058.1 GCA_027307115.1 Acidobacteriota bacterium
GCTTGCACCTCGCCCGGCTTTTCGACGTGCTCAACACGCCGCCCGAAAAGCGTCAGACGAACCTCGACGAGGCTCTAGCCGCCTTCGCTTACGTCAACGGCGATCTTTTCGCCGAGGGTCTGGGCTTCGCGGACTTCAACCGCGACATGCGCGACGCGCTGCTGGCCTGCACGCGCTTCGACTGGTCTCGCATCTCGCCGGCCATTTTCGGCTCTCTTTTTCAGGCTGTCATGGAGCCGCGCGAGCGCCGTCAAATCGGCGGGCATTACACCAGCGAGCGCGACATCCTCAAAGTCATCCGCTCGCTTTTTCTCGACGATCTCCGCGCCGAATTCGACCGCGCCAAAGGCAATAAAGCCGAGCTGCGCCGCTTTCACGAAAGACTCTCACGTCTGCGCTTTCTCGATCCCGCCTGCGGTTGCGGCAATTTCCTCGTCATCACCTATCGCGAACTCCGCCTCCTCGAAATCGAAATTCTGAAACTCCTTTTCCCCGGCGCGCAGCCCAATCTCGACATTCACACGCTCTCTCTCATTGACGTGGACGCCTTCTACGGCATCGAGATCAGCGAATGGCCCGCCCGCATCGCCGAAGTCGCCATGTGGCTCATGGACCACCAGATGAACATCCGCCTCTCCGAAGCCTTTGGCCAGTATTTCGTCCGCCTCCCGCTCAAAAAATCTCCCACCATCGTCTGCGGCAACGCCCTTCGCCTCGACTGGGAACAAATCCTGCCTCCTGACCAATGCAGTTATGTCCTCGGCAATCCCCCCTTCGTAGGAAAGCATTTGATGACTGCCGAGCAAGAGCAGGACATGGGCTTAGTCTGGGAACAAACCCACGGAGCGGGCTTCCTTGACTACGTAACAGGCTGGTATCGCAAAGCAGCCGACTACGTCCAGGGTACCCACATTCAGGCCGGGTTCGTTTCCACGAACTCAATCTGCCAGGGTGAGCAGGTCGGGATTTTATGGAGCGACTTATTTCAGAGGTATCAAGTCAAAATCCAATTTGCCCACCGCACATTTAAGTGGGAGAGCGAAGCTCGCGGCAAAGCGCATGTTCACGTCGTCATCATTGGCTTCGGCGCGTTCGACAGCACTAACAAGCGAATCTATGACTATGAAGCCGCGAACGTGACAGTTATCACAGTCAAAAATATTAGCCCTTACCTGATCGAGGGCCCAGACGTCGCGCTTCCGATCCGGCGCGACGCACTATGCGACGTGCCAGAAATTATTAACGGCAATAAGCCGTCTGATGGCGGATTCCTCATTGTGCTGGAACATGAGCGGGAAGCCTTCTTGCGTGGTAACCCTGAAGCGAAACCCTATTTGCGGCCCTATGTCTCTGCGGACGAATTCATCAATGGTTCACCCCGCTGGGTTTTGTGGCTAAAGGATGCCTCTCCGGATGTTATTAGAAGATGCCCAGGCATCCTTGAACGCCTAAAAGGTGTTCGCGAATTTCGTCTTAAGAGCACCAAAATCCCGACTCAGCAAAAAGCCGACACGCCCGCATTATTCGATCAAGTCAGACAACCAACTACTGCCTATCTTGTAATCCCAAAAACTTCTTCCGAGCGCCGTCGTTACATTCCAATCGCGGTAGTAGGCCCAGAAATCATTGCGAGCACCGAGCTCCAAATGATCCCTGAATTTACAAATTATTATTTTGGGGTTCTCACCTCCACAATGCACATGGCGTGGATGCGTCAAGTTTGCGGACGATTGAAGTCGGATTATCGCTATTCGAATAAACTCGTCTACAACAATTTCCCGTGGCCCGAAGCGCCGAGCGACAAACAACGCGGCGCCGTCGAAGCCGCCGCGCAAGCAGTCCTGGACGCGCGCAAGCAATTCCCCGACGCCACGCTCGCCGACCTTTACGATCCGCTCGCCATGCCGCCCGCACTCGTCAAAGCACACGCCGCCCTCGACCGCGCCGTTGACCTCTGCTACCGTCCGCAGCCTTTCGACAACGATCGCCAGCGCGTCGAACACCTCTTCGCCCTCTACGAAAAACTCACCGCTCCGCTCCTCCCCACAGCAAAGAGAAAACGTCCAAAGCGCAGAGCGATATTGCCTTCTTCGCGTTAAGGCGCACCTGAATTCGTCTTCTGAAAGATGCCTGTGGAACTAAAGCGTTTGAAGTTCTTTGCCGGGTTTGAAGCGCACGGCTTTGCCGGGCTGGATGTTTACTTGCTGGCCGGTGCGCGGATTGCGGCCGATGCCCGTCTTGCGCGGTTTCACATTGAAGACGCCGAAGCGGCGGAGCTCGATGCGCTCGCCGCGTCCCAGCGCATTTTTCAGCGCCTCGAAAACGGTTTCGACGGCCTGCTCGGCCTTGGTGCGCGGAATGTTCGTCCGTTGAACCACGGCGTTCACGATATCAAGTTTTATCATTGCGGGCGTCTCCTCGTCGAAGCGTATGCTAGATGGCGCGTTGCGGGTTGTCAAGCCGCGCTCTGTGTAATAAGATGCCGCGCCTTTTCGAAATGGAACGCACTGGGAGGATGGAATGAGCGTGAAGCCGGATCGCTGGATCACGAAGATGGCGCGCGAGCACAAAATGATCGAGCCTTTTTCGGATCGGCAGGTGCGCGAAGGCGTCATCAGTTATGGCGTTTCCTCGTATGGATATGACATTCGCGTCGCGGACGATTTCCGCATTTTCACGAATGTGAATTCGACCACTGTCGATCCGAAGCAATTCGACGCGCGCTCCTTTGTGGAGTTCAAAGGGCCGGTGTGCATCATCCCGCCGAATTCGTTCGCGCTGGGACGCTCTGTGGAATATTTTCGCATTCCACGAAACGTGCTGACGCTCTGCGTGGGGAAATCCACGTACGCGCGCTGCGGAATTATTGTGAACGTGACTCCGTTCGAGCCGGAATGGGAAGGCTTCGTGACGCTCGAGATCAGCAACACGACGCCGCTGCCCGCGCGCATTTACGCGAACGAAGGATTGTGCCAGGTGATTTTTTTCGAGTCGGACGAAGAGTGCGAAGTTTCGTACAAGGACAAAAAAGGGAAGTACCAGTCGCAGCAGGGAATTGTGCTGCCGCGTTTGTGATTCGCGCGGCAGCTTACTGTGCCGGACGCATCAACCGATAACCTTCCCATTTTTTATTTTTCACGCCAGATCGAAGAGCAAAACCTCCGACGGCTCCTTGGCCTGAAACTTCAATTCGGTTTCGTCTGAAATTGCCGCGCCGTCGCCCGCCAGAAGTTCTGTTCCGTTCAAGCGCACTTTCCCGCGAGCGACCTGCACCCAGGCGTATCTGCCGGATTCGAGCGGCTGCGTAATTTCCTCGCCCGGCTTCATGCGCGCCGCGAAGAGTTTCGCGCTTTGGTGGATTGCAACCGGAGCGCCTTCGCCGGCGAGCAACTGGAAATTTCCGTTCCAGCTATCTTCCGGGAACGTGAATTGCTCGTACGCGGGTTTCAGATTCCGGCGATCCGGCAAAATCCAAATTTGGAGCAGATGAACCGGTTTGGACGCGGACGCGTTGAATTCGCTGTGCGTGACGCCGGAGCCTGCCGTCATGTGCTGAAGCTCGCCGGGACGAATGACGCCCCTCGAGCCCGTGCTGTCGCGATGTTCGAGCGCGCCTTCGAGCACCCAGGTGAGAATTTCCATGTCGCGATGCGGGTGCATGCCGAAGCCCTGGCCCGGAGCGATAACGTCTTCATTGATGACGCGAAGCTGGCGAAAGCCCATGTGATTCGGGTCGTAGTACTGGTCGAAGGAAAAGCTGAAATGGGAGTCGAGCCAGCCGATTTTGTTGTGCCCACGCTCGTCGCGGGGCCGGATAGTGATCATTTTGGCCTCCAATTCGGGTTCTGTGCGTTCCGTGATGGGTATTCGATGACGGAAACGGCGTCCCGATTCGCGGCGCGGGCGCGGGTGAAAATGAGCTGGAAAGCTGCGCTGTGCAAACGAAACTCATTACCGATCAAGAAAATGGAAGTGGCTGGTTTTAAAGCAGTTGCGCTTGCGGACTGTGCCTGTCAACACCGATCAAGACTAGGCGTTTTCGGGTGGTTCTTGGCGGCTTTGAGGTGCCTTTTGGCCTGTCGAATGGCGCTCGCATCATCGTCCTGGTGATGGAATTTTCGCTCTGAAAAGGCTAGCACGATGTTGCTCGTGGCGATAGGTGTGGTGACTGTGGTGTTTGGGAGCAAATGAGAGACTCCGCGGATAACGAAATGACGTGTCTAAGCAGCGATGCAGCACGGAGGATTGGCTGGGCTGTAATTCGGAGCCAAGCGAAAAACGCGTCAAAGACCGCACCCTTAAACACCAAAGGTTGCGGCACCCAGAAGAAAAATCAAAATCGCCTAGCGCGCGTTAAGAGTGCGACACCCGCCGACACCGTGATGATACCGATACTGTCATCCTTGTATGCTTCCAAATCGCTACTTAACCACTCTTCGTTTGGCCTAAGCTTATGAAACCGAACTATCACCCCCTGAGCATTCTGCGCCACTATTATGCGGAAACGTGTCCTGGGAAAAGACAGGCGCAGCGCCTCCGCCAACTTCTGCGCGAACATCATCCCCTGCCGGAGCTGCTCAGCCGGATCCGACTTTACATAATCCTTTATGTGAAGGTGGTTTGCGAAACACTCAAGCCCCGTTTTGTCCACGAGGCTTTTCTTAGTGCCGTTTGGGCGAGCGCTTTTCTCGAATCCGGAGAGAAATATGCACCCATAGCACTCAACGAATCCATTGTCCACTAGAGCGTCCAACTCAGGGTGCAGACCGTTGCGTCGCGAGCCCTCTCGTTCAAGCCTCTGTAGCGTGCGAAGCATTCGGGAGTTGGCTCTAAAAGCACCGCTCACGGAATCTCTCCGACGTACTTGAGGCGGGTGGCGCACTGGTTGTCGATTCGTCACGTTGCTCGATTGACATCACGGCTGGCGCGATGATACCACACACGGTTTCTGCCCATGGCGTGGCAGAATACACGACGGGTGCCGCATCTCTTTGATGTTTGTTTAAGGGTGCGGTTTTTGGCCGTATCTTTCGCTGGCTCGTATTCCATCGGCCATAACCTGCCGCCTGAGCGCACCCGACAAACACCACAGCCACGTGGTCTAGCGCCGGGCGCGACATCGTGCTAACGTTTTCAGAGCGAAAATTCCATCACCCTGACGATGATGCGAGCGGCGGCGTACAACAACCCAAACCGGCCCGGAACGCGCGTTCCGCCGAGAATGGCCCCCCATCATCCTTCATTTCTAATCGACAATCCGGAATTAGAAACCGACTTAACTTGCACAAAACAAACGCCGGACCACATTTCTAATCGCCAATATTTCGCATTTTTAAGATTACCGGACACTCTGCTTCCCGGCTCGCGGCGTGCGTCCCTGGTGTCTCGAAAGGCTGTGCGCGCGACTGCAAAGCGGCGTCGAGCCGCCGCACTCCAAAAGAACGGCCCCACGCTCACAGGCCGAGCATGGGGCACCCGCAAGGACAAGGCAACAAGAGCAAGATCTGACAGCCATTCGGAAAAGCGGATCCCCACCGCCGTTCGCAAAAAGCGCGCCGCGGACCGAGGGAAAAGCCCTCACAAAACGAGCATAGGGCACCCGGAAAATCGAAAAGCTAACGCTGCCGGCGCTAGGGTTTTTGGGTGGGGCGGAGGAGGACTTCGCTGATGAAGCTTTGCGGGGCTTGGGTGAGGAGCATGGCGACGGCGTGGGCTACGTCATCCGGCTGGAGCATTTTTTTGGCGTCCTTTGTGGAGCTATGAGAAAAGTCGGTGGCGACGGAGCCGGGGCAAATGGAAGCGACGCGGATGCCGTGGGCGCGGAGGTCTTCGGCCATGCAATAAGTGAGGCCGAGCAAGCCCCATTTGGAGGCGCAATAGGCTCCGCCGCCGGGCATGGCGTTTTTTCCGGCGAGCGAACTGATGTTGATGATGTGGCCGCGACTGCGCGCGAGCATTCCGGGGATGACGGCGCGGCTGACGAGGAACACTCCCTTGAGATTGGTGTCTAACACTGCATCCCAGTCTGTTTCCGTCAATTGGTGAATGGGGCCGAAGCGGCCGACGCCGGCGTTGTTGATGAGAATGTCGATGGCATCGAATTTTTTTAGAGTGGCGTCGACGAGGGAGGCGACTTGATCGGCGCGCGAGACGTCGGCGGGAAAGGCGAAGGCGTCGATGGATTCGTTGCGGAGGCGCGTGGCCGCGTCTTCGAGAGCTTTTTTGTCGCGCCCACAAAGGCTGACGCGCGCGCCCATTTGGCCGAGCCGGCGGGCGATGGCGAAGCCGATGCCTCGGCTGGCGCCCGTGATGAGAGCGGATTGTCCGGCGAGAGGATGTTCAGTGGGCATGGCGCGATTCCTGCCAAAGTCGAAAGTCGAAAAACCCCCGCCCTTCGCAAAAGATGCTCCCTTCCTTCGTCAGGGCGGGCAGGATGGGGCACCCGCAAAAACAAAAAGGCAAAGGCGACGACTCCCAGCGCCGCAACGCACGGGCGACGTTTGGCCGACATTCATCATCTTATCACCAGAGCAGCAACGTTACCTGGACGGCTGGGCTAATGAGCGCGACTACGGATTCGTGGGAATGGCCTTGCACGACTCTGGGGGTTTCCCTATAATCCGAGAGTTTTCTGCACGCCCGCAATCTTAGCCAGTGCAATCCTAAGATGCCTGCAGATGGTTGCGAATCTGATCGTGGAGGCAAGAGGAAGATGATGCGAAAAAGTTTCGCCGCGAACGGGCTTTTGGTGTTTGTGGCCGCAGTGCTGAGTTTGGCCGCCCCGCTGGCGTCCGCCCAAGATCAGCAACAACCGCCAGCCGCCAAAACACCGTATACGCTTGCTGAGTACAACGCTTTTCAGGCTTGCGCCAGCCAGACGGATCCTCAGGCACGAATTCAATCGTGCGACGATTTTGCGTCGAAGTTTCCGAACTCGGTGCTGCTGCCCCTGGTGTATCAGACGGACTATCAGGCCTACAACCAGTTGAAGGATTATCCGAAGACAATTGACGCCATCGACAAATTCCTGGCCGTGCCGGATGACAAATTGACCGTGATTCCGGGTGTGACCAAGGAGAAGGTGACCGGCGACAGGTTGCAGGCTCTCTACATTCGCGCCGTGGCGTTCAATCAAGTGTTCAACGAGAAAGATCCCAACGCGCAGGACGAATTGACGAAAGCGCGCCAAGCGGCGCTCGACGGGCTGAAGGTGCTGGGAGAGCTCCCCAAGCCTGCGAACATGACGGACGATCAGTTCGCGCAGCAGAAAAAGCCACCCGAGATTTTGTTCAATTACACAGCAGGCTCCGCAGCGTTTCAGTTGAAGGATTATAAGGATGCTATTGATTCGTTCAATGCGGTCCTGGCCGACAAGTCGGACGACGCTGCGACGTATTTCAGGTTAGGTGTCGCTTACCTGCAACTGGCGGGGCAGCAGACGCCGAAGCAGCCGCAAACGCCGCCGAATGGGCAGCCTCCCGCCACTCCGGCAACTCCTGGGACTCCGGCAACTGCGGGAGCAACAGCAGCAGCGCCAGATCCGGCGCAGCAGCAGGCGAACGACCTCTACATGAATGGATTCTGGGCGCTGGCGCGTTCGATCGCGTTGAAAGGGCCGGGCGAAGCGCAGATGCGGACTTATCTGCGCGCGCAGATGTTCAATTACGAGCAACCGGCTTGCGGCACGCTGCTGGATCAGCAGATGAGCGAGCTGATTCAATTGGCGGGAACTACGCCAACGCGGCCTGCCACTTATAGTTTGCCGAGTGCGGCGGATTTGAGCAAAGTGCTGCAATCGAGCAACCTGCTTTCGATCTTGAGTGACTTGCAGGCGGGCGGCGACAAGGGGAAAATGACGTGGCTTGCGGTTTGCGGGCAGGAAATTCCGGACGTGGTCGGCAAGATTATTGACGCGACGCCGGGAACGGATTCGATCGATTTCAAGGTATTCACGGCGGCGACGGGCGAGGAAATTCAGGCTGGAACGACACCCAATCTGGATGTAACCGTTTGGACTGCTCCGCATGCGGATGCCGTTGCGGCGGGCGCCGCCGCGCAGACGGCTGCTTCTGCTCCCGTGCAGCCTGAAGCGGCTCGTTTGGAGAAGGGTAGCGAAATCAAGTTTACGGGGACGCTGACGAGTTACGACACGCAGCCATTCTTGGTGCACTTTGACAAATGCAAGGTGGATGCTTCGGTGATCCCGCAGGAAAAAGGCGCTCCGAAGCGGAAGCCGCGACGCCCCGGCGCGCGCTAGCTTTCGCCGTTTGGATTGCACGTAATTCGTCTGGTATAGGTATAGGAAGGCCGCTTGCAAGTCGCGAAGCGGCCTTTTTTTTGCGCGGATTTATTTGGCCGGTTATTTCAGAGCAACGCTAGGGATGACGGCGGCCGTTACGGTCGAGCTTGTACTCTTCGAGCTTGCGGCCGAGCGTGTTGCGGTGGATTCCCAGAGTGCGCGCGGCGCGGCATTGGTTGCCGTCCACGTGGTCCATCACGCGCTTAATGAAGCGGCGCTCGAATTCGCCGAGCGCTTCCTCGAGCAAGATTCCGCGTTCCACCATCTGCCCGATAAGGACTTCCAACTGGTCTTTCACAATACCATCCTCCGAAGTGCAGCTCCGGGGACTGAGCAGCAGGCCTAGACTGCAGAAATGCCAGGAACTATCCCATATCGCGAGGACGACCTCAGGGGCTAAAGCCCTTTTAAAACCGAACATCTTTTGGGCGCGGCTAAATCCGTGCCCTGACGAGAATCACCCGCTCTAAAGCACCCAAGTAGCAACTTTTACGAGATACGTCTAATCGAGTGGATGCCCGGTCAATCGTTCGTAAGCTTCGCGATATTTAGCGCGCGTTCCGTTGACAACGTCGGGCGGCAGCGCCGGAGCAGGAGGCTGCTTCGACCAGCCGATATGTTCGAGATAATCGCGCACAAACTGCTTGTCAAAAGATGGCTGGGCTTTGCCGGGCTCATAAGAATCGGCGGGCCAGAAGCGCGAGGAATCGGGAGTCAGAGCCTCGTCGATCCAGATGAGTTCGTCTCCAATTAGGCCGAATTCGAGTTTCGTGTCGGCAATGATGATGCCGCGCGCGGCGGCGTACTCAGAGGCGCGGCGATACACTTCCAAAGTGATGTCGCGCAGGCGCGCGGCTAACGGCTGACCGATTTGCGCGGCAGCGTCGTCAAAAGAAATATTTTCGTCGTGGCCT
The DNA here is from genome assembly GCA_027307115.1 of Acidobacteriota bacterium. GTDB lineage: Bacteria > Acidobacteriota > Terriglobia > Acidiferrales > UBA7541 > DAHUXN01. The sequence goes on from DAHUXN010000058.1 coordinate 9,214, forward strand.
GAAGTGGCTTTCGTTGCGGGCGTGAAAATCGGTTCAGGCAGCTTGTCGGATTCCTTTAGTCCGGCGGGGAGAGGGATGCCGCAGATCTTTCCTGTAGCGCGATAGTCCTTCCAACCCGAGCCAGAAATGTAGCCGCGCGCAACGCATTCGATGGGAATGGGATTAGTGCGGCGGACAATCATGGCGCGGCCATTCAGCGCATGCTGATAGGACGCGAGTTGGCCGGAGAAATCGGTAGCGCTGATGACGTGATGCGGGACAAGGCCAGCGAGTTTGTTGAACCAGAAAAGCGAAAGCTGGGTGAGGACACGGCCTTTATCGGGAATTGGCGTGGGCAGAATAACGTCGAAGGCCGAAAGGCGATCGGTGGCGACGATCAAGAGGCGATCGCCGAGCTCGTAAATGTCGCGGACCTTCCCGCGCGCCAGAAGTTTCAGTCCCGAAAAATCCGTTTGCGAAATTGTTGGATAAGCCACAGGGGTCGCCAAGGTTTTCCATCCTAGTAAAGAGGACGTAATTCTAGCGCAGAGAAATGAGATGTCAATCGGGTAACAAGACGAGCTGAGGAAAACTTTTTCGCAATCGAGCGCGAATTGCAAGGAAAAAAAATTATGCCGTTGAGCGAAAAAAAATTATGCCGCCGTGGATTGCGCGTGCTCGTCCCAGCGAACGGAGACGAGCTTTGATACGCCAGGCTCCTGCATGGTGACGCCGTAGAGCATCGAACCCATCTCCATCGTTTTGCGATTGTGGGTGACGATGATGAACTGGGTTTGCTCGCCCATGTCGAGAAGCATGCGGTTGAAACGGCCGACGTTGGCTTCGTCGAGAGGCGCGTCGACTTCGTCGAGAATGCAGAAAGGACTCGGCTGGAAACGGAAGACGGCGATGAGCAAAGCGAGAGCGGTCATGGCCTTTTCGCCGCCCGAGAGCAGCATAATATTTTGCAGGCGCTTGCCCGGCGGCTGCGCGACGATATCGATGCCGCAATCGCCGGAACTATCCGGCTCGGTAAGACGCATCTCTCCGCTGCCGCCGCCGAAGAGAGTACGGAAAGCTTCGCCAAAATTCCGGTTGATGACGGTGAAAGCCTCTTCGAATTTCTGCCGCGAGACGGTATCGAGCTCGGTGATGGCCTGCTGCGTGTTTTGAATGGACTGGACGAGGTCGTCGCGCTCGCGTGTGAGGAAAGTGTTGCGCTGGTCGCAGTCCTGATACTCCTCGAGAGCCATCATGTTGACAGGCCCCATGGATTCGAGACGTTCTTTGATGCTCATGTAGCTGGCTTCTGTGGTGACCAATTCTTCGCCGGTGAGAAGCTGCTCTTGTTGCGCGATCAATTCTTCGGGCTGGGCGCTGGCTTCGGAAATGCAGGTTTGGCGAAGGTGTTCGCGATCGGAATCGTTGCGGGCTTTTTCGATTTCGTGGTGGCTGCGAGTGGCGCGCACTTCGTCGAGTGAAACGCGTCGCGCGCGGAGATTCTCATCGAGAGTAGCGGCGCGTTCGCGTTGAGAATTCCACTGTTGTTCGAGCTCGACCTGACGCTGCTCGAACTGCGATTTCTCGGCGCGATAGTGCTCGACCTGCTGCTGGAGCTGGGAATTGCTCGATTCGCGCTCGGTTTTCTCGCGCGCGAGGGCATCGCGCTGGCCGGCGAGTACTGTTAGACGTTCGAGGGCCTGGCTTGATTCCTCGGCGAGACGTGACTCGAGCGTTTCCGCATTTGCGAGACGTTCCGCCATGGCGGCCAATTCCTCGCGACGGGAGGAAAGCTCGGTTTGCTGCGTGAGAACATTTTCGCGCAGGGCGGAAAGACGTTCGGCGGCCGCGGCAGCTTCCTGCTCAGCGGTGGCGCGAGAGACTAGGGTCTGTTCGCTTAGGAGACGAGCTTCGGAAGCGCGGGCGCGGGCCTGCTCGGCTTCGGCGTGGAGGCGAGCGGCTTCGTGCTGCGCTTCAGCAACCTGCTGCCCGACTCGCGCAAGATCTTCGCGGGCCTGTTCGAACTGATGGAACGCACCGACGCGAGTTTTCTCGGCTTCGACATGCGCGGCGAGTTTCTGTTCCAGTTCGCCTTCGATGCGGCGCTGGTCTTCCTGTGTACGCACCAGTTCGGCCTGCGTTTCGGAAGCGAGGCGTTCGAGGCGAACGACTTCGGCTTCGTGCATGCGCAATTCGCGTTTCAGAGCGAGCGGGCCGGCCTCTCCGGGGCGGCCGCCGGTGACCATGCGGCCGTGATAACACGTGCCGTCGAGCGTTACGAAATACTGCTGCGGATTTTCGCGAGCAAGTTTTTCGGCTTCGGATGCGGTTTCAATCAAATAAGCGCCTTCCAGCTTGGACAGGAATTGTTTTGCCGCTGAGCCGAGAGGATCACGGAATTCGACGAGGCGATCGAGTCGCGAGACGATACCCGCAGAGGAAAGAGATGCGGAGTCGGGCCGGGGCTCGTACTTCATTTGGCGCAGGGAGTCGACGAAGAAAGTGGCGCGACCGCCCATCTCTTCGCGCAAAAGGCTGATACCGGCGCGAGCGTGATCGAAAGTTTCGACGACGACGTATTCGAGTTCATCGCGGAGGAATTGCTCGATTGCGCCTTCGTATTGCTCCTCGACCTCGGCGTAATCCGCTAGGACTCCGACGGCGCGGAAGCCGCGCGAATCGGCTTCGCCGTTCACGGCGAAAAGTTTTTGCACGGCCTCGGCGGTGTACGCGCGATCGTTGAGAATCTGTTCAAGCGAGCCGCGACGGGCGCGCTCGGCGGAAAGATCATCGCGCAATTTTTCGTTGTGCTGGGCGATTTCCTGATGAGCGCGGCGCGTTGCGGCAAGGGATTCCTGTGCGTTGCGCACTTGCCCGGCGAGTTCCAGCGCGTTTGCTTCGGCTTCGCGATGGCGGGTTTCGGCTGCCTGAACTTTTTCGGCTTGGGATGAACGCTCGGTTTCGAGGCGAGATAAGTTTTCCTGCCGTTGCGCCTGCTCGATGGCGATGCGGGCGGCCTGATCTTCGGCCTGGAGGGATTCGACCTGCGCGCGGACGGAATCTTCGCCGCTGCGGGACGCGGCGTCGCGAAGAGTGGCAATGTGCTGCTCGATGGCGACCTGCTCGGCAATGCCGGATTCAATTTGGCGCGCGAAATTCTGGAGGCGCGAATCGAGTTGCGCGGATTCAGCGCGCAATGAAGTGACGCCTTCGCGATGTGCCGCGAGGCGCGTTTCGACTTGCGCGGCCTGCGCTTCGGATTGTGAGATTTCCGCGGCGAGTTGATTGACGCGCGAATCGATTTGCGCGGATTGCTCGCGGTTAAAGGAAATGCGATTTTCGGCGCGGTCGAGTTCGAGCGCGGATTGATTGAGAAGATTTTGAAGCTGGCGCAGCTCGTTTTCGAGTTCGTAATTGCGGGCGTTGAGACGCTCCTGCTCGGACTCGAGTTCGCGGATCTTCGCGCTCTCGGAATTTTCCGAGGCAATCATTTCACCGAGGATTGCTTCCAGGCGCTCGGCTTCGGATTCGAGGTGACGCGCTTTGCTGGCGAGGACGGTGCGCATGAGGCCGCGCATTTCTTCGCGCAATTCGGCGTAGCGGCGGGCTTTTGACGCTTGGCGTTTGAGCGAGGCGAGCTGTTTTTCGACTTCGACGAGAATGTCGTTGACGCGGGAGAGATTTACTTTCGAGGCTTCGAGTTTCGCTTCAGCAAGGCGGCGCTTGGTTTTGTAAACGGTGATGCCGGCGGCTTCTTCGATGAGCGCCCGGCGATCCATGGGCCGCGAATTCAGGATTTGGCCGATGCGGCCCTGCTCGATAATGGCGTAAGAATCCGGGCCGAGGCCCATGCCCATGAAGAGTTCCTGGACGTCGCGAAGGCGGGCCACGCGACCGTTGATGAGATATTCGCTCTGGCCGGAGCGATAGAGGCGGCGGCCCACGACGACCTCGCCAGGTTTGACGTGGACAGCGGGCTTTTCCTGCGAGCGCTTCTTCCAGTGCTTGTCGGGTTTCGACGCTGCGTCCGGAGCTGCGAGCTTAGCGGATTCGGCAACAGATCCTTCCAGTTCGAGTGAAGCGGGTTCGGCGGGAACGGCGGCGGAATTTTCGGGGCCATTTTCCGTGGAACTCTCGGGCTTGTCGCCGAAAACTTTAGCGACGGCGTCGGCGAGCTCCGGGTCAACTAATGTGAGAGAGACTTCGGAGATGCCCATTGGCGGGCGCTTGACCGTGCCGTTGAAGATGCAGTCGGACATGCGCTCGGCGCGAAGCATTTTGTGGCTTTGCTCGCCGAGAACCCAGGAGATGGCGTCGACGACGTTTGATTTGCCGCAGCCGTTGGGGCCGATGATGCACGTGACGCCGCTGCCGCTGAAGACGATTTGCGTCTTCTCGCAGAAGGATTTGAAGCCCAACAATTCGACTTTACGCAGTTTGAGCACGCTGCTCCTCAGAAATAGCCTGGCTCTTCCCTATGATGCACGGAAGCAGCCTGAATTTTGTAACTTCCAGCAGAGGATTTTGAGACAAAAATCGTCGCGGGTCGCAGTGTGCGGGCCCAGCCGTCTGGCGCATCAGATCGGCGGTGATGCGAAAGAAGATAGCATGGGGCCAAAGGCGTGTAAAGCATTTGGCGGCGGAATGTGCCCGAATGTTGCCCCATGGGAAGGCCGTTAAATTGTGTGGGCTTTATTTCAAATGCTCCTGGTACCAGGCGACGATGCGGTTGAGGCGGTCCAGTTGATGCTTTTCTTCGTGGAAGCCGTGATTTTCGCGCGGGTACTCGACGAGCTCGGCCGGCGCGCCGTAAAACTTCAAGCCGCGATAGAGGCCGGTACTTTGGCCGAGAGGGTCAGTGGTATCGGCTTGGCCCTGGAGAATCAAGATGGGCGCGTGGGCGTTTTTCAGATAGAGATAAGGCGAGTGCTTGAGCATGTCTTCCGAGTTGTTATAAGGAAGACCCCAGAACCACTTGTCGTACGACGGGCCATTTTCTGTTTCGAATTCGGCGACCAGATCGACCATGCCGGCGCCAGAAACAGCGGCCTTGAATCGATTGGTCTGCGTGATGGCCCATTCGGCCATGTAGCCGCCGTATGACCATCCGCCGATGCCGAGACGATTCGGATCGGCGATGCCTTGCTCGACGAGGTAATCGACGCCGGCCATAACGTCCTTGAAATCGGCACCGCCCCAATCGGCGCGATTCATCTCGACGAATTTCTCGCCGTAGCCGGTGGAGCCGCGAATATTGAAATAAGCGACGGCGAAGCCGTGCGCGGCGAGGAGTTGGCCCCAAGTATCGACGGAATCGGACCACGCGCCCGTGGGGCCGCCGTGAACGAGAACAACAAGAGGCATAGCGCCGGATCCGGAATAATCGAGAGGCTTCAGGAGTTCGCCTTCGATTTCGAGGCCGTCGAAGCTGCGGTAGTGGAAGAAGCTCGGCTTCGAGAGGATTACAGAATCCCAACTGGAATTGAGATGCGTCACCCGTTCAGGCGAGCCGTTGGCGGACGCGAGATAGATTTCAGGCGGCGCCATAGCTGTGCCGCCGACGAATGCGATTGCCCCCGAAGGAGCGACGGCGAAGGCACGCGGATTGGGGCTTATGTTATCGATAATTTTTGCGGAACCGTCCACGGCGATGGAATAGAGCGTTGTTTTGAATCCTGTTTCGGCTACGGCCATCAAGCTGCCGTCGGGCCGCCATTCGATGCCGTTCATGGGGCGATCCAGACTGGTGCTCGTGAGGTTGTGGCTTGGCTGCGTGGGCGGTGCGTCGATCGAACGGATGTAAATATCGGTGGGCTCGGGGCCATCGACGCGCGAGGCGATGTAGGCGAATTGTTTGCCGTCGGGAGAAACGCGAATGCCACCGAAGGGACCTTTGGGCGCGAAGAGCAGCGACATTTTGCCGTTCGTCGTATCCACCGAGAAAATGCGATCTGTGTCGTCGTCGGATTCGGGATGATCGGTGGCGGAGATGATGAGGCTGTCTCCACTGGGCGTCCATTGTGCTTCTCTCACCTGCCATTTTTCGTCGGTGAGGGCGCGTACTTTTTTCGTTGCCACATCGAGGATCCAGATGCGGGCGTGCTTGTTGTCATGATCAACGACGATGGCGTCGTCCTTGTCTTTTTCTTTTTTCTGTTCGGCGGCGGTCGGTTCGTCCGGAGCGACGAAGGCGATTTGTTTGCCGTCGGGGGACCATTCGAAGGAGCCGATGTTGCGCTTGCCTTCGGTGATGGCGTAGGCGTCGCCGCCATTGGAAGACATCAGATAGATCTGGCGAAATTCGTCTCGATTGGAGAGGAAGGCGAGGAATTTGCCGTCTGGCGACCAGCGCGGCGAGTTGTCGGTTTTCTCGGAGAAAGTGTACTGGCGGACTTGGCGCGTCGCGACGTCCATCATCCAAATGTGCTGCGAATTATTTGTGGCCTTTGGCGGCTCACTGACGGTGAAGGCGAGGCGCGCGCCGTCAGGCGAGAAGCGCAGGTCGGAGATGCGGTGCAAATTCAAGGCTTGTTCGGGAGTCAGGCGTTGACTGGCGGGTGAATCGGCCGCGTTTTGCGGCTTCGCGAGAGCCAGCGGGCTGGCGAATAGGAGAATCGCAAATGTGCGGGCAAGAAAGCGCGTTTTCATGGTCGCTCCAGGGTGACCGGACAATGTAGTGATGCGCGGACGATTCGTCAATTGTCATTTGGGGTGAGATTTGGGGCGCGATTTAGGAAGGGCCTGAGCGAACGCGTTGACTTGCGGATACGTCGAACATAGGATGCGGGCGGGACGGCGGCTATGTTCCGCTTAAGATTGATGGAGTGTGAGTGAGTTCAATGCCAAATGTTCCGCGTGGCAAGAGCTTTGCAATCGCAATCGCGGTGTATGCGTTGATCATTTGCCTGACGGCGATTCGTTCGCGGCCTCCGTCTGCGAAAGGGGCGGACGCTCCAGCGGATGAATTTTCAGGCGCGCGGGCGTGGAGTGTTCTGCAAGAACTGGTTGGCGACGGCGTGCCGCATCCTGTGGGTAGCGAGCAGAGCAGCGTGGTGCGTGCGCGCATTGTTTCCGAGTTGACGCAACTTGGCTATCAGCCGCAAGTCCGCGGTGGCTTTGCGTGCGACGCGTATGGGACATGTGCCGAAGTAAAGAACGTGGTTGCGCGTCTCGACGGGCGGGAATCCGGCGCCGCGGTGATGGTGGCGGCGCATTACGATTCTGTTCCCGCGGGCCCGGGGGCTTCCGACGACGGAGTTGGCGCCGCGAGCGTTCTGGAAATTGCGCGCGCGCTGAAGATGTCCGCGCCTCCGAGGCATCCGGTAATTTTTCTGATCGACGAAGGCGAAGAGGCGGGCCTGTTGGGTGCGGAAGCTTTTGTGGCAGGGGATCCGTGGGCGAAGGACGTGCGCGCTGCGGTGAACATGGATAATCGCGGCACTTCCGGACCGAGCGCGATGTTCGAGACGGGCAGCGCGAATGGCTGGTTGATGCGGATGTATGCGGGAGCCGTGCGTCATCCGGACGCGACGTCGATTTTCTACGCGGTTTACAAGCTGCTGCCGAACGACACGGATTTCACGGTGTTCAAGCGCGCAGGATATCAGGGATTCAATTTTGCGTTCATTGGCGACGTGGCGCACTACCACACTCCGCTCGATGATTTCGCGAACGCGAGCGCGAACAGCATTCAACAAGAGGGCGGCAGCGCACTGACGGCTCTGCGCGCGTTGGCGAATTCGAATCTGCAATTCGGCGGCGATTCCGAGGCAGTGTTTTTCGACCTGTTTGGTTGGAAGACGATTTGGTGGCCGGCGCAGAAGACTATTTATTTTGCCGCGCTGTCTCTGGCGCTGCTGATCCTTGAAATCGTGATTCTGCTGCGCCGCGAGCAAATGCGGATGAAGAATTTGCTGTGGGGAGTTGTCATCTGGCCTGTGATGATTATCGCCAGCGGCATATTCGGGGGGACTTTGTACTTCCTGCTTCGAGCAGCAGGCGCGTTGCCGACGCCATGGGTTGCGCATCCGGTGCCGATGCTCATTGCATTTTGGGCGTTAGGATTTTTGGTTGCGGCGACTCTTGGTCTGACCTTCTGGCGATTCGCAGGCTTCTGGGGGTTATGGAGCGGCGTGTGGATTTGGTGGGTGATGGCCGCGGTTGTCCTGGGACTGCTGGCTCCGGCGTACAGTTACATTTTCGTGGTGCCGGCGCTGGCGGCGGGGATTTGCGGGTTGGCAATACTTTTTGAGCGAAGCGATGGAGGCTTTGCGGGTGCAGTCGCCGCAATTGTTCCGACGATAGTTGCTGCCGCGATTGCAATCGAGGCGATATGGTTTCTGTACGACGCGCTGGGCGGGATCTCGCTGATTGTTATTACAATACTCGTCGCGCTGATTTCAACGCCGATCGCGCCGTTGGCCGGGACTGTTTCGGCAGGCAAGCGATGGTTTGTTCCTGGCGTTTTGTTGGCTGCCGTGATCATCGGCGCGGGAGTCGCTCTATTTATGCCTTTTTTCTCGGCGAGCTCGCCAGAGAGTCTTAATCTCGAATATTTTCAGAATGCCGACAGCGGTAAGACCTACTGGATGGCCAATCCTGCATCGGAGCGGCTGCCGCGCAGTCTAATCAACGTGGGGAATTTCTCAAATAAAAAGATGGTGGTTTATCCGTGGAGTGCGAAGGGCGCGTTCGCTGCGGATGCGCCGATATTGAATTTAGCTTCGCCAGTGTTGACGGTGCGGAGCGTATCGTCTTCGGGCGGGAAATGGCGCTATGACGTCCTGGTGCGGTCGCCGCGCGGCGCGCCGGTGATCTCGCTCGCGTTTCCGCCGGATGCGGGTGTCGAATCGGTGTCAATGCAAGGACAGGCGATTCCGGAACTGGCGCCGCGCATGCTTCGTTACACGCATGGCTGGCGACCGTACACGTGCAGGAGCTCGCCCGCTGGAGGGATTGAGATGCAATTCACGGCGGCGAGCGCGAAGCCCGTGCAATTATTTTTGCTCGATGAAAGTTTCGGCCTGCCGCCGCAGGGAGCATTTTTGCAACGTGCGCGGCCAGCGACGACTGTGCCCATTCAAGACGGAGACGCGACTTTGGTCATGCGGCACGTCACGCTCAAGCCTCAGTAGAGGCTCCTTCTCGGATAGATGTCGCTCAGAATCCGCGACTCCTGACATACAGCATAAGGCCCCCGCCCAGAATCAGCACGATGAGCAAAACGAAATAAAGAACCATTGCTCGGTACGGCCAACCCGCGATACTGCGAGAAGAAACCACACTCCGGAGCGATAGGCCGGACGCAACCAAACCATCCAAACACCATAGCAGTAGGACAATGTCAAAAAACGTGTATCTCAATTGGGGGTAGATATAGAGGCCCGGGTCGGCAGCCTTCAGCTTAGGGGACAGCCAGTAGTCCCAATAGTCGCGCCGAAGAGTTGCGTACAACAGAAGACCCGACACTAACGCTATCGCCACGGCCAACGGGACGCGCAGCCATCGGTGTTCAAGAAGTCTTTCTAGCCCTGCAGTCAGGCTCATGTTGAACAATTCTGGTCCATTCTAGACAAGGCCGCAAGGGGTCGGTAGTGCCTGGTCAACGCGGCAACCGGAAACTGAGTCGCTACAGCATTCCCTGCCCGTTTGCCAGCCGATAGAGGCTCGGCTAGAATGGCCAGTTCACAGAGCAGAGATTTTTTCGCGAAGGGTGACGCAGAATCTGATGAGCGAATCACGCACTGTGCAGAAGACGGAGAAGAGCGCTGGGATGGGCGAAATCCTGCTCGAAAACACGTTGAGCAACCGCAAAGAGGTTTTTGTGCCGCTGCATCCTGGCGAAGTCCGCATGTACACGTGCGGGCCGACCGTATACGACTACGCGCACATCGGAAATTACCGGACGTTCGTGTTTCAGGATATTTTGCGGCGATTTCTGCGCTCGCGCGGCTTTCGCATGAACCATGTGATGAATCTGACGGACGTCGACGACCGAATTATCCAAAATGCGGCGGAAAAGGGCATCAGCATTTTTGATTACACGGCGAAATACATTCAGGCGTTCAAGGAAGACATGGCCGCGTTGAGCCTGGAAACGCCGGAGCACCTGATTCGCGCGACGGATCACATCGACGATATGGTCACGCTGATCGAGAAGCTGGATACGAAAGGGATGACGTACCGCAGCGACGGGTCGATCTACTACCGTATCGCGAAATTTCCCGATTACGGCAAGCTGTCGAAAGTGGATTTAAGCGGAATTCAAGCGGGCGCGCGCGTGGAAGTGGACCGTTACGAGAAAGCGGACGCGCGGGATTTCGCGTTGTGGAAATCGCCGAAGCCGGGCGAGCATTTCTGGGAAACGCGCATCGGGCCGGGGCGTCCGGGGTGGCACATTGAATGCTCGGCGATGGCGATGAAATATCTGGGCGAGACGCTGGACATTCACACGGGCGGGGTGGATTTGACTTTTCCGCACCACGAAAACGAGATTGCGCAGAGCGAAGGCGTGACCGGCCATCCGTTTGTCAAATACTGGCTGCACGCGGAGCATTTGATTATTGACGGCGAGAAGATGTCGAAGTCGCTGGGGAATTTCTATACGCTGCGCGATTTGCTGAAGAAGGGCCACAAACCGTCGACGATTCGCTACATGCTCGCTTCGGTGCCTTACCGGCGGCAGCTTAATTTTACAGGAGAGAGCATCCAGCAAGCGGCCAGCTCGGTGGAGCGGCTGCGGAATTTTGTGGCGCGAATTAAGGAAGGGAAGTTTCCAGCGGACGCGAATCCGGGGATGGCTGCGCGGGCGCAAAAAGCCGAAGCGGATTTTGAGGCGGGGCTTGCTGATGATTTGAACACGGCGGTGGCGTTGGCGGCGATATTTGATCTGGTGCGCGATGTGAACACAGCCATCGACCGCGGAGAGTTTCGCCAACAGGACGCGCCGCGCGTGCTGGCCGCGATGGAAAAATTTGACGCGATTTTCGCCATAATTGAAGATAACGATGCGGCGAAGGTTCGCGCGCTGGGATTTGAATCGGATGCGCCGGAGATGAGTGCGGCGGAAATCGACGGGCTGGTTGCGGAACGCCAGCAGGCGCGCAAGGAACGGAACTTCAAACGCGCTGACGAGATCCGCCAGGAGCTTGCGGAACGTGGTATTCTTCTGGAAGATACCCGCGAAGGCGGGATTCGCTGGAAAAAAAAGTGAACCTACAATTTCAAACTCCGACCTCGTGGCACAGTGTGCCTTCCCGCCAGAGGCCCAGCCTGTTTGGCGTTGACTAGCAACCCTTCCTCCATTTGCACGGCGCTGCTGCCGGCCGCGGAGCAAAAAATCCAAATTCAGGAGGAAGAAATGAAGAGAGCTACAGGTTGGAAACTGCCTCGTTTAGCGACGAAGCTGCCAGGACCGAAAGCCAAGAAGCTCGTTGGAAGAGATGCGAAATTTGTTTCGTCGTCGTATACGCGAAGTTATCCGCTGGTGGCGAAGCGCGGGCGCGGAGCGGTGATCGAAGATGTCGACGGCAACCGTTTTCTCGATTTCGCGGCGGGAATCGCAGTCGTCGCGACGGGCCATTGCCATCCGGCCGTTGTCGCCGCGATTCAGAAACAGGCTGCGCAACTGATTCACATGTCGGGCACGGATTTTTATTACGAGAACATGGTGGAGTTGGCGGAGAAGCTGGCATCCATCGCGCCCGGGAAAGACGCCAAGCGCGTTTACTTCGGCAATTCGGGCACCGAAGCGATCGAAGCGGCAATGAAGTTGGCGCGCTATCACACCAAGCGTGACAAATTCATCGCGTTTTATGGATGCTTTCACGGGCGCACGATGGGCTCGCTGTCTCTGACCGCAAGTAAATCCGTTCAGCGCAAGGGATTCGGGCCACTGCTCGGCGGCGTGGCGCACATTCCGTATCCGAATCCGTACCGCGACCCGGGCCAGAGTGAGGAGTCTTCGACGGAACAGTGTCTGGAATTTCTCGAAGACCAGGTATTTCATCGTTTGACTGACCCTGCCGATGTGGCGGCGATTTTTGTGGAGCCGATTCAAGGCGAAGGCGGATACGTCTCGGCGCCGGCGGCGTTTCTGCGGGAGTTGCAGAGGATTTGCCGGAAGCACGGGATTCTGCTTGTCGCCGACGAAGTGCAGTGCGGAATGGGGCGAACCGGGAAGTGGTGGGCATCGGACCACGCGGGGATCGATCCCGATATTGTTTGTGTTGCCAAGGGAATCGCGTCGGGCATGCCGCTGTGCGCGACGATTGCACGCGCGAGTATCATGAACTGGCCGCCGGGCGCGCACGCTTCGACGTTTGGAGGCAATCCGATTTGCGTGGCGGCATCGCTGGCGACGATTGATCTCGTGGAACGGAAATACATGGTGAACGCGAGGAATATGGGTGAGTTCATCATGGAATCGCTGGCCGATTGGAATGAGCGCTATCCGATTGTTGGAGATGTTCGCGGCAAGGGGTTGATGATTGGAATCGAAATCGTGCGCGACCAAAACACAAAAGAGAAGGCGCCTGACTTGCGGAACAAAATCGTGGACCGGGCGTTTTACAAAGGGTTGTTGATTCTCGGCGCGGGCGAAAATTCAATACGGTTGGCGCCGCCGCTTGTGATTGACGAAGAACAGGCGGAACATGCTGTTCGCACGCTTGGGCAGTGTATAGAGGAAGTGCAGCGGTCGCGTTAGCGGGTTGTTGAAAAATACCAGATGCAGGCACCGCAAGTTCGGCTGCTTGTGTCTTGCCGGAACCGACCGTGGCATTGGTGCACGGGCACAAGACAGGAGGAGAAAGATTGAAGGCTGCTGTACTGCATGAGCTCGGGAAAGCACCGCGATTCGAGGAGTTTGCTGAGCCGATACCCGGCAAGGATGAGGCGGTTGTGCGCGTCCGTATGGCGTCACTCAAAGCCATCGACAAACAGCTTGCCAGCGGCTCGCACTATGCCAGCCCCCGTGAATTACCTGTGGTGTGCGGAGTGGATGGAGTTGGGGACCTCGAGGACGGCACGCGGGTATTCTTTGGTGGGCCGAGACGGCCTTATGGAGCCATGGCAGAGCACACCGTGGTACCACGCGCGTTTTGCTTCCCTATTTCCTCCGGTATTCATGATGACACCGCGGCGGCGCTACCGAACCCAGGTGTTTCTGCTTGGCTATCACTCACGCACCGCGCGAAACTTGTGCCGGGCGAGACGGTGCTCATCCTGGGCGCAACAGGAGTCACAGGACAGCTCGCAGTGCAAGTCGCAAAACTGCTCGGGGCGAGGCGCGTGACAGGTGCGGGACGCAACGAGCGCGCGCTCGGCAGGTTGCGCGAACTGGGTGCGGATGCGACGATACAGCTTGACCAGCCCGCCGACTCCCTGAAGGAGGCATTCGCGCGCGAGGCGGGAGACTCGGGTTTTGACGTCATTATCGACTACTTGTGGGGGCGCCCTACGGAGGCCGTGCTTGCGGCGATTACAAAGCCGGAATTTGCCGTAGTAACGAAGGAGACGCGTTTAGTACAGGCGGGCGAGAGTGCTGGACCGACAATCTTGTTGCCCGCAGCGGTCTTACGCAGCACGGCATTGACGATCCTCGGGACTGCGGGGGTACCTTCACGCGAGATATTGATGGATGCCATGCAGCAGGTTATGGCGCGGGCGGCGCGCGGGGAACTTCGCATCGAGACCGAGCAAGTTCCGCTCGCAGAGATTGAGAGAGTGTGGCAACAGCGGGAGCGATCCGGTTGCAGAATCGTGGTGAAACCGTGAGCTGGCCGAGAATAGACGGACAGATCGCCGGTCCTCTAGAGCGTTAGAAACCTTTGTTAGGAGAAGAATTGCCTCGTATTTTGGATGTCGGTTGCGGTCAGCAAAAATATCCGGGCGCGATTGGTATTGATATGAACCCGGACACTGCGGCCGATGTCCTTTGCCATTTGGATGAAGGCTCATTGCCGTTTCGCGACAACGCCTTCGACGAAGTCCATGCGACGCATTTGATCGAGCACGTCGACAACATTATTCGCACCGTTGAGGAATTTCACCGTGTAACGCGCGCGGGCGGGATTATCGTGCTGATCACGCCGCATTACACGGACTTCAGTTCTTTTTGCGACCCAACTCACAAGTGGCATTTGAATAGTTTCTCGTTCCGGTATTTTTACCCCGAGGGAATTCACGGCCACGACCACTGGTATTCTCGCGTTCGCTTGCGGCAGCGGCGGCTTCGCGTGAGGTTGTTGCAGTTGTGGCGGTATTTGGGGTTCGAATTTCTGGTCAACCATTCGGTGCGTTTCCGGCGATTTTGGGAATTCTATTTGTGCTATGTGATTCGCGGAAAAGTGATGGAATTCGAGTTAGAGGTTATAAAATAGGAAAGTGCCGCTGATTTCGCGAGCGATTTTTGGCTGTGTGCGCTTTGCGGCTCGCCATGGGCTGGCTGAATCGCACGATGGGGAATCATCGAAAGACGCGGCGCGCCGGACTGGAATTCACGGCGAGACATACGCGTATTGGTATTTGCGAAGGCACGGATACGTTTTCGTAGCGCGGAATTACCGGATTCCGGACGATAAAGGCGAAATCGATTTGGTGGGCTACGATGGGTCTGTACTGGCTTTTGTAGAAGTGAAGACGCGGACTGGAACGGAAGAGCATCCGGGGCAACCCGAAGAAGCCATAACTGCCGAAAAGCGCAGGCATCTGGAACGAATGGCAAAGCGATTCATGGCCGAGCGGCGTGCGCGCGACGTTTCCTGGCGGTTCGATCTTGTGGCGATTGAGAGCCGTGCCGGGCGAGCGCCGGAGGTTCGTCTGTACAAGAATGCCTTTGCAGCAGGGAATTGAAATTTCACTCGGTGAGAGGGAGTAAAGATTGCCCGATCTACGTAAGGATCCGATAACAGGCCGGTGGGTGATTATTTCGAGCGAGCGCGGCAAAAGGCCGTCCGATTTCGTCCGCGAGAGCGTGCAGATGAAAGGGGGCTCGTTCTGCCCGTTCTGTCCTGGCAACGAGATGAAAACGCCGCCGGAGATTCTGGCCTATGGAAGAAACGGAAGCGGAAAGGACACGCCGGGGTGGACCGTGCGCGTGGTTCCGAATAAATTTCCGGCGCTTGGGATTGAAGGAAATCTCGACCGGCAAGGCGAGGGATTGTTCGACCGCATGAACGGAATCGGCGCGCATGAAGTGATTATTGAAACGCCGGACCATCAAAGCACACTCGCGATGCTGCCGGAAAAAGCTCTCGAGGAAGTGCTGTGGGCGTACCGTGATCGCGTTCTGGACCTGAAAAATGACAAACGCTTTCGATATATCCTGCTGTTCAAGAACCACGGTGAAGCGGCGGGAGCGTCACTTGAGCACACGCATTCCCAATTGATCGCCCTGCCGATTGTCCCGAAGCGCGTCCGCGAGGAAGTAGATAATTCCCGGCGGTACTTCGACGTGAAAGAAAGGTGCATTTTCTGCGACATGATCCGGCAGGAAATCGAGACCGGCACGCGCGTGATTCTCAGCAATGACCAGTTCATCGCGTTGGCTCCGTACGCGCCGCGATTTCCCTTCGAGACGTGGATTCTGCCGCTGCAGCACCACTCGTCATTCGAAAATCAAGCGAGTCCGGTTTACACGAGCCTGGCAAAACTGTTTCACGATTTCCTGGGCCGGCTGGACGCGGTGCTGAACCGGCCTGCATACAATTACGTAATCCACACGTCGCCGATCGGGGAGGAGATCAACGATCATTATCACTGGCATGTGGAAATGATGCCGAAGCTAACGCGCGTGGCAGGGTTCGAGTGGGGAACGGGTTTTTATATCAATCCCACGCCACCGGAAGAGGCTGCGCGGTTTCTGCGCGAGGCCCAACCTTAAGAGCTAGACCAATACTTCAGGTACTTCCATTCTGCCGCCACGGAAAGCGGATTCGAACGCGGCGACGCATTTGGGATCGAAATCGCTGCCGGCGCCTTTCAGGATGATGTCACGCGCTTCGAACGGAGACATCGCTTTGCGGTAGGGACGATCGCTCACCAGCGCGTCGTAAACATCGGCCACCGTGATGATGCGCGCTTCAATGGGAATATCTTCGCCCTTGGTGGGATGATAGCCCGAGCCATCGAATTTATCGTGATGGGCAAGAATAATCGGGAGCACGCGGCGCAACGTTCCGCCGACGGCCACGGGGCGGAGGGCTTCCACGCCCCTGGGCAAATGCGCTTGCACTTCGGTCAGTTCGTCTTCCGAAAGCCGCGCGGATTTGTAGAGGATGTTGCGGCTGACTTCGAGCTTTCCGATATCGTGGAGAAGAGCGGCGGCACGTACGTCTTCAATTTGTTCGTCCGGCATACCCATTTCAGCCGCCATGCGCGCGGCGTAAACCGAAACGCGGAACGAATGATTCTGGGTATATTTGTCGTTGGAGATGACCTGACAGAGGATTTGCAGCACGCCGAAATATGTTTCGCGCAGCTCGGACATGCCCTTTTCCTTGACTTCATAAAGAGTGCCCATGGCGTAGGCAGTTACGATGAGGAAGCCACCCCAGATGGCTACATCCGACCAGCCGATTAAATGGCGCATGGTGACGCCCAAACCGGAGGCCAGCGCCACCGGGTTCATTATGTTAAGCCATGAGACGATTAATATGGATGCGACGGCGGTTTGCACGGCACGCGTCCGGCCGAAGTAGTATGCCGCAAAAAGCGTGGGCAGGTTATAAAACGTCAGAACGAGACGTTCTCCCGCCACGAAGAAATTGATCACCGCGGCGAAGGCGATAATCGAGAATATCAACAGCAGCTCTTTGTTGAGCGCCATGAGGCGGGACATCAGTGGCTTGTTCAAGAGCCTGTCCTCCGCGGGTGAATCTTTTTCGATCTGCGGCCTCGTGTTGCGACCGCTCTAAATGGTAACAACGCAGTCTGCCTGGCGGTGTTGTTTGTCGGCTGCATTGCTCTATCCATGCAACTGTACCAAGCGCGGAGGCGCCTGTACCGAAGGGCAGGCGCCGCCAATGGCATTTTGACGGCGCTGATGGTACTTTGGCGGCAGGGCTGAAGAAGAAGTGGCGCGGACAAGGAGAAACAAATGACGTGGGGCCAGAGACGAACGCTGGTGATCCTGCTGGTTATTGCGGCCGTGGTGCTGTTCATCTGGATTGTTCCGCACTGGACGTTTACGAGCGGAGAGGCGATTTCGTCCAATTCCGTTCTCGTTCTCGACTTGAACGGATCTATCGAAGAGCAGCGCGCCACGGATCTTTCGAGTGTTTTCTTCGGCTCGCCAACCCTTGTGCTTCACGAAATCAACGATGCAATCGATTCCGCGCGCACGGATTCCCGAATCGAGGGGCTCGTTGTAAGAATCGGCCCTCTGGAAACCGGGTGGGCAAAGCTGGAAGAAATTCATTCTCATCTTCTTGCATTCCACGCGAGCGGGAAGCCCAGCATCTGTTATTTGGGATATGACGGCGAAGAGAACGCGGAATATTACGTTGCCACGGGATGCGATCAGATTTGGCTGACGCCCTCCAATCCACTCGACGTTCGCGGGATGATGGCTGAAGCGACGTTCCTGCGCGGTACGCTCGATAAATTAAAGGTCGTTCCGGATTTTTATCACATCGCGGAATTCAAAACCGCAACGAACCAGTACACGGAGAAAAAATTCACTCCCGCGCATCGAGAAGAGGTGGAATCGCTTCTAACCAGCCTCTATGACCGATATTTAACGGAAGTTTCGTCGGCACGCCACATCGATCGCTCGCATTTTGCCGACTTAGTGCAAAAGGGACCTTTCTTGCCGGAAGACGCGATGCAGGACAAGCTGGTGGACCGTTTGGCGTACTGGGATGAAGTGCAGGATTTTTTTCGTCAGAAGACCGGGGAGTGGAACCCCGTGGGCTTCGCGCAATATCGCCAGGGATTAAGCGATGGAAGCGGACCTAGGATCGCGATCATCTATGCGTCGGGGGAAATTGTATCGGGCGCTTCGCAGATAACTCCGGGCGGTACGGTCGTCATGGGTGGCGATTCGGTGGCGGCCGAGATTCGAGAGGCGCGGACCGATTCGAGCATCCGCGCGATAGTTCTTCGCGTCGATTCGCCGGGCGGTTCAGCATTGGCGAGCGAAGTGATTCGACGGGAAGTGCAGCTGGCGCGCAAGAAGAAGCCCGTGGTCGTTTCCATGTCGGATGTGGCAGCTTCCGGCGGATACTGGATTTCCATGTCGGCCGATAAAATCATCGCGGATCCGGGAACGATTACGGCGTCGATCGGCGTACTGAGCGGAAAGATGAATATTTCCGGGTTATATAAACTTCTCGGACTGAGTACCGACTACGTCTCGACGAGCGACAATGCAACGCTCTATTCTTCGCAACAGGATTTCACTCCGGCGCAGCAGCTGATAGTCCAAAGGATGCTCCAGAACATTTATACAAGCTTCACGCAGGGTGTGGCGCAAGGCCGCGGATTGCCAATTGCCACGGTACAGAAAATCGCCAAAGGGCGGGTATGGAGCGGCGAGCAGGCCAAGGGCTTGGGCCTTGTCGATGACTTGGGCGGCACGGATCGAGCAGTCACGGTGGCAAAGGAGCTTGCGCACATCCCGGTCAATCGTTCCGTGGAAATCGTGCGTCTGCCGAAGGAAAAGACGCTTTTCGATTTATTTCTCGAGCGCAGCGAGGGCCAGGTGATTTCGCATGGAGAAGACTACAGCTCCATTCAATCGCTCGTGCACCGCATGTCGTCCATGGTGGAAGCTGAGCCCGTGCGTGCGCAGATGCCGTATGTGCTAAGAATTCGTTGAGGCCGCACGCGGTGTATACCTGCATCCAAATCGCTGGTTGACCTGACGCTAGTTTCGCTATACTTAGCACGTCCCTCGGGCGCGGTACCCAAGTGGTAAGGGAGAGGTCTGCAAAACCTTTATACGCGAGTTCGATTCTCGCCCGCGCCTCCAACGTTTCACCCTTAACTTCAATCTAATTAATGGCGTCGAATTTTTGTCGCGACTAAGACGACACTTCAAATGCTCTTCTTGAGCGCTCAGACGCGAAACCAGGGCTAAGACAGCAAGAGGAACAAGCTTGAGTGGAAGCGAAGATCGGGAAAGCGAGAAAGCTCGATGGGGTGAAACCATCCACCTTGGGTTGACTTGGAGCCAAATGTGACGTCTTTTTATGCGCTCGCTCTGGCTGTCCTTCTGGCAGCGTTGCCTTTCGGCCGAGCTGCGGGCGGCGCGTCGCGCGGACGCGATGTCCCCGCAGTGCAAGATGGCGAGGACCAGGGACTGGTCCCCGACAATTCGGTTCGCAAGATTTTACCCGACTTCGCCGAAGTAACGCCGACTCTCTACCGCGGCGCTCAGGCTTCGCACGAGGGCTTCCGTAAACTCGCCGCCATGGGCGTCAAAATCGTCATCGACCTGCGCGGCAACCGCAAGAGCGAGCGCAAATTCGTGAACAGTCTCGGCATGAGTTATATCCCCATGGGCTGGGAATGTTCATTTCCAAAAGATAAAACCTTCGCGGAATTCCTCACCTTGATTGCCGACAATCCCGGCACGAAAATCTTTGTCCACTGCCGCGTTGGCGATGACCGCACGGGAATGATGATCGCCGCCTACCGCATGGCGGAGCAGGGGTGGTCCGCCGAGGAGGCCGAGAAGGAAATGGAGAGATTCGGATTTAACTTTGTTCATCGCCGGTTGATCTGTCCTCGGTTGTCCTCGTATGAAGAACATTTCCCCGAACGTTTCAGAACCGAGCCTGCCTTCCGCGAACTGCGCGAACGCCAAAACAAGGGAAAAACGGATTAATTCCGCTCCCTTGGCTCGAACAGTTCTCCTTATACCTTTTCATTCCTTTCAAGTTGGTTGAGCATACGCGTTGTTCATGATAGGTTGTTGGTATTGGGGACCTTTCAAGAGTTTTTGTGAAAGGTGATCGGGATCGTTATTCGTGAAGGTTTCTTAACTCGCCAGTTTCTGGGGTGAACACTTTTGTGCGGAATTGTCGGCTTTACCCATAGGATGGGTGTAGTCAGCCCACAGCGCATCGATAGTGCGGTCGCTTCGCTAATCCATCGTGGCCCTGATCAGCAAGGGGTCTATCGGTCGAATTTCATTTCGCTGGGAGCAACGCGGCTGAAGATCATCGATCTTGAGTCGGGAAACCAGCCGATGGTATCGAATGATGGCGATGTGGTTCTGGTTTTCAATGGCGAGATCTATAACCACATCGAGCTTCGACGTGAGCTCGAAGGCCTGGGCCATAAATTTCATTCCCACAGCGACACGGAAGTAATTCTCAACGCTTTTCTCCAGTGGGATACAAAGTGCTTCGCGCGGCTTCGCGGGATGTTTGCCATCGCGCTGTGGAGCGAGTCAAAAAAACGGCTGGTTTTGGCGCGCGACCGGATGGGCATAAAGCCGCTTTACATCTGCTGTCTGAATGACGACATTCTCTTCGGTTCTGAGCTGAAAGCAATTCTGATCCATCCTGAAGTGAACCGGCAGCTCAGCATGGCCGGACTCAATTGCTTTCTGTCCATGAATTTTGTTCCGTGTCCTTGGACTCTGGTGGATGGAATCGAGAAGCTTCCTCCGGGATACCTTCTCGAATGGCGGGACGGGGAAATCCGCAGGGAAATATTCTGGAGTGTGACGCTGCATGAAAATCCGCATTGGACTCTGGAGTCGGCCAAAGAGCAGCTGGATTTCCTGCTGCGGGATTCGATTCGCGAACATCTTGTTTCCGACGTGCCGCTCGGAATCTGGCTTAGCGGAGGCCTCGATTCATCCACAATCCTCCACTATGCGGCGGCGCAGGCTTCTTCACGATTGAAGACATTTTCGATTTCTTTCCGAGGCAGAAGTTTCGATGAAACGGATTATATCCATCGAATGGCGGCGCAGTACGGAACCGAGCACCACGAACTCGATGTGAGTCCGGACGCGGACCTCACCAGCGCAATCGAAGAATTCGCTTATTACTCGGATGAGCCCAACGCCGATTCCGGCGCACTCCCCGTGTGGTTTCTGTCCCAGATGACCCGCGACCACGTGACGGTGGCGTTGAGCGGCGAAGGTGCGGACGAGATTTTCGGAGGTTACCTTACCTACCGCGCGGATGGTTTGGCGCGCGCGGCTCGGCGGATTCCGGCTGGCGTGCGGCGGTGCGCCCTGAAGCTGTTGAGACACTTGCCCGTTTCGGACGACAAGATCGCGCCGGAATACAAATTGAAACGCTTTCTCGAAGGTTCGCTGTTGTCTGCCGAGGAAGCTCATTTGTATTGGAACGGTACTTTTTCTGAGGCCCAAAAGAAGCGTTTTTTCGTGGGCGCAGACAGCCGATATATTTCCAGTCTACTGAGGGGCTTTCGCGAGCCATCGAACAGCTTGGGGAATTTGAATCGCTTCCTGGCGCTCGACCAGAAATGTTATTTACCCGACGACATTCTGTATAAGAGCGACCGCATGAGCATGGCCCATTCCGTGGAATTGAGGCCGCCATTCCTGGATCATCGCCTCGTCGAATTCGCTGCTTCGCTTCCCGAGAAGTTCAAAATCAACGGATCCAGTCAAAAATACCTGTTGAGGGAGTTGATGAAGCGCAAGCTCCCCGGGTTCATTTTGCAGCGAAAAAAGATCGGCTTGGATATTCCCACGCACGACTGGTTGCGTGGTGTGCTGCGCCCGATGCTGCTCGATACGTTGACGACGGACGCAATCAAACAAACGAAGTTGTTCCGCGCCGACGTGATACAAGGCTTCATTCAAGACCACATGGAGCGGCGCGCCAACATCGGCTTTCATCTTTGGGGTTTGATGATTCTTTTTCTCTGGATGAAGAAATGGAAGATTCAGGCGGCGCCGTTCGCCGAAGTGAAACGGGAACCTCTCGAAAAGGTCCTTACCTTCACGTAGCTGTCATTCTGTTTGCCGCGATCATTTATCTGGGTTGCGTTTTTTCGCCGCCGTCGTTGATGGATGATGTGGACGCGGTGCAGGCGCAGATCGCGCACAACATGTTGCAGTCGGGCGACTGGGTAACCGCGCGGCTCGACGGTGTCGCCTACCTCGAAAAATCCCCGCTTGTCTATTGGACCATCGCCGTCTCGTACGCGATTTTCGGCGTTCATGATTGGTCGGCGCGCATACCGATTGCCCTTTCGGTGGTCGCTCTTTGCTGGCTGACCACGTGCTTTGGCGCCTGGGCATTTGGGCGCAGGGCCGGATTTTACGCGGGACTATGTCTGGCAACGTGCGTGGGGCTGTTTCTCTTTACGCGCATTCTGATTCCCGACGTCATGTTGACGATCACAGTGGCGCTTGCCATGTGGGCGTTCCTGCGCGCGCTCGAAGAGGAAGAGCATCGTCCGCGTCTGTGGGCTTTCGTTTTCGCTGCGAGCATGGGAATTGGGCTGCTTCTCAAAAGTCTGATTGCCGTGGTCTTTCCGTGCGGCGCTGCGATCGTCTATTTATTGCTGACCCGCCAGTTATTTCTGCGACGCACATGGAAACGCCTGCACGTTATTAGCGGGCTGATGGCGATAATCATTATCGCCGCGCCGTGGCATGTGCTCGCCACGTTGCGAAATCCCCCTTATTTCGCCTTTACCATGCATAGCGGGCCGGGTGAGTATCACGGCTTCCTTTGGTTTTATTTCGTCAATGAGCAACTTCTACGTTTTTTGAATCTGCGCTATCCCCGGGATTACAACACGGTTCCGCGTCTTTATTTCTGGGTGCTGAATTTGGTGTGGCTTTTCCCGTGGAGCGCCTATTTGCCCGCAACGTTGGGACTCTCCTACAAGCCGGTCGATCGCGCCGGGCGAACGCGTTTGTTGGCGCTATGCTGGGCCGGCTTCCTGCTGATCTTCTTCACGTTCTCGACGACTCAGGAATACTACTCCATGCCTTGCTATCCCGCTCTGGCGCTGCTGATAGGTTCGGCGATGGACCGCGAGGGAAAATGGGTGCGGCGTGGAACAAAATTTCTGCTGGTGACCGCGGCCGTGGCCACCGCAATGATCGCCGCAATACTATTGCGTGTGCGAGGCATCCCTACGCCGGGTGATATTTCTTCTGCTTTGACGCAGCATCCTTCGGCATACACGCTTTCATTGGGCCACCTTGAGGACCTGACGCTGGATTCTTTCGCGTACTTGCGCGCTCCTCTGATTCTGGCGGGGATCGCTTTTCTCGTTGGCGTGTTTGGCACCTGGCGATGCAGCGGGAGGCGCGCGTTCCTTGCCGTTGCGGTGATGATGGTGATTTTCCTGCATGCGGCGCGGCTGGCGATGGTGACGTTCGATCCGTATATGTCTTCGCGTCCCTTGGCCAATGCGCTTTTGCGCAGCCCGGCGGGGCAGTTGATCGTCGACGATCAGTACTACGCCTTCTCGTCCGTTTTTTTCTACACGAATCGCCAGGCGTTGCTCTTGAATGGCCGAGTGACAAACCTGGAGTATGGCTCTTACGCGCCGGAGGCTCCGCGCGTTTTCATTGACGACGCCGATTTCAAAAAGCTCTGGCTTACTCGCGAGCGCTACTACGTTGTCGCGGATCATTCCGCGGTTCCTCGGTTCGAGAAATTAGTCGGTCGCGGCGATCTTTACACAGTTGCCGCCAGCGGGGGCAAACTCGTTTTTACAAATCAGCCCTTGTGAATTGCCGTGCAGAGATCTTCAAGAAAAGGCAACGGGCAGGCCCGTATCCTGACCCGCCCATTCCAACCGTGATAAAGACTGTTCAGTTTCCCGGAGGCAAGCCACGAGAATGCCCGGGGGTCGGTTTGGTGCCGTTTGGATTGCTGGAACTGCCGCCGCGATTCTTGACGATCGCGATGGGGGTAGCGATTGCTACGGCAGCGATCACCGTGAACCAGATGGGATGTGCCGAAGCGAATCCGACCACGTCGCCGCTCCCCGTGCCGCTGATTTTGGTATTGTTGCCCGCGTCGAGCACATCCTGATTTGGCGCGATGATCGGTGGATCCGGTAGGGCGTCCCGGTCACGGATCGAAGACATCTGGCCGGCGCCGACCATGACGCATTGGTTCGCGAGGTTGCAGAACTTTACTTTGCCCTCGAAAACCACCAGGTGCGTGATGGAGTTCGTGTAGGCCATGTAGAAATCGGTTCCGACCACGCCGGCGACTCCCGTTGGAGTGCGAGCTTGGAAACTGGCGCCGGGCTTAGCGAGATGAACCACTTTCGAGCGCACTTCGCCGAACGTGACGTCAATCTGAGTCTGCTGCTGTGAGGCGTCGTGCTTCACGACGGTCAGCGACGAGTCCGAGCCGACGTTTAAGACCGAGCCATCATCGAGCTTGATTCGAGCGCGCGCCATGTGTCCCGTGTTCACCACATCTCCCCAGTAAACGGGTGCCGGTGGCTGAACGGGCGTCGTCTGCGTGCCGCGCACCAACTCTACTTTGGGGAGAACAAGCGATATGCTGCCCGCGTGCTGCGCCGCAGCCGCCGCAGCGTATGCAACGTCTGGCGGGATAGCTAGCGTCGTTACAGCGAAGGCGACACAGGCCCACAAAACTGCGCGATTTCGAATCATTGACGTCCTCTCATGCGTTCGAAAACCTACTGTTTTATCAGAGGCTACCAACGCGAGGACGCAATCGCCACAGAATTGCCGAGCTTGTTGCTGATTCTGTTATCGTCCTTTTTCTTCCGTCCTTGTCGAGCTACGCAGAGGCTGGTTTCGCTGGCGCGCTTTTCGCCCACGCCTGGGCAAGCATCTGCCGCGTCGCGGCATTCGAGCCGGGAGCGCGTTTTTCGCGCCACGCCTCATAGCGAGTGCAATGCTCCTCAAGCTTTGACCACGCGTGAGGATTCTTGAAGAGCACGCGCCAGCCGGCCGCGATTGGGCGGATGCATTCCCACACGACCCATTGTTCGCCGGTGCTCTCAAAGAAAAATTCTTCGTCAATCAGGCCGCGGCTGACGATGTTCGCAACCATTTCCCAGTAGCTGGAAACCTGGCGGAGATAGCTGTTTTCCTTGCTGCCCGGTGGACAGATCTTCATCACGTCCTCGGGAGTTTGCGGGTGAAAATTGGCGATGAACCATGCGCGCGCCTCGCGCATCACAGGCTCGCGGCGCAATTCGTAAAGATGCAACGTCAGATTTACCTGCTCATGTGTAACTTGTCCCATGACTATCCTCCTTGAGTGTTTCCGCTTGGCTGCGGAGATTGCATTGCGTCCAGCTCAGAATTCAAGAGCGTCACGCGGTGCGCGCCCACCAGTTGCACGCCTGCAAGATTCATTTCCGCAAGGATGCGGCGGCGCAGCTCACGAGCTACGTCGTCATTGCGCGTCGGTTCGCTACGAAACTGCATGCGAAGCGTGGTGCCAGTGAGGGCCAGAGACTCAACGCCCAGCACGTTCGGTCCATCGACAAGAAGCGGAGACCACGAGTGATCTTCGCGGATCTCCGAGGCGCATTTTTGCAGAACGGCCAGAGCCTGCGCTACAGCCGCTTCGCCGGGAATGGTCACGTCGAGGAAATACTGCGACCAATCGCGGCTGAGATTGGACACTTGTCCAACTTGACTGTTTGGAATCGTCACTACGGCGCCCTGAGGGTTGCGAATCACCGTTCGCCGCAGCGTGATGTGTTCCACGCGTCCCGATTCATTGTTGAGCTTGATGATGTCGCCAACGCCGTACTGGTCCTCAAAAATAATGAAGAAGCCATTGATAATGTCCCGGACCAAATATTGTCCGCCAAACCCGAGCGCCAGACTGGCCAGTCCGGCCGCTGCCGCGACCGGCGTCACATCGAATCCAAATTCCGGCAGGATCATCAAGATCGCGACGATCAGGATGACGGCCGAAACAACACTGTAAAGCACGCCTGCCATCGTACGCGTTTGATATTCGCGCGCTTCCGCAACGCGAGTCGGCGTCTTTGCGCGGACGACGATGTGTGACGTAAATGCGCGCGACATTCGGTTGAGGACAAACGCAATCACGATCACCACGAGGACGCGCGCCCCGCGCGCTTTTATCACGTCGAGCCAATGTTGAAGATAGGGAGTCATATATAATGGGAAAGAGCGGGATTATACCATCCTGTGTCACAGAGCCATTCGCGGATTAGTGCGTCCAGAGGAGGCGGCGTCATGGAAGGGCAAAGACGCTTTTTCTTGAAAATGTTGATTCCCGCCGCGGTCTTTAGCGGCGCCGCAATCCTGGGAGCGCAGGATCGCCCAAAGCCTCCCCATGACCCGTCGCAGTTTCCGCAGGACGTGCCACCCCAATCTGCGCTTCCGCCAGTGCCAAAGCCTCCGTCGAAAATTCAATTGAAGGCAAATCAACGGGAAATCAAGAAGGAGGTCGACCGTCTTTTCTCACTCGCGCAGGACTTGAAGGAGGAAGCAGGGAAGACCGACACGGTCGTGGTGCTGTCCGTTGCATTCGTCGAGAAGACCCAAGAAATCGAGAAGCTCGCCAAAAAAATTCGCGACCTGGCGCGCGACTGATCTGCGCGTCGCAAATCGGATTATTCGCCGTTAAGAAAGCGGCCGTGGCGCGAGATTCGATTCCGGAGCTTCGAGAACCGTCGGCGCAATCGATGTTCTTCGAAGGACGACGATGGGGTTGCTCTTTTGCTTTGGCCGCCCGCATCTGGCGGGGTAGAATCAGATCGGCTCAGGCAATTTCCGTTTGCGCCGTGCGCGCCCGTAGCTCAGATGGATAGAGCACTAGCCTCCGGAGCTAGGGGTCGGGGGTTCGAATCCCTCCGGGCGCGCCATTCCTTCATTGTGCGTTCTGGGCGCGCCGAGCGATTCACGGAAACTTTGCGCCGTGGCGTCCGGCGGCTTCAAATACCGAGAGCAGATTGGTAAGTCCCAGCAAATGTCTGACTGGTTTGCTGTAGTTGACGAGAAGGAGATCGCAGTTTCCTTTCCTGGCCGAAACGTACAGGCTTACGAGTGCGCCGAGACCTGAACTGTCCATCTGACTGACGCCGCCAAGGTCAAGAATGATCCGCTTTTTGTGCGGGATCATGCTCTTCACATGCTGCTTCAAAGTCTCTGCGTGATCGAACGTTAATCTCCCCACGCACTGCACGGTCACTTCGTCTTCTCGCATGGAAATCTGCAGATTAAAGGCAGCTTTCTTGGAATCCGCTGAATCGGGCGACACAGGAACTCCTACGGCCCAAACACCTGCGGCCACTCCTGTGTCTGTACTCTCCTCTTCCTGCAAAAACAAGGAATTTCGCGCTCGGCGGAGCGGATCTGAGTGGGATGAACTTCCTGCGGGTTGAATTACGGCTCTCACGATTCCTTAAGCAAGGGTCTTGCGCAAATATCCGGCAACGTCGCTAACAAAGCGATGAACCGAGGCCTCGGCAATGCGATAGCCAGCGAGAGCGTTCATGGCTTTTCCCACGACGCCCAACGGTGGCTCGTAAAGGCCTGCGAAATCCAGCTGCGTTTCGGTAGCGGTCAGCGGATAGATAAAAAGCTCGGCCTTCATGAACGGAAACAATCGTGGCACGGTGACAGCCTCCCATTCGAGCAGCAACCGTGTGGAGGGAGTCGCATTCACCACGCGCTCCTCGATTTTCTTGACGGAAATCCGGACATCGGCCTTGATGCCAATGCCGCCCACATCGACGTGCAGTTCAGCAGCGACCGATTGCGCGCGGGAAGCGGCGGCCTTCGTAGCCGACTGGAACACCGAGAGTGCGTCCTGCTTCAACGCCTCGCGGACGCGCTCGTACGGATGGTTCACATAATCGTAACTGCGAATCTCTCGCCTTTTCGTCATCGACGTCGTTCCCTCGGGACTGTCGCTATTTCCTCATCGTCCGCTTTGTCACGCGGTGATGTCCGTCACCTTTTGGCGTGACCACGCTCACCAGCGGAAAAAACACAGTGTACATAAGCCATCCAACTTTCTGATAGAGTATTGAGAGTAACCGAGGAGATGTTTATGGCGAAGAATATTCCCGAGAAATACGCCGATTTGTTCGCGAAGCCCGCATTTGCCAATCTCGGCACGATCATGCCTGACGGCAGTCCGCAAGTCACACCAGTATGGGTGGACTTCGACGGAAGTCACGTTCTATTTAATTCCGCCCTCGGGCGCGTGAAGGACAAGAACATTCGCCGCGATCCGCGCGTGTCGCTCGCGATCCAGGATCCCGGGAATCCGTACCGCTATGTGGAAATTCGCGGCCGCGTTGTGGAGATCACACAGAAAGGCGCCGACGAACACATCAACAAGCTTTCGCAGAAATATTTAGGCAAGCCCGTGTATCCGTTCCGGCAGCCCGGCGAAGTGCGCGTTCTTTATCGAATCGAACCCGAGCATGTCAGTGCGATGGGTTAACCGCCGATTGACTACTTGGATGAAGGCAGATGGATTGTTCCGGACAAGATGTTCAATATGGTACAAACAACGTCGCGAGCGCGAACGGGTGGAATGCCTGGTGTTTCATTTCCATTGCGCTGGCAAATTCAGCGATTTCTTGATAATCATCTTTTTGCAGAGGGGGCTCACGCGGCTCCAATCGCTGTTTCAATTTCCTTTAGGTATATTGCGTCACGTGCTTCAGAATCAGACAAAGCGCGAGCAGCGAGCCGCGCTCGCTTATTGACCGGTGCGTTAAAGTCAGAGGAGAGAGGATACTCGGTGCCGAATGAAAATCGCAGGAGTTGCGGGTGCGTTTCCAAAGCATTATTTCAGCCAAGAAGTTCTGGTAGCGGCGCTTAAGCACTACTGGGGCGAGCGCCTGCCCAAGCCCGAAGTGTTGGATCGTCTGCACTCGCGCGTGGATGTTCGTGGCCGCTACATGTCTCTGCCGCTGGAGCGCTACGAAACGCTTTCGACGTGGGGAGAAGCGAACACCGCTTGGATCGAGACAGCCGTGGAGATAGGAGAACAAGCTATCCAGTCGGCTGTCGATCGGACGAATCTGACGGCGCGCGACATCAACGCGCTATTCGTGGTGTCCGTTACGGGGATAGCGAGTCCGTCGCTCGACGCGCGGCTGATTAACCGCATGAATCTTTGTCCCAACATAAAACGTGTTCCGATTTTTGGTCTGGGATGCGTTGCCGGGGCGGCGGGAATTTCGCGCGCCGCCGATTACGTCCGCGCCTATCCCGGTCAAGTGGCGGCTCTGCTCGCCGTTGAACTGTGCTCGCTGACGATTCAGCGCGACGACGTCTCAATGGCCAATCTGATTTCCGCCGGCCTCTTCGGCGATGGCGCCGCGGCCGTAATTGTCACAGGAGATGAACGAACCGCTCAAGGACCCGAAATTCTGGCCACGCAATCAGTCTTTTATCCAGGCTCCGAGGGCGCCATGGGCTGGGACATTTCGGAAAAGGGATTTCAGATCGTTTTATCGCCGGCCGTTCCCGAAATCGTGAAGGAACATCTTGGAAACGATGTGGACACTTTTCTGGGGAACAACGGGCTGACCAGAAAAGACGTGGGTAGCTGGATTTTTCACACGGGCGGCCCGAAGGTGTTGGAAGCGGTCGCAACCGCGCTTGATGTTCCTGACGAAGCGCTGGCCGTTTCCTGGGACTGCTTGAACAAGGTCGGAAATATCTCCTCTGTATCCGTCTTGCTCGTCCTTGAAGACGTAATTGAAAACCACCATCCGGAGCCGGGGACATACAGCATATTAGGAGCTATGGGACCCGGCTTTTGCTCCGAATTATTGTTGCTCAAGTGGTAATGCAACGCGGGAAACATTAATCCCCGTGACCGGCGCGCATCCGTAAGCAGCGCCGCTGCATCGAACTATGGACGATGCGGAATTCAAGCGTAGAAGCGGCTCCCCTCGAAACAGATGTTCTCATTGTTGGCGGCGGCCCGGCGGGACTTGCGGCTGGAATTGCAGCGCGTCAAAAGGGTTTTCGCGTAAGCGTAGCCGATGGCTCTATCCCTCCCGTCGACAAGGCCTGCGGCGAAGGTCTCATGCCCGACGGCATAGCTGCTCTTCGCCAACTTGGAGTCACAATCCCCGCCGATCATCGTTTCCCATTCCGCGGCATTCGATTCGTCGAGGAGAATCTGGCGGTACAGTCTGATTTTCCCAACGAAAAGGGCTGGGGGATCCGCCGGACCACTCTCCACACAGCTCTTGCTGAGCGCGCCGCGGCTTTAGGCGTCGAGATGCATTGGGGGAGGCGCGTCGTCGGCCTGAATGGGAACAGCGGCGAAAACCGCGAACCGCACGGCGGAATTTCCCTGGAAGGGCGCGCGATACGCGCTCGATGGATCATCGGCGCCGATGGGCAGAACTCACGCGTTCGCCAGTGGGCGCAATTTACTCCTGCGCGCAAGAAGGGTCTTCGCTACGGCTTCAGAAGCCACTTTCAAACAGCGCCGTGGTCCGATTACGTCGAAGTTCACTGGGGACCCGATTGCCAGATTTACGTGACTCCCATTGGCCGTGAGGAAATTTGCGTGGCTGTTCTTACTGCGAATCCCAAATCGCGCCTCGCTGACACGCTGAAGCTTTTTCCATCCGTCGCAAGACGCTTACAACATGCTGTTCAGCTCACACCTGAAATGGGAGGAGTTTCGTCATCGCTGACGATGTCAGCGGTGACTCGAAAATCAGCGGTTGCGGTGGCATTGATTGGGGACGCGTCGGGTTCGGTGGATGCCATTGCGGGTGAAGGATTAACACTGGCTTTCCGCCAGGCGCTGGTTCTCGCGGAGGCTCTCGAGCGGAATGATTTAGCAGCTTACGAATTTGAGCACCGCCGTGGTAGGAAGCGCCCCGTGATGATGTCGCGTTTGCTGGTGGCCTTGAGCGGCCATCGGCGCTTGCGTCACAGAGTATTCTCGGCTTTTGCTTCCGAGCCGTCTTTGTTTTCGAAACTCCTCGCGGCTCATACGGGCGCGGCGGTCCCGCCGTTGACGGCGTTACAAACGATGTGTTCCTTGGGCTGGAGAATCCTAATTCCTCAAAAAACCGCCAAGTCGATTGCGGCCGCGCGCGAGTCGGCCGTTTCGCAACTTGGCTAACGGGAGCCATCATTGAATCCCGCTTACAGAACCCTTGGAATTCTTTGCGCCCTCACTTTCTCGGCGTCGGTTCAAGCGCAAAGCGTCACGCTCAACCTCGATCCAGCGCAAACCAAAATTACCTTCACGCTCGGCGCTACGTTCCACACGGTGGAAGGGTCGTTCAAACTGAAGAGCGGCACAATTCGATTTAATCCTGCTACCGGTGAAGCGAGCGGCGACGTCGTTGTCGACGCCACGAGCGGCGAGAGCGGAAACGACAGCCGCGACCGAAAAATGCACAAGTCCGTGCTGGAGAGCCAAAATTATCCGGAAATCGTTTTTGTTTCGGAGCGGATTCAGGGTCAAGTGTCGCTGTCTGGCGAATCGCACATTCAGATTCAAGGATTAGTCAAACTTCACGGAAGCCAGCACGAAGTAACGCTACCTGCGGACGTTCAGGTATCAGGAAATCAACTCAACGCGACCGTGCGTTTCGCGGTTCCGTATGTGCAATGGGGATTGAAGGATCCCAGCACGTTCATCCTTCGCGTCGAAAAGACAGTCAATATAATCATTCACGCTGTCGGAAGCTTGCCCCGTTCGCCAGTTGCGCATTGAACGCCCCTGCTGCTGACAAGCTCCTCGCGTCTCGCCGTAAACGATGCCCTTATTGACTTCGAAGGACACAGGGTGTAGAAGCGCTCCAAGGCGTGAACAGCCCGCCAGGAAGAGGAGTTCCATGAAAAACACCAAGAAGCCGCCAAGACCCGACTGCGAGGCAATGCACTTGTTTGCAACACCCCGCTGGCGAAAACTGCGCAAGGGAGCATGGAAAACTGATTTTGGGGCTGGCCTTCCCGAAGTAGTGATCCTGACGATATCGAACGAAGAGTTTGAAGAGTTTCGTGTCTGTAGCGACCGCGAAAAAAAGAGCAAACTCAACAAGCGCCGTATTATGAAGAGAAATTTGATCGATGTTGTTCTTCAAAAACCGAAGCGACGAAAGCGTGGCACCTGTGTCCTTTTGCTGATCTACCATACTCCCGAGAGCACGGGATACATTGTACCGTTTCCACTCGGCTGACATAACACCGAGAGCCGAGAGCAAGTGGCTTCCAGGGGCAGCGGGCATATCTCTGGCTGCGCGTGCGTCCTAATTGGTAAAGCCAACCTGCCGCAGCAATCGTGTCAAACGGGGGTCGCCTCGCAAAGGGTCGATCGCGCCGTCGACTTTTAGCCAGGCCAAGTAGCGGTCGTGCTGACGAAAAGCTTTGTCGAGCCAATTAAAAGCTTCGTCCTTTTGACCCAACGCCGCATAGATCGTCGCGAAGAAATAGGGCGACACATAAGTGTGGGCCGACAATTGGCGGAGTTGTTCGATAATTTTGCGCGCGTCAGCTTTTTTTCCAGCCGCAGCGTACGCCCGGCCCAGGCCGACAACCCGGGTGGGGTCGCCATTTGAAAACCCACTGGCTTTCTGAGCTGCTTCTATGGCTTTTGGGTATTCTCCCTCAGCGAGGTAACTTGTTCCCAGGCAGTCGTACGCCCCGACCGAATTCGCATCGAGTTTCAGAAGACTTTGGCATTGCGCAATTGCCTTGTCATACTGGCGGGAATAGTAGTAGACCCATCCGGCCGTGATTTGTGTCCAGATGTTTAGAGGATCAATCTGCTGTGCGTGCTGGATTTCTGTAATTGCCTGGTCCGTTCGCCCCATTGCAGCCAGAAAATACGAATACGTACGGTGAGCTTCTGCGTCGCTCGGACTTAGCTCCAATGCGTGTCGCAATTCCTGTTCGGCGCCGGTCCAATCCCAATCGGCATAAAACCGAATCGCTCCTAGAGTTGTGTGCGCCTGTGCAAGATTGGGATCGAGTTCCAAGGCTTGTTGTGCATAATGTCTGGCCTGTGGCATGGCCACGCTGGGATCGAGTTGAGAGTTCGACCAATAGTACTCAGCCAGACCGGCATATGCCGGCGCGTAATTCGGGTCGATCCGGATTGCTTCCTCAAACGATTGTTTGGCAATCCACTGCTGTGCGGGCGTGCCTTTATTTAGCGCGTTCCCCTCGAGATACGCCTCGTGTGCCCTTGGATTTACAGATCGGGCGTTTGCGAGCCGCGCTTGCTCGTCCGGAGTCAATGTCACTTTCACTTCGCTGGCGATGGTTCGCGCCACATCTTCTTGCAAGCTCAGCACGTCCTTCAAATTTCGGTCGTAATCTTGCGTCCAAAGCAGATTGCCATTCGAAACCTGGATCAGTCGCGCGGTGATGCGCACGCGATCATTGGACCGCATCACCGAGCCTTCAACGATTGCATCCACGTGCAATTGCTTCGCGATTTGAGGCAGCGATTCGCGCGAGTTCTCATAGCTCATTACGGATGTTTGCGAAACCACGCGCAGCTCGCTGATCTGCGCCAATTGCGTGGTCAGTTCCTCCGTCATTCCTTCGGTGAAATATGCTTGCTGAGGGTCGCCGGAAAGATTTTTGAGCGGGAGTACGGCCAATGAACGTATTTGTGTAGAACTCGCGCGTGCGGCCGCTTGGCGCTCGCGCCATGCACGAACACCCAAACCAAGCGCGATTAGCAACGCGATGCTCATCGCAATGGCGGTAAACTCTACCGTTCTTCTACCACGCGGAGCTGGCTTCGCCGCCAGCGTCATCGGAGCTGAACTAGGCGTTTGCAGCCGCCGCAAATCAACTTCCAATTCTTTCGCGGACTGGTAGCGATTCTCCGGCTCCTTCTCCAGACATTTCAGAATGATTCGCTCGAGCTCTGAAGAGATTTTTGGGTTAAGCAGACGCGGCGGCACGGGGCGCTCGCGAACGATCGCATCAATCAGCCGGGACGGCAGCGTTTCCTCGCACGGCCGCTGGCCCGTGGCCATTTCGTAGAGCACGGCGCCAAACGAGAAGATATCGCTGCGCGCCCCCGCCGCCTCGCCCTTCAATTGTTCGGGCGACATATACGGCAACGTGCCGGCGCCGCCGTGAGCGCCGGTGATGCTTTGTGTTGGGTCGGTATCACCGGCACGGAAAAGCTTCGCGATTCCGAAGTCGAGAACCTTCGCGCGGTCCTTCGGCGCGATGACGATATTCCCCGGTTTAAGATCGCGATGGACGATGCCGCGCTCGTGCGCCTCCTCCAACGCTTGTGCCACCTGTGTGGCTATCAGCAGCAACTCTTTTTCCGGCAGTGGTCCCATTTCCAACTTCTGTGCAAGGGACGTCCCCGCGACGCATTCCATCACCAAAAAGTCGGCGCCGCCTTCTGTGTCAAATTCGTGGACTGTCGCGATGTTTGGGTGGTTAAGTTTTGCGAGAAGCAGAGCTTCGTTGCGAAAGTGCCGCCGCGCTTTCTCGTCTTTCAGCAGGCCGGGCGGCAAGACTTTAAGGGCGACGTCGCGGTCAAGCTGTTCATCGCGTGCGCGATAAACCTCGCCCATTCCGCCGGCGCCTATTTTCTCGACGATGCGATAATGGCCCAGCGTTCGGCCAATCATGTGGAGGGGGACATCTCCGTTGCGCCATCTTACGGCCTGGCCGTTAGTTGAGTCAACGCCGTGCCGCTCCTGGCCAACCCGCGATTTCTGCCGCGAGTGATAACGTTCGGCGCGGATAAGGTAGACTACTTTATTGAGGCTCCTTCCTCGCATGTTTGCCGATCGGACAAGCTGGAACCTTACAACCAACCGTCTCGCCAAGGCCCTTTCCCAGCATCGCGCAAAGGGCAGACCGTTATTCGATCTCACGGTCTCGAATCCCACCGAATGCGGATTTGTTTACGACAATGGCGCGATCCTCCAGGCGCTTTCAAATCCAGCGGCGACAATCTACCAACCTGAACCCCGCGGTTTGGCAACGGCGCGTCGCGCGATTGCCGAATACTACGCCGCGCGCGGCTGCGATGTTCCCGCGGAAGACATCCTTCTCACCACCAGCACCAGCGAGGCGTATTCATTCGTTTTCCGCCTGCTCTGCAACCCGGGGGACGAACTGCTCATTCCGGCTCCCAGCTATCCGCTCTTCGATTTTCTTGCCGATATCCAAGACGTAAAACTTATCCGGTACCCGCTTTTTTATGACCACGGCTGGGAAATTGATTTTCACGCCCTGGAGCGGGCAATCACTCCTGGCACGCGCGGCGTCATTGTTGTCCATCCGAATAATCCGACGGGGCATTACACAAATTCTGCCGCGATGAAGCATTTGAACGGTATTTGCTTTGCCAAAAATATGGCCATCATTGCCGACGAGGTATTTTTGGATTTCTCGCTGACGCAAGAGTTGCATCCAAGCTTCGCTGCCAATCGCGAAGCGCTCACTTTCACAATGAGCGGGCTATCCAAGATCGCCGGCTTGCCGCAGATGAAAGCCGCATGGCTGATCACAAGCGGCCCCGAACAGTGGAAATCGCAAGCGTGCGCACGCTTGGACGTTGTCGCGGATGCGTATCTCTCGATGAATGCGCCAATACAATTGGCAGTCCCGTCATTTTTGCAGCAGCGCACGGCGTTTCAAGAACAATTGATGGCGCGCGTTCGCGGCAACCTCCGCGAGCTTGACCGTCAGATTGCCGCGCAAGATTCGTGCAGCCGATTGGAAGTCGAAGGCGGCTGGTACGTCGTCCTTCGCGTGCCTGCGACACGTTCGGATGAAGATCTCGCGGTCGATCTGCTGGAGAGCAGCGACGTCTATGTTCATCCCGGCCACTTTTACGATTTTCCGAGCGATGGCTATTTGATCGCGAGCCTAATCACGCCCGAGCACGATTTCGCGGAAGGAATCAAGTACCTCCTCGCGCGATTCTGAAGACTGCGCAGCCTGCGCCGAACGTCACCGGGCGATCAGCTTTAGCATCAAATGTGAGTAAGAGAGGGGTTCAAGCGAACTGTTCCTGACGGCACAGAGGTGCACCCCTGCCGCGCCCAGAATAGTTCGTATCCGCATTTTCCGGCACGCGCACGTGCAGCGCAACGCGCGGAATCGGATTCGGCCAATAGTGCGCTCATGATGAGGAGACGACGAAATGCTAGCTGCACTCGCTATAATCTTGATTATTCTGTGGTTACTCGGCTTTTTTGCATTTCATGTGACTACGGCGTTTATTCATTTGGTGCTTATCATTGCTTTGATACTTCTCGTCCTGCATTTCGTGCGAGGTCGATCCTCCGTCTAAGAAAGCGCGCTCGCTGGTAGCTCGGCGGTCGGGCGGAGCTTGCCTCTCTCCGCCGGCCCGCCGAGCCGGAGTTGCCAGCCAGAAGAACTTTGACCCTACGCTTGGATTTGTGCTCTCCTTCGTTTCTTTCACAATGCAGCATTTCTGCTCGGACTGAAAAGAAAATTGTGCACGGAAAGTCCTGTATGCTCGATAAATTCATACCCGTAACTCTGTAGAGCATTTCGCGTGACGATCTGAATTCGAACCGTGTAAAAAAGTCTTGTTTGGTCATAAATCCATAACTGCCTTTCGATAGGATTTTGTTAAGTCCACAAAATAAATGCAGATACAGACGCGCCAGTGTTTTGGCAGCCCTCTTGCATTATCCGTGTGTGACGCCGTTGAACTGGCGGAACGCGACACGAAAGCGTGGAGGTTCTGAAATGAAGAAGAGTCGGTTCTTTTTGCGCATTATTTGTGCGACGGCTTTCACGGTAAGTATGGGTTCGCTGAGCCATACCACATTTGCGCAATCCCCCGCGTTTGTGAGATCTGCTCATGCCCAGGCACAAGCGCAGCAGCAGTCCGTGCAGAAATTTCAGGGCACAATCGTCAAGTCCAAGGACAAATATATTCTGCAGGACAAAATGTCGGGCGCCACCTATCAGCTTGACAATCAGGACAAAGCGAAGGAATTCGCCGGCAGAGACGTAAAGGTGACAGGAACACTCGATCCAAGCACGAATACGATTCAGGTTTCCGACATTCGATCCCAGAGTGGGCAATGATAGCCCGTGCCTGCGGCAATCTTTCGCCACGCCACAGTGGGGCAGTCGGCGAGGCAGCCTTCTCCCGCAGAAAGAACAAACAGCCGTAAGTAAAGTGTCGGCACTTCCGGCCCGGTCGTGATGTCCTGCGCTCGTTTGGGGCGCCGCAGGCAATCTACGAGGTCGTGAGCAGAAGGCGGGAGCGGCTCGGACCGGCTCGGAAGTGTCGAAGATGATTCGAAGGACTCGCGATGGCGACGCTGAATGTTGAGCCACCTTCTGCCTTAAGGCCGCTTTCGAAGAGAGGCATATCCATGAAGGGAGGCAAACTCATGTTGTCTCAGTCAGGTTATTCAGACCTGGGAACGGCATCATCAGGGAACGCAATCAGCGAGCAGATAAAGCGTCTGCGGAAGTTATGGGCCGAAGCCTTCAACGCGCGAGATCTGGAGAGTTCGCTCCTTTTTTATGCGGACGACGCCGTCGTGTTGCCGTCCAACGGAATTGCCGTGCGAGGGGCTGAGGCGATTCGGGATTTGCTCAAATCAATGTTCGATGCAGGTCATTCACAAGGTAGATTCGAGCAGAGCCAGATTGAATATGCGGGGAACATGGCGGTCGAAGTCGGCGACTACAAAGTGGTGATACATGCAGACGGTGGCGCACGACAGGACACGGGAAGATACATGGCCACATGGCGTCGCCAGCAGGATGGTGAATTCAGAATCACAGTGAACGTGTGGTCCACGTATTGATATTCCGAGAAAATCGCTTTTCTGCATGTCCAAAGTTCCCGAACCGGAGCAACTTTGGGTCCTCGAGCTGGCTCGGAAAAACTATAAAGTGCCTTCGCGAGTGTCTTGTTCCTGTGACGTCCTAATCACGGCAACTACAGTAAGGCCATGGGTCCACGGCGTACGCAGACCTGTTTCCGTCAATTTGTAGCGATAACCTCTCAAATAACCCACGATTTCCTCAGGCGTGTAAACGCTAACACGCACGCCCATCATGCCTCCGAAAAATGAGTGGATGCTGGCCCAGAAGCTGGACCGGGGAATCGTGACAATCACGCATTTTCTTGCCAGCGAAATGCAGCGTGCCAAAAACATCTTCGCGTCACTCACGCAATCGAGCACACCGATGGCTATGACGGCGTCGAAGCGACGGTCGGGTGCGTACGAGAAGAAGTCCGATTCCACAAGCGTTATATTGCGCGTGGCAGCGCTTAGGATTCGCTCGCGCAAAATGCGCGTCATGCCCAGCGATCGTTCGAGTGCTGTAACACTTTGCACGCGGCAGGCAATATCGAAAGTATAGAAGCCCGTGCCAGCGCCGACTTCGAGAACCTCATCCGCTCCATTAAGGTTTTCCGCGAATGTTCGAAGGAGAGTTTGTTGCTCTTGATACCGGATGCTACGGATTATCGGCAGCCGTAGCACGTACTCGTAAAGTTGTGGGAAGCCGCTTTTGAGAAACAGGTCATCCATGGAGCACGTCGCGCAATCCAATTTCAAAGCCAATTTTACATGATGTGTTGTCACGCGCTTCACGGCATCAGCTGTTTTTTCAGACGAACGCCAAAGGGTTCATTCGCCAGAACGCTTACAAAGAGATAAAATCAAAGATGCGACGGATGACGTGCAGCTGATGCGGAATTGCTGCCTTCGCATCTAATCAGAATCGAGGCGATGCCAGACACATGGACGCTCACGCCCAAATGACGACCTCTCAAGGGAGTATCGATCAGCTTTGTATCAATACCATCCGCACTCTTTCCATGGACGCTGTGCAACAAGCGAACTCGGGACATCCAGGCACGCCGATGGCTCTCGCGCCAGTCGCTTACACACTGTGGCAACGCTTTTTGCGCTTCGATCCGGATGATCCGATTTGGCCCAACCGCGACCGTTTCGTTCTGTCGAATGGTCACGCTTCAATGTTGCTCTATTCCCTGTTGCATCTCGCAGGCGTCAAGGCCGTGAATCCGAAGTACGAGCAACTCGGCGAATTGTCAGTGAAGCTCGAAGACATCAAGCGCTTCCGCCAGCTCGACAGCAAATGTCCGGGCCATCCGGAATATCGCTGGACTTCGGGCGTCGAGACGACGACGGGCCCTCTCGGGCAAGGCGTGGCGAACAGCGTGGGAATGGCAATTGCCAGCGATTGGCTGGCGCGATTTTTCAATCGGCCCGAATTTGAGATGTTCAATTTCAAGATTTACGCGATTTGCGGCGATGGCGACATGATGGAAGGAATTTCCGGCGAAGCAGCCTCTCTCGCGGGGCACCTGAAACTTTCGAACTTGTGCTGGATTTACGACAACAATCACATCACGATCGAAGGCAACACCGAACTGGCGTTCGATGAGGACGTAGCGACGCGATTTGTGGGCTACGGCTGGAACGTCACGCGCGTGGTCGACGCGAACGACATGGAAATGCTGAGCCGCGCCTACACCACCTTTCTGCGCACGCACGATCGCCCGACGCTGATTATCGTCGATAGCCATATCGCCTACGGAGCTCCGAATAAACAGGACACGAGCGCCGCTCACGGCGAGCCGCTGGGCGAACAAGAGATCCGCCTGACGAAAAAAAATTACGGCTGGCCCGAGGACGCGAAATTTCTGGTACCCGATGGCGTGCGCGAGAATTTCGACGCCGGGATTGGTAAGCGCGGAAGAGAACTTCGCGCCGGTTGGATGAGCTTGTTTGACGCGTACAAAGCCAAATTCCCGGACCTTGCGGCGCGCGTGTTGCAAATGCAGCATCGCGAACTGCCGGAAAGCTGGGACAGGAGTTTGCCGGTCTTTCCGGCGGACGCGAAGGGAATCGCCAGCCGCGATTCCTCGGCGAAGGTCTTGAATGCCGTTGCTCAAAATATTCCGTGGCTAATTGGTGGCTCGGCGGATCTGGCGCCGTCGACCAAGACGCGCCTCACCTTTGACGGAGCGGGCGATTTTGAAGCGGAAAATTACAACGCGCGCAATTTCCATTTTGGCATACGCGAGCACGCCATGGGCGCGGTACTGAACGGGCTATCGCTCTCGAAAATACGGCCGTTCGGCTCCACATTCCTGATTTTCAGCGATTACATGCGCGAGCCAATCCGCCTGAGCGCGGTGATGGAAGTGCCGGTAATTTACGTGTTCACGCACGATTCAATCGGAGTGGGCGAAGACGGGCCAACACATCAGCCAATCGAGCAACTCGTCGCGCTGCGCGCAATTCCGGGACTGATCACGCTGCGTCCCGCGGACGCCAATGAAGTGACGGAGGCGTGGAAAGTAATCTTGCAACTCCATCATGAGCCAGCGGCGCTGGTGCTCAGCCGCCAGGCGCTCCCTACGCTCGACCGGACGAAATATGCATCAGCGGCGGGTTTGGCGAAGGGCGCATATATCTTGGCCGAAGCGGAAGGCGGCAAGCCGGAGGTTCTGCTTCTCGCGACAGGCAGCGAAGTTTCATTGGCAATCGAGGCGTACGAACGGCTGAAGGCGGATGGAGTCAGCGCGCGCGTGGTCAGCATGCCCTCGTGGGAGATATTCGATCACCAGTCGCAGGAATATCGCGACACCGTGCTCCCGCCGGAAGTCGCCGCACGAATATCCATCGAGCAGGCGTCGACGATGGGATGGGCGCGATACGTTGGCCCCAAGGGACAATCGATCGGAATGCACACCTTTGGCGCATCCGCGCCGCTCAAGGAGTTGCAAAAGAAATTCGGATTTATGCCCGAGCGTGTGGTCGCAACAGCGAAAGAGCTGCTGGGAAAGGCGAGGTAAATCGTGCGAATCGGAATGGGCGCGGATCATGCGGGATATGTCTTGAAGGACCAGCTCGCGGCGTTCCTGCGCGACGCGAAACACGACGTGACGGACTTCGGGACGAATGGCCCGGCGCCGGTGGATTACCCCGACTTTGCGCAAGCGGTCGGCGAAGCGCTGATCGCGGGCCGCATCGAGCGAGGCGTCGTGATTTGCGGAAGCGGCGTGGGAGCCTGCATCGCGGCGAATAAAATCCCAGGCATACGTGCATGCATGTGCCACGATTCCTATTCTGCGCATCAGGGAGTCGAGCACGACAATATGAATGTGCTCGTGCTGGGCGCGCGCGTGATTGGCCCAATGCTGGCGCAGGAATTGGTGACGAATTTCCTTGGGGCGCACTACTGGGGCCACGAAAAAGGCCAGGAGCGCCTCGAACGCAGGGTCGAAAAAATTAAGGCAATCGAGATGAAGTACAGTTTGCCGGCGAAAACCGGGAAGGGGTAGACGAAATGGCGACGCAAACAGTAGGAAACGCAAACGCGGCGAAAACGGCGAATCCGCTGAAGGAACTCACGAAGTTTGGGCAGGCAGTGTGGCTCGATTATATCCGGCGAAATTTGCTGACCAGCGGCGAGCTTCAGCGCCTGATTGACGAAGACGACTTGCGGGGAATGACGTCCAATCCGACGATTTTCGAAAAAGCCATCACCGGCAGCACGGATTATGCTGATTTTCTAAAGTCGCTCGCATCCAGGCCGGAGCTCGACGCCAAGGCGCGTTACGAATTGCTGGCCATTCGCGATATTCAGGACGCGGCGGACATTCTGCGCCCCGTTTACGACAAAACAAAGCGAGGTGATGGCTACGTCAGCCTGGAAGTATCTCCACTGCTCGGGCGCGACACGAAGGGAACGATCGACGAAGCCCGGCGGCTGTGGAAAATGGTCGCACGCGAAAACGTGATGATCAAAGTTCCCGGCACGTCGGAAGGTTTGCCCGCCATTCAGCAACTGCTCAGCGAAGGCATCAACATCAATATCACTCTGCTTTTCGCGCAGGAGACATACGAAAAAGTCGCGCTCTCGTACATCGCAGCGCTCGAGACCCATGCCAAAAATGGCGGCGATTTGAGCAAAATGGGCAGCGTCGCCAGTTTCTTTGTGAGCCGCATTGATACGCTGGTGGATAAACAGTTGGACGAGCGGCTGAAAACGGAAACGAACGCGGACAAGCGCGCGTTGCTCCAGAGCTTGCTCGGTAAAGTGGCGATTGCCAATGCCAAGATGGCGTACGAACGTTACCAGCACATTTTCCAAGGGCCGCGCTGGGCCGCGCTCGCGGCAAAGGGCGCGCATACGCAGCGAGTTCTCTGGGCTAGTACAAGCACCAAGAATCCGAACTATCGCGATGTGATGTACATCGAGGAGTTGATAGGTCCCGACACGGTCAACACGATCCCTCCCGCAACGCTGGACGAGTTTCGCGATCACGGCAAAGTCCGCGCGAGCCTTGTCGAAAATGTCGAGGCGGCACGAGCGACGATGCAAAACCTCGCGAAGGCCGGAATTTCGATGAAGCAAGTCACGGATCAACTGGTCGATGACGGCGTGAAATTGTTTGAGGATGCGTTTGTGAAACTGCTGGCCGCTGTTGAACAGACAATGAAGACCTCACCGAAGTCGAAAATTGCGATGCAAACGTATAGTTTGCCTGAGGGTCTCGGCCAAGCCGTAAAGCAAACCATCGACGAGTGGACCAGCAGCGGGAAAATCCGCAGGCTCTGGGCGCACGATGCGACACTCTGGACGGGCAGCGACGAAGCGAAATGGCTCGGATGGCTCGGCGTAACGGAAGATCAAATTGCGCACGCGAATCAATTGACGGACGTCGCAAAGGATGTCCAAGCAGAAGGATTTAAGCACGCAGTGCTGCTTGGCATGGGTGGTTCGAGTTTGTGTCCGGAAGTGTTAAGCAAAACGTTCGGCAAGACGCCCGGCTTTCCTGAGCTGCATGTGCTCGATTCCACGGATCCGGCGCAGATCAAGGCCATCGAGTCACAAATCGACATAAAGAAGACGCTTTTCATCGTATCGAGCAAATCGGGAACAACGCTCGAGCCGAATATTTTCAAACAGTATTTTTTCGAGCGCGCGAAGCAAGCCTCGGGTGCGGAACGAGCCGGGAAGCAATTCGTCGCCATCACGGACCCGGGATCAAAATTGCAGGCCGTCGCGGAAGGCGATAAGTTCCGGCACATTTTCAACGGCGTGCCCAGCATCGGCGGACGCTACTCGGCGCTTTCGGATTTTGGCCTCGTCCCAGGCGCGGTGATGGGCATCGACGTCAAAAAGTTTCTCGACCGCACGGAAGAGATGGTGCAGGCGTGCGCGTCTTCGGTACCAGCGAACGAAAATCCAGGCGCGGTGCTGGGCGCGATTCTCGGAGTGCTGGCGAAAAACGGCCGCGACAAAGTGACTCTGATTACTTCCCCCGGTATTCGCGATTTGGGCGCGTGGCTCGAGCAATTGCTAGCGGAGTCCACGGGCAAGCAGGGCAAGGGGTTGATTCCGGTGGATCGCGAGGAGATCGGCGCGCCGGAAGTTTACGGCAATGATCGCGTATTCGCCTACGTGCGGCTGGAATCGGCGCCGGACGCGCAACAGGACGCAAAAGTGACCGCACT
Organism: Acidobacteriota bacterium; assembly: GCA_027307115.1. Lineage (GTDB taxonomy): Bacteria > Acidobacteriota > Terriglobia > Acidiferrales > UBA7541 > DAHUXN01. The sequence continues at coordinate 52,603 of DAHUXN010000058.1, forward strand.
CGAAAAAGCCGGCCAGCCCGTTGTACGAATCTCCGTGCGCGATGCCTACGATTTGGGCCAGTCATTCTTCCGCTGGGAAATTGCAACCGCGGTGGCCGGAGCCATCATCGGAATTAACGCGTTCAATCAGCCGGACGTCGAGGCCAGCAAAATCGCCACCAAGAATTTGACCGAGCAGTATGAAAAAACCGGCTCGTTGCCGCCAGAGCAGCCTTTCTTCGAGGAAAAGGGCATCAAGCTTTTTACCGACGATAAAAATGCCGCGGCGTTGAATCAAATTGTCGGGAGCGGCAAATCTCTCGCCGCCTACCTGCGCGCGCATCTTGGGCGGTTGCAGGCCGGAGATTATTTCGCCACACTCGCGTTCATTCCGATGAATGATGAGCACGAAAAAGCTTTGCAGACGATACGTCATGCCGTACGCGACAAAAAACGTGTGGCTACGTGCCTCGGATTCGGGCCGCGATTCCTGCACTCGACGGGGCAAGCGTACAAAGGCGGTCCCGACACCGGCGTATTTCTGCAAATCACGTGTGACGATGCCGCGGATCTTCTCGTGCCGGGGCAGAAGTATACCTTTGGGATTGTGAAAGCAGCGCAGGCGCGCGGCGATTTTGCAGTGTTGGCGGAACGGAACCGGCGTGCGTTGCGGATTCATTTAGGTTCGGACGTACGAGCGGGGCTGGCGGCAATCGACGCAGCGGTGCGCCAGGCGCTCGCCTGAAAAACTTACGCGAAGAGGTGTTTTGACGAATTGTGCCGGTAAGCTGCGGTTAAAGGAGCGATTTGATGCAAATTGGGATGGTGGGCCTGGGACGAATGGGCGCGAACATGGTGCGGCGGCTCATGCGCGGCGGTCACCAGTGCGTTGCGTTCGACATGAACCAGGACAACGTGAAACAACTCGCGAGCGAAGGCGCAACGGGTGCGGCCTCGCTCGATGATTTCGTGAAAAAGCTGAATGCGCCTCGCGCGATTTGGATGATGGTGCCCGCTGGTGTCGTCGATGAAACGGTGCACGCACTAAGCTCGCGGCTCCAGCGCGGCGATATTTTGATCGACGGAGGGAATTCATATTACATCGACGACATTCGGCGCGCAAAGGATCTCGAAACGAAAGGCGTGCGCTACGTGGATGTGGGCACCAGCGGCGGCGTCTGGGGGCTCGAACGCGGCTATTGCATGATGATTGGCGGTCCGGACGATGTCGTGCAGCATCTCGATCCGATTTTCAAGACGCTGGCGCCGGGTTGCGGGAATTTGTCGCGCACACCGGGGCGCGAAAAATCCTCAGGCACATCGGAAGAGGGATATCTCCACTGCGGATCTTCGGGTGGCGGCCATTTCGTGAAGATGGTGCATAACGGAATCGAATACGGATTGATGGCCGCGTATGCGGAAGGCTTGAATATTCTGAAGCATGCGAACGTCGGCAAGAAGACGGCGGCGGCCGATGCGGAGACGACGCCGCTGCGTAACCCGGAGCACTATCAATACGATTTTAATCTCGCGGACGTTGCGGAAGTGTGGCGCCGCGGCAGCGTGATCGCATCTTGGTTGCTCGACTTGACGGCCATTGCTCTTTTCGAGCAGCCGGATCTCGCGAAATTCTCGGGGCGCGTTTCGGATTCTGGCGAGGGACGCTGGACTATTCAAGCGGCCATCGATGAAGCGTCGCCGGCGCCCGTTTTGAGCGCGGCGCTCTATGAGCGCTTTAGCTCTCGCGGAGAAGATGAGTTCGCGGCGAAGCTGCTCTCGGCGATGCGCTACCAATTCGGCGGTCACGTGGAACGCGCCGCCGGCAAATAATTTGCGGTAACTAATATCATTTCGAAAAGAGAAATCGAGGATCCTGAAGTATGTATAACGGTAAAGAAACAGCTGTGATCGCGCCTGGCGACAGGAAGACCAGTGGAGAAAGGGGGCGTCCCGCAGGTCCATGCGTGATGGTGATCTTCGGTATCGGCGGCGATTTGACCAAGAGAAAGCTTTTCCCTGCGCTCTACAACCTGGCGAAAGACGATTTGTTGCCGAAGGAGTTCGCTATCGTGGGAGTCGGGCGCGGTGAATCATCGACGCCCGAGTTTCAAAAGAAAATCGCGCAGGAAATCCGTGAGTTTGCAACGAGCGATATCGAGCCGGCGGTGATCGATTGGATGACCGAGCGTCTTTATTACCACGTCGGGAACTTCCAGGATCCCGCGGCGTACAAATCGCTGGCCGGATTACTTGCCAATGTGGACAAGGATCATTCGACCGGAGGGAATTATTTTTATTATCTCGCTACAGCCCCTGAATTCTTCGGCGAAATCACGCGGCAGCTTGGCGCAGCGGGTTTAACGCAGCAGACGGAGAATCGTTGGCGACGCGTCATTTACGAAAAGCCATTCGGTGATGGCCTTTCCTCGGCGCATGCTTTGAATTGCGAAATCGAGGAAGTGCTCCAGGAAAATCAGATTTACCGCATCGATCATTATCTCGGCAAAGAAACGGTGCAAAACATTTTGGCGTTCCGGTTCGGCAATGGAATTTTTGAACCGGTCTGGAATCGCCGCTACATCGACCACGTGCAAATCACCGTGGCCGAAACGATGGGCGTGGAAAACCGCGGCGGCTACTACGATCATTCCGGCGCCCTGCGCGATATGGTGCCGAATCACATTTTTCAGCTCATCAGCCTGGTAACCATGGAACCGCCTGTTTCCTTCGACGCGGATGCGGTCCGCGATGAGCAGACGAAAGTGCTGCGCGCGATGCAGCCCCTCAGCGAGCAGGATGTCCTGATGCGCACGGTACGCGGGCAATATGGCGAAGGCACGGACGGAAATGCGCGGCTCCCGGCTTATCGTTCGGAGCCGCGCGTGAGTCCCGTTTCCTCGACGGAAACTTTTGTTGCCTTGAAACTTCTGATGGATAACTGGCGCTGGGCCGGAGTGCCCTTGTATCTGCGCACAGGAAAAAGGCTGAAGATCCGCTCCAGCGAAATCGTTATTCAGTTCAAGAGCGTGCCATTCATGCTCTTCCGGAAAACATCTGTCGAGCGGCTCGCGCCCAATCAATTCATCGTTCACATCCAGCCGCAGGAGGGAATCTCCCTGCAATTCGGCGCAAAAATCCCAGGGCCGATCGTTAAACTCGGCACGGTGAATATGGATTTCCGTTATGCGGATTATTTTGGTTCGAAACCCAGCACTGGTTATGAGCGGCTTCTTTACGAATGCATGATCGGCGATGCGACGTTGTTCCAACGCGCCGACATGGTGGAAGCCAGTTGGAGCGTCGTGCAGCCGATTCTCGACGTCTGGCAAGCGCTGCCACCGCGCAATTTCCCGAATTATCCCGCCGGCTCGTGGGGACCCTGGGAAGCGAATGACCTGCTCGAGCGCGACGGCCGCCAGTGGAGGGAGCCCGGGCAATGATTCTCGCCGGGGATGTGGGCGGGACGAATACGCGCCTGGCTTTTTTTGAGCAGCGCGAAGGCAACCTCGCCTGCGTCGTTGAACAGGTCTATCCCAGTCACGGGTACGCGAGCCTCGAAGACATTGTCGCGGACTTTTTGGCGGTGCGAAAAGTTCGTCCAGACTCGGTATCCATCGGAGTTGCCGGGCCGGTCCGCGATGGCGTATGCCGTGCGACGAATTTGCCGTGGGTCGTCGATGCCAGACTCGTTGCACAGCGAACCGGCTTTTGTTCCATCATACTGATCAATGATCTCGAGGCAAATGCTTATGGCATCGCCACGCTGGCCCCGGTTGATTTTGCTTTGTTGCAACGCGGCGCTCCGGATGCCAGAGGAAATTGCGTGGTAGTCTCGCCGGGAACGGGGCTCGGAGAGGCGGCGCTTCATTGGGAGGGTGCCCGTTACGCTCCCCTGGCCAGCGAAGGCGGACATTCCAGTTTTGCTCCCAGCGATGAGCTTCAGGACGAAATGCTCAAGTATATGCGCGCGAAATTTGGTCATGTCAGCTGGGAGCGCCTCGTGTGCGGTCCCGGATTGGTGAATATTTACGAATTCCTGCGCGACACAGGCCGCGGCGAAGAACCACCGTGGCTTGCAGCGGAGATGAAGCAGGGCGATCCCGCGCCGGTCATCTCAAGAACGGCGCTCGCCGGAAAATCTGCCCTGTGCGAGAAGGCGCTCGATCTTTTCGTTGTCCTGCTCGGATCCGAAGCAGGGAACATGGCATTGAAGGTGCTGGCCACGGGCGGTGTTTACATCGGAGGCGGAATCGCGCCGAAAATTTTGCCGAAGCTTCAGACCCCGGCGTTTCTCGCAGCCTTCACGAACAAAGGGAGATTGAGAGAGGTGCTAGAGTCCATGCCGGTGCGCGTGATTCTGAATGATGCGGCCGGCTTGCGCGGAGCCGCGTATCGCGCAACGTTAACGCTGTAAGCAAAGTTTCAGTTCTGCGATTCCAGTTTCGCGCGTACAGTCACTTCGCTGTCCTTCAACACATTTAAATTCCGTTCCCAGGATTTTGTGTTCTCCGACTGGATTCGAATCTTGTGCGCGCCGGCGGACAAGTGAAGCTGTGAAGGCGTGTTGCCTACAAATTGTCCGTCCAGGTAAATGTCGGCGCCGGCTGGGTCGGAAGAAACATTGACGGAGCCAAATCCGTCCTCTTGTGCGGTTTTTGCCGACATGTCTGCTTCCGGATAAAAACGTTTCAGCACGTTGATCAAGTCCTGCGCGCTCAGCGCGAAATTCAATCCTTGAATCTCCTGTCCGGCGCGATTACGCACCCCTTTCAGAGTGTTGATGCCAACGACGTTTCCGCGATCGTCCAGAAGCGGGCCGCCGCTGTTCCCAGGATTGATCGCCGCGTCTGTTTGGATCCACGTACCGCTTCCCAGTTCACGCTCGCGGCCAATGGCGCTCACCACGCCTCTCGTGACCGTGTCGCGCAGGCCTCCGTCGGGATTACCGATGGCGATAACGCTTTCCCCCTTTTGCACTGCGGCGATGCTCGTCAAGGTCAAATGGGGAAATGCTGATCCCTCCACCTTCACGAGGGCGATATCCTTGTCCGGGTCGGCGTACACGACATGCGCCGGCAGGCGCTGGTTGCGAGATGTGATCGCGGTCAGAATCGATTCGTCTGCGATCACGTGCTTGTTCGTCGCAATCAGTCCCGTGCTTGTGATGAAAAACCCCGTTCCCCACCCGTTTATACCCTCAACGCGCACAATCGCCGGGTTCGTCGCTTCAACGACCTGCTCGGCGGGTAACGGGGCGTCTGCCGCCATCGTCTTGCTCGCGGCGCTTGCGATTTCTGGTCTGCCCGTGAAGATTTTGGTGAGCGGCTCCAGTATCACTTCGAAGTGGTCCGTCTTGATCAGCCAGTAATTTCCCTCCGAGCGGCCGTTGAATGAATGCCATGCGAAAGGGCCCTCCGTCAGCGTGATTTCCTGGCTGACATAGCCATCCATGGAAATTCGCACAACGATCGGATGTTCCAGGCGCGAACCGAACACGGTGTGTGTCTTGTGAAAATAGCCGCCGGGATACTGTGCGCTGTACGGCGTTTTGCCGGTGATCAAGCCATTCATCTCAACGGTTGCGCCGGCGGGGCTGCTTGTGATCGATAGCGTCGCGGCGTGCGCGGAAGAACCAAGCAGGCACAGAACACCGAGCGTGATAGCAGCGGCGATTTTCGAACCGTGCATGCGAGCCTCCCAAGAGGCAGCGATGCTGAGGATGACACTTTACTGGTCAGTAGTCAATTGAACAGAACGCCGGCTGGCAACCGTGACACAATACATTTGACGTCGCTTTTAAAATCCGTGCTGGCAACGTTGCGCTTCGCAGTTGTTTCAAGCATGGCTTACACTGGCCTGCTCATGAGAACCCTGCATCTAGACACGCGTCCGGATTGGCGCGGCGGCCAACTGCAAATTCTGCTGACGCTGCGCGGGCTTCGTGAACGCGGTCATGACGCGCAGTTGATGGCCCGCCGGGACTCGCCTCTAGCGCGTCGGGCGGCAGCCGAGGACTTTTCCGTTCATCTCTTTCCGCCGCGATTCCTCCGATTGCAAGCAGCGCTGTGCCTGCGCGAAATCCTTGACCAGCAGGCTTTTGACATTGTGCACGCGCACGATCCTCACGGATTGACTGCCGTGTGGTTGACTCGCGCTCATCGCCGTAGCCGGTTGGTTGCTGCGCGCCGCGTCGCTTACCCGTTGAGTCGCGCGCCGCTTAGCCTGGCGCGATACCGCGCCGCATGCCGCATCATCGCTGTTTCGCAATTCGTTGCCAATAGCGTGATTACCTCCGGGATTGAATCAAAATCTGTTGCCGTAGTGTATGACGGCGTGGAAATTCCGCCGGCAACAACCGCGGAAATGCGCCGCTCGGCGCGCGCGCAATGGGAAATCACGGACCGCGACTTGTTGATTGGCTGCGTTGGATACTTGCTTCCCGAAAAAGGGCAGGAGACGCTTCTGCGCGCCTTGCCCCAGATCCGCGCGCAGTTTCCGAACTGCCGCGTAGTCCTTGCGGGTGACGGCCCATGCCGCGTGAAATTGCAATCGCTTGCGAGAGAATTGGGAATCGCCGATGCTGTAATCTTCGCGGGCTTCTTGGAGGATGTCGAAGCCGTTTATCGAGCGCTTGATCTGTTCGTCTTCCCGTCTCTCGCGGAACCCTTGGGGTCCTCGCTTCTTACGGCCATGGCGCATGGACTGCCGGTGATTGCCATTGCGAGTGGCGGCGTGCCAGAGATAATCGAAAACGGAAGAAACGGAATCCTTGTTGATTCGCCGGACGCCCTAAAAATCGCGGCCTCGGCTTGTCAAATACTCAACGAGCGTGACGCGGCCGCCCGCATGGCAAAAGCAGCGCGAGAGACTGTTGAGCGGCGTTTCTCCGCGCAATTACTGGCGGAAAACACTCTACAGCAATATCAAACAATCCTCTCACCGCGTGAAAAATTCTGACAACTTTGAATTTTCCCCTCGCGCCGCCTCTATAGGCACCAATCAGCGCCCCGCGTCAATTCAGCGCTTCGACACAAGCATCCTGATTCCATTCCGCGGCCGCAGCGTGATTGATGGCCAGAGTTCAATTGTCTGGTCTGGCGCCAGCGTCAGGCGAAAGCGCGATGCGATGGCCGCGAGCAACAGCGTCGCCTCCATCATTGCAAACGACGCTCCGATGCACACTCGGGGTCCTCCGCCGAACGGGAAGTAAGCGAACCGTGGCAGCGTTTTCTGTAGCGAATCCATCCATCGTTCGGGACGAAATTGCTCCGGCTCGTCGAAATAGCGCGCATCGCGCTGCACCACCCAGTGGCTCATATAGATCGTCGTGTTGCGCGGGACGTGATAACCACCAATCGTGCAGTCTTCGATTGCCTGGCGGCCCATCGCCCACGCGGGAGGATAGAGCCGCAATGATTCGCGAACGATCGCTTCGGTAATTCGCAGCTTGGGCAAGTCTTCATGCGTCGGCACGCCGCTAGGTATGACGGCTCTCAATTCTGCGAACAACTCGGATTCCGCGCGCGAATTTTGTGCCAGCAAATAAAAGGTCCATGCGAGAGTGGTCGCGGTCGTTTCATGCCCTGCAAGCAGCAGCGTCATCACCTCGTCCCGGAGCTGTTTGCTGTCCATCCCGGCGCCACTTTCATCTCGCGCGGAAAGCAGCATCGAAAGCAAGTCTTCCGTTTCCGCATGGCCGTTACGGCGCTGATCGATGATGCGGTACAGAATCTCGTCAAGGCGGTCCACCGCCCTTCGTGAACGTATGTTTCCCGGCGTTGGCCAGCTAGTTGGCAGCAGGAATCCCGTCTTCACCCGTGCATCGAATTGCTGAATTGCCGCGGCCAAGGATTCTCCGATGATGCGAACCGTATCTGCCTCGAGATCCGCGCCAAAAAGTGTCCTGGCTGCAATCTTCAGCGTCAGTTGCATCATCTCCGCGCGGACCTCGCGCGGTTCGCCGTCGCTCCATGTTTCGAGCATTTGTTCCGCATAGCTGGTCATCACTGGCGCGTACGCCTTCACGCGCTCGCGATGAAATGCTGGTTGCGCCAGCTTTCTTTGCCGCCGCCAGAATTCGCCTTCGCTCGTCAGCAAGCCATTGCCGAGAACGCGGCTGCCTTCACGCAAATCGGCGCTCTTGATGAACTTCCCGCTTTGCGTGATCAGGATTTCTTCAATCAGGCTGGGCCGGTTGAAGAAATAGACGGGAAACTTCAAAAACCGGAAACGCGCCGTATCGCCGTACTTGCGCTGCGTGCTTACGATGAAATCGAGAGGCTGATGCGTGAAATGATATAACGGGCGAACGAGTGCAAGGCCCTTAGGCCCGGGCGGCAGCGTGGTGTTCGGCATTGAGCTTATTTTGATGCCGCCAGTGGCAAGTCAGAATCTTGGTTGATCGCGATTTCCTGAGTTTCGGTCTATTTGAGATACGTCGCGAGCCAACCGAGAAACTCGTGATACCACAGCTTGCTATTCTGAGGTTTCAGCACCCAGTGGCCCTCGTCGGGGAAAATCATCAGTTTCGACGGCACGTCCTGCCGCTGCAGCGCCGTAAAAAGCTCCAGGTCCTGCGTGTACGGAACACGAAAATCGAGTTCGCCGTCAATCACCAGCATTGGCGTGTGGAATTT
>DAHUXN010000017.1 GCA_027307115.1 Acidobacteriota bacterium
GCCTAAACCTCGTTTCGAGCAAAGCTGCGAAACTCTTAAAAGTTCGATCTTCCTCGCCCCAGCCCGCACCAGTGCACTGAAGGCGCGTGAGTGGAGCAAGCGCTTGCAGCCGCATCCGTTTGCTTATTTCGTCGGAAGTCCGTCGCCGGGCAGAATTCCCGCACCCTCCTTAATGGTAACCAATTGATCAGCCGCGATTCCCTTGAATCTCTCCTTGAAGCCGTTCGGCCATATAACCTCGATGTCCGTCGTGGTTTCGGCGCCTAATCCGAAATGCAAACGCGGGTCGCTTGCGGAATAGAAACTGGATTGACTGAGCACAGCCTGAGCCTGGGTTTTCCGTCCATAGTGGACTAGCACGCGCGCGCCAATCGCGCTGCGGTTCGATTTCACGCCGATGAGACGCACTTTGAGCCAGTGGTGATTACCGCGCAGATCGTTGCGGAGCAAGGAGGGCGCCTCGTCCCTGTTGACGATCAAAATGTCCAAGTCTCCGTCGTTGTCGAAGTCGCCGAAGGCGCAGCCACGGCTGGAATGCAGAGCCGCGATAGCTGGTCCAGCTTCGGCGATCAATTCCTCAAACGTTCCGTTGCCCAGATTGCGGAAGACCATGCGCGGGCACTTGTTGGGGTACTGCGGAAGCTTTCGTTCGAGGCCAGGATAGACACTGCCGGCCACCACAAAAATATCGGGATGGCCATCATTATCCAGGTCCACGATGCCCGTGCCCCAACAAATATAGTGGGTCTCAACTCCGAGATGAGCGGCGTTCGTAACGTCGTCAAAATTGCCTTTGCCATCGTTGTGATAGAGAACGTTGGTATCGTCCGCGAAATTCGTCTTGAAAAGGTCGAGATGGCCGTCCAGATCATAATCGCCCACGCCAATACCCATGCCGGCCTGCTCCATTCCGTCTTCGTTGAGCGCGACGCCGCGCGCCAGTCCTTCTTCGCGAAAAGTGCCATCATGATTGTTCATAAAGAGAAGACTCGGCGTCGAATCGCAGGCAACGTAGATATCGGGCCAACCGTCTTCGTCGAAATCGGCCGCAACAACCGTCATTCCGTAGCTTCCACGCGAGGCCGAAATGCCTGCCTCCCGGCTCACGTCAGTGAAAGTCCCATCCCCCTTATTTCTGTAAAGTGAATGAAAACCGAAAGGCAAGCCCCGAGGGCCACAATTTACGGGGATTCCTTTCCAATCGCAGTTGGAGTTAGAGCCCGGTTTCGGAATGTTCTCTAATTCGAATTGGACATAGTTGGAGACGAAAAGATCGAGATGGCCGTCGCGATTGTAATCAACGAAGGAACACCCAGCGCCCCATCGCTTGGGATCATTCATCAGACCCGCTTGCACGGTTACATCCGTGAAAGTGCCGTCGCCGTTATTCCGGTACAAGACGTTCTGGCCGAAGTAGGTGACGAACAGGTCCTCGTAGCCGTCATTGTTATAATCCCCCACGCACACCGAAGAAGCCCAGCCAGATTTCCGCAGGCCAGCTTTTTCCGTGACTTCGGTGAATGTTCCATCGCGATTGTTCTTATACAGACGATTTGTCGCGCCAGGAGGATCTCCCTCGGTGCGCGAGCCACTTAAGATGAAAATGTCCATCCAGCCATCGTTGTCGTAGTCGAAGAACGCGCACCCGCAACCCATCACTTCGAGAATGTAGTCCGCGTGGTCCGACTCCCCGAAAATCGTGGGAGAAATCAAACCTGCCTGGCGGGCGACGTCCACGAAATGGGCATCGAACGGCCTACCCGACGGGGGTAGTTTGGACTGGGCTTTTACGTTACGCGAAGCTTCGCCCTGGCCGTTTGCCTTGAGGATCGGCACGCCGAGCGAAAGCGATGCGAGAAGCAGTCTGCGGGAAATTCTCATCACGCCGCCGCGTTGGGATGCTTAACCGAAACCAAGGATGCTCCAGCGAGTCCCGTAGGCTCCCTGCGGCCCAAGGGATTGGTGGACGTGGCCGGGATCGAACCGGCGACCCCCTGCTTGCAAAGCAGGTGCTCTCCCAGCTGAGCTACACGCCCATCGTGAGGTTCACTCAAATTCTAAGGCACTTTCCCAATTGACCGCTACTCCAATTCCCTCATTCTGAGGACAGGAAGCGGTGTATCACGGCAGCCACGATTTTACTCGATCCGGCAGCAAATGTTAGTTCCAACAGTCGAAGACTGCGAAAATATGATTGAAAATGTTGCAGACTTCGGCTCGGAATTCGCATTTCCTTCGTCAGTTGAAAATCCAACTGTTGAACTTCAAGTCCGTGGAGGAAGCAGTCCCAATACCAACTCGGCACATGCGCTGCAAAATTGCAGCGGTCGCGGTATGATGCCCGCTTGTCTGACCGCACTGGGGAGCGGTGGAATGAAATTTGCAGCGCTCATACTCTTGCTCGCACTTTCCGTCTGCCCGGCTTGCCGTGCGCAGGCGGACCAGCAAGAGGTGAAGCACCACGGGATGATGCATGCCATGGACGCGCAACATCCTGTATCCGAGACTGCGAAGTTGAGCGTGTCCAACAGAGCCGCTGCGAACGAATTGACAGTCCGTGTCGGACCTGTGGACTTACCTGCTCACACAGGTCACATGGCGGCCGCTCAGCCGCCGGTTTTCTTCCTAACCATCCCGTTCGATGGCTGGCTCACCGCATTTCATCCGAGAGTCGCAAACTTGCACGGCCAACCCCTTCCCAACAAACTGTTGCACCACGCCGCTCTCTATGACACGGAACGCCCGGATTTTCTCTGTCCTAAAAGAGAGGAACATATCTTCGGCGCGGGCGGTGAAATGAACGATTGGCCTGCCATCCCTGGCTTCGGCTACCGCGTCAAGAAAGGTGACCGCATTCGCATCAGCACAATGTTCACCAATCCAACCGCTAAGAATTACCCAGACGCGTTTCTCGAAGTCCGCATCGATTATCACCTCGCACAATCTTCCTCAAATGCTGCCACCTTGAAGGATATTTATCCTGCTTGGTTCGACGTGATGGGCTGCGGCAGGTCCGCGTACGATCTTCCCCCAGGACAGAGCACCAAGACAGGTGAATTCAAGCTGCGTTTTTCAGGTCACCTGTTGGGAGTCGGCGGCCATCTCCACGATTACGGCGAATGGCTCGTGCTCAAGGATTCCACCACGAATCAAACCATCGCCACGCTTGCCGCGAATCTCGACCGCTTCGGGCAAATTCTTTCGATGCCCATCGAACTTTTCGCCGGTCCGCCTGCCAACGCTGGTGGTTTCGCGCTTCATAGCGGCGACATTCTGAACGTCACCGATGCCTACAACAACCCCACCGGCAAGTCTCTTCCCGGTGCTGGCATGGGCATCGTCGTCGGCTACTTCCTTCCCGATGACCCCACTGCCTTCACCGCTCTGGGACATCAGCCGCATCACTGACGTAAAAACCTACGAAGCAAGAAATTTGCCGAAAACCGCGAAGGGGTACCGCGAGTTACCGTCTTCAGAATTCAATTCAGCGGAGGCCGGACCAATCGTCAGCGATGAGGATCGAATTGCTAGGATTTGACGGATCGTATTTGACGCCGACGGGTTGGCCCGCGACGGCGCGTTCGAGACAGACTTGTTCTTCGAGGCCGGTGATGTCCTGCGCCGCTTCGTAGGTGACGCCGGAAATGGAATACGAGTAGAGAAGCAAGCGGTGATTCATCGTCCTGTTTATCGTTTTCAATTTCGCAACGTGGCCGCGTTGTTCGGCGTCCTGTTCCGCTGCGCGCTCGACAATCTCCACGACTTGGCCGTCCACGATGCGGCCAATGCGATTGAGATAGGAGCGGCGCTCTCGCTCCACTTCTCTTGAATCCTTTTTGCGGCCAAACAACCACGCATACGCCAGTGCTGCGGTCACTACGATGGCAGCAAGGACGAGAGCCAGTTCGTGCCAGTGCGTTACAACGATTTTCAAAAATGATCACCTTCAAGAATTGGATGCCATATGCACAAACTGCCGCCTGCCGCGACGGGCGGCCTGCATCTGAAAATTATACCCGCGAAAAATCCTTATGTTTTCGCGAAACACATGCGATTCATCGGAAAAGATATCATCAGGATCGGTGAAGAATTTCGTCGCACGTTTTATTCGGGCGCCGCGACCGGATTCCGCAACGTGCCAACGCCGCTGACGGCCACTTCCACCACATCGCCGGCGGCGAGCGGGCCGACGCCGGAAGGAGTCCCCGTGGCGACGACGTCGCCGGGGAAAAGCGTCATCACTTGTGATATCCATTGAAGGATCACGTCTACGGGGAAAATCATTTCGGCGACGCGCGCGGACTGGCGTCTCGCGCCATTGACGAAAGTTTCCACCTTCGTGGCGGAGAGGTCGAGATCTGTTTCGATGAAAGGGCCGAAGGGGCAGAAAGTGTCGAACCCTTTGGCGCGCGTAAACTGAACGTCCTTTTTTTGCAGGTCGCGCGCGGTGACGTCGTTCAGGCAAGTGTAGCCAAAGACGTAGGACTTGGCCTCTGCGAGGTTGTTTAGACGCGAGCAAGTTTTTCCAATGACGATGGCGAGCTCGCCTTCGTAATCGACGCGCTCGGAGTGCGGCGTCAGGATGATGGGATCGCCGGGCGCGAGGATGGAGGATGGCGGCTTCAAAAAAATCAGCGGCTCTTTGGGCGGATCGTTGCCGAGCTCGGCGGCGTGTTCGGCGTAATTACGGCCGACGCAGACGATTTTGCTGGGCACGCACGGCGGCAGAAGTTTCACTTCCGATAGAGACCAGCTTGCGCCAAGCTTGCTTGGTGAAAGCGAATGAAATGGACCGGGAATTTCGGAGAGGCGATCGCCGTCGACAATACCGTAATGCACAGCCGCTTTGTCTTGTTCGGGCTTTTGAGTGAGAACCTGGAAACGGCCTATCTTCATCGATGATGATGGCTAGTGTGAATGTGGCGTGCCGCTGGCACAGCGGGCTCATGCGACACAGCGAGAACCATCCAAGTGACCCAGGAAACCGCCGCGACGACGCCGTAGAAAACAAGTCCAAGGATGAGGACCTCAAAAGGAGTCCGTCCGAGAGCGGTAAACAAATTCGAGAAATACATCCCGGCGAAATCGTAGCCAAGGGCGAAGATGCTCCAACCGAACAGCGCGGAAGCGAACATGCGCCGGGGATGCGAGAGGAAAAAGAAGACCGGGATGAGCATGACCAAGCCAAAAGCGGCGCGGCAAATATCATTGCGAAGCCCGGCCAAAGATTCAAGCGCCGGCAAACGATTCGCCACGAATAGCGACGCGAGCATCACCAGCATCAGAAGGCCGCCTGTGAGCAAGCCGATGCGCAGCGGCGCGATGGCGTAAAGAACACGCATCCGAGACCTGTGGGCCTCTGGCGAGTTCATGATTTCTCCGTCTCCTATTCATGCATTGCGGGAAGGCTGACGTTGACGGAAGCGCTGGGTGCGCTTTCGTTCCCGAAGATGTCAACCACCGTGACTCGATAGAAATACTGCTTACCGGACACTGTTGGAATATCACGAAATGCAGGCGTAAGCAATGGGCCGCTGGTGAGCCTGTCCCACCTGTCCGCTGAGACAGTGTCGGCCGTGCTGCGATAGATGTTGTATCCCGCAACGTTGGGTGCGGAACTAATGTCCCAGGAGAGATCGACGTGCGCTGGCGTCGATCCATTGGCTGGCTCGACGGCCGCGACCAGTCCGGTGGGAGCCGGCGGCGGAAAAATATCGCGCGCGGTGACTTCGATGGGCGGCGAAGCCTCCGATTCCACCGCAGCGGCGGCGTATTGCGCTACGCTAATGACGTAATACCCGTAAGTTTGGCCGAAAGTGAAATTCGTGTCGCGATAAGGCGGCTCGGAAAGTTCCGCTACTTGTTGAAAAGGAATTGAGGTGGCGGGAGCGGAAATGCCTTTGGTGACAGCGCTCAGGGGCGGAGTACTTGTGGCAACACTTGTGTTGGACGAACGATAAATTCGATAGCGGACGGAGACGGGCCCGAGCGTTGCCGCCGCTTGTGGAGTTGCGGCCGGCGTCCAGGAAAGAATAATCGCGGAGCGGGTGACTTCGCCTTGCAAATCGGTAACTGCTTGCGGCGCGGGAAAGATCGGGACGGCGACAAGATTGGAGTTCGCTGAATCATGGTTCGCCGCGCGCGTGCGGACCATGTACACAGCTTCGCTGCCAGCGTGCGCCGAAAGGTCGGCGCGTGAAAGCACGTCTAAAAAGGAATACGGCTGGCCGGCGCGATATTGCTGAAGCGTCTGCGGAGGAATCGTAACGATTTGCTGGCTGGGCGGAGCGAGTGAAGCGCTCTGAGTAGCCGCGGGCGCGGGGACAAATTGGCGGTAGATGTCAACTTGCGGGGGACTTGTGAGCGGGCGGCCTTGCACGGTTTGTTTCGGGAGCGTGAATGTGACAGAGACGCTGTCGCCGACTTGGCGCGCAGAAAGATCCGAGATTGGCGTGGGCGCGGGCGGGCGGCGCGTGATGGGTTGGCCGGGCGCAGCGCATCCAGCGAACGTTAATGCGGCGATGAAATTTAAAGAGACAAGAGTGGAAATCAGCGATCCTGGAATGTTCCGCGTCGGGGCGTGGCGCGCCCGCTTCAGATCCCAAAACATTGGTGTGTGCTCAAAATGTATGTGCAAACTCACGACCGCTCGGCCTCGGCGGCAAGCACATTCCTCGTCGTCGTTGTCCTCGAAATGACAACGAAAATTGCTTTTCGAAAACAGTTAGAGGATGTAGCGGCTAAGGTCCTGATCCTTGACGACGTCGGTTAGTTGCTTCTGGACGAAGGCCGCGTCGATCTTGACGGTGCGCTTCTTCATGTCCGGCGCGTCGAAGGAAATTTCCTCGAGAACTTTTTCAAGAATGGTGTGCAGGCGGCGCGCGCCGATGTTTTCCGTTTGCTCGTTGACGAGCGCGGCAAAGCGCGCGATGGAGGCGACTCCGTCATCGCTGAAATTCATTTTCAAACCTTCGGTGTCGAGCAGCGCGATGTACTGCTTAATGAGGGCGTTTTTCGGCTCAGTAAGAATGCGAACGAAATCGGCCTCGGAAAGCGAGCTCAGCTCGACGCGAATCGGGAAGCGGCCCTGCAATTCAGGAATCAGATCGGAGGGTTTGGTGGTATGAAACGCGCCGGCGGCGATGAACAAAATATGATCCGTGCGCACCATTCCGTAGCGCGTATTCACCGTGGTGCCTTCGACGATGGGAAGAATGTCGCGCTGCACGCCTTCGCGCGAGACGTCTGGCCCGTGGCCCGATTCGCGGCCGGCGATTTTGTCCACTTCGTCGATAAACAGAATGCCCATTTGCTCCACGCGATCGACGGCGATGCGCGTCACCTGCTCCATGTCGAGCAGCTTGTTTTCTTCCTCCTGAATTAAATAGTCGTAGGCTTCGGCGACGGTCATTTTGCGTTTCTTTTTTTGCTGGCCGAACATTCCGGAGAGCATGTCCTTGACGTTGATGTCCATTTCCTCGACGCCTTGGCTGGAGACGATTTCAAAGGCGGGCATCATGCGTTCGCGGACTTCCACTTCGACCATGCGCTGGTCAAGTTTGCCCTCGCGCAATTGCACGCGGAGTTTTTCGCGCGTGCGCTGCGCTATTTCCTTGCTCTGAGCTTCGGAGGCGGGAGTTGTGGTTTCGATCGTCGTCGGGGGCGGCGAAGAGGGCAGAAGCAAATCCAGCAGACGCTCTTCGGCGGCTTGCTCGGCGCGCTCGGCGACTTCATCCAGTTTTTCCTCACGCACCATGTCGATGGCCACCTCCACCAAATCGCGGACCATGGATTCCACGTCGCGGCCTACGTAACCGACTTCCGTATATTTCGAGGCTTCTACTTTAACGAACGGGCAGCCGGCGAGACGCGCCAGGCGGCGCGCAATTTCCGTTTTGCCCACACCCGTGGGACCAATCATCAAGATATTTTTCGGCAGAACGTCTTCGGCCATCTCGGGCGGCAGTTTTTGGCGGCGCACGCGATTGCGGAGGGCGACAGCGACGGCGCGTTTTGCGGGCGTCTGCCCGATAATATATTTGTCGAGCTCGACGACGATTTCGCGCGGCGTCAGCTCGTCAAACGAAGGCATCGGCTCTGGTTCCGCCGCCGGAGATTCGCCGTTGAGATAAATCACCATGTTTTTTTCATCCTTGCCCTTGTCGTTCACAGAGCCTCGCTTGCCGCTTTATAATCACGTCGCTAGAGTTCTTCGATTGAGAAATTGCCATTTGTATAGATGCAGATTTCGCTGGCAATGCGCATGGCCTCTTGTGCGATGTCTTTCGCGTTCATTTTCGTATGCTTCGCCAGAGCGCGCGCGGCGGAAAGCGCGTACGGGCCGCCGGAACCAATCGCACAGATGCCGTCGTCAGGCTCGATGACGTCGCCATTTCCGGAAAGCAGGAACGTGGACTTGGCGTCGGCGACAATCAGGAGCGCTTCCAGATGGCGCAGGGAGCGGTCCGTGCGCCACTCTTTCGAGAGCTCCACCGCGGCGCGCGCGAGGTTGCCGTGATATTCCTGCAGCTTGTTTTCGAAGCGCGTGAACAGCGAAAGCGCGTCGGCGGTGCTGCCTGCGAATCCCGCCAGGATTTTGTCGCTGAAGAGGCGGCGAATTTTTTTTGCGTTGTGTTTCACCACGCCTTCGCCAAGCGTAACCTGGCCGTCGCCCGCGAGGACGACGTGGCCGTCTTTGCGCACGCACAATACCGTGGTGCTGCGTATCCGTGGACCCTTCTGCTTCATAGGCATCCTGCGATTATACCCCGAGGCTCGCCTTGCAACCAAAAGAGGAGGCATCGCGCGGGTAGTGGGTCAAGCTAGCTTGGAGTTTAGGGGATTCGGGGAGATGATTGGAACGTAAAGAATTAACTAGGGGCGGCGTGAAACTCCGAATCGCGATTTGGTCGGGTGTGGGAGCGCTCGTTGTGGTTTTTTGCACCCTCTACATCTCCGCAACGTCACCAACTCCACTTGGGATTGTGTGGACTCTTGCCTGTCTGACTTGTCCCATTGCGCTGGCTCGCCATTACACCCTCAGTTTCTATTTTGTCCTTTTTATGAATGCTGCCACGTATGCGTTGGTCGGTCTGGTCGTGGAAACCATGCGAAGGCACTACAAGCGCCGCTTGATTTCAAACTGACGCAATACCGTCACGCACGCGCCAAATTTGCTTTTCCAGTTTTCTGAGATCTCAGGAATTCTGCTTGACATATTCCTATATGGGAATGTAATATCCTGTCATGCCACGCGCCACTACCACTTCTGACGTCTTCAACGCCGTCGCCGAGATTCGCCGCCGGGAGATCCTGAGCTATCTGGCGATGCGGGAACGCCCCGTGGGCGACATCGTGGTGACGCTGCGGCTCGCGCAGCCATCCGTTTCCAAGCATCTTCGCGTGCTGCGCGACGTAGGCCTGGTGCGCGCGCGGCGCGAGGGCCGGCGCATGCTTTATCGCACCAACGCCGCGGCCATCCGGCCGTTGCATGAATGGACCGAAACCTTCGAACGCTTCTGGGGCCATCAGTTGCTTCGCGTCAAGGAGCGGGCCGAGGCAAAAGCGCAAAAATCCGATTCGACAAAATCACTTCACAAGGAGGAAGTATGAGTTCCGCAACAGCACAAGCAGTCGAAAATCTGGTTTTGAACGTGACGCAAGAAATTCAGATACACGCGCCGCTCGATACGAGCTTCGCCGCGCTGCTCGAACAGCTCGGCCCGGGCGCCGACACACCCGACGGCAAGGCGATGCCGATGAAACTCGAGGCGTGGCCCGGTGGCCGATGGTATCGCGATCTGGGCGACGGCAACGGCCACTTCTGGGGAACTGTGCAGGCCATCAAGCGCCCGACGCTGCTCGAAATCAGCGGGCCACTGTTTATGTCCTACGCAGTCGTCTCCAACGTTCAATACCGGCTGAGCGAGACAGAGGGCGGTACGCTGATCGCGTTCCATCACTTCGCTCTCGGGGCCATTCCGGATGACGTCCGGCAACGCATCGGCACGGGGTGGACACACATTCTCAATGGCACTCGCGCGCGGGCCGAAGTGCGCCGCTGAAAATGAGCTCTTACGGGCGGAGTGTGCTCTGCGCACTTTGCCCGTAGGAATGTTGTACTCAGCTTTCGATGAGGCAGAACAACGTGTACTTTGCCCTGTAGGGCAAATATCCACTTCTTGAGAGGAGATGCAAAATGGCAGCTCTGGTTGAGTCCATTCTGAACGAATTTCGCGAGGAAGTGCCGGCGACGAGGCGCGTGCTCGAGAGAATCCCGGCGGACAAGCTCGGTTGGAAGCCGCATCCGAAGTCGAGATCGCTCGGCGAGTTGGCCATGCACGTCGCCAACATCCACAGCATGGCCGAGAGAATTTTAAAATTCGACGAATTCAGCGCCGGCAGCGTCCCGCCGGTGGCTGCAAACAGCGTGGAAGAGATTCGATCCACCTTTGAGAAAAACGTTCTCGCGGCTGAAGAGTCGCTGAGCAACATGACCGACGAAACGGCTTTGGGAAACTGGCGGCTCACTTTCAAAGGGAAGGAAGTCTTCAAAAAGCCGCGCGTCAAGGCGCTGCGCACCAATCTGCTGAATCACTTGTATCACCACCGCGGTCAATTATCGGTTTACCTGCGGCTGCTGGATGTGCCGGTCCCGGTGGTCTATGGGCCGACCGCGGACGAAAACCCGTTCGCTTAAGTGCCCGCAGGTTTTCGTGGCGCCAGTGGATGTCGTAGAGCGGCCTGCCCATCGCTCGCGAGAGCGAAGAAAATGGCGCATCGGCGTCAAGTGCGCATGCCGGCATCGAGGGCGTCGTAAAATAGATCGAGGTCCGTCGGTTGGGTGAAGATGTGCGTGGAGATGCGAAAGCGCTCCGGGCCGCCGGCAACGCGGAGATTGCGCGCGACGCATTCGTCGGCGACTTTTTTCAGCCCGCCAGTGGTCGAGCCCGGCGGAATGGGCGGATTCGGCTCGAAACAGACCATCCCGCCGAAAAAC
>DAHUXN010000066.1 GCA_027307115.1 Acidobacteriota bacterium
CGGCCCATGGTGGAAGCGATGAAATCCGGGTCGGTCGTTGTGGACCTTGCGGCCGACGGCGGCGGCAATTGTGAGCTCACGCAGCCCGGCCAGGAAGTTCAACATGGCGGCGTGACAATTCTTGGAATACTTCAAGTGGCCAGCATGATGGCCGAAGACGCCAGCCAGATGTATGCCAATAATCTCTACAGCCTTCTCAGTCTCTTCCTCAAAGATGGAAAGATTTCGTTGGATTGGAACGACGAAGTGATCGCCAAGACCGCTCTGACGTTCGCGGGCGAAATCAAGCACGAAGCCACTCGCGAATTTCTTCAAGGAGCAATGAGATGATGACCGGATTCGTGGCGCTCTATATCTTCCTGATTACCGCCATCGCGGGATACGAGATTGTGGCCCGCGTACCCGTGATTCTTCACACGCCGCTGATGTCCGGCTCGAACTTCGTCCATGGAATTGTTTTGGTGGGAGCGATGATGGTGCTGGCGGAAGCTCACGGAAACCTGCAAGTCTCCGTCGGCTTCGTCGGCGTGGTGATGGCGACCTCCAACGCTGTGGGCGGCTATGTGTCAACCGAACGGATGCTCGAGATGTTCCACGGCAAGGAGAAGAAATAGTGGGGCACTCGCTGACCACCTTTCCTGTCCAAGCCAGCTACTTCATTGCGACTCTCTTGCTCGTTCTTGGCCTCAAGCGCATGGGTTCTCCGCGCACGGCGCGCAACGGCATCGTCTGGGCCGGCGTGGGCATGTTGTTGGCAACCATAGTCACCTTGGCCTATCTCCCGGGAGTTTGGAACTTCACAGAGCGCGCTTCCTGGCATCGCCTTGTTCTCATATTGATAGCCCTCGCGGCAGGAGCTATTCCGGCGTGGTGGTCGGGTCGGCGCGTTCCGCTGACGGAAATGCCGCAGATGGTGGCCATATACAACGGTCTTGGCGGAGGCGCCGCAGCGGCGATTGCCGCCGTGGAAATTTATAGTGGCCGTGCGTACCTCGGGTCGCTGGCATTTCCGGTGATTGCCGTAACGGGCGCGCTGATCGGCACAGTGGCCTTCGGCGGCAGCATCGTGGCGTTTCTCAAGCTGCAGGGCTTGATGGGAAGTCCCAGGATTTCTGGCCGCCACGTGATTAATGGAATCCTTTTCCTAGTGGTGTTACTGCTGACGATTGCCAATATTTTTCCTTCTTGGGTCCCGGCGTTCGGATTGCCGGTTTCTTCGCTCGTCGGCGTCTTCCTCGTAACGTCTCTGATTCTCGGAATAATCGTTACCCTTCCCATCGGCGGCGCGGATATGCCTGTGGTTATCTCCACGTATAACGCGTGCATCGGCCTTGCGGTCGGATTCGAGGGATTCGTGGTGCAGAACCCGGCCATGATCATTGCGGGCACGATCGTGGGCGCGGCCGGAACTCTTCTGACCATCCTGATGGCCAAGGCAATGAATCGGTCATTCATGAACGTCTGGTTTAGCGGATTCGGAGACGTTGCAGCCGTGGCGGCCAGCGGTGGACCAGCGCGGGTGATGAATTCGATGGACGCGCGCGACGCGGCTGCCACCATGGCGTATTCCGAAGACATTATCGTGGTGCCGGGTTACGGTCTGGCGGTGGCGCAGGCGCAGCACAAATTGTGGGAGCTGGTGCAGATGCTGCAGAAGAGAGATGTGAAAGTTCGGTTTGCCGTGCATCCGGTGGCGGGCCGCATGCCGGGGCACATGAGCGTGCTCCTGGCGGAGGCGGGCGTTCCGTACGATTTGATTTATGATCTCGAGGAGATCAACAGCGATTTTGTGAATGCAGATATCTCGTTGGTGATCGGAGCAAACGACGTGGTAAACCCGGCGGCCCGGAGCGACAAGAGCAGTCCGATCTACGGCATGCCCATCCTGAATGCCGACCAGGCCAAACAGGTGCTGGTGATTAAGCGAGGAACGGGCGCGGGATTTTCCGGAATCCAGAATGAATTATTTTTTGGCGCAAACACGCACATGGTGTTTGGCGATGCGCAGGACGTGATCGCAAAAATGATTAGCGGCCTGAAGGAATTGTGAAACGGGCGGAAGCTGTTGGCCGCGATCTGCGGCAACAACTCCCCGTATTTTGAGGCGAATCAGTGGTGTGTTAGGCTTGAAATTCCGAGGTTCTCAAGGGAAGGCTTATGTCAGGATATTTCTCATTCATGATCGGCGGGTCGCAAGGAAGCGGCCTGAACGTCAGTGCCGAAATTTTTGCGAAGGCTCTTTGCCGGTCGGGATATTACGTCTTCGGGCAGATCGAATACCACTCGAACATTAAGGGCAAGCACAGCGCCTACCGGCTGCGAATCTCGGATGAGCCCGTGGCGTCACACGTGGATCCCGTGCATTTGCTCTGCTCGCTGGATGAAGAGACGCTGATCGGCGACCTCTACCACGAATACCCGGCACATCGCGGACACGTGCATGAAGTCGCCGCGGGCGGCGCGATTCTCTACGATGTGGAGCAAAAGAAAACCGCCGGGCTGATTGAGCGCCGCGACATCTATCTCTGGGAGATGCCGTACGCGGAGTTGCTCGACCGAGCGTTGACCGAAGCTGGGAAGCCGGGGCAGGCGCGCGCGTATCGCATCATGACGAATACACTCGCGCTGGGCGCGTCGGTGGGCGCGCTGGGATTCGACTTTGAGCCGGTGGCGGAGGCGATCCGGGACAGCTTTGGCGGCAAGGCAGGGAAAGTCGCCGAACTGAATGTGAACGCGGCGAGATACGCGTACGAATATGCGCGTGAGAGATTTTCGAAGGAATTGAAATTCGCGCTGCCGCCTGCACCGCCGAAGCGCGAGCAGATTATGGTGAAAGGCACGCAAGCCGTAGGGATGGCGAAAATTCAGGCGGGCTGCGGCCTGCAAACTTACTACCCGATTAGCCCCGCGACCGACGAGAGCGTGTATTTGGAAGGCTACCAGAGCGAGCACAATTTGGTGGTGCTGCAAACGGAAGATGAAGTTTCGGCGATTGACGCGGCGGTGATGGGAGCGCACGGCGGCGTGCGCACTTCGACTTCAACGTCGGGGCCAGGATTCGCGCTGATGCCAGAAGGAATTGGATTCGCGGCGATTACGGAAGCGCCAGGGCCGGTGGTGCTGCTGTATCAACGCGGCGGACCATCAACCGGATTGCCGACGCGGCAGGAGCAGGGCGACTTGCTGTTTGCATTGAATGCAGGGCAGGGCGATATTCCGCGCATCGTGATGGCGCCGGGCGATATCGAGGAATGCTTTTACGATACGTTTGATGCGTTCAATTACGCGGACCGTTATCAGCTTCCCGTGGTCGTGCTGGTGGACAAGCATATGGCGAGCTGCTATCAAACGCTGCCGCCATTCAAGACTTCGCATTTGAAGATCGATCGCGGGCTGGTGAAACCGGCGAACACGAATGGCGATTACCAACGGTATGCGTTCACGAAGGATGGGCTGAGCCCGCGGTCGGTGCCGGGGCAGGCGGGGGGGATTTTCTGGTCGACGTCTGACGAGCACGACCCGCGCGGCCACATCACGGAAGGCATTGGCAACCGGTTGGCCATGATGGAAAAGCGCATGGGCAAAGTTGGGATGGCGGCGCGGGAAATTCCGGATGGGAAGAAATACAGATTTTTTGGGCCGGCAGCGCCTAAGAAGATTCCCGTACTTGCGGTTTGTTGGGGGTCGACAAAGGGCGCGGTGCATGATGCGCTGCAGCGGTTCGATCCGCATCACACCACGTATGCGGCTCTGCACATTCGCATGATGCGGCCGTTCCCCGTGGAGGCAGTGAAGGAAATTCTGGGGCGAGCGGGGCGCGTTGTTTGCCTTGACGGGAATTATTCGGGACAATTGGCACAAGTGATTCGCGCTGAGACGGGAATTTGCGTGCAGCATCAAGTGGTGAAATACGATGGCCGGCCGTTTTCGGAGGAAGAGATCATTGTGGCTCTGGAGGCCGCTAAAGCAGGAGCAGCGGAACGGCTGGTGATTTCGCAAGGCAAGGTGGTTGTGCCGGGCGACGGGAATCACGAATTCGACGAGATGCTGGAGCTGCGAGAAACGCATCCAAAGATGCTGGCGCCGATGGTGCCGCTGCCGCCGGGGTACAACCGGTGACGGGGAGTTCAGACGAATGAGCACAACGACAACGGATCTGAAAACGCTGCAGGCGCAGGATTTTAAGTCGGACATTCATAATGATTGGTGTCCGGGCTGCGGAGATTTCGGAGTGGTCGCGGCCGTGCAAATGGCGCTGGCGAAACTGCAGGTGCCTCCGCATCGGGCGGCGATAGTCAGCGGAATCGGCTGCGCCGGCAAGACCGCGCATTACATGCAGGCGTATTCGTTTCATACGCTGCATGGGCGCGTGATGCCTTCGGTGACGGCCATGAAGCTGGCGAATCACGACCTGACCGTGATTGGCGTGGGCGGAGATGGCGATGCTTACGGAATTGGCGCCGGACATTTTGTCGCCGGCGGGCGCCGGAACTTGAATATCACGTACGTGGTGATGAACAACGACGTGTACGCCCTGACGAAGGGGCAAGCCTCGCCGACGATTGCGAAAGGGCAAAAGACGAAGTCAATGTCGGAGCCGTCAATCATGGACGCGATCAATCCGGTGTTGCTGGCGCTGGCGTGCGGATACACGTTTGTGGCGCGCGGATACGCGCTGGACACGAAGTATTTGTCCGAGATTATCGCGCAGGCAATTCAACATCGGGGTAGCGCGCTGGTGGATGTGCTGCAAACGTGCCCAACGTACAACGACCTGCACACCAAGGGATTTTACGCCGGACAAGTGGAAGGGCAACCGCGGCTCTATCGTCTGGATCAGACGGGCTACGACCCGGTTGTGCACAATGCGGATGATCCAGTGGAGATCGCGCAGAAAAAAGCGCAAGCGCTGCTGAAGACGCAGGAGCCGGGCGGAAGGATTCCGCTGGGCGTTTATTACAAGCTCGATACGGCGACCTACGAAGATCACCTCAAAGCGAAGATCCCCGGACTGCAGGAAAAACCTCTGGCCGAGCTCGATTTATACCATCGCGACATCGCGGCAAACTTGAAAGAATTGATGTAGATCGCGCCGCGAGTTCACTCGCCTTCGCCAGATAGATCGCGGCCGCATTTTTCCACTCGCAACATCCAACTTCAATACTATTCGGGGCCCAGCGGTAAGAAATACTGTGTGCCTTTTACTGGCTGGCGGAGGCGACGGAGCAGTTCCTGCAAATCCTGATTGCGCTCGACGAAGTCGATGTCGGAGGTGTCCACAACGAGCAAATTCGAGCCTGAATAACGGAAGAAAAAGTGCTCGTACGCCTGGGCGACCGTCTCCAAATATTCGGGCGAGATATTCGATTCGTTGCGCGCGGCTTTTTTCGAAATGCGCTGGCGCAGAACTTCGGGCTTGGCTTGCAAGTAAATCACCAAGTCCGGCGCAGAGACGGACGCGGCCAGCATTTCGTAATATCTTTCGTAAATCTTCAGCTCTTCATTTTCGAGATTGATGTACGCGAAAATCTTATCCTTCTCGAAAAGAAAATCGCTGACGACAGGACCCGGTTTCTGTTCGCGGTCAATTTCCATGAGCCGCTGGTGCCGCTCCATCAGAAAGTACATCTGCGCGCGGAAAGCGGCTCCGGGCTGCTCGTCGTAAAATTGGCTCAGGAAGGGATTGTCTTCGCAATCGAAAACGCGCCGGGCGTGTAAACGCTCCGCCAGTATTTTCGCCAGCGTGGATTTGCCGACGCGGATTGGTCCTTCGATGACGAAGTAGCGTGGCGGCTTGAATTTGGGTTCGGGCATG
Source organism: Acidobacteriota bacterium (assembly GCA_027307115.1). Taxonomy (GTDB): domain Bacteria; phylum Acidobacteriota; class Terriglobia; order Acidiferrales; family UBA7541; genus DAHUXN01. Next base: position 5,816 of record DAHUXN010000066.1, read on the forward strand.
GGGCGGCATTATAGCAAAGGCTCCGGAGCGCCCTGCGCGGTTTGTGAAATATGATAGCGTCTTTGATGGAAAGGGGCGGCGAGGGTGCAGTCTCACCGGGCTGACGTTCCAGTACGGAAGAGGGCCGGGAACCCAAACGATGAGTTGGCTCACCATTATGAGCGCTTTTGACCACAAACCTTTGAAGGCCTGGGGACGTTTGTTATTGATTATGCAAAGTTTAGGCGGGTGGGGGGCGCCTGTACTTTGGGCCGATTTTCGGGTATAATGTGCGCATGGCTATAAACGTGCTCCGTATCCCAGGCCTCACCTATGACCGTGTCCATGAATATCGCGTCGGCCCCAGCGGCGCGATTGAGCATCGCTGGACTTTGCAAGAAGGCGGCCAGCGCAGTGACGGCACAAGTGAATGGGTTGTCGCGACCAACGATTTCATTCGCACGGCCGTATGCCATGCGCAGTCGCATGTGAGGGACTGGTTCCAGGCTCGTGGGATTTCCTGCGAACGTATTTCCGCGCTCATCGAAGAAGAGCGCCGGACGAAGAAACCCACACGCGGCAAGACCGCGCCGGTGCTCGTAGGGGCGGGCCGCAAGAAGTAAATCCTGTATAGATTCCTCCCGTTTCCTGTGAACGCTTCAGCGGTGGTGAGAGCCGTATTCCTGCGCGAAGGTGCGCGCCGCGGAAAGTTGTTCTGACTTTCTACCAGCTTCGCGCGACGGCGCCAACGATGTGGGCGAGAGCATCCAAATCGCGCAAGTCGATCACTTCACCGGGTGAGTGTGAATAACGCAGCGGCCAACCGAGCGCGACGTCGATCGAGCCGTATCGCAAAAATGCCGAGCCGTCATTTCCCCCGCCGGTGACTCCATATTGCATGGGAATGTGATTTGCGTGCGCGAGAGCGACGACTCTTTCTTCAAGCTTGCGCGGTACGACGTTCGAATTGTCGACGGCGCGTACGACGAATCCTTCGCCGAGCTTAGCATCGCCGAATCGTTTCGATTCAAGCGGTGAATCCGAGCTGACGAAAGTATCGACTGCGAAAACGTAATCCGGCTCGTTGCCCTCTGTCGCAAGGCGTGCCGCGAGTTTTCCCGCGCCGACGAGGCCCAGTTCTTCGCCTGTTGACCACACGAACGTCACGTCACGATCCTTCAGATTCGGTCCCAGAGCCCAGACCGCGGAAATCAATGCTGTATCACCCACGCGGTCGTCGAAACTGCGGGCATTCGCGCGAGTCCCGGCGAGCCTGCGATATTTTTTAGGAATGGTGATGAAATCCCCGACGGCGATGCCCAGCTTCGCCACTTCTTCTGGAGAACGCGCGCCCACGTCGACATGCGCCAACAGCGCGCGCCCGACCGGCCATTTGAATCCAGGCTCATCCCATCCGGCGGGAAGTTCCATGATTCCCGGCACGGATGCGCCCTTCTTCGTATGTACGAGCGCCGCGTGTCCCAAAAAGAAGTCGGAGATTCCGCCACCGCCGCTCACCGCGAGCGTGCCATTGGACATCACTTCCTGGACGATGTAGCCGATTTCGTCCGTGTGAGCGACGACCATGATCTTCGGCGCGTGAGCGCTTGCCGGCGCGCTGGCCACGTGAAGAATTAAATTGCCGGCATCGTCAGTTTCGGGTTTCGCCCATTTCGGAAGGAGTTGCTTTACAGCTTCGCGCACAAGGGTTTCGTGACCGCTTACGCCATAGGTTTCCGCGAGGCGCGAAAGGATCTGCTCGTTGGTTGGAGGCGCGTTCATCGGAGCTGGATCCACCGCCGCGCGGGCATCAGAAACTTCGGACTTCGTAATCGATCCCTGCAAATACGCCTGCAACAAATCCGTCAAATCGTTCAGATCTTTGGCACTGACCATCTCCGCGGGTGTATCCGGCCAATCCGTGGCAATCGCGAGATGGGCGGCGCGCGAGGGCGTTTTCGGTGCTGGCAAATAGCTGCGCGGCATCAGCGCCGCGGAATAATCCTGTTCGATGGGAATTTTATTTTCTTCCGCGATTTTCTTCAGGTCAGCGGTTAGTCCTGAAAATTTCGCATTGGGATCCTGTTCACCCACCAGGACGCCGCTGCCCATGTCGCGTCGTGGCCCGCGATGCAGCGTCGGCTCCGTTGGAATGGGCGGGCTGGCCGTCAGCCGGCCAACGAAAATCAATTCGTCAGGCTGCACGGCATCGAGCATGCGCTCGAGGCCGCGCGCTCCGGCCCATTGCTGGGCCACGAACGCCACGACCAGCGTCCCATTCAATTTCGACACATCCAATCGGCGCAACAATTCCACGAGCGCAACGTCGCCGAAACGGTCGCCAATGGCCGGGGATGCGTAAAAGTTCGATTCCAAGGTGTAGACCTTGCGATCGATTGCAACCGGGCTCAATACGTCGGCGCCCACACGCTTCGCTTGGGCCGCGGAGGTCGCGCCAACATCCACCCACATATTTTCAATGTCCGCGGGATCAGGCGGATGGAGACGTCCGGGCAATAGATGCACGGAAAGCCCGGCCACCACGCCGTTAATCCATTTTCCCGAAGGCGCCTGAATTTCCACGGGCTGCGCGGAATAAAGCTGGTTGAACATGGGCAATTCGCCAAATTGAGGCAAGCGCTGAAGCTGAAGGTAGCCGTCGTCCGTGACGTTGCTGACGACATATCCGGGCTCATCCATCGGCGCAACGAGCAAGCGTTTCGGGCCGCCGCTGCCTAGCGTCACGATTACGTCGTCCAGATTGTCTGTCGTCGGCGAGAAAACCTTCAGCCGCGCGCGAATTTTGGCGGCGAGGTCTGCTTCGTAACCTGGAATCGCAGGCGTTTCGACAAATTCCTTGATGTCCTGCGCCACTGAGCCCGGGACCGTAGGGGCGTTGGACTGTGCGAACGCAGATGGGGCGATGCACGCGAAAATTGCGGCGAAAAATACAAACGTTACTCGCTTGATCATGGCTTAGGGCTTCCTTGGGGCACGATGGCCTTCGGATTTGAGTTTACACGCCGCGCGCCGCTCCGTGGACCGTAGGGCGGGTGCGCGGACCCGCGAATGTAACGCACGGGAGCGTGCTTCGCAACATCTTCAGTTACAGTGCTGCTGTTTTCTTGCGTGCGTTCGCGAAACTCGGAAAAAATCCGCGAACGCTTCATAAGTAGACGTACAATTCGCGCGGAGGTTGCCATGCGAAGAATTCTCGCGCTGCTGACGCTTGCCGACGCGGTGCTGGTGACGATGGTGTTGATTGCATCGGGTGCAATAGCCCAGGCGTTGCACAGCAACGCACCCAATGCGCGGCCTCGCGCGCGCGACCTTGGCATTCATCCCGGAATTTATGAGCCGGGGCCGCTCAACGCGATTACCGATGTGGCTGGCGTGCGCGTTGGACAAGCGACCGTCGTTCAAGGCGAGGATGTGCGCACGGGAGTGACGGCTATCTTTCCGCATTCGGGTAATATGTTTCAGGAAAAAGTTGCAGGAGCGGTTTACGTATTCAACGCGTTCGGCAAACTCGTCGGCTCGACGCAGGTGAACGAACTCGGCCAGATTGAAACGCCCATCCTGCTTACCAATACGCTGAGCGTTTGGGACGCTGCTGCCGCCCTCACGGACTGGATGCTCGCGCTGCCAGGAAATCAAAGCGTACGTTCGATCAATCCGCTGGTGGGAGAAACAAATGACGGGTGGCTCAATGACATTCGCGGACGACACGTAAAAGCGGAAGACGTGCGTCGTGCTCTCGAATCCGCAAACGACGGTCCCGTCGAAGAAGGGGCAGTGGGCGCGGGCACGGGAACAGTGGCGTTCGGATGGAAGGGCGGAATCGGAACAAGCTCGCGTCATCTTCCGGCAGAGGCCGGTGGTTACACCGTCGGAGTGCTGGTGCAGACGAATTTCGGAGGGAATCTGACGATTGCCGGCGTGCCGGTTTACCGCGAGCTCCAGCCACCGAAAGCTGCATCCGCGTGGCGTCACGAAAAGCGCAATTCCGCGGACGGGTCATGCATGATTGTTGTTGCGACGGATGCGCCTCTCGATGCGCGCCAATTGCACCGGCTCGCCAAGCGCGCGATTCTCGGCTTGGGGCGTGCTGGCTCTTCGGGCAGTAATGGCAGCGGTGATTTCGTGATTGCGTTCTCGACAACGAATCGAATCGCGAGCGATGCAAAAATCTTGCCGCCCATCCGATTACTGTCCGAGGAGTCTTTGTCGCCGCTCTTCGAAGCCGTGGGAGAAGCCACAGAGGAAGCCATCGACAACTCGCTGCTGCGGGCAACGACAGTGCGTGGGCGTGACGGCCACGTCGTCGAAGCGTTGCCTATCGAACGGCTAAGGGAAATACTCGCCTCTCACGGGGTCCATCCGTAATATTCGCTGCCGGCGATCACGTTTACTCCGCGCGACAAAGTTCCGCAGTGAGCGCTTCCCGGTGGCTCAGCGCCAAACTGTCCAAGCGACCGAGGCTTACGCGATAACCGATGGCGGCGATGATGGCGAAGGCGAGAAAAATTGGCACAGAGAGGATGGGACGATGAAAGGATCGCGTGAGCGCCAAGACGATGCCGCCTAGGCCGACGAGGACGGCTTGGGCGACGAGCGCGACAATCATGGTGACGCCGGCTTGTTTTTTCTGGCGGAAGACGCCGAATTCGAGGCGGCGCGGGTAGCAGACGGAAAGAATATTGCCGATGGCGAAATTGGCAAGCGAAGCGTAGAGCAACGCAGCCACCGTTGCGACGGAAATCTCCACGGAAGGCCGTGCGAACATCCAAGCGACGACAATCCAAACCAAAAGCGTTTCGACGATAGTGACAAACGCAACAAACAGGTTTTTGCCAAGGAGTACGTCGCGAAAACGCACGGGCGCGAGAAGCATGAATTGAATGCCGGTGCCTTCGTAGGCGAAGGAATTGAAGACAGAGTTGATCTGAATAATGAGGAAAACGTAGGCGATGGCCACGGGGAAGACCATTTGAAGAGGGAGGTGGCGGAAGGCGCCCTGTTGGCGAAATGTAAAGCCCAGAAGGACGACCAAGGGTGCGGGCATGATCAAGGTCAGGAGCATTGGGCCGCTGCGAAAAGCGTAGCGGATCTCTTTTTCAAAGACGGCGCCAATAGAGTGCGAAAGGCCGGGGATTTTCCAGGACGCTGCGGCGGCAGCGGAAGGGACTCCGCGCGAGCGAACCGGAGCTGGGGCCGCGGCGGCAGAAGTTTCGCTAAGATTCTCTCCGCGGAATTGCGCGGAGAGGCGGACACGCAGAAGCCACAAGAACATGGCAGCGTAGAGCAACAAAAATAAAAGCAAATACGAGGCGTACAGAAAATTTCCGCCGAGGCCAAATTGCAAGGAGCGGCCAGCTAGGCCGGGTGGCAGAGCGTGGGCGACAGGCAGGAGGATGGAGAGCCAGCCGTTCGGAAGTTGCGAGTGATGATGCTCGAAGTGCCGGAGAGTGGGCCCGATGAGCTGGAAAGAAATGATGATGAGAATGAAGATGAATCCAAGGATTTCGCGCGTGCGGCGGCGCGCCAGCCATTTCTCGAGCCAGGCGAGCAGCATGCGGCCGAAGAAAAGGTTCATGGCGGCAAAGATAAGCAGAACGATCAAGCCCCAGCCGAGCATGGCGGGACGAGCAATGCTGAGGCCGATCCACATCGAGAAGAGCCAGACAAGCGAGGCGACCGCGCCGGGATCGAAAAGCCCATAGATGAGGCTCAATGCAAAAAAACTGCTGAAGCGAAGAGGAAATCGAAGTAAGTTGGCAAAATCGAACTGCACGTTAACGGAAGCGGCGAAAATCGGATAAACCTGCCAGAAGAGAAAAACGATCCACGTCAATCCAGCAAGCCATGACCACCGGCCAGAGGCGACAAGAAAATATGTGGCAATGCCCATGAAGATGCCGCCGCCGAAAACGAGGCCGCTCATCATCAGCCACAGAATGCCCGCGGACACGGCTTCGAGGCGCCCCTTGATGTTGCGAAGCGAGTTCTTGAAAAGCAGCCAGCGGAGACGGGCAATGAAGCCGACTTGTTGGCGCACGCCGGGGATTTGGCTTATCCCAGCCACGTGAGCTCCCGTTCCGTTTCGCGCGAGCCACCGACAATGTCGAGGAAAATTTGTTCGAGGGTGAGCTTTCCATCGGATGCGGCGGCTCCCTGGCGAGCTTCGATGCCGGCGCGCAATTCTTCAAGCGAGCCTTGCGCGACCAGTTTACCTTTGGAAATGATGGCGACATGGCTGCAGAGGCGTTCGACGATTTCAAGGACATGCGAGGTGAGAAAAATGGTAGCGCCACGCGCAATCATTCGCTGCAGCATGGACTTCAGCGTGCCGGCGGCGATGGCATCCACTCCCTCAAAGGGCTCATCGAGAAATAAAATCTTTGGTCCATGAATTACCGCGGCGGCCATGGCCAATTTTTTCTGCATGCCGTGGGAATAATCGGTGATCAACGATTTGGGCCGGTCGGCGAGTTGCATGAACTCGAGGAGCTCCTTGGTGCGTTGCGCTGCCGTTTCGCGATCCAGTCCATACATGCGTCCCGCAAAATTCAAATATTCAGCGCCGGTGAGCCGTCCAAAAAGTGCGAGGCCTTCGGGCACGACGCCGATGCTGGCTTTGACTTCGACCGAGTGTCTGGTGAGATCGAGACCCAGAATGCGTGCACTGCCAGAAGACGGAGCAAGCAAGCCCGTGAGCATCTTGATCATTGTGGACTTGCCAGCGCCGTTTGGTCCGAGGAAGCCAAAGAATTGGCCGGCGTCCACGCGCAAGTTTACCTGGTCCACAGCGACCAAGTCGCCGAAGCGCCGGGTTAAGGCTTCGGTCACGATTGCGGGTTCAGTTGACATGGCAGATGAATCTAACACAAGGGCGGAACGGGACGAAGGAGGCGCGAAAGAAAAACCTCTAGCGAGTGTTGACAGGCGCAGCGGCGGCCAATTGCGGGAAGAGCGCGAGCACCGCCGGCAGGATCACGCGGAATGTGCACCCGCCTTCCGCGCGATTGAATCCGAAAATCTGTCCACCGTGTTCCTGAACGATGCCATAGCAAATGCTCAACCCGAGGCCCGTTCCTTTTCCCACAGGTTTTGTGGTGTAAAAGGGATCGAACACGCGCTCCGGATCACGCAGTCCTGGCCCGGAGTCGGAAAAATCAAGCACCACGCTGCCGCGTTCGGTGCGCATACGCACGGTCAGCACTCCGCCACCCACCGACTCCATCGCATCGACGGCGTTGTTAATCAGATTGTAGAAAACCTGCAGCAGTTGATTGGGGTCTCCGCGCACGGCCGGAAGGACGGCGGGATTATCCACGTCGATGCGGATCCTTTTGTCACGCAAATCGAGCTGACGCAGCTCAATGGCGCTGGTGAGCACGGATTTCAAATCGAGCAATTGCTTTTCGGTGGGGACCTGCCGTGCAAAACTGAGCAAGTTGGTCACCAGCACTTTTGTGCGACGGGCCTGCTCGCGGATTTTTTCTCCGAGCGTGCGCGAACGTTCGCTGGCGGTGATGTCGGTTTGAATCAATTCCGCGTAGCCGAGAATCGCCGTGAGTGGGTTATTAATCTCATGCGCCGCGCCCGCCGCCAACTGGCCGAGCGACGCGAGCTTCTCCGCTTGCACGAACTGCATTTGCAATCGCTTCAGGTGCTCCAGCGAATCCTGCAGGCCCTTCATCAGGCTCAATCGTTCGCGGTCCACCAATTGTTGCCGTAAGAAAACGAGACTGGCGCCAACGATGATCGTGGCGAGGGTCAGCATCAGCCGGAAATTCCTAACTGGCGCGGGCGCGTGACTGAAAAAGGCGCTCCAAACGGCCATTACCGGCATGGACAGAATACACAGGATGGCGAGCTGCGCGGGCCACTGTGATTCGCGCCGCGGCGAATCCTCGGCTGTCTCCGGTGCTGGCGCAATACGATGCGACACGATTCCTGCCGTCCCGAGCCATACAAACGCGGCAATAATCGGTAGGGTGACCAATCCGCCCAAATCGACCCTGCCCCGCGTGGCCAGAATCACCACCGCGACGATGCCGAAGACATATGTCGCGGCCGCACCAAATAGGTTTGCGTAAACCTTACGCCATCCTCGTTTGGTGCGAATAGCCAGGATTCCCGTACCCCCGAGGAATACGAGGTTTGCCAGCGCGTATATCTGTAGGTCGCGCATTCGATCCAGACCTGTGCGGGCCGGGTCTTGCGACCAAGCGACGGCCATAAATAAATATAGAAAGGTCCACCAAACAGCAAGCAGGAGCAGGTCCAGGTAGCCATAACGCAGAGTTTCGCGCATCTTTCGGGCATGAGGCAGCAATGCGAGCGCGGCCATCAATGGGACGGTGTGCAGAAAAAATATGATGTCCACAAGAGAAAGTCTGTCTGGTGTGGCGTGGAGTACCAATCCTTGGTAGGTAGCGATCAGTCGGCCAGCGAGCCACAAAGTGGAGCCGAATGCGAGCAGCATCCAGAAGTTGTTTTGCCGCCGGTAGGGCGAAGAAGCGTTCCACAACAGGCAGGCATTGGCGAAAAGCGGCACGATGCAGAGAACGACGTCAGCGAAGGCCTTGCGCTCGTCGCCCGGTGGCATCGCGAGAGACACGGCGGCGAACCCGCCGACGAACACGACCCAAGCCGCAATGATCACCCAAGTGGATTTAGCTAGTTTCATGCCTACCCTGGAAAAGAAGCCTAGCTCAGACTAGCACGGGCGGGCCTCCTGTTGTGGTACAGAAGCCTATGAATTAACAGAGTTTCCCGCGCTCCAGAAGACGTTAAGCACAGACTATGGTTTTGCGGGATAGTGCGTTTTGCCCGGGGAACCTGGCGCTTGCGCCCAGTTCTTCTTCGATACGGAGAAGTTGGTTGTACTTGGCGATGCGGTCGGTGCGCGATGCGGAACCGGTCTTGATTTGTCCGGTACCCATGGCGACGACGAAATCGGCAATGAAAGTGTCTTCCGTTTCGCCGGAGCGGTGCGAGACGATTGATGCGTAGCCGGCCTTGCGCGCCGTCTCGACGGCGTCGATGGTTTCTGTAACGCTGCCGATTTGGTTCAGCTTGATAAGAATTGCGTTGGCGATTTTCTTTTCGATGCCGCGCGCGAAAATTTGCGGATTGGTGACGAAAATATCGTCGCCGACTAGCTGCAATTTGCCGCCGAGAGTTTTCGTCAGCAGTTGCCATCCGTCCCAATCCTGTTCGGCCATCCCGTCTTCGAGCGAAACGATGGGATACTGACGCACCCAGTTGGCCCAGAAGTCGACCATTTGTTCGGAGGTGCGCTGCGACTTATCGGATTTCTTGAAGATATACTTCTTCGCGCCTTGATCGTAGAATTCGCTGGCGGCGGGGTCGAGGGCGATGGCGATTTGCTCGCCTGGCTTGTAGCCGGCGGCGGTGATGGCTTCGAGGACGCGTTCCAAAGCCTCTTCGTTAGACTTCAGGTTCGGCGCGAAGCCGCCTTCGTCACCTACGGCAGTCGAATAACCTTTCTTCTTCAGCACCGCTTTCAAATGATGGAAGACTTCCACGCCCCATCGCAAAGCTTCGTGAAAATTGGGCGCGCCTATGGGCATGACCATGAATTCCTGTGGGTCGACGGAGTTGTCCGCATGCGCGCCGCCGTTGAGGATGTTCATCATGGGGACGGGAAGCGTGTTGGCGGAATTGACGCTGGAGAAGCGCGCGAGATATTTGTAGAGCGGCAGGCCGCTTTCGTTTGCGGCGGCGCGCGCGGCGGCCATTGAAACGGCGAGAATCGCATTCGCGCCGAATTTCGATTTGTTCGGCGTGCCGTCCGCGTCGAGCATCTTGCGGTCGAGCGCTTTCTGGTCGCAGGGGTCCATGCCGGTGACAGCTTTCGCGATGGGGCCGTTGATATTTTCCGCGGCTTTGCGCGTGCCTTTGCCGAGGTAGCGCGATTTTTCGCCGTCACGCAATTCGATGGCTTCGTGCTCGCCCGTTGATGCGCCCGAAGGAACGGCGGCGCGCCCGCGCTGGTTGCTCGCGAGAATCACGTCGGCTTCGACAGTGGGATTGCCGCGCGAATCCAGGATTTCGCGGCCGACGACGTGTGCGATTTTTGCGTTTTCCTTAGGCATCAAAGGCTCCGCTCTGTTTAGTCGAACTTCATGTTTTATCTATTGCTGCTAAGCTTTCGCGCCAAGATGAGCGTTGGACTCAAGTCCACGGGAATCATATCGCCAGCGGCGGCCGCAGCGAAGCGCGATTCGAGACCGTTCCAGTACGCTTCAGGCTCAGCCAACGCGCGCGCGTAGGCACTGCCATAGGACGTCGAGCGCCAAAAGCCGGCGTAGTCGCGCGGCGACATCGGAACAACATAGGAAAACTTCGATTCTTCAGCAAGTTTGAAACCTGGCGCGGCGCGGACTTCATTTTCCCAGACGCGATCACGCTTCAATCGCGGATCGCGATGCGGTTTCCAAGGGCCGCGCAGCTCTGCGAGAACAATAGCATCAACTAGCGGCGTGGCTTTCGGCAGCGGACGATCATAAACGGCGAGAATTCCGTCAACGCGCAGCCAGTCGTGCACAGTCGCAAATACCCGCGACGCTTCCATCCAATGAAGCGCGTTGGCGATGGTAACGAGATCAGCGCTCGCCTCCGGCTGGACGCAGGCTTCCGCGGTGGCATTGCGCACAATGGCTTGCGGAATCTCTTCGGCAAGTTTTGCGGCCATGCCTGGGTCAGGTTCGACGGCGATAACTTCGCGAAAATGCGGCATCAGCGCGCGCGTCGATTTTCCTGTGCCCGCGCCCAGGTCTATGGCACGGTCGCGGCGCCCGGCGGGCACGGCTGCGAGGATGTGGTCGAAAAGCTCACGCGGATAATCTGGCCGATAGCGCTCGAACTCCTCTGCGGCATGGCCAAAACGGGGCTGGAATGTAGAGGACACGGTCAGGCGCTACTCCGGCTCTTCCAGCATGGATTCTTCGCGGACGACGACCACCACTCCGTTGTCACTGATGTGGTAACGCTTGCGATCTTCGTCCATGTTGTAGCCGATTTCGGTGTGCTCGGGCAATTTGACGTGGCGGTCGATAATGGCGCGGCGAATGCGCGAGTGGCGGCCGACGTTCACGTGATTGTAGATGATGGAATCCTCGATGTCGCAGTAGCTGTTTACGCGCACGTCGTACCCGATGACCGAGTGCGCGACGCGGCCTCCGGAAATGATGGAGCCGGCGGCGACGATGGAATCAAGGGCAGTTCCGGTGCGGCCGGGGTCGGCGAAGACGAATTTTGCGGGCGGATATTGTTGTTCCCAAGTCTTCAGCGGCCAGCTTTTGTCGTAGAGATTGAAGACCGGCGAAACGCTGGTCAAGTCCATGTTGGCTTCGTAGTAGGCGTCGATGGTTCCGGCATCGCGCCAGTAGAGTTTTTCTTTTTTGTTCTCGTCGTAGAAATTGTAGGCGAAGACGCGAAATTTGCCGATGATTCTAGGAAGGACATCATGGCCAAAATCATGTGAGGAGTTGGGATCCTCGGCGTCCGCCATAAGTGCGGGCAGCAGGAATTGCGTATTGAAAATGTAGATGCCCATGGAAGCGTCGCATTTTCCGGGATGGCGTGGCGAAAGTTTGGGCGCGGTGGGCTTTTCCTCGAAGCCGAGAATGCGGCCTTCCTTGTCGGTCTCGATCACGCCGAACTGGTGCGCGGCTTCGGCGGGATCCATCTCAACGGTGGCGACGGTGACCTCCGCGCCGCTATCGACATGCTGCTCCAGCATCTTTTGGTAATTCATTTTGTAGATATGATCGCCGGATAAAATGAAGACGTAGCTCGATTGCTCGCTGCCAATGGAATAGATATTTTGGTAAACCGCGTCCGCCGTGCCTTGGTACCAGTGCGCGGAGACGCGCATCTGCGGAGGTAAAATTTCAATGAAATCGCCAATACCCATCAGCGACGACCAGCCCTGGCGAATATGACGATTGAGGCTGAGGGCTTTGTACTGCGTGAGGACGAAGACGCGGCGCAGATCGCTATTGAGGCAGTTCGAGAGCGTGATATCGATGATGCGATAAATGCCGCCAAAGGGCACGGCCGGTTTGGCGCGGTCGCGCGTCAGCGGCCAGAGACGTTCACCCTGGCCTCCCGCCATCAGCACGCCGATTGCGCTTTTCATCAATGACATCGAGAACTGCTCCAATAGGCGATTCTATTCTAACAATAATCTTTGCTGAGAAATGCGGAAGCGGAGAAAAAAGGTAGCAGTACGATAAAAAAGCGCTGCGCCGCTACGGAAATCAACCGCCCTGCATTCGCAGACCGCGGACCGACTAAAGTTAAGCGCTACCCAACGACGGCGATAGTGAGACGATTTAGAGGTTGTGCGCGAGTATACTTACAAGGAGAATAGATAGCACCGTGTATGGCGAGACGGACGCGGGTCTGCAAAATATAATACTTGACTTACGGTGAAGGGTTCGCTAGAAACGCCCCATAAGATGTGTCCTGTGGCGGGATTCGTCTAGGAGTACCCACACCAGCATATCGAGCACAATATCCTGAACGGGGGTGAAACTGCGTGGCGGAAGTCGTAATTCAAGAGGGCGAGTCTTTGGAGAATGCCCTCCGGCGCTTCAAAAGAAAAGTCCAGGGCGAAGACATCATCAAGGAAATCAAGAAGCACAGCTACTACATGAAACCTGGAGAGAAGCGGCGGGCCAAAGAAGCTCTTTCACGCAAGCGTCTCCGTAAGAAGCAGCGTCGGGAACAGGATTAGACTAGGCGGCGAAAAACTTTGGGTGTTTCCTATAACCTTCGTTCCGTGCTTCACGTGTTTAAGGCGGGGAAAGCAGGAAGTCCCATCGATTTCCAGCGTAATCTGATTCTGGGAGAAGTGTGCCCGAGCGTGTCCCAGCTACTACCGGGAGCGACCCATGGAATTCCACGATAAGGTTTTGAAGTGCGCGGAATGTAACGCGGAATTTGTGTTCACCGCCGGCGAGCAGATGTTTTTCGCCGACAAGGGCTTCAAGAACGAGCCGAAGCGCTGCAAGGCGTGCAAGTCGGTTCGCGCGCAGGGCGGAGCCGCGTCCGCTTCGACGGGAACGCAGCGCGTCGAAACAAAGACTATGTGCTCCCAGTGCGGCAAGGAAACCACCGTGCCGTTCAAGCCGACGCAGGGACGTCCCGTGTATTGCCGGGAATGCTTCCAGCAGCGGCGGACGATCGGCGGCGACGCGGCGCAAGCCGCGGGATAGGTCTGGGGGTTACCTCCAGCGCTGCTTCACAAGCCAAACCTAAAGTTGCGCGGCCAGGATTGCCTCCGTTGCGGTGACACCGCAACGAAGGCTTTTTCTTTTGGCAAGCGCCACTCTACGCGGCGGATTTCTGGGCCGCGGGGACGATCTGGCGGAACGCTGCCAAGAATGCGCGCATCTCCTCGGGTTTGCCGACGGAAACGCGCAAGCATGTGCCCATCGACGGAAATTTCCTGCCGACCATGATTTTTTTCTCGCGGAAGGCTTGAATCACAGGCGTGACGTCCCTGCCGATATCGACCATGAAGAAATTCGCCTCGGAAGGAATCACGCGATGGCCGTCCTTCGTGAGTTCGCCGGTCACCCACTTGCGCGTGTCGTTGAGGCGTTTTTTGTTCACGGGGACGATTTCCGGATCGTCGATGCTGGCGACAGCAGCGGCGAGCACGGCGGCGTTTCCATTGTCGAAAAGCACTTGCGGGCGCATCGCCGCGATCGTTTGCTTCTGCGCGACGGCATAGCCCAAGCGCATGCCCGCCATACCGTAAACTTTTGAGAACGTCCGAGTGACGATCAGATTCGGATGGTGCGGAATCATGTCCACGACACTCGAGTAGCGTGGATCTTCGACGAAATGGAAATAGGCTTCGTCGACGAGAACGTATGTGGAAGCGGGAACCTTCGCGAGGAAACCAGCGAATTCGTCGCGGGTGTTGATGGTGCCCGTGGGATTATTGGGATTGCAGACGTACACCAGGCCCGTGCCATTCGAGCACGCGGACGCCATGGCGGGCAAGTCGTGGCGAAAATCGGACGTGAGCGGAATTTTCACGGCCTTGGCGCGCGAGACTTCTGCGTAATAGGTGACGGCCTCAAAAGTTGGTTCGGCGACAATGAGATTTTTGTCCGGGCCGACGAAGGCGGCATCGCAGACGCGCAGAATTTCCGTGGAACCGCAACCCAAGGCGATATTCTCCGTCTGAACTTTGTGAAGCGTGGCGATGGATTGTTTTGCGCGCGCGTAGAGATCGTCAGGATAGCGGCAGGCGACGCCTTCCGAGCCTGTGATGGCGGCGATGGCGTGCGGCGACGGGCCGTAAGGATTCTCATTGGAGTTGATGAGAATGGCATCAGCGCGCGAGAAGCCTTTAAGGCGGCCGCCGGCGACGCCTTGAATTAGCTTCGGCGAAACATAGGCGGCAGCAAGCATTGCACTAAGTGATTTGCCGAATTCACGGCGCGTTGACTTCGAACCGGAAATTTCCGCGGACATAAAACCTCCTTAAGGATGCAAGATAGCCAAAGCCGGAATCCGGGCCCCAAATCTCTTGGTTGCGTTTCTCGTACGTCCAAGCTAATCGGGATTATCCGTCCAGCGGCCGGGATGCGCAAGCGAAGTGGTAAACTGGAGAAACCGCCGGCACCTTGGCGGTGCTGCATGAGCGTGTGTTTGACCTGCATTGCCCGGCGGCCTAAGATATTTGCATGAAACGCAAACGAAAAAAGAAAAGTATTAGGCAGCCAGCAAAGCCCAAGCCCACGCAAGGCGCGAAGGCGGAAGTCAGCGACAAAGCGCTCCGGGAGCATTTGGTGAAGTTGTTGAGTGGAGGGCAAGCTTACGCAGAAATGCGTCACATTCTTGCGGAGTTGCCGGAAATGCAGCGTGGCGTGAAGCCGGCTGGTGCGCCGCATACAGCGTGGCAGTTGCTCGAGCATCTCCGAATCGCGCAGTGGGACATTCTGGAGTTTTCGCGGAATCCGAAGCATGTTTCACCGCAATTTCCGGAGGGCTATTGGCCGGTATCCGAAGCACCGCCGAACGCGGAGGCGTGGGATAAAAGCGTCGCAGCGGTCGGGCGCGATTTGGCCGCGATGAAAAAACTGGTCAGCAATCCGAAGACGGATTTGTTTGCACCGATCGCACATGGTAAAGGGCAGACGATTTTGCGCGAGGCGCTGCTGCTGGCCGATCACAATGCGTATCACCTGGGACAGGTCGTTTTGCTACGGCGGCTGCTGGGAGCGTGGGCCGGAGCGTAGAGGTTGCTTGGCGAATCAAATTAAACAGGAATAGGAACCCGGAGACCGGAAAAGGAAATCCCGAATTGAAAGACAAATCCGCGGTGATTGAAGCAAACGGTGTCTCAAACGAGAAGCGCGAAGCTGTGTTTGACGCGTTCCGGCGCTGGGGCTATCTCGAAGCGACGCTCGATCCGCTTGGAGATTTCAAGCCGGAGCCTGTGCCGGAGCTCAAGCAGCTTACGGGAGAATCGGCCGATGAAGCGCGGCGCATTTACTGTGGAACGATCGGCGCGGAGTTCATGCACATTTTGGACGCCGAACGCCGGCGCTGGATTCAGGAGCGATTGGAAGCGCCTGCGCCGGAGACGGATCACGCGCGAATTCTGGAGCGGCTGGTGCGCGCGGAGTTGTTCGAACAGGTGGTGCAGAGCCGGTATCTCGGCAATAAGAGGTTTTCGATAGAGGGATTGGCTGCGCTGATTCCGCTGCTCGATGAAGCCCTGGAGACGGCGGCGGAAAACGGTGTCGAGGAAATTGTTCTGGGGATGAGCCATCGCGGCCGGCTGAACGTGATGATTCACATCGTGGGCCGGCCGGCGGAGGACATTTTCGCGCGATTCGAGGAAGTGGATGCGCGCAGCGAATTGGGCGGCGGCGATGTGAAATATCACATTGGCGCAACGGGCGAGTACACAACGCGCAACGGGCAGACATTGGGAATTCACCTTGTGTCGAATCCGAGCCATTTGGAAGCGGTGGATCCAGTGGCGCTGGGGCGAGCGCGCGCGAAACAGACACGCCGCGGCGAAGACGGGATCGCGAGAGTGCTCCCGGTGGTGTTGCATGGCGATGCCGCGTTTGCCGGGCAGGGAATCTGGGCTGAGACGCTGAATTTCTTGATGATTGACGGGTTTTCGGTGGGCGGTAGTGTGCACATCATTGTGAATAATTTAATTGGCTTCACGGCTGTGCCGAGCGAGTGCCAGTCGTCAAGGTTCGCGTCGGACATTGTGAAACGGCTGCCCGTTCCGATTTTCCACGTGAATGCGGAAGATCCGGACGCGGTGGTGCGTATTGCGCGGCTCGCGGTGGAGTATCGCTACGCGTTCCAAAGCCCCGTGGTGATCGACTTGATTGGTTACCGGCGCTACGGTCACAGCGAAATCGACGATCCCACGATCACTCAGCCTTTACGGTACCGAAAAATTCAGGCGCATCCGCCGCTGTGGAAACTGTACGCGGAGAAGACCGGCGCGGATCCGGCGAACACGGTTGAAGCAGTCCGCTCCGAATTCGAAGCGGCCCAGAAAAATGCGGTGAACTTCGAGAAAATTCCGAAGATGTGGCAGCTGCCGCCGTACTGGAACAATTTCAAGGGTGGGCGGTATAAACCGGAGTTCGAAGTGGACACGGGAGTGCCGGAGGACAAACTTCACGCGATTACGACGAAACTGACAAGCTATCCGGATGATTTTGCGATTCATCCGAAAATAAAGAAACTGCTGGAACAACGTGCGGCCATGGGCGCGGGGAAAAGTCTGGTGGATTACGGCATGGCGGAGGCGCTGGCGTTCGGCTCGTTGCTGACCGAAGGCATTCCCGTCCGGCTGAGCGGCGAAGACAGCAAGCGCGGAACATTCAATCAGCGACACGCCGCACTCATCGATACGCAAACCGAGGCGGAAGTCATCCCGCTGGCAAATCTGTCGGTCGAACAGGCGCGATTCGAAGTGTATAACACAGCGCTCTCGGAAGCCGGAGCGATGGGGTTCGAGTACGGATTCAGCCGGGATTTTCCGGAGGCGCTCGTGCTGTGGGAGGCGCAGTTCGGAGATTTTGCGAATGGCGCACAAGTAGTCATCGATCAATTTATTGCGGCGGGTGAGGACAAATGGAGGCTGCTTTCGGGGCTAGTGCTGTTGCTACCTCACGGTTATGAAGGACAAGGGCCGGAGCATTCAAGCGGACGCATCGAGCGATATTTGCAGTTGGCGGCGCGCGACAACATTCAGGTGTGCCAGCCGTCGAATGCCGCGCAATATTTTCATTTGCTCCGGCGCCAGGCGCTGCGGCGATGGCGCAAGCCGCTAGTCGTGTTCACGCCCAAGAGCATGTTGCGGAATCCCGCAGCGGCGTCGCCGCTTGCGGATTTTTCGCGGCCACGATTCCAGACAGTGCTGCCGGATGCGGAAGTGCAGCACGCAGAGCGGGTGCTGTTTTGCACGGGAAAAATCGGGCACGAGCTGGCCGCGGAACGAAAACGGCGGAACGATGCGTCGACGGCAATTGTGTCTGTCGAGCAAATGTACCCGTTTCCGGAAAAGGAATTAGAGGAAGTTCTCGGCGCATATTCGTCGGCGCAGGATTTTGTGTGGGTGCAGGAAGAGCCCTCGAATATGGGCCCATTGAATTTTGTGATGCCGCGACTGAAGCGCGTGCTGCGCGGGCACGCATTGCGTTCCGTGAAGCGCTCAGCGAGCGCCAGTCCAGCGACCGGCTCGGCGAAAGCGCACGAGTTGGAACAGAAGACGCTATTGGCGCTGGCGTTCGGAACAGGGAAAGCGTAAGGTGGTCACAGCATATTTTCTTTGACCTTCGAGCGGTCGAGTTTACGCGCTTTTCTCCGTCAGAACTTTTTTCAGTAAGACCTATTGCATCCGCGTTTCACCACGCCGTTGCCGAGTGGTCGTACCCGCCGAAATACCAGCGTATGCCGATCGTGTTGTAAATGCCGAGAGGTTCTTTGTTTGGACCGGAGTCGAAAGCTCCCAGACTCTGGTCGAATGGACTAAACGACGTGACGCCATGATTGGTGACGCGCAATTCGAAATGCTTGGGCAATTGAATGGCGAGGCCCATGGTGCGTTCCCATGCCAGGGGAGCCATGGAATACGTATATTTCACTTGGGGAATGTTATTGCCGAAGAAAAAATTCGGCTGGAAGAAAAAATAGGCGTGCTTGAGTGGCGTGCGGGCAAACGGCTGAAATTCGATGTAGCCGCCGATGATGTAACGCGCGAACGCGCTGCAGGTTGGCTGAGCCTGATTGCAGCGGCCAAGATCGGGCTCGTTGTGCGGCGGCGCGAGTTCGAAATCGCCGTAGCCGCGCAGGAAATTCTTGCCGAAAAGCAATCGTCCTTGGTTGTAATTTTTTGAGGAAGAGACTTGTGAAGAGTTTTGCGACACGGCTTCAGAGGAGAGATCTTGCGTCTGTGCGGGCGCTTGAGCGGAGGCAGCACTGCACAAAAGCAGGAATGCAGTAAGCGAGCCTAGGAATGGAAAAAATGCGTTAAAGAACTTGCCAAGCTGGGGTCGTGAGTTCGGCATGGAATTCCTCTTTTCTTCGAAGTGACTTTTGCGATTCCGATGCGAGATTCCCAAAGGCCCGTGCGCGATTGGCCGCCGAGATCAGTGGAGTCCCACCGAGCCCCGGACCGATTCGATTAGTTTTGCGGAGTCGTAGCCGATGCCGTCCTTGAAAACGAGCTCGGTCTTTTCGATGTCGCCGATCTTTGTGGACGGGTCGCCATCAATGACGACAATGTCAGCCTGCTTTCCGGCGGCAAGCGTGCCGACACGATTATCCTCGCCGAGGAAGCGCGCGCCATTTTCCGTGTAAATGTGAATGGCTTCGGCGGGAGTGAAGCCCGCCGCGACGAGAAGTTCCATCTCACGCTGGTCGCCGAAGCCTGCAAGATCGCCGCCGTAGCCGGTTGGATCTTCGCCGGCGAGGAGAACGCCGCCGGCTTTTACGAAATCGCGCTCAAACTGCGTTTCTTTTTTCAGCAGCACGGGCCACGGAGAATTCGCGTCTTCGGCGATCACGGAGCGCGTGCCGAGGTAGTCGATCGCCGCCTCAGGCAGCAGCGCGTCAATTACGCGGCGTTCGAGCGGCGGCTGATTGGGTGCGAGAGTTTCGAAGATGACGATGGTCGAAGTGACGGCGACGTGATGCGACACAAGATCGCGAATTGTCGATTGCACGGGCGCGCCCTCGATGTCGATTCCCGCCAGCGTTTTTGCCGTGAGCTGCTGCGAAGGGCAAACGTCCGGCGTCTTGCCCAGGTCGAATTCCGTGTCGACCATCAAGCCGTGCTCGAGATCGTCGATGCCCAGCGCGGCGGCTTCTTTGAAGCCCACGGAGCACAAGTGGCCAGTCACTTTGATGCCGCGTTTGTGCGCTTCTTGGACGGCGGCGGCGAGTTCCGCGCGCGTGATGTGCATGTAAGCCTTGAACGAAGTGACGCCTTCATCGGCCCAGTAGTCGACGGTTTTGCGCGCGTCCTCGGGGCCCGTGAGTCCGTGCATTTGCGGAGTGAATGAGCCGGTACCTTCGAGGTACGGCCCGGTGACGTGAATTTTCGGGCCGGCGAGTTTTCCGGAGTCGATTAATTTTTTCAACTCGAGATCCGTGTACGGCTCGATGCTGCCGGTGGTGCGCAGCGAAGTGACGCCATTCGCAAGATACAGTCGCGGAAAACTGAAGCCCATTTCGTTGTACATGGCTACGGCAGTGCGCCCTCCCGCGGGATAGAACATGTGTTCGTGCATGCCGACGAGGCCGGGAATGACGGTTTTATTGGTGAGGTCGAGAACCTGGGCCCCAGCGGGCACGGAAATGCTGGCCGAATCGCCGATGGACTGGATTTTGCCGCCCGAAATGATGATAGTTTGGTTGGTGCGCGCAGGCGCGCCAGTGCCGTCAATCACGCGAGCGTGCGTCAGGGCGATCACCGGCGCGCTGACTTTCGCGAATTCGCGCACGCCGGGCGCAAGAGAGTCCGCGGTCTGCGCGCGAACCGGTGCCGCGGCGCAGAAAACCACACCTGTAAGCATCGCTGCAAACACGAATCGCTTCATTTGTTGTGTCCTTTCACGATGGCGTTGTAAAAAAAGCCCGCTCGCCGCCAAAAAGCAAGTGTCCGCCAATGCGCGCGTCATTTTGCTCCAACCCGCCCGCAGTGGCAAGCAGTGTGACAGCGCATCCGGCGTCAGAGCGTTACGGCAGTTGTTCGCGAGCGCGCTCGTTGACTTGGCGTTGCGCGCGGAATAGGCTGGCGTGATTTTTATGCGAGGTGCGGAATGAAGATTGAGCCTTTCGAGCTCGAGCGATGGCAATCGGTGTGGGAAAACCGCGTCGAGCTGAATATTGCGGAAAGCGGCGTGGAACCGCTGACCGTGCGCGAATTGATCGAGGACGCGGCGGATCTCGAGCGCGTGCTCGATGCGCGCCTCGGATATCCGCAGACGAATGGCAGCGAGGAATTGCGCGGGCGAATCGCGGCGCTTTATCCGGCGGCGAGGGCGGAAAACGTGCTTCTGACGTGCGGCGGCGCGGAAGCGAATTATTTGGTCACGTGGGGCCTTGTCGAGCGCGGCGACGAAGTGATTTTCATGCAGCCAAACTATATGCAAGTCGGGGGACTGGCGCGGGGATTTGGCGCGGACGTGAAGCCCTGGTGGCTGCGCGAGGAATTGCGATGGGCGCCGGATGTGGACGAATTGAAGCAGTTGGTCACGCCAAAGACGAAGCTGATTGCCGTCTGCAATCCCAGCAATCCCACTGGCGCTGTGCTCAGCGACGGCGCCATCGACGCGATTTGCGCGGCGGCGGGAAAAGTGGGCGCATGGATTTTGGCCGATGAGGTATATCGCGGAGCAGAGTTTAACGGCGAAACGACGCCGAGTTTTTACGGACGATATGAACGTGTGCTATGCACGGCTGGGCTGTCGAAGGCGTACGGACTGCCTGGGCTTCGGACCGGGTGGCTTGTAGGGCCGGCCGAGATGGCGGAAAAATTGTGGGGCTATCACGACTACACGAGCATCGGGCCGTCCATGCTGACCGACCGCATCGCGTCGCTCGTGCTCCAGCCGCAGCGGCACGCGAAGCTGCTCAAACGTACGCGGCGAATTTTGCGCGAGAATTATCCGGTAATCGGCGAGTGGCTTCGCAAGCACGAGGAGTTGTTTACGCACGTGCCGCCGTGCGCGGGTGCGATTGCATGGATTGGCTTGCGCATGAAATGGAATTCGGCGCGGGCCGCGGAAGAGTTGCGTGCGAAAAAAGGTGTCCTGCTTGTCCCGGGCGAGCAGTTCGCCATGCCCGGATATTTGCGCGTTGGATTTGGAGAAAACGAGGGCAAGTTGCGCCTGGCCCTCGGACGAATCGATGACTGGATTGCCGAGCGAGTGGTGCGCGCCAAAGGCGATGCCGCTTGAATGAACCGAAAAGGCGAAATTCGAACCTCGAAAATAAATACCAATCCACGCTGAATTGCACTCGTAGCTTTCCGCGGCATCGTTTCGTGAAACGCTGACATTCACACGCGCGTCGAATTCCCTGGCGATCGAATTCTCGGGCCAACAGGGAGGGCACATCCATGACGACAGGAGCCAATAGGCGCCGAGGCCCGCTGTGGCTGGCAATTATCGCGGCCGTGATTATCGTGGCGTGGGTCACTTTGCCGCCGACGCGGCGGCTGACACAGAGATTCCTTGGGTCGCTGCGGATGCAGAAAGTGCAAGCCGTGAATGTGAACCTATCGAGTTTCGTCGGCCCGAATGCGAATTCCACGCTGCAGCAGATGGTCACGCAGATGATTTCCGACAAGCTGACCGTCACGGTGAACGAAAAAGCGCAGACCGCTCCCGATGCCGCGGCGGCGAGCAATCTCGCCGGCTTTCACGTGCAATTGCCCAGCAAGCGCACGGATACGCCCGTGCTTGACGTCGCGGGTGTCCATGCGTTTGATCTGACGGTTGACCGTGCGCGACTGCAGGCCATTCTGAAAGAAGCCGGCCGGTCGGATCTCTCATTGCCGCAATCGATCGACGGCGCGGTGGTCGACGTGAAAATTCCGCGCAGGGTTCGCGCGCGTTACGGCTCTTGCCCCGCACGCCCGAGCGCCACGGCGAATGTCGCGACTCCCACGCCTTCCTCGATGCAGTACAACGACTGCGTGATTTTGACAGAAGGTCCCAGTCCCGAAGTTAACGTTCCCTCCGGTTTGGATGTTCGGCAGCTTGCCGAAATTGGTTTGGAGCTCGCGGGAATGACGCCCGCGCAGGCACAGCAATTCCTGTATACCATCGATTGGAAATCGACGCTGGGAATCTCCATACCGCGCTTTATGCGCTCGTACGAAGCGGTGAAAGTCAACGGAGTGGAAGGAACTCTGCTCGACATGGCCGGCAGGCGGGGTCCGACGTACACATTGATCTGGGCGAAAAATGGGACAGTGTATTCGCTCACAGGATTCGGAAACTCGGGCGACGCCGTTGCTCTGGCGAACTCGGTCGAATAAATCGAGGAGAAGCCACTGGCTGCGTCGAACAACCACGCCATACAAACCGCGGAATTGCGCAAGGAGTACGGAAACAAGGTCGCGGTCCGCAAACTTTCGCTGATGGTGCCGCTGGGGTCGATTTTTGGTTTCCTCGGACCGAACGGCGCGGGCAAAAGCACCTCCATCAAAATGCTTCTTGGACTGGTGAAGCCGACCAGCGGAGAAGCATTTGTTCTCGGCGAGCGCGCCGGCGATGTGGCAGTGCGGCGCAAAATCGGTTTTCTGCCTGAACATTTCCGGTTCTACGACTGGCTGACTCCCGCCGAGCTTCTCCGGCTGCATGGCCGACTTTGCGGCATGGCGGCGGCAAAGTTGCGCGAACGCATTCCCGTGATGCTCGATCTCGTGGGCCTCACGCCGCACCGCGACAAGCGTGTCCACGATTTTTCCAAGGGCATGATGCAACGCATCGGTCTGGCACAGGCGCTCATCCACGAGCCGGAAATTATTTTTCTGGATGAGCCGACTTCCGGCCTCGATCCCATGGGGCGGCGGCTCGTGCGCGACGTGATTCGCGCTCAGCGTGAGCGTGGCGCGACCGTGTTCCTGAATTCTCATCTCTTAAGCGAAGTGGAAGTGACCTGCGACAACGTCGCTTTCTTGAAGGATGGCGAAGTGGTCGCCGCGAAAGATTTGCACGCGCTGGGCGAAGCAGAAGTCCACGTCGTCGTGCGCGCGCGCCAGCTATCGCCGCAAGCCATCGCGGGGCTTGCACCCTGGACTACCGCGGCGAGCGTCGAGGGCGAGCAGCTTACGATGACCGCGCGCTCGAGCGACGTTCTTCCTCACGTCGTCCGCCATTTGGCCGCTTCCGGCGCGGACATTTACTCATTGATTCCCGCACGCGCGTCGCTTGAGGATTTGTTCGTTCGTATCATGGGCGAAGATCGGGGATTGTGAATGGGCTGCTGGGTGATGGCGGGCATCACGTTTCGCGAAGCCGCACGGAAAAAAATCCTGTGGACCGCGCTGCTCGCCGGGCTCGGATTCTTGGCGCTTTTCGGCATCGCTCTGCACTATCAGATCGAGGATTTTGGCGCTCACTCCTCGGCGCCCTTCATTCGTTACCAAATTTTGAGCGCCATGCTGATGGTTGGGCTTTACGTCGTGGATTTGCTCGCGGTGGTCATGACGATTTTAACTTCGGTTGACACCATTTCCGGAGAGATCAGTTCCGGCACGATTCACGCCATCGCCACCAAACCAATTCCGCGCTGGCAGATTTTAATCGGCAAATGGATTGGCTTCGTCGGCATGATTGCGGGATTTGTGGCCCTCACGTTCGGCGGCACGATTGCCGTGGCCTATTGGATGGGAGGCGTGATGCCGGAAAATGCGTTCCATGGAGCGCTGCTCGTGTTTCTGGAATGCCTTCTCGCGCTCTCTGTCACATTCATGTTCGGCACTTGGTTTTCGACGCTCACCAACGGCGTTATCGTGATTGGGCTGCACGGACTGGCCTTCATGGGCGGCTGGCTCGAGCAGATGAGCGGGTTCACGGAAAGCGCGCGGCTGGTTGCCGTCGGAGTCGTGACGAGCCTCATCATGCCGAGCGAGTCTATTTGGCGTCGCGCCGCATTCGAGATGCAAACGCCGCTCGCCGGTTCGCTCCCCTTTTCGCCATTTGCAAATGTTTCGATACCCAGCCCCACGATGATCGGTTACGCGAGCTTCTACCTGCTCGTGGCGCTGGGTATCGCGGTCTACCATTTTCATTGGCGCGATCTCTGACCCAAAATTTCAGCGCACCGAAGCCCGTTCCTGCGGGTTGTTCCTCCGTGCCCTTCGTTTCAGGCGTTTTTGCAGCACCGAATTGTCTGCGTCGTAATGCGTAAAGCATTATGTGTACAGCGCACGTCGGCGTCTTGACGTTCATAGCCATCATGCTAGAGTAACCATCAACCGGGGAATGCTCTTGTCCAGGAGGGAAAATTTATGAAGTCAGTCAACTTGCTGGTTTGCATGTTGGTCTGCCTGCTGCTGGGAGCTAGCGCGGCGCGCGCGCAAGGCGTGGGCGCCTCTGGCAATATCAACGGAACCGTGACGGATCCTTCCGGCGCAGCTGTACCCAATGCAGCGATCACCGCTGTCGAAATCGACAAAGGCATTCAGCATACCGCTGTGAGCGACGACACCGGCCGGTATCAATTCATTGGCCTGCCCCCGGCGATTTACAACGTGACCGCGAAGATTTCTGGTTTTCAGACCGTGATGCAGAAGGGCGTGGTTGTCACCGTCGGCGGAACGGCGCTTGTTGATTTTCAGTTGACGGTGGCGACCGCAGCGCAAACGGTCGAGGTCAGCGCGCAACCCCCCGTAGTCGAAACGCAGCGCGGCAGCGAAGCAGACACGTTGACCGACCGCTATATCGCCGACCTTCCGATTGACCGCCGCGATTATCTGACGTTCACATTGCTTATGCCCGGCGTATCGAATTCCACGCGCCTCGCCGATGACCAGGATTTTCGCGTCAAGCAAACGCCGCAAAGCGGTCTTTCTTTTTATGGAAGCAATGGCAGGGGAAACAGCGTCACAATCGACGGCGGCGAAGCCGGAGACGATGCCGGAGGCGTGCGCCTCACACTTAGCCAGGATGCGGTTCAGGAATTCCAGGTGAACCGCAGCAACTACGCCGCGGATTTGGGCGGAGCCACCGGCGCGAGCATTAACATCGTTTCTAAATCCGGCACGAACGACGTGCATGGCAGCCTCTACGGCTATTTCCGCAACGATGCCATGGACGCGCGCGACCCGTTCGCCTTCAGCCAGGCTCTGCTGCCCACGAGCACATTTTCCTTCACCGCGCAGGGCCAGCCGGTCAAGAATTCGTTGAGCCGGTATCAATACGGCGGAGCGCTGGGCTTCCCGATTCACAAAGACAAGACCTTCCTCTTCGTCTCATTCGAAGGCTTGCTGCAAAATTCGCAGAATGCGGTGCCGCTCCTGACGAACAGTTTCATTTTTGCGGGTCCCACAGCGGCGGCGCCGACAACTTTTGCGCCCAACGATCCGCGCGCTGGGCAACAAGCGATTGTCACGGGGCTGGTTACCGAGCCAGGAAATCCGACCGTGCCTTGCCTCAACAATCCCAATGGCACGATTACATTCTTGCCCGCGCAAACCTGCGCTGGCGCGCTTCAAAGCGGTTTAACCGTCAGCCCCGTCACTGGTCTGACGGCGGTGCAGAACGGCCTGAACAATTTTCTGATCAATCAGTTTGAAACCAATGGCGGCCTGTTCAACTACAACACGCGCCAATACCTCGCATCCGGGCGCCTCGATCACCATTTCAATGATGCGAATCAGGTGTCGTTCAATTACCGGTATGGGCACGACTTGGAGGAGTCGCCCGACGTGCAGTCGCTCACCGGCTTCTCGGCGGGCAGTTCAACACGCACCTATGACAGCACCATGCTCGGTTCGTGGTATCACGGGTTCAGCCCAACCGCCGAGAATGAAGCCCGCGTTCAGTGGGACTACGAGAGCTTCAACGTGATTCCCAACGAACCCGGAGAAGTTGGCCTGCAAATTCCCGGCTTTGCGAACAATCTGGGCACCAACATCTTCCTGCCCAACCTGACCATCCTGCGCCGCTACGAATTCACGGATAACATCACGCTGATCCGCGGCCATCACACCATGAAGTTCGGCGGCACCGAACTTCTCCGTGGCAACCATACCGAATCGCACACATTTTTTCCGGGCCGCTTTGTTTTCGGTTCCTTGCCCGGTCTTATCCTCAGCCCGTGCTTTGCCCCTTCTTCCGGTTCGACGCCGAATCCTTGCGGTTTGGTGTCGCCGGGAGCCAGCCTCAATTCGCTGCAGTCAACTTCGCTGGGACTGCCCCAGTTGTTTCAGCAAGGCTTCGGGAACCCTTCATATCCCGGATATACACGTCCGTTGACCGCGATGTATTGGCAGGACGCCTGGCAATTGCGCCCCAATTTCACCTTGAATTACGGGGTTAGATATCAGATCGACAAGCAATTCCTACCCTTGAATACCGAGTATCGCGATTTTGCCCCGCGCATATCGTTCGCGTGGGATCCGTTCAACGACCACAAGACCGTCATCCGCGGAGGTTACGGGATTTTCTACGGGCCGATTGACGCCCAGATTCCTCAAGTGGACTTGAGCCTGGGTGTGTTGAACAAAGATTACAGCACCGTGGAGAATCAGAACAACAAACAGCAAGTGCCCGATCAAGTCAACAATGTCGTTGCCACTTGCGGGATTGCTTTTGCGGGTTCGCCGTTTATCGGGAATGGCAGCAGCCCTTGCACGCGCTTCATTTCCATTTATATTGATCCGCTTACGCCGAGCGGTGTTCCGGGTCTGCAGAATTCCGCCGTTGTTTTCCAGTCGCTCTTCGGCGCGGGCAAGATTCAGTGCACCACTCCATCAGCGGGAAATCAAGCCTGCATCACGCCTGCGGACGTCGCGCCATTTGGGATTCGCGTGGCCAACAGCGGCGCGCTATCGCCTCTGCAAGTGATTTTCAGCAATCCTCCGAATTACAAGACTCCCTACGCGCAGCAAGCCTCGCTGGGCATCGAACGTGAAATCGCCACCGGCCTGTCCGTTTCCATCAGCGGAATTTATTCGCACACTCAGCGCCTCCCAGTTGCGATCGACACCAATCTGCTGCCCGCGCCGTTCACCACCTTGCCCCTTGCCAATGGCCAGAATGTTTCCTACCGCAATTGGAACACCAGCCCGGCAACTGACCCGCTCGGTGGCACGGAGCCCGGCGGACTCCCCTGCGCGCCGACCGTAGCAAACCCCCTCGCGCCCTTCGCTTGTTTTGTGAATCCGCTGATCGTGCAAAATAACCAGTACACCTCCGCGGCCTCCGCGCTATACGAAGGCGGCATCCTCGAGGTCAAAAAACGCTTTGGCAATCACTACACCGTGTTTGGGAGTTACACCTACAGCAAGGCCTATGACACCTCGACCGATTTCAACTCTGACTACGGCCCGCAGGACCCCACCAACCTGGGCCTCGACCGCGCTCTTTCGGAATTCGACGAGCGCCACAAAGTCGTCCTCGCCGGCGTCTTCGACAGCCCCTGGACCGAGAGCATTCTTTCCGGCTTCGAGCTTTCCCCAATTTTTTCGTATCACAGCGGCCACCCGTTCAATTTGCTCGCCGGCGGCGAAGTGAACGGCAACAATCACATCACCAACGAGCGTCCCATCGGCGCGCCGCGCAATTCCGGCCTGGGTCCCAACTACATCGATTTCGATATGCGCCTGAGCTGGCAGCACAAAATCAGCGAAAGAACCAATCTGCAACTCACCGTCGAAGGATTCAATCTCGCCAACCGCACGAATTATGCCAGCGTGAACAACGAAGTCAGCCCGCTTTTCGGCTTCGCTCCCGGGTTCACGACGTTCAACGTGCACGGCAGCGCGGCTCTTTCGCCGAGCCAGCCATTGGCTTTCACTTCGGCGCTTCCGAAGCGCCAGATCCAGTTGGGGCTTCGTTTCAGCTTCTAGTTTGTGGTCATCGCACGCGCTCCCGCGATGCGTTGCTCGGATCTCGCGGGACTGCGCCCGATACATGTGAATCCAGCATGTATGAGGCCGCATGAATTTGATCAATCACAAATTTGAACTCGCCGCCCGCCCCGTCGGCGTGCCGAAACGGAGCGACTGGAATTACAAGCAAGAATCCGTGCGCAACCTCGCCGATGGCGAGCTTCTCGTAAAAATTCTCTACATCTCGCTTGACCCTGCCATGCGGGGCTGGATGAACGACAGCAAATCATATGTCCCGCCGGTCGCCATTGGCGAAACAATGCGCGCCCTGGCACTCGGCCGCGTCCTCGCCTCCAAAAACGCCAGCTTCGCTGTAGGCGATCACGTTTACGGCCCATTGGGCGTGCAGGAATTCGCCATAACCAACGGCGGCGCGATCATAAAAGTTGACCCTCGGGTCGCACCTCTTCCCGTCTATCTTGGCGTTCTCGGAATGCCGGGAATGACCGCTTATTTTGCGCTGCTGGAGGTGGGGAAGCCGCAACCGGGACAAACCGTGGTCGTGTCCGGTGCTGCCGGAGCCGTGGGCAGCGTGGTCGGACAGATCGCGAAAATCAAAGACTGCCGTGCGGTAGGTATCGCCGGCGGCGCGAAGAAGTGCCAATACATCGTGAAGGAACTCGGCTTCGACGCCGCCATTGATTACAAAACCGAACCCGTCGCAAAGGCCCTGCAGAATCACTGCCCCAGAGGGATTGACGTTTATTTTGACAACGTCGGCGGCGACATTCTGGATGCCGCGCTCACGCAGCTCGCCCGCGGCGCGCGCGTCGTCATCTGCGGCGCCATTTCGCAGTACAACAACACTACGCCCACCAAAGGCCCATCCAACTATTTGTCATTGTTGGTAAATCGCGCCAGCATGATTGGCTTCCTGGTCTCCGACTACGCCAGCCGCTTCGCCGAAGCCGCTCGCGAAATGGCCGGCTGGATCGCCTCTGGCAAACTCAAATCGCGCGAAGACATCGTCGAGGGCCTCGACAAATTTCCCGAAACGCTCCTCAAGCTCTTCACCGGCGAGAACTTCGGCAAGCTCATCCTCAAGCTCCCCGAATCATAGCGTCCTTAAAGCACTCGGCATCTCTTTGCGCTGTCATTCCGAGGCGAAGCCACCTTTGACCGCCGAGGAATCTACGGATGTCTTGGTCCTTTGCAAACTGCGGGCTTCTCGCGCCAATTGAAACGACGGCAAGATCCCTTTTTCAGCAGCTTCTAAACAATTGGTGGGCCCGCAAGGATTTGAACCTTGAACCAACGGATTATGAGTCCGCTGCTCTAACCGTTGAGCTACGGGCCCCGCAGTCATAATCGGTTGATGTTATATCGAATTGAAAGAATTCAGTGGAAGATTCGCACGCCCTAAGCCGGAGCACGCGCAGCAAGTTTGGAGTGGTTCTACTCCGTTTCCATTCTCGGTCAGTTGTCTCACCATCACAACTACGCTTGCCATCATCCGAGCTTTCATCCAAATGACGATTTCTGTGAGATGATTCCGCCGGCGCGGGGCAACTGCAGGCTCGGCGCGCGTATAGAAGGGGCTTCTGCGGATGTCCGATACCGCGGTGAATGCGAGAGCGATCGAGAAGCCGCCGCCGTCACGTGCGCGGCGCTGGATTATCCTCGCAGTGATCGGCATCGCCTCATACGGGGGCTACTACGCATTCGACTACATTGCGCCGCTCGCGCCGCTGCTCAGCCGCCAACTGCACTTCTCGAATACTGATATTGGGTGGATGCAGGCCGTCTATAGCGTTCCGAACATTGTCGCCATGCTCATCGCTGGCGTAATGATCGACCGTTTGGGCACGCGGAAGTCGCTTTCGATTTTCAGCGTGCTGGTCTTCGCCGGACTGGTCATCACCGCGCTCAGCCCGCGGCTGGGCGTCATGCTCATGGGACGATTGCTCGTCGGCGCGGGAGGCGAAGCGCTGCAGCTCACTGCGAACGTGGGCGTGGCTCGTTGGTTCTGGCACGATGGATTGAGCTTGGCGTACGGTCTCCGGGCATCGGCGGCTCGCCTCGGTTCGTTCAGTGCGGAAGTCTCGCCAGCTTGGGCGCCCCAAGCGTATACGTACTGGCGCTGGCCTCTCCTGATCGGTGTCGGTTTCGGCGCGCTGTGTCTACTCGGTGCCGTGCTCTACGGGAAGCTCGATGCGCGCGGCGAGCGGCGATTCACTCTGGGACATACCGCGCGAACCACGAAAATCCCGTTCGCCGAAGTGTTCCAGTTCAATCAGTCGTTCTGGCTGATTGCGGCGCTATGCGTCACCTTTTACGGCTGCATCTTCCCGTTTGAGACATTCGGACAGAAATTCTTGATCGAGGCGCGGCACGTCACGCCGCAAACCGCGGCGCTGCTGGTGGGCATGGAACCGTTTTTTTCGCTCGTCGGCATGCCGATCTTCGGCCTGCTCGTAGATCGCTACGCGCACCGATCGCTGCTGATGATGTTCGGCTCACTCCTGATCGTGCCCGTTTTTCCCATGTTGGGCTTCACCAACATCTCCCCGGTGATCCCGATGGCGATGATGGGCGTGGCGTTCGCGTTGGTTCCGGCGGTGATGTGGCCGGCGCTCGTCTACGTGGTGGACAAGTCGCGTCTCGGCCTAGCCAACGGCATGTTGGACACGGTGCAGCAACTCGGGCTCGTGGTCATCAATCTGCTGATCGGATGGGCGAACGATCACTGGCTGGCGAGCGCAACCAACGCGGTCGGCTACCATGCCGGTTTGTTGATGTTCACGGCGATTGCGGTGCTCGCCGTGATTTGCGCGTTCGCTTTGTGGCGCGTGGAAACGGGTCGATCTTCGCACGGATTGGAGACGATCACGACGCGGCTGTGACTCTTGGCGCGCACGTTTTCGCTTGCACTGGAATTTACGCGGATCGCGCCAACCTTGACGAGGGCGTTCAGCGTGGCTTAGAGTTTGCGCACAACGCAAATGAAAATCGCCGACATGAACTGGATGCAGGTCGAAAAGAATTTGCAGCACGACGATCGCGCCGTCGTTCCGGTGGGAAGCACCGAGCAACACGGATACTTGCGTCTAACTGTCGACGCGATCCTTGCCGAGCGCGTCGCGTGTGAAGCCGCGGAACC
Organism: Acidobacteriota bacterium; assembly: GCA_027307115.1. Taxonomy (GTDB): domain Bacteria; phylum Acidobacteriota; class Terriglobia; order Acidiferrales; family UBA7541; genus DAHUXN01. Next base: position 37,063 of record DAHUXN010000066.1, read on the forward strand.
CCTCGGCGTGCCCGTGTTTCCCGTACTCAGCTACGGTATCACGCCCTACTTCCGCGCTTACCCCGGCAGCATCAGCCTTCGTCTCGATACTTATCAGCGTATCGTCGCAGATGTTCTTGAGAGCCTCGCCAGCACTGGGTTCAAGCGCGTCCTGTTTGTGAACGGGCACGGCGGCAACACACCCGGCGGTTCGATCCTGCAGGAGTGGATGAACGATCACCCGGGGATCACCGTAAAGTGGCACAACTGGTGGAACGCGCCAAAGACTGCCGCCGTAGTGGCAGCCATCGATGCCGTTGCTTCGCACGCATCATGGATGGAGAACTTTCCGTGGACGCGTTTAGCGGATGTGAAACTGCCCGATGGTCAGAAGCCGATGATCGATATCGCGCGCATGCGCACGATGGATGCCGCTGGCGTGCGGGCATACTTGGGCGACGGCAATTTCGGCGGCGTGTATCAAAAATCTGATGACGAGATGATGAGTGTGTGGAGCGCGGGCGTCGAAGAGACGCGCGAGGCGCTGGAGGGTCCATGGCCGTAACCAGCTCCGACCGCATGAGCCGCACATCCTGGGTTGACCGAATGGTTGGCTTGTTCTTCTTCCTCGTGAGAGCAAGCGCTCAGCACGCTAGTGCATCCGATGCAAATTCGTTTTGACGGTCGAACGGCAATTGTGACTGGGGCCGCGCATGGCTTCGGCCGCGGCATCGCATTGAACTTCGCGAACCTCGGCGCGCGAGTGATCGCCTGCGACGTCCTGGAAACCGAGCTCGACGAAACGGCACGGCTGGCGAAAGAACAAGGGACGCCGCTCGAAGTCCGCGTCCTCGACGTGAGCGATCGCGCGGCGGTGCATGCCATGATCGCGGAGACACTAAGAGATCACGGCCGCATCGACATCCTCGTGAACAACGCGGGCGGCGTGATGGGCCAGGTAGGCCGGCCGCTCGAGGACGTATCCGACGCTGACTGGCGGGCCATCCTTGCCGTAAATCTCGACGGCGCGTTTTACTGCAGTCAAGCAGTCGCTCCAGCAATGAAGGCAAAACGCTACGGCCGCATCGTGAATATCTCGAGCGGCGCCGGCCTTGGCATCAGCCTCACGGGCATTCAGGCATACGCCTCGGCCAAAGCGGGGCAGATCGGCCTGACGCGCCAGCTTGCACACGAGCTCGGCCCGTGGGGCATCACCGTAAACAACGTCGCACCCGGCTTCGTGCGCTCCAACCCCACCACCGAAAAGCAGTGGGAGGCATATGGCAGCGAAGGGCAGCGCAAGCTCGTCGAGAACATTGCACTGAAGCGGCTCGGTTCGCCGCAGGACATCGCCAACGGCGTCTTGTTTTTTGCAAGCGAGCACGCCGGTTGGATCACCGGTCAGACGCTGTCCATCGACGGCGGGCGGTAAATCCACGCAACGTAAGGAGCATTGCTGTGTCGAATGAAGTGCTGAAAGTCGGTGCGCTCTCCGCTGGACCCGGAGAGAAGCGTTATGACGTGAAAGAGTTTCCCGTCCAAGGTCAGTCTTACCGCCTTCCGATGTGGCTCATCAACGGAAGTCGCGCCGGGGGAAACGCCGACGGGCCAACGCTCGTTGTAACCGGCGGCGTCCACGCCGCTGAATACGCGAGCATTGCGGCGGCGCTCGACTTGGGCCGCTCTCTCGATCCGCAAGATCTGCGCGGCCGAGTCATCGTCGTGCCGGTTATGAACATGCCTGCCTTCACGGCTCGCTCCATTTATGTCTGCCCGCTCGACGGCCGGAATCTCAACCGCGTGTTCCCCGGCGATGCGCGCGGCACCGCGTCCGAGCAGATTGCCGATTGGGTGTTCCGCAACGTCATTTCGCAGGCCGATTACTACGTGGACCTGCACGGCGGCGATTTAATCGAAGCGCTCGTTCCTTTTACGATTTTTTTCCGGTCAGGCAACGATCGTGTCGACCGCGTGTCGCTGGAGATGGCAAAGATCTTCGGCATCCATTTTCTGGTGTGCAGTGAAACGCCCGGCTCGACATTTTGCGCCGCGTCGCGGGCCGGCATCCCGTCGATTCTTGCGGAGTCAGGCGGTCAGGGAATTTGGACCCCCGAGGACGTCGCAATGCACACGAACGGCCTCAAACGTCTAATGCGCCACCTCGACATGATCCCCGGCGGTGCACCGGAGCCCATGTCGTTCACATTGCTCGAACGCTTTCTCTGGCTGCGCAGCGAACACGCAGGTTTCTGGTATCCGGCGGTTGCGGTGAACGAAGCAGTGAAAGCCGGTCAGAATCTCGGGTGCGTGAAGGACTGCGAAGGGCGCGTGCTGCAGACGGCCGTCAGCCCTTCTGATGGTGTGGTTCTTTTCATCGTCACATCGTTGGCGATCAACGAGGCAGATCCGCTCTTGGCCGTTGGTGCGTGAGCGACGCGAAATCCTTGGTATGGACACCGCTCTGAAGACGCTCGCTGACAATGAAAGCCGATACTTCCGCGAGCTCGCCGAGTTTGTTGCTATTCCGTCAGTCAGCACCGATCCAGCTCACTCAGCCGATGTGCGTCGGGCAGCCGACTGGGTGGCGGCGCGGCTGCGCAAAGCCGGTCCGATCGAGGTCGAAACATGTGAGACGCCGCGCCACCCCGCCGTCTTCGGGCGTTGGGACGGCGCGCCCGGCGCTCCGACTGTCCTTATTTACGGTCACATGGACGTGCAGCCCGCCGAGCCACTCGAGTTGTGGCACTCACCGCCGTTTATCCTAACCGAGCGGAACGGGCGGCTCTACGGTCGCGGAGTCAGTGACGACAAAGCGTCGATGCTCCAGCCTATCTTGGCCGCCGAAGCGTTCTTCCTCGCCGGCGACAAACCGCCCGTCAATCTCCGTTTCCTTTTCGAGGCTGAGGAAGAAATCGGCAGCGTCGATCTTCCCGACCTTGTGCGCGCGCGGCGCGGTGCGCTCGCCTGTGATGTCGTGCTATCGGCCGACGGCGGCATGTGGCGACCTGAGGCACCGAGCATTACGGTGAGTTCGCGCGGCCTGGCAGCGCTCTCCTTTACGGTGCGGGGGCCCCATCACGACCTCCACTCTGGCCGTCACGGCGGCGGTGTGGCCAATCCGTTGCACGCAGCGGCGGAGCTCGTCGCCTCGCTGCACAACGACGGGAGAGTTGCCGTCGAGGGATTCCATGACGATGTCGAGGAGATCGATCCTGCGCTAGCGAAGGCGCTGGAGCGACTGACCTTCGACGAGAAAAGGTATCTCGCCGAGATTGGCGCGCCTGCCGGATTCGGCGAGCCCGGCTACGGCATGCTGGCACGCCAGTGGTATCGCCCGACTATCGAGGTCAATGGTTTCTATGGCGGCTATCAAGGGCCTGGCAGCAAGACTGTCCTGCCGAGTGAGGCGCACGTGAAGCTCACGTGCCGTCTTGTTCCGAATCAGCGGCCGAGCAACGTAATTGCCAGGGTGCGTCGCCATCTGGAACAGCGCTGCCCACCTGGCGTGAGTCTAACAATCGAGGACGGCCACGAGGGCGCAACGGCCTATCGCGTTTCGCCAGACGGTCCCGCAGTGCGCGCGGCCGCCGAGACGCTCACCGAAGTCTTCGGCTTACCCCCCGAGATTGTCGGCATGGGCGGCACCGTGCCAATCGTCGCCACTTTTCGCGACGTGCTCGGCGTGGATACTGTCTTCTTCTCGTTCAGCACCGCCGATGAAAATATCCACGCGCCGAACGAGTTCTACCGTCCCGAACGCTTCCGCCTCGGGCTCCAGGCCTGGATCCGCCTGTGGCACCGACTGCATAACTCTCAAATTTAATTTTTTTGATCTTCTACCGAAGGCGAATGCCGAGAGGACCCGTTTCTCGCCCGCTTAACGAGAAGCTGTTGCCGTTCCACGCGGATCCGATCGTGCCCTTCGCATTGCATCAGGTTCAGCCAGAACGCGTTGAAATCGCACTCGTTTTTAATCAGAGATATTGTAGGTATAACACCTGATATCCGTATGGGAATCCGCTGGATTCACAAAGCCTGTGTTCTCTGTAAAATACTAGGTTGAATGCTGGAGTCCAGCTTCACGAATTCGGCAGAAGGAGACTCCAACGGGACAGAAGACGCGCACGGGTGGGGACTCAGATACACATATTTGGTTCCCTTGGAGGCTTAGATGCCCATACAGGTAATGCTCGCGGACGATCATCAAATAATACGGCAATCATTGAAGGTGCTGTTAGAACGGGAAGGGCTGAAAATTGTTGGAGAGGCATCCAACGGACAAGAAGCCGTGAAAATCGCGGAATCCTTGCACCCAGACGTAGCGGTGCTGGACGTAAGCATGTCCGTGCTGAACGGCATTGATGCCGCAAAAGAAATTCAAAAAGTGTCCCCGCAGACAAAGACTGTTTTTCTTACGATTCATGACGAGGACCCGTATCTCCTGGATGCGCTGCGCGCAGGCGCGAAAGGATACGTCGTAAAAACACACGCCGCCGAGCATCTGGTGCAGGCAATTCGCGAAGCATCCCGCGGTGGCGTGTACTTGAGCCCTGAAGTTTCTCGCGCTGTCGTGCAGGCGTACCAGAATAAGACCGAGCTCTCTGCCGAACCACTTAGCCCACGCGAGCGACAAGTGCTCCAGTTGATCGCCGAAGGAAAGACTACGAAAGAAGTGGCGGGCGTTCTGAACATCAGCGTGAAAACGGCAGAAACGCACCGCACGCGCCTCATGGAGAAACTCGACATCCACGAGACTGCGGGTTTGGTGCGCTACGCTATCCGGCGAGGCCTTGTTCAGGCCTAGGTCAGTGGACTCCTTACACGGTTCTACGGACTTTTCCTGCTGGGAATGCAGCCATGGACCGATGGCGGACTCGCCGATTTGGGGCTAGCTTGTGCGTGGGCCTGAGAGACTCGCCATGCAGGCTCGCGGGCGCATGCCACCAGATTGCACGATGTCGAGGAGTCGCCCTGTTCTCAATCCGAGGAGTCTATAGATGAGCGTTTCGCCCCGCGTAATTTCCTTCAAGGAGACACCTTCAGGAACGCAAGAAATCCCGTTGACGTTCGCGAATTCAGAAGAACTGCGATTTACGCTCAGTCCCGCGATGGAAGAATTGCGTCAACAGGTTGACCGTGTTGCTCAAGTCGATGTTCCCGTGCTCCTGCTCGGAGAATCAGGGGTGGGAAAAGAATTCGTAGCCCGGGCGCTGCACGCTCGTTCCCCCAGATCGCAGAGCACATTTTTGAAGGTGAATTGCGCGGCGTTGCCTTCAGAACTATTGGAGAGTGAGCTTTTCGGATACGAGGTTGGCGCTTTTACCGGAGCGGTGAAAGCGAAGCCGGGTCAGTTTGAACTCTGCGAGCATGGAACGATTCTGCTGGACGAGATTGGTGAGATGCCTTCCACGCTTCAAGCCAAGCTTTTGCACGTCCTGCAAGACCAGCAGTTTTCACGGTTGGGCGGACGGCGCACTCTGACTGTGGACGTGCGCATCTTGGCGGCTACGAACATCGATATCCAGAAAGCTTTAAACGAAAAGTTATTTCGTCCGGACCTCTATTATCGCTTGAATACCATCACCCTTCGAATTCCAGCCCTGCGCGAACGCCGTGAAGATATTCCACTGTTTCTTGACTATTTCATGAAACATCTGTCGGCTCAGTTTAACTGCCCGTCGAGGCGATTTTCGAAGCGGCTTATGGACGCGTGCGTGAAATATTCTTGGCCGGGTAATGTGCGCGAACTGAAAAATTTCGTCTGCAGGTATCTGGTCTTGGCTGATGACGACGCCGCGCTTGCGGAGCTCCGGGAACGCAGAGCCGAACGTGCGGAACAGCTGACTGCCGAGCCTGGTTTGAGACAGATCGTCCATTCGGTCCGAGCCGAAGCAGAGCGGCGGATGATTGAGGATTGCCTCGCGAAGTCGCGTTGGAACCGAACCGAAACGGCCAGAGCTTTGCATATCAGCACTAAAACATTATGGAACAAAATGCGACAATACGGCATTCGTGATTCTTCTCGTCAAGGTGAGGTTTCCAATGGCAAGTCCGCGCCCGAATTACCAGAGTTGGCTGTGGGGTCCCCGCAATCTGCTGGTCAATACAGGGAGCCGGCTGAGCCGTGCGCTATCGACCCAATGGGTGCGATTTCGCCGCTCAAGGTGGCCAACGGCCGAGCAAGCTATGCTCGGGCTGTTGCGCAATAGCGCTGCCTTTCTCACGGCTCCGCTATATCCAAATTACAGGCCGAGCTTCCAAGCGGGTTCGAGCCTCGCGAATGAGTGCGCGCGAATAAACGAGGTGCACAACTCGGGCAAACGGGCATCAGACGGTCCCTCACGGGAACAGAAATCGCTGCGGGAAACGGAGCCGGCCCCCGGCGGGCGCAGTTCGCATCTTATGTCGGGCCCCGGCCCCGTCCTGGTGGCGAATGTCCGGGAGTTTACTGTGGATCACGCCGTTAAACGATGCGGCGCGACGGTTCCAACCGTGCACCGGCGAGCGGAACGCGAAGAGGCGGCCACTCTCGATGTGCCCTTCGTCGATGGCGAAAGCCGGACGGACGGCGCCCGCAGGAGTTTTCAAGCCGCTCTAGCCTCCGCAATTGAGAACGCGGTTCAGGCCGAAAGCCGCCAGATCACTGATCAAAAGCTTGATGCGCAGCTGTGCGATCTGCTTGACCGCAGATGCAGGGAATTTTGCAGTTATATCGAGGGGAGGCTGAACTTCTTCTACGACCAGACCGCCATGCGGCTCGACGCTCTTTCCGACCAGATTGTAAAGAAATTCTGTGAGTCGTTGAGCGAACAGGCAGCGGCCACGCTAAATGCGGTGGTGGTGGCGTCGGCGCAACAAAGCAAATCCGCGCTGCTGGCGGAGTCCGAGCGCGCGCTCGATGGGTTCGACCGGCAAATAAGCGAATTGTCCCAAGTGCATTTGGAGGCCCACCGAAAAGAAGTACAAGTCCTGTCGTCAGATCTGCAACTCCGCTTGCGACGCGTAGCTTACACTTTGGAAGATGTGGGCACGGCGGAGAGCCAGGCAGATAAAGCCTATCGTGCCACTTCAGCCTAACGCACACTCTATAAGTACGCTGCTCAATCAGAAGGGATAGCGGGAGCCTTCGGGACTCACTTAGCCTTTGGACGGAACATAAGGGCTGAAGATTAGTAGCCAATCGGAGCTTTCACGGGAGGCGCATAAAATCTGCGCTGGGCGCACGCTCATTCGGGAACGAACTGACTCTTTCGTTCTTCTCGACGAAGATTCGGCGACGCGCGAGCATTCGAATGAAAAAAGTCGCGAAAATGGCGCGAAAGTCCGAGCAAGACAAGCGGGAACAGCTGCCTCTGGGCAACGTGCGCCGGTTTGCTTTGCGGATGAGGGGTGGATCCCCTATGGGTTTCAAATCACCACCAGAAACGCCGGAGCACGAGGAAAACGACGAGGCCGATGTGCGCGGTCAATCTGATTCGCACGACCGGGACGTCTGGCTCGCACAGGTCGTCGAGTCGTGCGGAGATGCGATTATCGGTGCCACGCTCGACGGAGTGATCGTCAGCTGGAATCGCAGCGCGGCGCGCATTTTCGGATACACGGAAGAAGAAGCCGTCGGCTGCCCTCTGTCGCTGGTTCTTCCATCGCTTCACGGAAGTGACTTGGTGCATTTGATCGAGCACGTGGCGACGGATCGGCGAAGCTCACCCGGCGAAACACTTTGCCTGCGAAAAGATGGAAGGGAAGTCTCGGTGCTCATGTCAATCTCGCCGATTCGCAGTCCCGAAGGCAGGATCGCCGGCGTGTCAGCCATTGCTCGCGAAACTCTGGGAGCCGCTGGAGAGGCGGCGGAACTGCGACGGGCTAATGAAGAGCTCGCGCGAATCGTCCGCAGCCTGGAACAGCGCACCCGAGAAATGAACCTTGTGCAGCAGTTGAGTACTCTTCTGCAAACGTGTCTCACTGCGGAAGAAGCGCACCCGGTTCTGGAGCAATCGCTCGCGAAGTTGTTTCCCGCTGGTTCAGGAGCGCTGTTTGAACGCAACAGTTCCGTAAACTTGCTCGAAGCGAGCATAAAGTGGGGCGAGTCGCGTTTGGCAGAGGCTGTTTTCGAGCCGGAAGAGTGTTGGGCCCTGCGGCGGGGGCACGTGCATCGCGTCGCTGATCCCTCGACTCCGCTCTTGTGTCCTCACCTCTCTCGTGTTGCGCCAGCGAGTTCGATTTGTGCTCCGTTGGTTGCCTCGGGTGAAACTCTGGGCGTTCTTAGCGTCCAGGGAAGTTCGTATGAACTCAGTCAGCCAAAGGAAGCGCAGGAACGCATTCTGGCGGCCCGCCAACAGCTAGCTGAAACCGTCGCCGGACATATTGCCCTGGCTCTGGCGAATCTGAAGTTGCGTGAAAGCTTGCGGGCGCAATCTATTCGTGACGTAGTCACGGGGTTATTCAATCGCCGCTATTTGGATGAAACGCTCCCCCGAGAGATCCACCGCGCCAGCCGTGATGAGAGGAACCTGGGGATCATTATGTGTGATCTCGACTCCTTCAAGGCATTTAACGACACATACGGACATGCGGCGGGCGATTCGTTGCTGAAGGCGTTCGGCGATCTGGTCGGAAAAGTTGTTCGCGCCGGCGATATCGCGTGCCGCTACGGCGGCGATGAATTCGTGTTGATTCTGATGGATGCTTCCCTGGAGACCGCAAAACGCCGCGCGGAGTTGCTCGAGCGGGAATTTAGGAGAATCGTGATCCAGCAGGGAGACATGTTCCTGAATCCAGGCTCGATGTCTTTGGGCGTGAGCGCCTATCCTGCGCACGGAGATGCAGCTGCGGCATTGCTGCGCGTTGCTGACGAGGCCTTATACCGCGCGAAAGCCGCAGGCGGGAATCGCGTTGTTCCCGGACAAGACCCAGAATAATTCTCAACCCATGCAGTGCCGCGATTTCCATCTCAAAATCCGTAAATAACTTTGCCGTCCGTGTCCGCCGTCGGACCATATACAGAAGGCACGCGCGCGCCTAACAGGCGAAGATACACAATTAACTGGCCACGATGATGTGTGGAATGAGTCAGCCGCCGTGTGAAAATCCACGCGCGGGGGCGAAAAACATCGAAGAAGGCCGCTGTTTCTTGCCACCATCCGTCCGGCTTGCTGCGTAGAATTTCCAGACGGCGCGCGGCGTCGTTCTTATATTTTCTAATGTAGGCTCGTTTTGTCTTTTCTTCTGGATTGAAATCGCCCACATCGATGCCCAGCATCTTGACCATCCAACCGCCTTCGGATTGGATTTGATGCTCGATCTGTTCAAGCACGGTGCGCGATTTGGGCGCTGGCCGAAAATCCATGGACTCATCCGGAAAGGCGGACCAGATAGTTAGCGTTTTCAGCGTTTCGGTTTCGTAGGTATCGAGAAGGAAGCCATAAGTAGCATTCGTGTCAGACGGCATTGCACTTTTCCCGCCGGCCCCGGTTTCAAACTGGCCCGGCATCTCACAATTCCACAACAGGACAACCCTTCTACAATTCGTTCGACAGCGGCGCGCTATTGATTGCCAGTCCAAGACGCTCGCCACCTGAATACACAACGAAGCGCCTGCCGCGCAGAAACCCGACGAGCGTCATGCCAACTTCGCGCGCGAACTGCACCGCGAGACTGGAACAGGCCGAAACTGAAGCCACAAGGGGCAAGCCGGCCGTTGCAGCCTTCTGAATAATCTCGAAGCCGCCGCGTCCGCTGACCATCAGGACGCTTTCGGAAAGCGGCACGCGGTTCTCGCGCAGCGCCCAGCCAATAATTTTGTCCACCGCGTTGTGACGGCCGATATCCTCGCGCTCGGCAAGAAGTTTTCCGCTCGCGTCGAACAGGCCAGCCGCGTGAAGACCGCCCGTGCGTCCGAAAATCTGCTGCGCCGAGCGAAGCGCCTCAGGAATCCGGCAAAAGGCTTCAGCATCGACGCGAAAATGCGGATTCGGTGCACGAATGCCGCGCGCGCGCACTGACTCGATCGACGCTTTGCCGCAAATGCCACAACTCGAAGAAGCAAAAAAATTGCGCTGCGTGCTTTCGAAATCCAATACGACATCATCCGTCAATTCAACTTGGATGATGTTGCCGCGCTCGGTTGGCTTGCAGTCGCCGGCATGGCCGATCGATACAATTTGTTCACGACGCTGGATGATGCCTTCGGTGAACAAAAACCCCGCGGCGAGCTCTGTGTCGTGACCGGGCGTGCGCATGGTAACGCTCAACGGATGCTTGCCGACGCGAATCTGCAGCGGCTCTTCACCGGCAAGATAATCCTGAACGGCTCGCACGCGACCGTCATTCCATTCCTGAACCAAAGTGACGCCGATGTCGCGCGGTGAGGATGACATGGGATCGCGGCTCTTTACGCGGTTGCGGCGCGGCGGGAATAGATTCGACCGGGCGCCCAATCTTTTCTATCCCGTTTCCGTTCCATGGTCAAGCGAACGGATTATAATTCGCGACGGGTAAACGCGAATGAAGAGTGGATTTTATCTTGCGATGGCGGATGGAGTGCTCGTCGTGCACCTCGCATTCATCGCGTGGGTAATTTTCGGCGCATTCTTCACGCGAGGACGCTCGTGGCTGGCGTGGGTGCATGTGACAACGATTATTTACGGAATCATTGCCGAGACGACGCCGTTGGTTTGTCCATTAACGCTGGCGGAAAACTGGTGCGAAGCGCGCGCGGGTGTCTTGCCATATCGCGGGCCTTTCCTGCTGCATTGCCTTGACACAACTGTATATCCTCACGTCCCGGTCGCGCTGCTTGTGGCGGTCGCGGTCGCCGTGTGCGTGCTCAACTTGAGTATATATATCCGTCGATTTCTCAAACACGCCTCGCTCGGCTAAACTGGCGCGAGGTACAAATCCGGAGGTGGCGATGGCGGACAGAATCGAAGATTTCGAAAAATTTCGTGCCGAAATGAATGAGGAGATTCTCGGCTGCGGGCATCTGGGAATGAAGCGATTCTTCGCGCTCGATCATCAGGCGTATGAAGACGGAGCCTTGCCAGGCAAGACGAAGGAATTGCTCGGGCTGGTGGCGTCGGCAGTGCTGCGCTGCGACGACTGCATCACGTACCACCTGCAGCGATGCGCGGAGGAGGGATGGAAACGCGACGAAGTGATCGACGCATTGAATGTGGCGCTGGTCGTGGGAGGGTCAATTACCATTCCGCACGTGCGGCGCGCGTTCGCGAGAATGCGGGAAATTCCCACGCTGAAGGCATGAGCATTTGCCTCGCCATTCTCATTCCGTTGCCCCGTGAGTCGCAACGCGGGGCAGGCGTCGCGCTTGAAACGAATTTCAGTCGAAAGGAATCGGATTTTCGCTGTCGTCAATGAAGGTGACACCGACCCCCACCCGGTCTTTTTCACGGCCAACATCGCAGTGAACCACTGACGCGCGCAGAACGATCGGGCTCGGATGTTCCGCAGTGCCGCAGTCGACACGAATGTTCATCTGCGACTGCAGTTGGGGCGCATGCGATAGCCACATGTACCCGCCGCGGAGATTCAATTCCTTCAGAACAGCGTATTCTTGAAAAGGCACGCCCTCTTCTGAGTGCCCGCTGACGGTCGCTGAGAAATGCACGGGCCGGCGCTGTCCCACGCGCGATTCGCGGAGCTTGACTCCTACCTTGCGATCCTCCAATTGAATTCCCATGCCGTCAGTCGCCGCCCAGGTGTTCGGAAATTCCTGACGCGCTGCGTAAAGATATCCGTCGACCACGCGGTCGGAGGAATCCGGATCGTGGTGAAACAGGACCAGGTTTTTCGCGCCGCATTCTCGCGCCAGTTTCACGCCTTCGAGCCAACTCGAATGGCCCCATCCTTTGCGCGTCGAAGCCAATTGTTCCGGTGAACATTGCGCGTCGTTGATCAAGACGTCGGCACCGGCGGCAAGCTCGCGCAGATTCTTATCCATCTCCGGAACCCCCGGCTCGTTGTCAGTGGCGTAGACAATCGTGCCAGCCGGTGTTTCCAATCGGTACCCCAGGCATCCCTGGGGATGGTTAAGCCATCGAGCCGTCACCTTCGTGCCGTTAACGTCGAACTGATTGCCTCCGGAAATTTCGGAGAATTCACGCCCAGCATGCATCAGCGATAAATCAACGGGAAAGTAGGGGCGCGCGAGCTGTGCTTCGAGGACTTGGCGAAGGCTGTCCCGCCCCAGATATTTGGATTGGAAGCTGTAAAAATGAAAATCATTCTGCGGCAAATAGAATGGACGGAAAAAAGGAATGCCTTGGATGTGATCCCAGTGATAATGCGTGACGAAAACGTGGGCTCGCAGCGGTCGGTCGCCTTCAGTACTCGCCCAATGATTGCCGAGCATGCGCAGGCCGGTGCCGCAATCGAGCACGAATCGCGTGCCGTCCGGCGCGGTCATATCCAGGCAAGGCGTGTTTCCGCCATAGCGCCACATTCCGCGATCTAGAGTCGGAATAGAGCCGCGTACTCCCCAAAAGACCAGTTTAGCGACATTCCGGTGCATCGAACGGGGTCATCGTCGGACGAAACGGTCCCGGAAAAACCCCACCCCCAAACACAATGCGAAAAGTTGAGATCAATTTCATCGTAGGGGCGGCCGTGAGTGAAGTCAAATGCTTGTTCGGCACTCGTGTCCTGCTGGTGAGCTTCCGCCGCTATTGTTGAATCAAACGATTTGATGCCGGGAGGACTACGCCTCGCGGCCCTCTGCGAGTAGAATCGCGTCATGCATTCGCACGGCCATCATCACGCGGAAGCGCACTCGCACGGCCGCCCGGCCGGCTCGAGCGGCGTGCTGGGAGGCGCGATGGCGGCTACGCTCGCGCTTGTGGTGGTTGAATTCGTCGCGGGCACGATGGGACATTCAATCGCCCTGGTAAGCGATGGTGTGCACAACCTCACCGACCTCCCGACGATCCTCATTTCGTGGATCGCAGTTCGATTGTCCGAACGGCCGCCCACGGAAGAAAAAACGTACGGATATCATCGCTCGGGAATTCTTGCCGCCTTCGTCAATGCAATTCTGCTGATTCTCGTAGCCGTTTACATTCTGTTTGAATCGTATGAACGTTTGCGGCGGCCGGTCGAAGTTCGCACCACGCTGATGCTCTGGGTCGCCGTGTTCGCGCTATGCGTCAATGGCGGAATCACTTTGGGACTGGTTAGCGGGCGAAAAGACCTGAACCTGCGCAGCATCTTGATTCACAATTTTGGCGATGCATTGTCGAACGTCGCGATTTTTGCGGGCGGCCTGGCGATTCGTTGGACGGGTTCGCGCTGGGTGGACCCGGCGATTGGAATGGCCATCGGGCTGATGGTCCTGTGGAGCGCCCTTGGAGTTTTGCGTGAGAGCAGTCATATCCTACTGGAGGGTTTGCCGAGAAATTTAAAACTGGATAGCGTCGCGCAAACGATACTTAGTGTCGACAACGTGAAGGAAGTCCACGACATACACATTTGGACCATCGGCACGGATCTGCAAGCCATCTCCTGCCATGTGCGGATTCCTGACATGCACATGGAAGAGAGCGAGCGAATTTTGAGGGCTATTCGCGAGCGCTTGGCCGAGCACTTCCATATTACGCACACGACGATTCAGTTCGAGCGCGCCGGGCTACCGCACGAGGCAGGCTATTTCATGCCCGCACCGCTCCGCCCATCGGGCAAATGACGTTCCTCTTTGCTCGGGGAATATTGCTTCTAGAAAGAAAGCTGAAGCTGTGATCCGCGCTCGTCGTTTAGACGTCGCGTAGCAGCCGTATCCAGGTCGCTGATTGCGATTGACCTGCGTCGTCCGTCCGTCGTGATGTAGACAATGCGATCGCTCTGCCGCGTGAATGCCACGGCTTGGATTTGCGTGCCATCATGCAGGACCAGAACAAATTGGCCGACGTCGGGGAGCGGCGGTTGTTCCACCGCTGTCGGCACGGAGGACGGGGGAGCTTCGGCGGCCGCCTGCTCTGCCGGCGGTTGCGGCTGCTGAACGATGATTACCTGGGGCGGCTGCTGTTCGAGCATCACAACGGGCTCAGAGGCAAAGAATGAGGAACTTATCGGCGCTGTTGGTGTCAATTGCAACAGGCGCTCGCTGAGCGCAAGCTCTTGTTGCGTAATCGGGTCAATAATAGCGCGGACTGCAAGATCGTGATTCAGGGCGGCCAGGTTCGAATAGTCAAAACCCAGCCCGGGAACGGGATTCAAGATCCGGCCAAGGTCCGCTTGCAACCCACCGAGTTCCTCGGGGCTTGCAGAATTGAACAGCGAATTTGACTGTATTGTCTGCGTCGAAGTCGCTGAAGCGCCTCGTTGAATCACAATACGCGGAGCGACCGGGGTTGCAGTGGATCTTATAACGACGCGGGGCGCGTCCATGACGCGACCAGTGGCGACATGCGCGGATGGTGCGGATATCGACACATTACCAAAACCACGTTGCGCCCAGGCAGCGCTCGAAATTGCAAGCCCTACGATGGCCAGGACGGCGACCTTTGTAGTTCGAATTGCCGGACTAATAAATGGTTCCTTCCAGAGTGT
>DAHUXN010000068.1 GCA_027307115.1 Acidobacteriota bacterium
GGCGAGCGGTGGTCCAACCGGATCGGATCATCCTCGCGCCCGTATACGTACAAGATTTCCTCTTTCTTGGCGATGCTCGCCAACGGCTGGCCAATGATATTGAGTTTTTCCAAAGCTTCGGCCGCTGCGTGGAGCTGCCCAATTCCGCCGTCAATCAGCACCAGGCTCGGCATTGGGTGTTTCTCCTCGAGCAATCGCCGGTAGCGCCGCCCCACCGCTTCTCGCATGCTCGCGAAGTCGTCGCGTAAAAGTTCTGCTTCCGGCCTCTCCTCAGTGGGAAGCGCTTCCGCCGCTTCTCGATGATTCCCCGCCGTGCCGCGAATAATGAATTTGCGGTAATCCGATTTCTTCATTCGCCCGTTTTCCCAAACCACCATCGACGCTACTGTGTCCGACCCCTGAATGTGCGAAATATCGAAACTCTCGATTCGTTTAGGTGTCGCCGGCAGCCCCAACGCCATCTCCAGCGCTTCGGCAATCACCTCGGCGGTCGGCTTCACCACGCGGAATCGTTGCGTGAACGAATGCTTCGAATTCGTCTCCACCAAATCCAGGAAAGCGCGCTTCGGCCCGCGCTGTGGCGCCACGATCTCCACGCGATGCGCGATGTTTTCCGAGAACACATCTTCGAGCAATCCGCGCTCCTCGAACTCCATCGGCACATGAATGAACCGTGGCACATAATTCGCTTCCAGATAGATTTGCTTCAGCAGCGAAGTCACGAATTCCGCGGGTTCGAATTCCGCCAGATCCTCCCAATAAAATTCTCGCCTGTCGACCACGCGTCCGCCGCGCAAATGGAACACGTTTGCCGCCACCTGCGGCGGCTCCGCGTGCCACGCCAGCACGTCGATGTCGTCTCCCGCCGCCGCGGCGATTTTCTGCCGCTCCTCCATATCCGCGACAGTGCGAATCAAGTTGCGATATCCCGCCGCCGCCTCGAATCGTTCTTCTGTGGCCGCGCGCTCCATTCGCTGTTCCAGGCTCTTCACCAAATCCCGCCGCCGCCCTTCGAGAAACATCCGCGTATCTCGCGCCGCTTCCGCGTAGCGTTCTTCGAGCGTTTGCCCCGCTGCGGCCGGGCCCAGGCCACGGTTCAAATAGAACTCCAGCCACGCGCGCGTGTGCGGCCGGTTCATCTCCATTTTTGCCGACGGAATTCCAAAATACCGGTTGATGAAATGCACGATCCTGTGCGCTAGACTCGCCGGAAAATACGGCCCGAAGAAAATCGACCCGTTCTTCTCCAGCCGCCGCGTCACAAACACTCGCGGAAATGCCTCCGCGGCCGTGAAGCAAATGTACGGATATGTTTTGTCGTCGCGCAGCAGGATATTGAACTTCGGCTTGTGCTGCTTGATCAGATTGTTTTCGAGCGCCAGCGCCTCGCGCTCATTGTCGACGACGATGTATTCCGCTTCCGCGATTTCGCGCACCAGCGATCCCGTCTTCGCGTCGAATTGCCGCGAATCCAGAAAATATGATTTCACGCGGTGCCGCAGCAGCTTCGCCTTGCCCACGTAAATGATTTTTGCCGCGGCGTCCTTGAACAGATACACCCCTGGTTGGACGGGGAATTCGGAAACCTTCTCGCGTAGATCCATGGGAAAGAGTTATTCTGTAGCCGTCGCGGCATTCATCGGCGCGACTTTGCGGGACAACGCCATCTTAACAGAGACCATCAAATCCAATCTAGTGAGGCAAAGCTGAAACAGTGAGGATCTTTTCGAAACTTCCCGCTGCTCTGGTACTTTTGCTGTTTTGCGCCGTAGCCTTCGCGCAAAATCCTCCACCGCCCTCGGCCGCTCCCACTTACAATCCGATGCGTGCCGTCCACGATGTCAACGTCGGCAAGTTCTACATGAAGCGCGGCGACGTCGATGGAGCGATTGCCCGTTTCAAGGACGCCATGCTATACAAGCCGAACTACGCCGAGCCTTGCCTCCAGCTCGGCCAGGCCTACGAGAAAAAAGACGATCCCAACCGTGCCATCGATTATTACCAGTGCTACTTGAAAATTCTCCCGGATACTCCTGAGTCCAAGAAAGTCCGCGAGCGCATCGCCAAGCTTCAACAGAAACTTCGGAAGGACAAATCCGCCGCGCGTTAGCTTCTTGCCATCCAACATATCGCGCGAAAGATGTCACGCGAATCGCGTCAGGAATTTCATTGCCCGCCGATACTCGCTGAACTTTTTCTCCTCTTCCCGAAAAGCCCGCGAATGTGATTCCAGCCTGCACCGCGCGAGTTTCATCGGATGCTTCTGGTGCAGCATCTCGTGATACAGCACATAATCGATCACATACTGCGGCACGTCCGGGCGGTCGAGCGCGCAATTAATCGCGATCTGATTGAGCGCCGGGTCGTACGTTCCCAGTTGGCTGCGCCAGCGCTTCGCGCTCCATCCGATTTTCGGCCGCGCCAATCCCTCTTGAAAATACCTGCCGTTCAGTTCGTCGAACATCGGCTCCAAATCGAAATGCTGGCCGCGCGCGCGGACAATCTTGGGACGCGCCCGCTTTCGCCGCAGCGCGTGCAATCGCCGTCGCGTCGCCTCGCCATGGGAATATTGCCTGTACCTGTGTAGCATTTCGCGTGGCAGCCGCCTGCGGTAAAGGCGCGCCAGCAAAATCGCCGCTGCTGCTTCGATCACTTCGAGCGGAGCCTCGCGCAACAAATCCGAAAGCCGCACATGCGCAATTTCGCGTCGCAACCGGATCGAATGCGTCAAATTCGCGTAAGGATAAAATTCCACTTCAAACTGCGGCGGCCGGCCCTCGCAATTCAGCCGCGTGTACATTCTTTGAAATAGGAGCGGCCCCCCCGGAACATGCCGCTCGTTCCGGATTGTTCGCCTTCGGCTCAAGGTTTTCTCCGCACCGGCACCGCGCCATATTCCTTAGACGCTTTGTTTGCGTCCTTCAGCGCCTCCTGCGTGCCCTCAATCGCATCATCGAGCGCATCCTTGAATGCGCTCAATTCGGGATCTCCTGCTCCTTCGATTTTCTGCAGCGCGTCCAAATATTCCTTTCCGCGTTTTTGCATATCCTTGATCGCCGGGCGCATGTTCGGATTTGTTTCGCGCCCTTCCTGGATGCGGTCCGCCGCCTCGTCTATGCATCCCGCGTAAGCGCTCAGCAGGCCGTTCAGAAGTTGATCCTTGTGCATCTGCGGCGATTTGAGCTGCAATTCATATTGCAGTTTTTTCAGCCGGTCGGCCGCGAAATCCAAAAACAATTTCACGCGTTCATTTGGATCTTGCGCGTCACGGATTTTGTCCCCTTCCTCCGGACTCAAAAAGTCGGGCTTTTCCTGTGCATGCACGGCCATGTTGCACGCGGCGCCCGCGGCCATGCACGCAAGCAACGCCATCGCGACCGTCAAAATGCGTTTGTACCTCATGGCGTCCTCCTACGGATGCTTCTTTTCGTCGTCGAACTTATGTCCCGGCTGCCGCGGAAACAATTCCAGAATCAGCTTCTGGTTCAGAGTGTTCAGATCCTTTTCCAGCGCCGCAAACGATTCACGCTGTTCCAGCGAAACGCGTCCCATGATTTCCCGAAGTTCACGCAAACTCTCGCGCACTGAAATTTGCAGTTGCCGGAATCCGTTCGAGTGTTTTTCCGGATCCACGCCCATTTTTTCGAGCGCATCATGCGCCGCAATCGCCTGTTCATTATATTTCGCCAGAAACTCGAATGCCCCTCGGACATTCCCCGCGTCTAAACTTTGGCTCGCCGCAACATATTCCGCGCGTCCCAGCTTCACCACCGCCTTCGCGCGGTCCACGGGTTTCGTTTTTCTCTCGTAATTCGCTTCGTATTTCGCTATGTCCTTTTGCACGCGCGCCGTTTGCGCCGCCAGCGGCAACGTCATGCTGCAGAGGACGATTACGATGACGCTTGCACCCATCATCACCCTGTCCATGTCAGCGTTCTGTCCCTTTGACGAGTCGTTCTAGGAATCGCGCGCGCCCGGTCGCTTCGAAATATTCGTTGCTTGTCTGGTCCGTATTCATCGCAAGGAATTTCTGGTACGCATCCAGAGCCTCTTTCGCTTGTCCCAGGTGGTCGTAACACGTCGCGCGCACGAACCACGCTCCCGGTTTAGGAGTCTCGCGCGCGTCCAGCAGATTCAGCGCCGCCAGCGTCGCCGGATAATTTTTGCTCAAATATTCGGCAGCCACTAGGTCCCGCAGCGCATCGTTCGAACTCGAATCGAGGCGTAACGCCTCATTCAGCTCCTGCGCCGCTCCTGCATAGTTTTTCGTTTCCAGCAAAGCGTGGCCCAGTCTCGCCCGAATGTTGGCATCCCGCGGAGCCATCATCGCCGCCTTTTGCAGCGCGTTCGCAGCCTTCTCGAAATCCTTTTCCCTATAATAAAGCACGCTGCGCAATTTCAGTGTCTGAAGCGTTTCAGTCGCGTCCTTGCCGGCGCGATCCAATTCCGCGAGCGCATCGTCGTTCCTGCCTAAGTCGGTAAGCAAAGATGCCCTCATCACGCGCGCCTTCGCGTCGCCCGGATTCGCCCGCAAATAATCGTCCAGCACCGCCGCCGCGTCCGTCGATTTCTTCTGCTCGATTAGGCTTTGCGCCAGCCCAAGTTCGGACTCTGCGTCATTCGCCTTCAGTTTCAGCGCTTCTCGAAATTCCGGCTCCGCCGCGCTCGAGTTTCCCGCCGCAAGTTCCGCGCGCGCCAGCGTAATATGCTCCGGGTAATCATCGGGATCGAGTTTCACCGCAATCGTATATTCCTTCACCGCGTCAGCGGACTGGCCCGCGCGCTCCTCCGCCGTCCCCAGCAAGTAGTGTCCCTGCGCGTAGTCGTAATTCAGTTCTGTCGCCTTTTGCAAAGGGGCAATCGCGGCTTTTGCGTCATCGTCGAGCAAACTAATTCCAAGGTTCAAATACGCCTGCGCCATCTTCGGATCGAGCGCGATCGCCTTCCGATATTCCGCGATGGCTTTGTCCTTCTCTTTCTGCGCGGTGTAAACGTAACCCAAATCGAAATGCGCCGCCGCATCGCCCGGTTTCTGCGCCAAATATCTCTCGTAGTCCGCCGCGGCCGTCGCGTAGTCGTTTTTGTCGGCCGCCGCTTTCGCTTGCAACAGTAAATCGTACAAAGCTTGTTCCTGCGGCGAAGCAGCGATGGTCCGTCGTCGCGAATTCTGTCTTGATTGTGGAATGGCCGTTCGAGGCGCAACCGCAAAAATCACCAACAGCAAAATCGCGGCCGCGTTTCGCAAAAGGTTCATGGAGTGTGATTGCGATGGTTCGTGTTTTCGTGCGCACCTTCATTCAGCACGCGCGCCAGAAACTTTCCTGTATACGACTGTGCATTCCGCGCCACCTGTTCCGGCGTCCCGCACGCCACCAGACGTCCGCCGCGTTCTCCGCCCTCGGGTCCCAGATCGATCACCCAGTCCGCGGATTTGATAACGTCCAGATTGTGCTCGATGATCAGCACCGAGGCCCCGCCTTCGAGCAATTTCCGGAATGCCGCCAGCAATTTTGAGATGTCGTCGAAATGCAGCCCTGTTGTCGGCTCATCGAAAATGTACAGGACCCCCGTATTCTCTTGCCGCGTAAGATGCGCCGCCAGTTTCAAACGTTGCGCCTCGCCACCAGACAGCGTTGACGCTGATTGCCCCAGCCGCAAATATCCCAGGCCAACTTCTTCCAGAATTTTCAGTTTCGAAGTCACCTTTGGCGTGCCCGCAAAAAAAGCCAGCGCTTCGTGCACGGTCATATCCAGCACGTCATGCACGTTTTTTCCATGGTATCGCACGTCGAGAATTCCGCTCTTGTACCGCGTCCCTTTGCATTCCTCGCAAATCAGCTCCACGTCCGCCAAAAATCTCATCTCCACGGTCACCGTTCCGTCGCCCTGGCACGCTTCGCATCTTCCCCCGGGAATGTTGAACGAGAAATGCCCCGCCGTGTAGCCGCGCTTTTTCGCATCGGGCGTCGAAGCAAATATTTCGCGAATCGGATCGAACGCCTTCAAATACGTCGCCGGGTTCGATCGCGGAGTCCGCCCAATCGGCGACTGGTCCACCAGTTCCACCGCCGTGAGCGCCGCGTCTCCTTCGATGTTCTCGCATGCCTCGCGCCAATTCCCGCCGTTTCGTTTCGCTTGCAGTGTCTTGTACAGCACGTCGTAAACAAGCGTGGATTTCCCGGAGCCCGATACGCCGGTGATCGCCACGATCATTCCCAGCGGAATCATCAAATCCACTTCCTTCAAATTGTGGCTGCGCGCCTTTAAAATCTTCAAAAACTTGCCTTGCGTTTTCCGGCGGGTTCCCGGCACGGGAATATGCAGTTCGCCGCTCAAATAACGCGCTGTCAGCGAATGCGTGTCCGTCTCGAGTTCTTTCTGCGTGCCGGCGAACGTGATTTTTCCTCCATGCTCGCCCGCTCCTGGTCCCAAATCCATCACGTAATCCGCCGCGCGAATCGTGTCCGCATCATGCTCAACGACGAGCAGCGTGTTCCCCAGTTCCCGCAAACTTTTCAAAATCGAAATCAGCCTGTGCGTGTCCCGCGGGTGCAATCCAATCGACGGCTCATCGAGCACGTAGAGCGCGCCCACCAGATGCGACCCGAGTGAAGTTGCGAGTTGTATTCTCTGCGCTTCTCCTCCGGACAAGGTTGAAGTCAGCCGGTCCAGCGTCAAATAATCGAGTCCCACTTCATCGAGAAAGCGCAGCCGCTGCTGCACTTCTTCGAGCACCTTGCCTGCAATCGTCGTTTCCGCCGGACTTAATTGCATCCCGCTGAAGAACGCGCGTGCCTCCGCCACCGTCATCTCGCACGCTTCGGTGATCGACTTTCCCGCCACGCGTACCGCGCGCGCTTCCTGCCGCAGCCGCGTTCCCTTGCAATCCGGACACATCGCGTAGCCGCGATAGCGGCTCAAAAACACGCGTATATATAGTTTGTATTTTTTGTATTCGAGCCGTTTGAAAAATGGCGTCACGCCTTCGAAATCTTCTTTCGGATCGCCGTCGATAATCCATTTGCGTTGTTGTTCGGTGAGTTGCCGGAACGGCACATGGATCGGAATTCCCTTGGCCTTGGCATACGTTTTCAAATCCTGCACCACTTGCCGGTAGCGCGGCTTCGTCCACGGCTCAATCGCTCCCTCGGCCAGCGTCTTACTTTTATCCGGGATCACGCGATCCAGGTCGAAATCAATCGTGTTGCCAAACCCCTGACATCGCGGGCACGCGCCGTAAGGATTGTTGAACGAAAACAGCCGCGGCTCTGGCTCCTGATAAACGATTCCGCATTTCTTGCACTCGAATCGCTCGCTGAAAATCATTCGCTCCGGCGACGCGCCGGTTTGCTCCGGTACAAATTCGAGGATCGCTTCGCCCCGTCCCTCGCGATAGCAAATCTCAATCGAGTCCATCAGCCGCGAACGAATTTCCGGCGCAAGCGCCAGCCGGTCCACCAGCACGTATACCGGTTTCGCAAAATTCACATCCAGCAGCGTCTCCGGCGAGGAGAATTCGTACACGCGGCCGCCCTGATACAGCCGGTTGAATCCGCGTTTCTGCAAACTCCCCAGCGTCTGCTTCACCGATTCCGCCGCGGGCAGTGGCTTTCGCACGCGCCCTGGCTTCGTGGGGTCAGCCGGAGTCCCCGTCTGCAACACAAGCGGGTAGAGCACGTAGAATCGGCGTCCCGCTGGCAACTTCAGCACGCGCTCCGCGATTTCGTCGATCGAGTCTTTCTTCACTTCTTCACCGCACTTCACGCAGAACGTGTGCCCCACGCGCGCGTAAAGCAGCCGCAGGTAATCGTAAATTTCCGTCGCAGTCGCCACCGTTGAACGCGGATTGCGCGTCGAATTTTTCTGTCGTATCGCAATCGCTGGCGCGATTCCCGTCACTTCGTCGACGTCCGGTTTTTCGATCCGCTCCAAAAACTGCCGCGCGTACGCTGAAAGCGACTCGATGTACCGTCGCTGGCCCTCGGCATACACCGTGTCGAACGCCAGGCTCGATTTTCCCGACCCCGACACGCCCGTCACCACCGTGATCGCGTTGTGCGGAATCTCAAAATCGATGTTCTTCAAATTGTGCACGCGCGCCCCGCGCACACGGATCGCGTCTTGGCCGCCGGCCGCTTCTGGCCGCAGTTTCGCCTTTGCGGGCGCCCCATCCCGCTCGCCGGATACTTCAGCGCGCAATTTCGATTTTACGGGTGCCCCATCCTGCCCGCCCTGACGCAGGAAGGGAGCGCCTTCTGCGAAAGGTGGTGGTTTTGCGGGTGCCCCATCCTGAGCGCTTTGTGCGAAGGGTGGGGTTTTTGTAGTTGCTTGCCTCTGCCGACCGGATACTTCAGCGTGCAGTTTCGATTTTACGGGTGCCCCATCCTGCTCGCCCTGACGCAGGAAGGGAGCGTCTTTTGCGAAGAGTGGGGATTTTGCCGTTTGCCTTGGGTTCAACTCGAAGTGCTCCCGCTCTGTAGGTTTCGTCGCCATATGCGTAAACCAATAATTATACGTCTCCCCGCAAGCGCCCCGCAAATCCCGCGTTCCCTGTCGCTCAGATGCCGGTCGATAAGGGATCCGTGATCGCGTGCAAAACAAACTCGACACGGAACTTATGATAAATTCAGTCTGGAAGGAAACCATGCCGCCAGTTCAATCTTTCTCCCGCGTGATCTGGATCGTCCTCGACAGCGTCGGCATCGGCGAGCTTCCCGACGCCGCCGATTATGGCGACGTTGGCCGCGACACGCTCGGCCACATCGCGCGGTCGCGCCCGCTGCGTTTGCCAAATCTCGTTCGCCTCGGCCTTGCCAGCATCAAACCCCTCGCGCATCTCGACCCGCCCGCTCATCCCGCAGGCGCCTTCGGAAAGGGAATCACCGTTTCCCCAGGCAAAGATACGACCACTGGCCACTGGGAAATGGCCGGCATCTGGCTCGATCAAGC
>DAHUXN010000040.1 GCA_027307115.1 Acidobacteriota bacterium
GCATCTGGTGCGCGTCGAGGGCAAACCCGATTATCTCGATGAACTGATCAAGCCCCGCGCGGGAGGACGGTAGCTCCGTGTCTAGCTCGATCAGAAGTTAGCTCAGCCTCTCTCACCGCGCCGGGCGGCATCGGGCAGACACGCCTGTTGCCGCCGCTGGCGCGCGTATCTTGCGCAAGGAACGTGCCACGCGAATGCGTGTTGACACTTTTTGCGCGCGTTTCCATAATCGCGTCGAGGGACATCCTCGCCTGATGAGTGACGCACAAAAAACCCGGGAACGCGCGTTGGAGGAAGCTATCTCGCGCGCCGTGCGCGACAACTTGCCGCCGCTTCAGCGGACGGTGGAGGAAATGCAACAGGCGTTCGCGGATTTGGTTTCGGCGTGTTCCTCGACTCGGCCCACGAATACTCTGCCGGCGATGCTTCGCGCACAATCTACCGCAGCGTCTCTTTCCGCCAGTCTGTCGGTTCTTTCGGATTTCATCACCAGCGCCATGCAGCGGCGCGAACGCGAACTTTCGCGCGAGGAGGATTCCGAGGATGTGCGCGCGGTTGGCGTCACCGTGGAGCGGCCCGAGCCAGCACGAAGAATGCCCGCGCCGGCAGTCGTGACGCCGATGGCCGAGACGCAATCGCCCATCGCCGACGTTGAAGAACAGGAAGAAGAACCTTCGGCGCTGCCAGTTCATTCGCGCGAGCCTGCTGTTGCGGCAACGATTCCCGAACCCGAACCTGTTGCGGAGCCCGAGCTGGTCGCATTCAATATCGCTTCGCTGCCAAAGGACGAGCAGGATTTGCACAAACGGGCGAATCGCGTCGCCAAAGTTTCCATGCAAGATATTAAGATGCTAAAGCCCGAGGACGTTCGCAAGGGTCAGGAGCACAAAGACATTTGCGTGCGTCTGCGGAGCGAAATTGACAAGGCCCGAAAAGAATATGATCGCCGCTTTCAGAAAATCCTCGATCAGCCCGTGGATTATTTTCATCACTGGATGGTCGAGATTCTTGCCGGCGGCGATCCGGAAGCCCTCGGAGAATATCCTTATCCCTCGCCGGTTCTACGCCGCTAACTTATTTTTTGCAAAAGGGATCTTTGGTCCTGCGTGCGCGCTTTGCGTCGCGTTAATGCTGGTGGCGTGTTTCAGCGCGGCAAACGCAGTTGCGCAAACGGCCAAGCCTCAGACCAGGAAAGAAAGAATCGCCGCCGCTCGCGCCGCCGCAGCACAACGCGCCGGGAAACGCGCGGAAGCGGCGCGCGTTTCCCGATTTGCCGTCGAGGCGAAACAGCTCACCAGTCTCTCGCGCGCGCTGAAAAACGAGAAAAAACCGGGCGCGGCCTATCGGCATCTCGCCGGATTTGCGAAACGCTACTCCAAAGAGGAGCTGGGCGCGCGCGCCGCTCTGGCGCTGGGATATTACGACTTCAACCAGAGCCGTTACCCGGAAGCGCGGCGCTGGCTTGATGCCGCGAAGCCGGAAACGCTGCTCGCGGATTACGTTTTGTTCTGGAGCGCGCAGGTGGATCGCAACCTAGGCAATCTTTCCGCCGCGCTCGATCAACTGGAAAGTCTGCGGCGAGATTACCCGCAAAGCGTGATGAAGGATCTTGCGCTTCAGGCGCTTGCCGAAGCCGCCATTGCCGCCAACCAGCCCCAACGCGCCCTGACAGCGCTTGCGCAGTCGCAAGGCGTCGAAAAAAATCCCAAGTTGCTGTTCCTGCGCGCACAGGCCTATGAACAATCCGGCGATAAAATTGCCGCAGCCGGAGATTATCTCAGCGTCTACGATAATTTCCCGCTGAGCACTTCCGCGTTGGAAGCTGGTGAGAAAGCAAATTATTTTCAGGGCGTTCTCGGAGATGCGTTTCCGAAGCCAACCGTCGCTGAACAGATGGCGCGCGCCGGGATTTTATTTGACGCGCATCATTGGCAGGACGCGCAGAACGCATACAGCCAGGCCCTTCCGGAACTTGTAGGACCCGATCAAGAACTGGCGCAGGTTCGCATCGCCGATTGCGCCGTGCAGCTTGGCGGGAATGCGGCGACACTCGCCTCGCTGCAGTTGCAAACTCCGGAGGTTGACGCCGAGCGTCTTTATTATTTGTCGCAAGCCTATCGTTCCATCCCTGATGAAACGAACATGCTCGCCACTGCGTCTCAGGCGATTGCCCGCGCGCCGCAGAGCGCGTGGACTGAGCGCACACTCTTCGCGACGGGGAATTACTACTGGGTCAAGCTAGATCGCGACAACGCCGCGAAATATTACCAGCAGGTTGTCGATCGTTTCCCGCAGAGCGCCGATGCCATCGACGCGCAATGGCGCGTCTTGTGGGCCTCGTATATGGGCCATCGCGACGATGCCGCGAGTCTGCTGACAAAATTTCTGACTGATTATCCGAATTCGCCCTACACGCCAGACGCGCTTTACTGGCTGGGTCGATTGGCGCAAGACGCAGGCCAAGCAGCCGAGGCGCGCGCTTATTATCAGAAATTGCAGCAGCGCTATCCGAACAATTATTTTACGGTTCACGCGGCGGAACGTCTTCGCGCATTAAAGCGCGGCTCCGCGGCGGCGCTTTCGATTCTCGACGCGATTGCACCGCTGGCTTCCGCCATTCAGGTTGGCGCCACGGAAGCCCCCGAAGCGCTTCCGTGGGTGCAGCGCAGCGTTGCGCTTGAAACGATTGCCCTCGACGATTCCGCGATGATGGAACTGCGCGCCGCCTACGATGCAACGCATTCACCGCTGCTCCAACTGGCCATCGCGCGCGCGGATACGAATGGCGAGCACTACGGCGGCGCAATCGTTGCGCTGCGCATTATTTATCCTGAACTGGAGTCGCGGCGGTTAGCGGACGTCCCACACGAGGTGTGGATGCTTTCATTTCCCATGCCCTATGCGCAGCCACTTCGCAGCGCGGCTCGACGGATGCGTTTGGATCCCATGCTTGTCGCCGCACTAATCCGCCAGGAATCCGCGTTTGAGAAGGAGGCGCATTCCACTTCGAATGCGTTTGGCTTGATGCAGCTGCTGCCGAAGACGGCGCGGCCGCTCGCGCACCGTCTGCGCATGCGATATTCGGAGGAGCGGCTGCTTGACCCACTTTACAATCTGCGATTGGGCACCGTGTATCTGTCCGATCTGCTGAAGAGTTTCCACAGTGCGGAAGCCGCGCTGGCGGCGTACAATGCGGGCGAGGATCGCGTGACGCTGTGGCAGGGCGGGCAGAATTATGCCGAAATTCCTGAATTCGTCGAGTCGATTCCGTTCACGCAGACGCGGCAATATGTGGAGATTATTACGCGCAACGCGGTGATTTACCGGCAGCTTTACGGAGGCAGGCGATGAATCCTGTGGCAGCAGGACGCGTTTCCGGAGATACGCGGCTTTCCGAAAAGGCCGGGCAGTTCACCGAATCCGTGATCCGCGAAATGACGCGGCTCGCGCTGGCGCACAACGCCGTGAATTTGTCGCAGGGCTTCCCTGATTTTGGCGCGCCCGAGGAAATCAAAGCAGCGGCGCGCGACGCCATCACGCGCGACATCAACCAATACGCCATCACGTGGGGAGCGAAATCGCTGCGGAACGCCATTGCAGAAAAATTCCAGCTCACGCAGGGCCTGACGATCGACCCGGAGCGCGAAATCACGGTTTGCTGTGGCTCGACGGAGGCGATGATGGCGGCGATGATGGCTATCATCAATCCCGGCGACGAAGTGGTGGTCTTCGAGCCGTTTTACGAAAATTACGGGCCGGATGCGATTTTGAGCGGCGCTTCGCCGCGCTTTGTGCGGCTGCGCGCGCCGGACTGGTCGTTTGACGCCGAGGAATTGGCGCGGGCATTCTCGAACAAAACGAAAGCGATCATTCTCAATACGCCGAATAATCCGACGGGCAAAGTTTTCTCGCGCGCAGAGATGGAAACGATTCGCGATCTCTGCGTGCGCCACAACTCGTTCCTGATTACCGATGAAATTTATGAGCACATGCTCTACGATGGCGCGAAGCATATTTCCGCGGCGACGATTGAAGGCTTGCGCGAGCGCACGATCACGATCAACGCGCTGTCGAAGACTTACAGCGTCACGGGATGGCGCGTCGGCTGGGCGATTGCGCCGCCGGAAGTGACTTCTGCGATTCGCAAGGTGCACGATTTTCTTACGGTGGGAGCGGCAGCTCCCTTGCAGGAAGCGGGTGCGATTGCGCTGCGGTTTCCAGATTCATATTACGAGCAATTGGCGGGCGATTATTTGGAGCGGCGAGACCGGCTGCTGGGAATTTTGGGCGACGCCGGCTTCAAATGCTTTACGCCGCGCGGCGCGTATTACATCATGACCGATATTTCCGCATTCGGCTTTGCAAACGACGTCGATTTCGCGCGCTATCTGGTGAAAGAAATCGGCGTCGCCGCCGTGCCGGGTTCGAGCTTTTATCACAATCCCGCCGACGGCGCGCAACAGCTCCGCTTTACCTTCTGCAAGAAAGAAACGACGCTCGCCGAAGCGTCGCGGAGGCTTGCCAGACTACGCCGCAAATAAGCGGGCCGTCGGAGTTCTGAATCTCGCTCCCCAAAATGGATCGAAGCTGAGTAATTTCCTTGCAGCGCCAAAAAAAACTGCCGGCGTGCCGCGCAGGAGCACCGCAAAGAGCACGGCGGGCAGCGAGTAGTTGCCCTGTGGTGGTCGCCTCCCGCCCCGTGAGTGATGCGTTTAGATTGTTGGACTGTGGGAGTCACGAAAAGGTTTTCTCGCACGCGCGAAAAATCCGCAGACATCTTTTCGGGTTCACGGGCATTGCGTTTTGCGACGACACGGACGTGCGTCGATTGATTTAAGGATGAAGCTTTTCCCCTTTCGCGAGCATTTCGAGGATCGCCTTCATGCGTTTCTCGCGCGTCCCGGCTTTGTGGGCGGTTTGTAAGCGCCATGCAATCGCATAAGTGTTAACTTTATTCAAGGATCTGAAAAATGCTTTGGCTTTCTTGTTGCGCGCCAGCGCCTTGAGAAAGTCCTCGGGAATCTGCATGGCGCTTGGCGAATCGTAGGCCTCTTCCCAGCGGCCGTCGGCCTTTGCGGCTTCCACCTGCTTCAGGCCTGCCGGTTTCATTTTGTTCGCCTTCAAAAGACGCGCCACGTGGTGGATGTTCCTTTTCGACCAAATGCTTTTCGACCGCCGTGGCGTGAATTTACGCAGCCACGATTTGTCGTCATACTTTTGGACTTGGCCGTCGATCCATCCGTAGCACAGCGCTTCATCCAGAGCTTCGTCGTAGGCGACCGAATCAATGCCCGAATGCTTCTTGAAGAATCGCAGCCAAATGCCGCTCGAATCCGCATGATGCCTCGCGAGCCATTCCTCCCACTTCTTAGCGGATCGAAATGAAATTACGTGCGTGGTCGTGGGCGTCTTCATGGACTTCACGCCAGGGGATCGAAGGAATCCATGTACGCGGGAATCGTGACGGGCCAGTGCAATTGCTGCTGCACCGTGCCGCGAAACGCTTGCGCGGCGGGCGGGTCTCCGTGGACGAGGTAAAGCTGCTTGGGCGTCGCAGTGAAACCGGAAAGCCAGCGG
The DNA here is from genome assembly GCA_027307115.1 of Acidobacteriota bacterium. Classification (GTDB taxonomy): domain Bacteria; phylum Acidobacteriota; class Terriglobia; order Acidiferrales; family UBA7541; genus DAHUXN01. The sequence goes on from DAHUXN010000040.1 coordinate 5,578, forward strand.
ACAATCTCGCCGCGATCGCCGTGCGCGGAAAATTGGCTGACTTCAGCGATCTCCGCGCGCACCGGAATTTCATCGCCATAAATACGCGCGAGTTTCGCGCCTTCGAGCAAATACCTGCCTAGCGTTCCTTCGCCTTGGTAGCCCGCGAGAATGATGGCGTTGCGTGAGTCGGGGAGCCGCCGCGCGAGATGATGCAAAATACGTCCGCCCGTGCACATGCCGCTCGCGGACATAATAATGCACGGCGAATTGATGTTGTTGATCGCTTTCGATTCGTCAACCGTTCTCGTCATGTGGACTTCATGCGTGTTCAATGGATCGTGATTGCCGCTTTGCTCCTCGCGCGTGAACTTCAAACTGTGATCTTCTTTGTGCCGCACGTATAAATCCGTCACGTTGATGGCCATCGGGCTGTCGACGAACGTCGGCAACCTCGGAATCTGCTGGCGCTCTTCGAGCTGCCGCAAGATGTACATCAGCGTTTGCGTGCGGCCGACGGCGAACGCGGGAATTACAATCGCTCCGCCGCGCTTCACCACGCGATTCACAATCGCGGCAATCGCGTCGTAAGGCGAATCCTTCGGATGGTCGCGGTCGCCGTAGGTTGATTCGCAGAGAATGTAGTCGGCCTTCGCAATCGGCTCGGGGTCATTCAAAATGGGTTGGTCGTAACGGCCCACGTCTCCGGAAAAGACGACGACTGCGGATTTCCCGTTTTCCGTGATCGTGATTTGCAATGACGACGACCCGAGAATATGTCCCGCGTCCGTCGGTTTCACCGTGAATTGCGGGCTGATGGTGAACGGGTCTTTCCGCGGAATTTCCTGGAAGCGCGTGAGCGCGGCCTGCGCATCGGCAACGGTGTAGAGGGGAAGCGGCGGCTTGTGGCTCGAATAACCTTTCTTCAAAATGTACTGCGCGTCTTCCTCCTGCAAGTGTGCTGAATCCGGAAGGAGCAATTCGCAAAGTTCGCGCGTCGCCGCGTTGGCGTAAATTGGCCCGCGAAAACCGTCGCGCACGATGCGCGGCAAATATCCCGTGTGATCAATGTGCGCGTGCGTCAGGACGATCCAGTCGATCGTCGAGGGATCGATGGGCAGTTGATCCCAGTTGCGCTGCCTCAGTGGTTTCGGGCCCTGGAAGAGCCCGCAATCAACCAGCAAGCGTTTCCCGCCCGCTTCGACCAGATATTTTGAACCGGTGACCGTGCCGACTGCGCCCAGAAAAGTAATTTTGGCCATAGGGCGCGTATTTTAACCGAAAGCAGCGCAGACAACGGAAATTTGTTGCGCTTCCGCCGAGAGAAATCACTCGCTGATGACGTGCGCGCTTTTTTTGCACATTCCGCGCGGAATTGTTAGGCTGTCGTGCTGCAAAGTGCGCGCAGGATTCGCGCGGATAAGGCATCGCGAGATGAGAGTTCCATTTGTTGTGGTGGCACTGGCGCTCGTGGCCATCGTCGCGTCATTATTCGCTCCGCCGGTTGCGCACGCGCAGGGCTTGCCGTCGCAATCGTTGGCGCGCGGAACGTGGGAACTCGAGCCATTTGTCGGCGGCGGCACAGGCGTGCTGCACGCGTCGAATACGCAATTCATAATTGCCGGCGCGCGAGTGGGCAGAGTTTTAACCAGAGAGCATCTGCACGGATGGGCGCGCGGGAATTTCGAATTCGCCGCCGACTTCATGCCGTTGTATTTGGTGATGCAGCCGGGCGGAACGGTGTATGGCGCGAGCTTCAAGCCGGTGATTTTCAAGTGGAATTTCACCAGCAATCACAAAATTGCGCCGTACGCTTTAATTGCCGGTGGCGTTCTGTTTACTTCGTCAAATGTTCCGGCAGGGAATACTTCGTACGTGAACTTTACGCCGCAGGGCGCGCTTGGTTTTCACGTCTTCACGCGGCCGAAGCGCGCGTGGGATTTCGAAATTCAGTTCGTGCATCACTCGAACGCCAGCCTCGGGACGTTCAATCCCGGCCTGAATGCCAGCGTTCTGTTCACCGTTGGCTACAACTGGTTCAAGTGAAACGTCACCCGGCGTTCCTGGGCTCGCCAAACTTCCCCACGCGAACCAATCTCTTGTGTTGCATCGTTCGGCCGTAGTAGCTTTTCACCCTCCCGAAAAAGTATAAGGAGGGCACATGTCCCGCTCATTTGTCCGCTTAGTGAAGATGTTTCTGGTTCTCGCTGTCGCCGGATTCGTGGGGCTGACGGCGGGCGCGCGGCAAAACAATTTCACGGTGGGCACGGCGAGCGCCGCGGCGGGCGAAAAAGCCACCGGCTACATCAACGTGCCCGCGGGCGTGGACGCGGCGACGAATATACCCGTCGTCGTAGTTCATGGCGCGAAGCCTGGACCGGTGCTTGCAATCGTCGCTGGCTCGCATGGCACGGAATACGCGTCGATCATCGCGGTCGAGCGATTGATTCAGCATCTCGATGCCAAGGAAATCTCCGGCACGGTGATTCTGGTTCCCCTGGTGAATGTGAATTCGTTCGAGCAGAAAGTGCCGCATCTGAATCCGGTCGACGGGAAGAACATGAACCGCATGTTCCCGGGGAAACCGGACGGCACGCAGACCGAACGCGCATCGTGGCTGATCACGAAAGAGGTGATCGAGCCGTGCAATTACCTGATCGACATGCACGGCGGCGACCTGGACGAGAGCTTGCAGCCGTACAGCTACTGGCCGAAGACGGGCGACGAAAAGTTGGATACAGTGACGCACGAAATGGTGCTCGCATTTGGCCTGGGTCACATCATCATCGACACGGGGCGCACGAAAGATCCGGACGATTCGCGCTACGTGGACAATACGGCGCTGACGCGAGGCAAACCGGCAATTACCGTCGAGGCAGGTTACGCGGGAACCGTCCAGCCGGAAGATGTGAACGCGCTGGTTCGCGGCTCGGTGAACGTGATGCGCTATCTGAAAATGCTGCCCGGAACGTTTACGCCGGTCGAAAATCCCGTGTGGTTTTCGAAGGTAGTCACGGGAACCAGCGCTCACGACGGCATTTTTTATCCGCTGGTGGAAAAGCGCACGTTCGTGCAGCAGGGAATGAAGCTCGGTTACATCACGGATTTCTTCGGTAAGACGATCGAGGATGTTCGCGCGCCGGTTACCGGGGTCGTGCTGTATATTTGCGCCGTGCCGTCGATGAAGAAAGGGAACACCACGGTGGATGTCGGCGTGGTCGCGACGCAAGCTCCGTGATTTTTGCAACAACCGGCGCAACTCGTATTCGCACCCGTTGCAGACTTGCATTCTTCAAAATAGCCGCATAGAGTTTCGTTGATTCCCGCGCCGGCGTACGCTCACTCGGATCCGTTAATCACTTAGGGGAATTGCGTTGGAGGCGTTCGATGACGTTACACGCGACGGCTCGCAAGCACGGCGACGCCACAATTGTGGAGTGCTCGGGAAGACTTGTGCTCGGCGAGGAGTCGGCTCACTTGCGCAAAGTCGTCAAGAACGTGCTCGCCACTTCCAACCGCGTCGTACTTGATCTTGGCGCAGTTTCGTATATCGACAGCAGCGGCCTGGGCACGCTTGCGGGCCTTTACGCGGCGGCGAAAAATGTCGGAGGCGAGATCAAACTCGCAAAACTGAATACGCGCATGCGGGACATGTTGCAAATGACGAGGCTGCTCACAGTTTTCGACGTGTATAACCGCGCCGAAGACGTCGCAGCCGCCTTCAAATCGCCTACTGGGTAGCGTCTGTCTACTTTGCCTGTCGTTCTTGACTGATCCAGTCCAGGCGACGCTCTGACGCGCTGGCGGCGGCTTCCTCGCGATGTTGCGTTCTCCAGCAAATTCTCCCCGAAGCGCGGGTGGCCCGAAGCGAACAAATTCTGCATATTGAATGCATTTAGTTGCAGCCTGCTCCAGGTTCTTGCACCGTCCGGCTACAAGCCCTTAATTCTCTGTGAACCTAATTTCCATATATATATTTCTAATGGAGGTCGATGTGCTGCGAAGGCAAATAGCAAATCCATTAATTATGGGGCTGGGGGCTTTGCATCACCGTCTTTTGGGGGAGGCCAACACGGAGGCGCGTTCGCATCTTTTCGTCGAGGACTTGCCCTGCAGGATGAGCATCGCAGGCCACCAATTTCATAATCCGGAAATGGTCTGTCTTGTATCGCAAGTGGAAGGAGATCTTCGATGACTAAGAAGCTCTTCGCATCTGTAGTTTGTGCTTTAGGGTTCTTGCTACTGGGCGCGCATCCGGCGTCCGCGGGTAGCGTTTCGACGTCAGTTTATGCGGAGGCAGACGCGGTCACTAACTGCATTAATACGGGTTCCACATTCGCTTTCTGCGACGTGGGATTTGCTCAGGCCCGCGCGTCAGCCGGCGCGGGGCAGATTTCGCTATCTGGTTTCGCGATCTCCTCGCAGTTTCTGGGAGGCCAGTCTGCTGCCTTGGCCTCTGGAAGCATAAATGATCTGTTGACCTTCACTGATGGCTCCCTGGCGGGACCTGCTTTCGTCGAATTCACTTTCGGCGTACAGAACGATGGCGGCAGCTGCGTTAACCAATCCCTGGACGCCACGGCGGGAAATCAAGCTGTGCCTTTGTCCTCGCTGTCTTATGATGAATTTGGCATAGCTACTTTTGCGACGACTCCGCAGGCTATGACGTTCGGCTCCCCTTTTGCCTTCGGAATGTCAGCCGATCTGGGTTGCTTCAGAGATGGCGAACTGCAGTTTAATCTGTCTCTCGAGGATGTTCTCGTGCTCAATGCCAATGGCAATCCGATTCTAGGGATTTCACTCACTTCCGGTTCCGGGACGAATTACCCGCTCGATTCGCGAAACATCACGCCTGAACCAGCGAGCCTGTCACTACTCGCGACTGGCATTCTGGGCATTTTCGCCGCGGTTCGCCGGAAGATAACTAAGTAAACTGAAACGCAGTTGTTTTGGTAGGAGCGGGGATCGAACCCGCAACCCTCCCCGTTCGCCGGGACGCCCGTGGTTTCACTTTGCAAGATGTAAACCGAGAACGGCATTATGAAATTTGGTGGAGCCGATGGGATTCGAACCCACGACCTCCTCGATGCCATCGAGGCGCGCTCCCAACTGCGCCACGGCCCCACCGGGAAAGAACGTCAGCTAACTTTTATAGCACCGCGCGGCGCGCAGCGTCAATCCTGCTGATTCGCCACGTTTCCCAGATCTCGAACGCCTCACGTTCGAGTAGTCGTAGTGTGGGCTAGTACGTGCGCTGGAGAACAATGAAACGAGACAAGTATTCGAGGATCGTGCGTGAGGCGGAATCATTTGGGCTGCGGCTGAAGCTGGCTGTTTTAGGCTAGCTTGAACTAAGACCCGCCGACCTTCTCTGCTTTTGCTCCAGCGGGCGGAGCTACTTCGGGTGACGCCTCTGCCGACGAAACTTGCGCATTCGGGTTCGACATCCAGCGCTGGCGAACAATTTCATCTATCGCCGCGAGCAATTCACGCGCAAGATTTTGAGACTTTGGCACGTATTCGCGTGCGCCGGCTTCCAACGCTTTAGCGCGCATCTCCGCGGCTTCATACCGGCTCAGCATCACCACTTGCGTCTGCGGAACTTCTTTCCTGATCAAACGAACGGCTTCGAGTCCGTTGAGGATGGGCATATTGATGTCGAGGATGACCACGTCCGGCCTAAGTTCCTTTGCCTTCTCGACTGCTTCGACACCGTCAACCGCCTCGCCGCAAACTTCCCATTCCGGAAGCGATCCTAGCAATGACCGCAAGCCTCCGCGCATTACTTCGTGGTCGTCCACGATGAGAATTCGCACAGTTTGCACTGGGGCCTCCATCTCTTCACCAACCTCTCAGCAACTTGGTAAGCGCCGAGTACGTGAGGGTCTGTGCGTGACCTGCGTGAAAACTACACCACTTCCCATACCGCCACGATGCCGAGAAAGCGGCGGAATATCCATCCAGTGTTTGCTGTAGACCTCCTAAATCATTCACCGTAGGACACGAATCGCTGAGATCGTTGGCACCCCCGCGACGTGCGAAGCGAGCCTTTGAGCGCCATGTAAATGCGAGTCCCTCCGACGACGGGCGAGTACCACCATAGCGATATGAAAGAAAGAAGTATTTTATGAAAAGTCGGAATCTCATCCTTCAAGACTCAGCAAATACTCGTCGTTTGCACCTAACCCCAATTTTTCGAGTGGTGCAGATTCGTCGACGCTACGTCACGTTTGGAACGTTGTTTGCTAAAAGGAGAAGCAGTGAGTGATTAGTCTTATCGAAGTCCATTAAAGACGAAGCAAATTGTGAGTTAAGAGCGGTTGTGTGTCTCGAAATTTTTGGGAGGTGGTGCGTGTTGCGTTCACTGAGAATGTCGATTCTCGTAGTTTTGGCGCTGTCAATGACCCTGTGTAGCGTTGTTTTGCCCACCGCAAAGGCCCAGAGCAGCAAGGGCGCGGTGACGGGAACGGTGACAGACCCCTCGGGAGGCAGCATTCCCGGTGCGACCGTTACGTTGAAGGATACGAACACAGGTACAAGCCGCGAAACGACCACTAACCAAGCGGGCATCTATCGTTTTGACGCAGTCGATTTGGGCGTTTACAACCTGACTGTTTCGAAGTCTGGATTTAAGGATGGAAGTTTCACCGGCATTACGATTCAGGCCAACCGCATTGCCAGTATCGACGCGCAGTTGCAGCTCGGCAGCGGCTCTCAAACCGTGGAAGTGAACGCCACAGCGAGTGAGCTGTTGCAGACTAGCGACGCCGTGCGCGGCGGGAACCTCGAGCCCGTCCAGATCACCACGTTGCCGCTCGCAGCCTTCGATTCTCTCAACCTGATGATGACCCTTCCTGGCGCCCAGTCGGCCACCACCACACAATTCAGCGACGGTCCGAACGTTTCCTTCAACGGCACCCGAGCGCGTGGCAACAACTTCATGATTGATGGTGTTGAGAACAATGACATTTCTGTCGCCGGCGCGGCATTTTCCATCACGAATCCCGACGCTATTCAAGAGGTCTCGGTGCAAACCTCCGAATTTAGCGCCGAATATGGTCGAGCCGGCGGCGCCGTTGTGAACCAGATCACTCGCTCTGGCACGAACAAACTGCACGGAACAGCGAATGAGATTTACCAGAGTCAGGTTTTCAATGCGACGAGCAATGCCGATCGTCTCGGTGGTCTCGCGCACCCTGCAAAATTCAACGAGAATACTCCCGACTTCACCATCGGAGGGCCTGTCGTCATCCCTCACCTTGATAATGGCCGGAACAAGACGTTCTTTTTTGGCGCTGCGCAGTGGGATCGGTTCTTTTCATCCGCGCAGACCACCCTTTCAAACGTCCCGACGCCTGCCGGCTTCACCGTTCTTCAAGCCTTGTCTTCCTCGTGTCCGAACGTGGCCTCCTTTTTACAGGCGCTCGGCGGTCTTCGTGGAGATCCAACGGGCTTTGGCAATCCTGCTCAGGTGAGAAACTTGGACATTTCAGCTCCTGCTGGTTCGACGACTTGCAATGGCACGGACCGCGCGGGGCAGCTTGTTCAGGTCGGACCCGCTGACCGTTCAGCATCCCAGAGCACCCTTGACAACAACCACTTGGTCCGCATTGACCAGACCGTTTCCACGAAACAAACGATGAACTTCCGCTGGCTCTACGACAGCACCACCTCCGGCCCGTTCTTTAACAATTTCCCAGGTTTTGATCGCGGGTTCACGGGGCGTACCCTCACCGGCAGTTTTACTGACACATACGTTTTCAGTCCTCGTTGGGTTAATGAATTCAGGTTTAACTACGGGCGCATCGGATTCAACTTTCCTCTGCTCGCGCCTGATGCGTTCCATGCCTCTCTGCCAAACTTCTCCGTCAACGGGTTCCGCGGATGGGGAGGGGCGACGAACATCCCGCAATTTCGTTACGCCAACAACTGGCAGTATCAGGACACTGTCACCTGGGTTCACGGCCGTCACACCGTGCGCTTTGGAGTGGATTTTCTGCGACAGCTCGCCCGTCAGCATCCTCCGTTCAATGAACGCGGCTCCTTCCTCTACCAGGCCAGCGTCGGAGCCAGCGGCCTCGCGAACTTCATTGACGATTTCGGAGGAACAAGCGGAAACACGCAGCGTCAGTTTGGCAGTTCCATCTACCATCCCAACTTGCTCCGCCAGTCCTACTTCGGCGAGGACGATTGGAAAGTGACGCAATCCCTGACGCTCAACCTCGGCTTGCGTTACGAGTATTTTGGACAGCCGGCTAACACTTTCCTGATTCCCGCATTTACCAACTGGGATGCCGTCAACTTCGCTCAGCCCGACCGCGTTAATCCCGACAAGAACAATCTTGGGCCTGTCGTCGGCCTCGCCTGGGCGCCGCATTTTTCCTCGGGCGTTTTCGGCAGGATGTTCGGCGAAGACAAGACCGTCATTCGCAGTGGGTATCAAATCAGTTACGATACGTTCTTTAATAACCTGCTGTCGAACATTGCCGGTTCGTCGCCCAATACGCTCGGCGGCATAGTCACATCCTCGCCGTCGTCCTCGCAGCCACGCGGGATTCCGAACTTCCAGTCCCAGTTTTCCAGTATTCTACCGACACCTCCAACAGCGCTGTCGCCACAAACTAATCTGTTGGACCCGAACATCAGGAATCCGTACACCGAGCGCTGGACCCTGGAAATCCAGAGGGAACTGCCGCTAGGCTTGGTTTTCGATGTTGCCTACGTGGGCGCGGAAGGGCACAAGCTCTTCCAGACCCTTGACATGAACCCCTGCATAGCGGCAACAGGTTGCCCGTCCTCGTCCAACCCCACCGGCACGCGCCTCCACAACAGCGTCGGCGTGCGCACGATGCGCGCCTCGTCGGCCAATTCGAACTATCACTCCTTGCAGGTCGACGTGAAACGCCGATACAGCGAGACTCCGATTGGGAATCTGTTGATTGAAGGTGCGTACACGTATTCGCATGCAATCGATACAGTCAGCGAAGTGTTCAACACCGATTCGACTCCCAGTGCTTTCGAATCCGCGCCTCAGATTCTGGGTTTCAGTCCGAATATCGATCGTGGCAACGCGGACTTCGACCGGCGCCAGCGCTTTGTTCTCTCTCACGTTTGGGACATCCGCGGGCCAAAGAGCGGGATTTTGGGGCAAGTATTGGGCTATTGGACCGTCTCGGGCGTGGCGACCTTCAACACTGGCGCACCCTATACTGTCAACAATGGTTCGGATCGGAACGGTGACGGACAAACTGCTCCAGATCGTCCGGACATCGGCAACCCCAAGGCGCCAATTACGAGTCGGGCAAATATCGTTTCTACGGCTACATGTGCGTCCGGGTTTATCAATCCGGACACGAGTGCTTGCACGACTCCTTCACAGGTATTTTGGGTCGAAGGAACAGGGAATCCCAATGCCAACACCGTGGGGCGCAATACGCTCTTCGGGCCCGGCGTAATAAATTGGGACTTGTCCGTAGCGAAGGGCTTCAAGTTGTCCGAGGGAATCAGACTCGACTACCGGCTCGACATGTTCAATGCCTTCAATCACGTGAATTTGGGTGATACGCCAACAGGGTTTGGACTTGCGACCGTGCATGGCACGGCGGGAGGCTTCTTGGACTTTGGTCTGATGGATGCTCCCGGCAGGACGATGCGCATGGGCCTGAAGCTCAGCTTCTAAGATTTGAGGTTCACATTTCCGGCATCTATTGCGGTTCGCGAGTGGCGAGATTGAATCGCTGACCGTGGGAGAGGAAGTAGTATTTCTTTCCGTTGTGCGTAGTGTTGTCGTAGATGGCTACTTTGCTCACGCCGATTACTTGAAATTGGTTTCCGTGGACGACGATGGCGGTGCTCTGGTCAAGGCCGATACCCAGCAGGCCCGGCCGGGCGGCGATCACGGGAACCAAGTCGTTCTCGCGATGTCTGACGAGCAGGTGCTGATCGATGGCGGAGTTGGACAACAGACCGAAGCCGACCCTGTGGCTTGGTCGCGCGGCAACCATGATGGTATTCCCCTTGACGGCGCCGCGAACGAGAAATGATCCTTGGATTGTCGCGCCGGCGGAACTGCCGCCAACCACGCCACCGCGCGCGAGTACCGCTTTGACTTCGCGTTCGGTAAGCGTGTTCAGATAGGCGTCATCCAGCCGCCACTGTCTGCCGCCGTAGAACCAGACCGCGTTGGCGTGAAGCAGCGGTGCAACGAAATCCTTTGAATTCGCCACCTTGGGATCTCGCGTGTGTAACACCGCCACGCTTTTCACGCCGAAAGTTTTTATGAACTGCTGCTTCACCTTTGCTAAATCAACAGGATCGCCGCCAGCGGTCGGGATAGCAACGAAACGCGCGTCGGGACCTCCCGCGAGCTGCACGAAGCGCCGGGTAATCTCGGGAACGAGTTGTCCGCCGCCGACGATCACCAACCAGCCGTGAGACGGCCCCGCGGTTTTCCCGGAACGAGCGGTGAGAGCGGCCGGCGCCGCGAACGCGGATGCCAGACATCCCAGTGCGACAACTAGCGCCGTGCGGAGGATGTTTCGATATGATGGTGACGAGCCGGGGAATGAGGAATAATTGACCGCCTCCAACGCAGGCCTTCGGTCCATGGGGTCTCCTCTTGAGCTTGAGCCAATCAAGATGCTTTTGCCCGGGAGATTCTGTCCAATCAAGCAGGTGAAGTGCAAGCTATTTTTCGTTTGTTCGTGACCCACTCGAATCCAAATTGCCTTCGGACCGGGCAGAATCCGAGCCGTCGCAACGGACCGCTTCGTGCGCGGTCCGGCGACGGCGACCGCTCTTCCCACGATGAGAATCTCAAGGGCAAGGAGAACCGCCGGGCACGCGGCGACCTCCAGCCGTCCTCCCATTGCGATCAAATCTCATGTGCTGTCACTGCACCCAAATTTTCTGGTAAACTAGTCATGGAGCAGGGAACAGAATCACCCGGCGCGGTGTCTAAGACAGTATCCGCTTTCCTGTCACCGGAAGTTGCCGGTAGGACAGCGGTTGGGAAGGTAAGTCGGGATCAGGCCAGGCGCGGCAAGCCTGGATGGGTAGCAAGCGGAATGTCTGATCTAGCGCAGACGCTATCCTGGATTCAAGACGAGACGCGGCTCGTGACCGAGTTGCAGTCGGGGTCGGATACTGCCTTCGATTGGGTGGTCACGTATTACCATGCCTCTGTGTACAACGTTATCTACGGGATTCTCGCGGACCGCAGCGATGCCGCCGACGTCACCCAGGAAGTTTTCCTCAAGGCCTTTCGCGGAATCCACGGCTTCCGGCGCGGCAGTTCGCTGAAGACGTGGCTATATCGCATCGCGGTGCGCGAATCGCTGAATCATCGTCGCTGGTGGCGCAGGCACTGCTGCAATGAAGTGTCGCTCGACGTTCCGGCTGATGAGAATCATGCCGCGACGGAAGTCGAGGATCTTGAAGCGACGCCCTTTGATCAGCTGGCCGCGCGAGAAACGCAGGCAGCCGTGCGCACCGCGCTTGCCGAATTATCCGAGGCCTATCGCAGCGCCGTGATTTTGAGGGATCTCGAAGGGCTTTCGTACGAGGAAGTGGCCGAAGTGCTTGAAATTTCAGTGGCGACTGTGAAGACGCGCATTCTGCGCGGACGCCGCGCCTTGAAGAAACTTCTCGAGCCTCTCCTCCATGCGCCCTACAAAGACTCTTACGCTTCGACTACGCGGACCAGCGCGGAGCGCGATGTCGTTGCGGAGCCCATCTCGCAAGACGCGGCCGCTGAGTCGCAGCCCCTTGCTTCGTATGCGATGGCATTGAATCGGGGGAGAGTAAGCTGGCCCGGAGGATGCCAATGACCTGCCGCGAAATCGGACGTCATTTGCCGGGCTATTTGGACGGCGCCGCTTCATCTGAAAAGCACGCAAGCGTGCGCGCGCACCTGGATTCATGCGCCGATTGCCGCACCGATCTCGAACGCTATCGCCGGCTCGCGCGCGTGCTTGCGGATTCCACGGCCATCGCGCCTCCGGCCGATCTGGCGACGCGCATTCGCGTGCAAGCCTCGCGCATGCAGGTTCAGCGGGAAACGCCCCATCCGCTTCGCAGCCGGGCGTGGGTTTTCTTCGAGAATATTTTGCAGCCGCTGGCTGTGCCCGCGACGGGCGGGTTCCTGACCGCCGCGTTCGTCTTCGTTTTTGTTGTTCAGAGCTTGTTTGTGGGGATACCCATCGGCAACATTCCCAATGACCTTCCGACGGATTTGATTCAGCCGGCCCAATTGGAGAGCCTGGCGCCGTTCCCGGTTCCCGGCATCATCGGTAGCAGCAATTATTCCGGCGTGGGTGTCCTGTTCGTGGAGGCGACGCTAAATGCCGAGGGGCAAGTCGCGGGCTACAAGATTCTCTCTGGACCAAACGATCCGGCGATTCGCCACCAGATCGACCAAGTGCTGATCTTCTCGCGTTTTCGTCCTGAACTGAATTTCGGCCGGCCGACGGCGGGCGGACGCGTGGTTCTCAGCTTCAGCGAAATCCGTGTCCGCGGCTAGTTCGTGTCCTTTCAGCTTTCTTGACTCGGTTCATCCAGCCCGCTACAGTGTGCTTTTATATCGGCGCCATCCACAAGCAACGGTACCTCCGCGGTCGCGCATCCCATCCGCGAACGCCTAAGTTTAGTGAACTGAGCGCATGATGATTCGAAAATTTCGCGGCGGCCTTTGCGGGTCAGTTCTTGTTGCGCTCGTGCTCTTCCTGGGCATGCCAACGATGGCGCAAACGTCTGCCCGGCCGCGGCCTGTCGGCAGCTCCATCAGCGTCGAAACCAGCCCGCAACTGTTCGCCACCATGTGCGCGCTGGACGCCGCTGGTTTTGACGCGAATTCCAATACCCTCGATATTTATCCGGCGGACGCTGCGCTACGCGCCCGCATGCTGCAATTGAAGGGTCCGGCAGCCGATGCCATGCGGCAGTTTTACGCTCAGCATCAATTCGCAAATTCCGACGAAACTCTCTCGCCCTTTCTTTCCTTTGCGCTTGTCGTCGGGCCGCCGCCGAGATTCCGCTACCTCATATCGCATGATGAAATACCACCCGCGGTTCTCTCCATCGACGGTTTTGGCGAAATCCTGAGCAAACTATACGTCGAAGCGAATCTCGAGCACGAGTGGGCCAGCGTCGAACCCGAAGTGGACCACGAAGTAGCGGGCCTCATAAGCCCCCTGCGCCAAATTGTTTTCGAAAGCACGGCCTATCTCCGCGAAATCCAGACGCCGTCAGACCGCACTTTTACGGTTCTGGTTGAACCGCTCGTGGGCGAGCGCGTCAATTTTCGCAACATAGGCAATCATTATTCGATTATCGTCGGGCCGGGCCCTGTGTTGCCGCTAGGCGATATACGTCACGCGATGTTTCATTTCCTGCTCGATCCTCTGACGCTCAAGTATCAGCAAACTATTTCCACGCGCCGTGCGCTCCTGGACATCGCCACCCGCGCGCCGCAGCTTCCGGCGTCATTTCAAAATGATTTTGTGGGACTGTTCGACGAGTGCCTGGTTCGCGCCGTTGAGTTGCGCGTTCGCAAGCTGCCGCCCGATCAGCTCGAAGCAGCCCTGGCCGCGGACGACAGGACCGGCTTCATTCTGGTGCGCCCCATCTATCAGCAACTCATCGTGTTTGAGAAGTCCGAACCGGCGATGTCTCTGTATTTTCCGTCGCTCGTTCAGGGAATCAATGTGGCCGCTGAACAAAAACGGCTGCAAAATTTCCAATTCGCCTCCGCGACAGAAGTAGTTCCCGCGGGCGGCATTCAGGGAGAGAATGGCCGGAGCGCTCCCGGAACGCAACTCGAGCAGGAGTTCACGCGCGGGGATCGTCAAATCGCGTTGCAAGACGCGGCGGGCGCTGCCGCAACTTTTCAAGGCATCCTGAACGAACATCCCAACCAGCCTCGCGCGTTGTATGGACTGGCGCTCGCCTCCGTCTTGCAAGGCCAGGGCGAAAAAGCCGAAAATCTCTTCGAGCAAGTTGTGAGCATGCCGCCGCCTGGCTCAAGCGCGGCGGCCGCGCCGAGTCCGAGTATTCTGGCGTGGTCGCATGTCTATTTGGGCCGTATTCACGACTTGCAGGGCGAGCGCGAGCCTGCCATAAAGGAATATCGGGCGGCGCTGGGCGTTAACGGCGCTCCGGAAACGGCTCGCGTGGCGGCGCAACAGGGCATCGCGAAACCGTATCGCCCGGCACAAGCACCGTCGGTGCCGTCGCAATAATCGCCCGAGCGAATTTCCACTACCGGTTGAACCCATTCGGTTCCCGGAGGGAAGTACTTTAAATTGGAGGACGAAAGAACAATGACATACCGAATGGGAATCACCGCTCTAATGTTAGCCGCGTGCGCCTGTTTGGCGGCTGCGCCTCAAGCCCGCGCTCAAGGCATGGGGGCTCAGCAGCAGGGTGCGCAGCAACAAGGAACCCAAGTGCAACAACCGTCTCTGCAAAATCCGACTCCTCAGAAGCCTGCGGCGCCCGCGGTGGATCCAAAGGAAGATGCCGCCTGCAAGGCATTTGTGGCGCTGAAGCCGGCGGCTCCCGCCGACTACGACGCGCAAATCCAAGCAGGCGAGGACTTCGTGAAGAATTATCCGCAGAGCGCTTGCCGCGCCGCCGTGTATTCGCGCCTCACGAACGCCTATTTCGAAAAGCAGAAAATCGACAAGATGTACGTAGCCGCCGACAAAACCTTGCAACTCAATCCCAATGATGTGACCGTGCTCACTCTGGTCGGATGGGTGATTCCGCGCGGAAATCCCACCGTGGCGGGCTTTGCTGACCAGCTTACGAAAGCGGAGCAATACGAGAAACATGCGCTCGAGATCCTGGCAACCTTGCCGAAACCCGCCGAACTGACCGACGAGCAGTTCGCGACGACCAAAGCCAGCGCGATTTCCCAGGCTCACAGCGGGCTTGGCCTCGTCTATTTCCGCGAGGGAAAGGATAGTGACTCGGTCGCAGAACTTACGAAAGCCACGGAAGGCAATCCACACCCCGACCCGACCGACTATTTCATCCTCGGCGTGGAGGACGAAAAACTGAGCAAGTTCTCCGACGCCGAGAAGTCCTTCGATAGCTGTGCCCAAATTCCGTCTCAATTGCAGGACCGTTGCAAGCAAGGGGCCGCGGAAGCGAAAGCCAAGGCCGGAAGCCAGCCTGCGCCACCGAAGCCCTAAACGAGTGTTGTCAGTGATAGCGTCGCTGCGAAGGGATATTGGGTTGGACTCAGTGGAGTACCGAACCGCTGCGCCGTGAGCGGCGGCGTCACCGCTTAAACGGAGGAAGAATATGGCGAAGCCGAGACCGGCCCCAGCGAAGAAGGCTTCCGATCCGATGACCTTGATGAACCTGACTGCTGGCAAATGGACGAGTCAGGCGATTGCGGTCGCCGCCGAGCTTGGCATTGCAGACCTCTTGAAGAACGGGCCCAGGACGGCCGCCGACATTGCGCGAACGGCGAACGCTTCGGAAGACGGCGTCTATCGGCTGCTCCGTGCCCTGGGGAGCGTTGGGCTCTTCGCCGAGACCGGAAACCGCAGATTCCGACTCACTCCGCTCGGCAGGCTGCTCCGCACAGATGCGTCCCAAGCGCTCGGCGGCTATGCGCGATTCACAGGGCACGAGAGCACGTGGCGCCCGTGGGGAGAGCTTCGGCATAGCGTCCGAACCGGTGAGCCAGCTTTTGACCATGTCTTTGCCATGCCCATCTTCGAGTACTTCGCCAAGATGCCGGAAGCTGCAGCGGTGTTCGACGCGGCGATGACCTCGATCAGCAAGTTGGAGTCGAAGGCTGTGGTCGCCGCATACAACTTTTCCGGGATCAACACTCTGGTAGACGTTGCCGGCGGACACGGCCTTATGATCGGGACCATTCTTAAAGCGAACAGAAGGATGCGCGGCATCCTTTTCGACCTTCAGCACGTGACCGCCGGGGCCACCGCGCTGCTCCAGGGCGGAGGCGTGGCCGACCGTTGCCAAATCGTCAGCGGCGACTTCTTTGCGTCCGTTCCGGAGGGGGGCGATGTTTACGTGATGAAGCACATCATCCACGACTGGGATGATGAGCGGGCAACTCAGATCCTTCGAAACTGCCACCGGGCGATGCAGCCCGGCGGGAAAGTGCTAATCGTCGACGCGGTCATCCCGCCCGGCAACAGGGCCCACTTCGGCAAACTTCTGGATCTTGAGATGCTGGTTCTCACGCCACGTGGCCGAGAGCGCACCCAGGCGGAGTTCCGGGAGCTGCTGAAGCGATCCGGGTTCAGGCTTCGGCGCGTCGTTTCCACCGAAACTCACCTCTCGGTTGTCGAGGGCGTAAGAGCTTGAGTGTTCGCGGCGCAGCGATGTGAACGCGAACGACAGAGCCGCGCGACGCGAGGCGATCGGCGCCGGTTATCAGCTTCGTCACGTTGTGGCAAGAACTCGGAACGGAATTTTCCGGCGTCTCGGCGACAAGTTTTTTCGAAACTAAAACATCTCGCGGCGCCCACCTGTCCATTCTTTAATTTGCCGGGGCGAAACGATCACGATTTAATTGAAGAACTCAACGCGAGAAAATGAACTAAATGTTCTGGGGACCTGATTTTGTCCATGACCGATGCGGAGCGGCGTGATCTCGAACACAAATTCGGCTATCGATTCGAGCACGTCGAATGGCTTGAACGAGCGCTGACGCACCGCTCCCATATATTTAATTCTGACGCGCGAAGCAACGAGCGTCTCGAATTTCTCGGTGACAGCGTCCTGGGCCTCGCGGTCAGCCGCGTTCTTGTCGCCCGTTTTCCGGACTGGGACGAAGGGAGCCTGTCGAAGGCCAGGGCGCGCCTGGTCAGCGCTGTCAGCGCGGAAGATGCGGCGAATCGCCTTGGGCTGGGAGAACATCTGCGCCTGGGTCCGGGCGAGGAAAAAACCGGCGGGCGCAGAAAGCAAAATCTTCTGGCCGACGCTTATGAAGCGGTTGTTGGCGCAATTTTTCGCGATTCGGGATTCGCTGCCGCCGCCACCTTCGTGGAACGTTCGTTGTTGAGCGATGCGCTGTCGGTTGCGGAGTTGCTTGCTGATCCGGATCACAAATCAGCCCTTCAGGAATGGCTCCAAAGCCGGGGGTTGCGCCTTGCGGAGTACCACGTGGTGCGTGAGACAGGCCCCGAGCACAACAAGACTTTTCGCGTCAGCGTCCGGGCGGCAGGTCGGGCCTTGGCCGAGGCGGATGGCCACAGCAAGAAATCCGCCGAGCAGGCTGCGGCGGCCTTGGCTATCGGTTTGCTGCGTGAGGAAGACGCGAAACGCGCCCCGCAGGATACTTCGCATGGCTGAAGCGGTCGAGACCCCGGAGGCGCCCGATTCTTCCGGGGCGCCTGCACAGAATGAAGGCAATGCGGTCCGCGATTATTTCGCATCCCTTCTCATCACAATTATCATCGCTGTCTTCGGCGCCACCTTTGTCGTTCAGGCTTTTGAGATTCCATCTCCGTCCATGGCGCCCACGCTTCTGGTTGGCGATCATTTGCTTGTGAATAAATTCATATTTGGCGGGCGCGGCGCCTGGTACGACCACGTGCTGCCGTATCGTCCGATTCGACGCGGAGACGTCATCGTTTTCAAATATTCCTACGATGATCATCCGTACTACGTCAAGCGCGTCATCGCGCTGCCTGGCGACCGCGTGCATATCGCGGACCAAAGGGTGTACGTCAATGATACCCTGTTAGTCGAACCGTACGCGGTCCACAATCTTTCGACCGCCGATCCTTACATGTTTGACTTTCCACCTCCGGATCTTCGTTTGATCGCGGCGGAAATCAGGCCCGAATGGGCGAATACGTTGCGTCACGACGTCCATCACGGCGAACTCGTTGTTCCTCCAAACGATTACTTCGTCATGGGAGATAATCGCGATAATAGTTCTGATAGCCGCTACTGGGGGTTTGTTCCGCGTGACGCAATTGCGGGCCGCCCGCTGCTCATCTATTGGTCAATTGAAGAGAATGGCGAGACGAATGACGCAACGAATGGCGAATCGAAGTCCGCCAATTTCTTGCATGTGTTGGAAAATGCCGCAAAGACGCTCCTCTATCTGCCCACCGAAACACGCTGGTCCCGGATGTTCCGCGAGGTGCACTGATGCCGCCTCCTGTTTTGACCACGGCGGAGGCAGCACGAAACCGATTCGCGCACGCCAGTGAACCAACCCGCTTTCCCGGCTCGCCGCGCCTACATCGCTGGTTGCGAATACTTCTGGTTGTGATCGTTGCCGGCCTGGCGCTCGACTACGGACTCTCCCTGCTTCTCGAGTTTGGCTGGTTGAACCAGGCCCTCACGCGCCGGCTCGAGGCTGCCTTTGGCCGCCCAGTCGACGTCGCCCACTACTCGTTCAGCATGCTCGCAGGACCGCGACTCGAAGCCGACCGCGTCACCGTTGCCGAAGACCCTCGTTTCGGCAACGAATACTTCCTTCGCGCGGATTCGCTCACGATTGGTTTGCGTTGGAGCGCCTTGCTTCGCGGACGCATCGAGTTCGGACCTGTGTCGCTTAGCGGTCCCAGCTTGAATCTTGTGCGCCTTCCTGACGGTGAATGGAATCTGGAATCATGGCTGCCGCGCCCGCGCGGAAATCTTCCCGCCGCTCCCGTTCCCGCGCGTGCCTCGCTTCGTTTGCAGCGCATCGATCTTTCCGGCGGCCGCGTCAATTTTAAGCAGGGCGCTGGCAAGCTGCCTTTCGCGCTCGCAAACGTCGAAGGGAGCGTCGAGCAGTTTTCGCCGGGCAGTTGGCGTGTTGACCTCCAGGCGCAGCCGTTTCGCGCTGCAGTAGTCGTGCAGCAAGCAGGCGTTCTGAGCCTGACAGGCATTGTTGGCGGCACTTCTTCGCGCTTGCGCCCCGCGTCGTTCGAATTGAATTGGGCCGGCGCGTCTCTCTCCGACGTTCTTCGATTGCTTCGAGGAAATGACTACGGCGTGCGCGGTCTTTTCTCGCTCCAGCTTGCGGCGAGGACAGTCGACTATGACTGGAACCTTTCCCTGCACACCGAATTCCGCCGTCTGCATCGCTGGGATTTGCCGATGCGTCCGGACGATCCCGCCGCCAATCTTAATGTTGAGGCGCGGTGGGCTCCTGACGAATCACGTTTCGAGTTGACGCAAGCTGTTCTCGAAGCGCCCCGTTCCAATGTTCGCGCAACCGGCGCCATGAACTGGACCACCACCCCCGATGCGACGCAGGCTGCGGTCAAGAACGCCCAGCTCGACATTGTGTCGAGCGGCGTGGCCATGGCCGACGCGCTCACGTGGTATCGCGCCTTCCATCGCGACGTGCCCGAGCAAGTTGCAATGAACGGCACGGCAACAATGCACGTCACGCTATCCGGCTGGCCGCCCCGCATTCAGAAGGGAATTGTGGCTTCCGACGGCATGGAGCTCGACGGCGGCAGCGTGCGTGTGCCCATCCGCGTGGGACGCGCGTCTCTACTATTCACGGACCATTCCATTTCGCTTCCTCCCGCGATTTTCGCGATCGGTGTCCGTTCCGGAGAATTCCGCCTGCTCGGCTCCGCTCAACGTGCTCCCCGGTGGCATTCCGCGTGGAAACTGGACGGGCAGACGGCTGAAGTCCGGACTCTTTTCACCGCGGCCGGCGCGCTGGGATTCAGTTTGCCTCCAGGATGGCTGATCGACGGGCCGGCGCAGTTTCATTTGCAATGGCAGGACGCTGCTTCGCCACGGGCCTCGGCCGCGTCATCACCGTTATCGGTGTTTCGCCACCCGCAGGGCACGGTGACGCTGGCAGGTATCGCGATTCGCGCGCCGTTTCTCAATCACGAAATCACGCACTTGTCGGGAACGGTGAATTTGACCGCGTCGGGAAATGGCGACGCCAAAGTCCAGCTAGCCGCAGCCGATGCGTTCGGCGCGAATTGGCGCGGCACCCTCGAACGCCACGTCGACGCCGGCGATTGGCAGTTCGCACTTTCCGCGAACGAACTTGACGCTGCCGAAATGGATCGCTGGCTCAACCCGCAGCGCCGCGAAAGTCTTCTCGACCGTATTCTGCCGTTCCTCGCTTCAAATCCCCAACCTCAGCCTGTTCCTGCATGGCTTCGCGGCCATGGTTCGGTTTCCGTCGGCGAGTTCGCTCTCGCGCCGCTCACTGTCAGCCAGTTCACTGCGTACGCCACCCTCGAAGGGCGCAAGCTGGCACTTACAAAAGCCCGCGCGAAATTCTACGGAGGCGAGGTTCTCGGCTCCATCGCACTCAATTTGAACGCGCAACCAACTTACGACGCCACCGCGAAATTTAGCGACGTGAATTTGGGCTCGCTTGCCGCGCAGACTGTGTCCCTTGCCAATCTTTTTGCGGGCACCGCCTCTGGCGATATCCAGATTTCGGCGAAGGGAATCGGCCGCGCCGCGTTGCTCGGCTCGCTCGTCTGCCGCGGTGACGCGCGCATTCGCGGCGCCGTCTACAACGGCATGGATCTCGACGAATCGCGTAGCGCGGGCGCGCGCAGGCCCGGCATCACGAACTTTCCTGCCGCGTCCGCCGATTTCTCGTGCGCCAACGGACA
>DAHUXN010000046.1 GCA_027307115.1 Acidobacteriota bacterium
CGATTGAGCTTCCAGGTGCTTGAGAATGCTTCTTCCAATGATGCGGCCAAGCCGAACGGGGACAGCATTCCCGATAAGCTTTCCCAAATGATGGAACGTAATCGGATCATCGGGAGCTGCGAACCTATAGCGCGTGGGGAATGTTTGCAGTAGAGCGGCCTCTCGCAGCGAGATGGCGCGATTCTGCTCTGGATGGCCGAATCGTCCGTTTCCGAACCCATGGCATTGCGTTGTCACAGTCGGTGCAGGGCCGTCCCACACCATCCGTCCATAGACACCTCGGTATGTTTCGCCTGTCTCCGCTTTGTGGCAATCCGCAATCAAGTCGTCAGCCCAGTCGCGCCATGTCCCGCCCGGTTTCGAAGCCCTGATTCTGCGAAGATTTCGAGGTGACAAGGCGCTAGCACGGTGCAGCGTATCCCGTCCAGAGATCCCTCCTGCCTTTATGGGCTCCAGTCGCCCGATTGCCTGACGGACAGTTCTGCGCCGGTTCAGGGGGTGAGTAGGCGTCACCAGGCCTATCTCACCGTACTTTGAAGCAAACAAAACCAGCCTCGTCCGGGTCTGGGGCACTCCGTATGTCCAGCAATTTACGTTGGAGTAGGTGACGGAATATCCCAGGGACCTAAGGTTGGTAACGAATCTCTTGAAGATTATTTCCTTTTCTAACTGAGGGACGTTCTCCATGCTGACGATGTCCGGATTAGCTTCTCGAATGATCCTCCCAAAAGCGGACAGCAGCCCCCACCTATGGAGCTTCCGGTCCTTCTTACCTCGTGTGTAGGTGGAGAAGGGCTGGCAGGGAGCGCAGCCGACCAAAATCTTCGTGTGACCCACCGGAAAGAAGCTCGCGACCTCCAAGCCGGAAAGCTTCGCGGCGTCCTCTTCAACAAAGAGGCATCCGTTGTTCTTCTGGTAGGGATACCGGCATTTCGGGTCTATGTCTACGCCTGCGAAAACGGCAATGCCTTCCTTCAACATCCCGTGCGTCAGCCCGCCGACGCCGCAAAAGACGTCGACGGCAGCCAACAAATTCCTCGAGAGCAGGTTGTTTCTCAGTATCCCCTCCGATTCTCTTCAAGCGCTAACGCCGTACCAACAACCTTGCGCAAATCAGCGGTGCCAGTGCGGCATCCCCACACAGTTAGCACCCTCCAACCCATTTTCCGAAGAGCACGGCGGACACGTTCGTCACGCTTTCTGTTCGTCTGAATTTTTTCCGACCAGAACGTTCTCCTCGTAGACGGCAACCTCGAACAGCGGCATCGTTTGTGCCCGTGCCAAAAGCATCCGTTAACGAATATTACCATATGACGTCCTGGTATAACTATATCCGGTGTTCCGGGCAGTTGCCGGTCATGTCGACGAAATCGAATACTATGCCGACGCAGGAATTTTTCGACGAGCCTTTCCGGAAGGGTATGTGACCCTCGCACCCGACTCATTAGCCAGCTGCGCTTTTGCCTGGAGAGATTGTCCGCCACGTTTAAGGTTCGGTCGATGCCAACCACCTGCTAGATTGCCAGTCTCCCATGCCAGAGGATAAGATTTTCGGTGCTCGGCGTCCAGCCCAGCGATGCGGAAGTTCAAACGGGCTGCGGCGAGGCAAGCCTGCTGGGCAAACCACCACAACCGCGTGATCTAGCGCCACATCGCGCGGGTGAAACGCGCGAAAGGAAGTGGAACGCGAGTGCGCTTTATGTCGTACCTGAAGGTACGACCCACAAAGACAGGCGCGGAGAAGCGAACAGCAGATTCCTCGTCGCCCCGATAGAAAGCGTCGGGACTCGCTCGGAATGACAAGTCAAGTGGTTAGTGGCCAGTGGCCCTAAGGCTGCGGCAAGGCAACAGCAGGTTCCTCACACGGCCTAGGTGCGGCCGGTTTGGAATGACAGATCAAGTGGTTAGTGTGCCTTGGCGACCCTCTTTGTCATTCCGCCTTTCGTTGTCAAAAATCCCCACGCTCAGAAACCGAGCATGGGGCACCCGAAAAGGCAAGGCCGCTCGACAAACACCACAGCTGCGTGATCTAGCGCTGCGCGCGACATCGTGCTAGCGTTTTCAGAGCGAAAATTCGATGACGCGAGCGGAGATCAAAGAGATGAGCTCCCGTTCGACGAAAATCCAAGCGATTAGCTCCGCGAAACCCTCCGTCTCAGCCGTCAGTTTATCTTCGCCTCAAAATGCGTTTTACATAGCGCAAACATCTCGTAGACTGCACCAACCAAAGCCGCGTAGCTCGATCTTGCTCCTTAAAAATTCTAATCGGACGCTAAACACAAGTAACAAAATACTAACTTGCACAAAACATGCCAGATGGAAGTTTCTAATCGGGACTGAAAACGCGCTTTTTCGCCTTTCGCGCGCGCAGCGGTACGGGACGCGGCCGTCACGGCCTTTCGGTTTTCATCGGCTCCTTGAATTCTAATCGAGTAAATATGGGAAATTAGAACCTCATGCAAGTCATTGAAAAAACACGATCGAGGTCATTTCTAATCGAGTATTTTCGCCATTCTTTTTTCGATATGTCCATTTTCACAAACGCGCTACGGCGCGGCATAAAGCCGCCCCTACACAACGCGAGCCGCGCGCGACGCAAAACAATCAGTAAGGCGAGCCCCACGGCGCGGAAATTTCGTGCAAGATGTGCAGGAATTCGGGGCGTTTGTTGGGCCCGGGACCGACGGCGGCGTACGCAACATGAATCAAAGGCACATTCTTACGCGTTGGATCCGGCACGAACGGAAACGGCGTGGGAGCGCCGACGGCCCAGAAAAAATCCGCCTGCGTACCTTCTAAAGAGTCGGGCAGATTGAAATGATTCACCACTGCGCGGGAAAGCGGCGACTCGGCCTGCGCCTCAAAAACATAAAACGTCAAATCATTCGACTGAACTGATTCCATGGATGCCAGGTAAAAGCCTTGCGCGCGACCTCGCCAATGAGTGGCGCCGTTCGCACGGCTTATATGCAACGAGGCAGTCAACTGGCTCGCGTAAAAATCCGCGAGAGTCGGCAAGAAAACGCAGTCGTAGGAAAGATCGAAATCGGGGCGCGATCTATTTGCGCCTTTGGAATCGGAGTCGGCGTCGCCGGATTTCGAGTGGAATGCGGCGGACGCGCCGTTAAGGCAGTCGCGCGGTGGAGGGAAGAAAAAGTAGAAGAAGTAATCGAGAAGCGCCGGGCTTGAATTCGTTGCGCCGTCGATTTGAGTATCGAGCGCAGTTTCGTCAAGGCCAAGAAACGGATTATTGGAAACGCCCAACTCCAGCACGGAAGAATCAGTCGAATTGTCCCAGATGTGCATCTCGGAGAACGCCAAGGGAGGCGCGGAACCGGCGAGTTTTTCGGGCGGCACGCCGCGCAAATTTGCACGGACCGTCCACGCAACGGGCAGTTGGATCGAGAAACCGTTCGACAAGCTGACGCGCTGCGTCGGCTGAAATGGATTTCTCGCCTGATTGCGCGCAAAACCAAGCGCCGCAAACGCACACGCAAGCAACCCGAGAATTGCAGTCTTCTTCATTTGGGCCCCGGAGCGGACGGCATCGATTATCTCTCGAACGGCTTATAAGTGCGATCCCGCAGGCGTCAGAAGCTGTCGAACGCGGGGTTGACGGATTGCAATCAGGAAGCAGTCGTATATGCCGAGCGTGAGCAGTAGCGGAGAACTCGAGGGGCTACGTGCCCGGGCCCGTGACTCGAATTAACAGCAGCGACTGGTCGTCGAATTGCGTTCCGTGCCGCGCAACGCTCTCCTGGAGAGCGCTATAAATGCACTTGAGCGGAGCAGCGGCGTGTTTTTGAAACTCCTGTTGAAACCGCACGAGGCCAAATTCTTCGCCCGCCGCATTGGCGACTTCGAGAAATCCGTCCGTGTAGAGCGCCAGGACGTCTCCCGACCGTGCTCTGACGACACAGCTCGCGAATTCCTGCGTTGGTAAAATTCCCAGCGGCATGTTCGAGGAATCCAGTTGCCGCACTGCGTTCTCGTCCGCGCAAAAATGAAGGATGGCGGGATGGCCCGCAAGCCCCACACGCAATTCGCTTCCGTTTTTCGCCAGGAAGCAGAATGTGATGAACATGTCCGGTTTCTTCAGCGGATATAGAATTTCGTTGAGCCGCGCGAGCAGATGTTCCGAGTCCTCGCCCGAACTCAGCAGCATTCGCGATGAGCTTTTTACCATGGCCATCACGACTCCGGGCCCAACTCCATGCCCCGAAACGTCGGCCAAGTAAGCGACCCAATCCCCACTCGATCCCGCCACATCAATCAAGTCGCCGCCGACCTCCGCGCTCGGTGAAGAGCGGCCGTAGAATTCGAAACCGTCCATTTTGGTTTCGATCTCCGGCACCAGCAGGCGGTGAACTTCCGCTGCCAGCTCGATTTCCGCGCGCGCCCGCAGGTAGCGCCTGCCCTCGGTGACAGTCACGTAGAGAAAGCAGATGTAACCCAGCATCACGCAAGCTCCGGCAGCGATCGCGTCAAAGATCATGCGGTTGTGCAATCGCGCGAGTTGAGGGGCACCCATGGCGGCCGACGCGGGCACGCTGGGAATCAAAGCTGCGATTACGTTCACCACAATGAAATTCAGTATGAATAACGGAACAATTGCTTTCCACGCATTTTTTCGCAGCGCGAATCCCACGACGGCGTAGCCGATGGCGAATAAAGCGGTAATCACTGTCACGAGAACAGCAGTGAGTACAGGTGTGCGTCCCATTTGCGCGATGTCGTTAGCGATTCCGATCACGGCAAAAAGCAGGAAAACGCCTGCAAAGAAAAGGAAGGATGCTCGCCGCGGCCTGCCTCTCCAAAAAGAGATTCTGTTCACAGGAAAGAATCACCTCAGAAAATTTTCCGTCTATTCGGCGCAAGTATACTCGGTGAGTGGCAACGACACTCGCATTTTTAGGTCGGAATGGATGGTTGCGCGAACCGATCCGACGGCGGGTGAAGGTAATTATCGAGGGGAGGACAAGGACGGTTGTTACGGCGACTCGAGCGGAGAAGAGGAGACGGGAGGCCCTTCGACAAGTGACCGCTATGGGGCTCTGCCTGGGGGGCGGGGCTAAAGAAGTCCGCTCCTACGAAGGCGAAGAGAAAACGGACGGGGGTAAACCCCACCCCTACGAAAGCAAAGGCATACAGGTTGAAGCCTGTGCCACGCACAAGAGCGACGGCGACAGGAAACGAAAGACTCGGCGCGTTGCGCCGACGGACGGGGTAAACCCCGCCCCTACGAAAGCAAAGGCATACAGGTTGAAGAAGCTGTGTGAGAACGGCAAATTGCCACTTCAGCGACTAAAGCAAGAGAGTCTCACGTCAGTGGGAGTGAAGCCTGTGCCACGCAAAATGCGCGCCGCGTTCCGACCAACGCAAAGCGGCGTCGAGCCCCCGCACTCCAAGAATAGCCTACGCTGAATTGCAGTTCGCCGCGGCGCTTACTCCGACGATGGGGCGAAGTTGCGCAGATTCGCCACCGTGCCTGCATCCAACTTTTCGATCAACGCGGTGACCAAATCGACCATGTGATCGAAATCGCCGCGATTGAGAATGCCGTTGTGCGAATGGGTGTAGCGCGTGGGCACAACGAGATTCACGGTCGGCACGCCGCCATTGCTTTTTTGTATCGCCGCGGAATCGTCTCCGTAGCCAGTGATCAAATCGTATTGCAGCGGAATGGAATTCGCAGCCGCTACGTTTTCCACAAGCGTGACGAATTTGCGATTGGGGAGTTCGCTCGCGTCCCACAGAAAAACACCGGGTCCGCCGCCCAAGACTTCCTGCGCCTCTTCGGGCTTCACGCCCGGAACGTCTTTCACGATGCCCACTTCGAGAGCGATGGCGACGTCGGGCTTGATCACATCGGAGGCGGTAATCGCCCCGCGAAGGCCGATTTCTTCCTGCACCGTTGAGGCGTAAAAGACTTGATTCGCGTGCGCTGCGTGCGCGAGGCGATGCATCACTTCGATCATCACGGCGAGGCCGATGCGATCGTCCCACGCCTTGGCCAGATAATTCTGTGAGCCGTTAAGAATTTCAAACGGCGAATCGGGTACCACGGGATCGCCTGGCTCGACGCCCATCGCGCGAACGTCGTCAGCGGATCTCGCGCCAATATCGAGGTAAAGCGAATCGCGCGGAAAAACTTTCGTGCGTTCTTCGGGGGACGCGATATGAACGTCGCGAATGCCTGTGACCGCGAGCACCGGCCCTTTCGAGCCGATGATCCACCAGCGCTGGTCGACCAAGGCCTGATCGAACCATCCGCCGAGCATTTGCATGCTCAAGAAACCGCTCGGCGTGATGCGGCGAATGAGGCCGCCGAGTTCGTCCATGTGGGCGTCGAGCATGATTCGCGGCCCGCTGGACCCTTGCGTGGCAATCACTGAGCCCAGCCCGTCGTAGGTGATTTTCGCGGCGTACGGCTTCATTTCTTCGACCATGATTTTGGCCACGGGCTCTTCGAAGCCGGAGGGTCCCGGAGCGTTCACCAATTTCTTGAGGAGCTGCACGGTTGCGTCGTTCTTTTCGGAAGCAGCCGCGGAAGCGCGGTTTTGCTGGGCAGATGCGCATACCGGCGCCACAAGAAATAGCAGAGCTGCGAAGATTGCTCGCGTCATTTCATATCCTCCTGTTAAGGCCGCTGAATTATACGGTAAATTCGCGGATGGAGCGGGCCACTGTCGATGGCGAGAACATATCTAATAAATATGGGAGAGACGGTTCGATATACCTCACGGCTAAAACCTCTGGTTCCCGGTAATTTTTCGGCACGGCTGAAACCGTGCCCTGACGAAAGCCCGAACGATGGAGCTACACAAAACGAAGATTCGGCGCTTTGCGCCGACGGGCGGGGTAAACACCGCCCCTACGAAGGCAAAGGCACAGAGGCCCCTTGCCACGATGGGTGGCGCGCCGCCACGACGGCTGCACAATTTCGTTCTTGCCAAGGAGGCGGGAAACGGAGCAAATTAGGGCGTCTCTTCGAGGCAGAAAGTGGTTGCGGAAAAGTCATCGTCGGAGAAGCCCTCTGGGCCGGAGCACCGGCGCAGCAGCCGTTACCCGGTCGTCGTACCTCTGGAAGTGAATTGGCGCGAAGCCAGTGGCGCGCAATTCAAGGAAAGCGCGCAAGCCACGGAGGTCAATGCGCACGGCGCGCTCCTGCAAATGCGCAACTATCCCACGATGGGTGTCGAGGCGGAATTGACGAATCTGCTGACGGCTCAAAAAACTCAGGCGCGGATGGCGGCGGTGCGCCGCTCGCGAGCCGGCGCGATACAGGGCATCGCTGTCGAATTGCTCACACCGAACGAATCGTTTTGGGGATTGAATTTCCAGCTTCGCAAGACCAGTGCCGAGCTATTGACCCTCGAGCAAGGCATCAAGTCCGGCGAGATTGATCCTTTAATTCTGCGCGATTTCCGCGACGCGGTGGACCACGTGCGAAAAACCGCGTGGGCGGTGCAAGAATGGCGCGAGCGGCAAATTCAGCATCGCGATCCTTCGACTGTGCTTTCGCTGCTCACGCTTGAGCGCATACGACGGGCGACCACGCTCACGCACGACTTGCTGGGGGATTTAAAAGCTCAGGACGTCAGCCACCGCACGGAAGGCATTGCCGACTTGCATCGTGCCATCGGCGAACTCCACAAGCGCCTCACCGAATATTTCGAAGCTCCTGCCACCTGAGCGTGGCTCCGTTTTATCTCCTTTTGATGAGGCGAATGAGCCACAGAAGAATGACGGCTCCGACAATGGCGACGACCAGCCGACCGATCAGTCCGTAAGCGCCGAGTCCGAGCAAGCCGAAAATAAAACTGCCGAGAAGCGAACCGATCACGCCGACAATCAAGTCGCCCAGCAAGCCGAAGCCGCGGCCGTGCATGATTTTGCCCGCGATCCATCCGGCGAGGATGCCGATCACGATCACCCACAATAAGTAGATCATGGCAAATCTCCTTGGGCGTGAATGCCCCGCGGTTGCGCAGAGTCTTACAAATGCGAGAGTTGATATTTGTGGAAAAAGCGCCACGCGCTCGCGTCGATTCGGTCAGACAGCACATAGTAATCGTGGTCGTGGTCTTTCAGCTCCACATATTGGACCGGAAACCCGGCGTTGACGAGCAGGTCGCGAGTGTTACGGGCGCGGGCGAGCGAGGAAAATTGGTCGCGGTCACCGATGTAAATGGCGATGGGCGTCTTGCGTGTTGCGCGGGACAAAATCCAATCGTAATTGTCGGCAATCACCATGCCCGTGACGGCGACGGCGGCAAAATAATCGGAGTCAAACATGGCCGCGTCATACGCCAGATAGCCGCCCATGGAATTTCCGAAAACGTAGATGCGCCGCGCGTCCAGCGCGACCTGCTGTTTGGCGTCCTCGACAACACAGCGAAATACGGCGGGGGCGAGCGGCTCGAATTTTTTGTCGCGAGGGAGCTGGGGCGCAATGAGCGCGATGCGATTTTTCGTGGCGAATTGTTTCCACGCGCCAATCATGTTGTCGGGAATATCACCAGCGCCGTGGAGGAGCAGAATGCCCGGCAATGCAGCGTTCGTGTCCGGTGAAAAAAGCCGGTAGTGGTATTTGACGCCGCCGCAAAGAACCATTCGCGACACCACTTTTGCCGCGAGGACGGAAGGCGCAGCCAATGAGAATATCCCGGCCAAAGCAAAACCAAGGACAATCACGAGCACATTTTTTCGCACGGGATTCACGGCATGGAGTCTACACCGTTTCGAAGACGCAGCGTGTATGAATGCGAAAAGTGGTGGGCCTGGACTGACTTGAACAGTCGACCTCGCCCTTATCAGGGGCGCGCTCTAGCCACCTGAGCTACAGGCCCATTTCGGTGAGGCGGTAATTTTAGCATGTCCCGCCGCGGGCTGCACCATGATGGATGCACCACGCGAATAAGTTTTACACCGAGTGCGCGGCGCTGGCGGGCTTGGACCATTCCTCGCAGTGATCGAGCGACTCGGCGATGCGGTCATGCACGTAGTGCAGTTCGTCCGCGGTGATCGCGTAAGGCGGCAGAACGTAAATGATGTTGCCGAGCGGCCGCAGGAGAACGCCTGCGTCGAGAAAAAAGCTGTAGAGCTTTGGCCGCAGGCGCGACGAATAGCCGGCATCGTCGGCGCGCAACTCGATGGCAGCAACGGTGCCGATGGAACGCACATCGCCGACCGCGGGATGATTTGCGATTGCGGCCAAGCGCTCGCGATGAATTTTCGCGATGGCGCCGATGCGTTCAAAGACAGGCTCGCTCTCGAAAATGCTCAAGCTGACAATGGCCGCAGCGGCTGCAAATGGATTCCCTGTGTACGAGTGCCCGTGATAGAACGCGCGGGTACGATCGTCGCTGACGAACGCGCGATGGATTTCGCCGGTGCAAACAGTGGCGCCCATCGGCAGCACTCCGCCGGTGATTCCCTTCGACAGGCACATCAAATCCGGGACGACGCCTGCAAGCTCGCATGCAAACATTTTTCCGCAGCGGCCAAATCCAGTGAGAACTTCGTCGGCAATGAGCAGCACATCGTGCTGCGTGCAAAGATGGCGAACGCGCTGGAGAAATTCGACGGGATGCACAATCATCCCGCCCGCGCCCTGCAGCAGCGGCTCGACAATCACCGCCGCGATCTCCGCGTGTTTTTCTGCGAGCAGCCGAGCGAGTTGTTCGACGCAATCAATATCGCAACTGGCGCGCGTCTTGCCGACGGGGCAGCGGTAGCAATAGGCCGAATGCACGCGATGGACCGGGAAACGGAAACTGCGGAACGGATCGTTGAAAATCGAATCGTCGCTCACGGACATGGCGCCAACCGTGTCGCCGTGATAGGCGTGTTCCAGCGCGACAATTGATTGTTTCTGCGCGCGACCGGAATTTTGCCAATATTGCACGGCGATTTTCAGCGCGACTTCGATGGCCGTCGAACCGTCATCCGAAAAGAAAATGTGTTCCAGTTCGCGCGGCAACACTTTGCGCAAGCGTTGCGAAAGTTCCTCGACGCCGTCGTGCGTGAAACCCGCGAGCAGCACGTGGTCCATCTTCGCCGTCTGCTCCGCGATTGCCGCCATCATCGCGGGATGGCAATGGCCGTGGAGGTTGACCCACCACGAGGAAATCGCGTCGATGAAACGGCGGCCGTCGCCGGTGTAAATGTAAACGCCTTGCGCGCGCGTGATGCGCAGCGGCGCGGGATCCAGCGCCTCCTGCGTGAAGGGATGCCAGACGCGCAGTTTCGAGTTCATGCGAGGAATACCTTACGATTAAACGTTTGGCGAAAAACGCGCAGCAGCGCGGCGCGATTTATCTTTACGAGCGGCGGGACTGCGCCGACGATTTCGATTTCGCCGTAATGTTCGATGGCCGCGCGATTTTCGCGATTCTCTTTTCCCACCATCACCACGCCGCGAAGATCGAGCCGCGCGGCCCGCAGCGCCGCAAGCGAGAGCAACGTGTGGTTGATCGTGCCCAACGAAGTCCGCGCGACAACAAGGACGGGAAGATTCAGATGCGCCATCAGATCCGTCATCAATTGCGTGCTGTTCATTGGCACCAGCGCGCCGCCCGCACCCTCAACAATCAGATTTTCAGAATGCACGATTTGCGGCAATTTGATTTTACGCAGCTCAATGCGCACGCCCGCCAATCGCGCGGCCAGATGCGGCGACACAGGCGGCGCAAAACGATACGCCTCTGGCAGAGTGCGATTTTTTGGCACGCCCGTGATGCGCATCACCGTGGCGCGATCCGAACCTTCGCACGTTCCCGTTTGGATTGGCTTCCAGTAAATCGCGCCGAGCGCCGCGCAAAGCAATGCGGAGACGACGGTCTTGCCAACGTTTGTGTCCGTGCCGGTGATAAAAAAGCAACTAGGCATTCGCGACCGTCGCCGCTTCAGCCGCTGACAGATCGCGCGAATGCACCGCCGCGCCAATTGCGCCAACGAGACGATGAACGTCTGCAAAAGTGATGCGGCTGGTGAGCGAAACGCGAATGCGCGCCGTGCCTGCAGGAACCGTGGGCGGACGAATGGCTCGCACGGCGAAACCGGCGGCTTGCAACTGTGCCGCGACGTTTACAGCGGTTTCATTGGCGCCCAGAATCACGGGAACGATTTGCGTGGAGCCCGCGCCGCAATTGAGGCCAGCAGCGGACAATTCCGCGCGCAACGCAATCGAGATTTCATGCAGATGTTTGCGGCGGGAATCTTCCTTGCGCGCAATCGCCAGCGCCGCGTGAATTTGCCGCGCGAAGTACGGGGGCAGCGCCGTGCTAAACAGAAAAGTCCGGGCGCGGTTGACGAGAAACTCTTTCAGTTTTGCGCTGCAACAGACAAACGCGCCTGCGCTGGCGAGAGCTTTGCCGCAGGTATAGACAATGGCGAGAATTTCGCGCTCGTGTTTCAACCCCGCAATGATGCCGCGGCCTTCCGGGCCGCATGCGCCGAGCGCGTGGGCTTCGTCTACAATCAATTCGGCACCCTGAGTTTTTGCGAGGCGCAGGAGATCCTCCATGCGCGCCAGGTCGCCTTCCATGCTGAAAATACTTTCCGTGACAATCACTTTCGCGCCTGTGCTGCGCGATTTCTCCCGAAGCGCATCTTCGAGGAATTGCATATCGCCGTGTGGATAAATAATTTTCTCAGCGCCGGAAAGGCGCATGCCGTCAATCAGGCTGGCGTGATTCAGCGCATCGGAAAAAACAACATCGCCCGGCTGCAAAATAGCGCTGAGCAAGCCCACGTTCGCGGCGTATCCCGAGCCGAAGTAAAGCGCTGATTCCGTGCCGGCGAATTCGGCAAACTCGGACTCCAATTCTTGCCATTCGCGCGAATTGCCAGAGAGCAGGCGTGAGCCCGTTGCGCCCATTTGCCGCGCGGACGCGACCGCCTCGATGACGGCGTGCTTCAGGCGCGGATCGGCGGCGAGACCCAGATAATCGTTCGAACACAAATTCACGCCGCTCAGGATTTCGAGCGAGCGCAGCTGCGATTGCTCACGGAGGTTTTCGAGTTCCTCCGCGATGCGTTCGCGCAGCCGCACTCTCAAATCATCAGCCACGTTGCATCGCTTTCATGCCCAGATCGTCGAGCAGTTCCATATCTTTGTCGACGGACGGATTTGGGGTGGTCAGAAGTTTTTCTCCGGTGAAAATGGAATTCGCGCCGGCCAGAAAACAAAGTGCGACCGCCTCCCGCGAAAGTTTGTGGCGTCCGCCGGAAAGGCGCACGCGCGATGCCGGCATCAAAATGCGCGCTGTGGCGATGGCGCGGACCATAATCATCGGGTCGAGCTCCGCAGCATCGGCAAGGGGAGTTCCCTCGACGCGCGCGAGCACGTTGATCGGCACGCTCTCAGGATGTGGATTCAAATTCGAGAGTTGATGCAGCAAACCGATGCGATCCTCTTCCGATTCGCCGATGCCAAGAATGCCGCCGCAACAAACCGTGATTCCCGCTTTGCGCACGCGCGCAATCGTCTGCAAGCGATCTTCGTAAACGCGCGTGGTGATGATGTGGCCGTAAAATTCCGGCGAGGTATCGAGGTTGTGGTTGTAGGCCGTCAAACCTGCTTGTTTGAGAGCGGCGGCTTGCGTTTCGGTGAGCATTCCGAGCGTGCAGCAGACCTCGAGATTGAGCGCGGCTACTTCGCGCACCATTTCGAGCACGCTGTCGAATTCTTTTCCTTCGGGCACATCACGCCACGCGGCGCCCATGCAGAAGCGCGTCGCGCCGTCGGCCTTCGCGCGTTTCGCGGATTCAAGAACCGCGGCCGGCTCCATTAATTTTTGCCGGGCGACACCTGTTTTGTAATGCGCGCTCTGCGAACAGTACGCGCAGTCCTCAGGGCACGCGCCCGTTTTGATCGAAAGCAAGCGGCAGAGCTGCACTTCGTCGGGCTTGTGAAATTCGCGATGAATCGTTTGCGCCTGGAAAATCAATTCCGGCAGAGGCAAACTAAAAATGGTGCGAATTTCACCGCGCGTCCAATCGTGACGACCTTGCATTGCAGAAGTCCTCGATTCAATTCGTAACTATAGATCCGCTGGAAAAGCCTCAGGTCAGTCCCAATTGAAAAACATCGAAACGGGGCCTGAGCTACACAATCAAACGACTACGCCAAAGCAATCAGATCGATTTCCACGCGAACGTCGCGCGGCAGACGCGCGACTTCCACGGTGGAGCGCGCCGGCGCATTCGCGGGAAAGTAACGGGCGTAGACTTCGTTCATCTTTGCGAAATCGTTCATGTCCTTTAGAAAAACGGTGGTCTTGACGGTCTTGTCAAGCATGGAGCCGGCGGCTTCGACAATGCCCTTCAAGTTTTGCAGGACGCGATCGGTCTGCGCCGCAATGTCGCCTTCGACAAGCTGGCTCGTGGCGGGATCGAACGCCACTTGGCCGGAAATAAAAATGAAGCCGTTGGCGCGAACCGCCTGCGAATACGGGCCGATGGCTTTGGGGCCATGCGCTGTAGAAATGACTTCCTTCACGATTCCTCCTGTGAATTAGCGACGATTTTGCCGACAATGGGTCAGTTTGAATTTCAACTTCTTGTGTCACGGTCAAGAAAATTCAAACTGACCCAGTGTCGCGATCAAGGCGCTATTTTGCTTCATTTTGATGTTGCATTCTCGTAGCGAGCGCGAAAATCAGCGGGAATTCCCTTCTGGTCGAGCCAAGCGGCGAACACGCTCGACAAATCCTGATGGCATTCCTGCTCGAGCGCCGCACGAAAATCGGTGTAGCCATATTCCTGACCTCGCAAAGCATAGACCATGTGAGCGAGCGCGTGCTCGACATTTTTTCGCCCGCAACGATGCTCCAGCGCAAAAAGAAATAGCATCGACTTCGCTTCGGCCATCTCGCGCTGCTGCGCGGAATCGTTTGAAGTCACAAATGCGATGGGCTTGTCGGCAGCTTCGTTGCCCAACTGATCAAAACGCGCGAGGCGCTGGTGAATGAGATCGTCCCGCGAGCGGGGCGCACCGGACTTTTCACTTGCCAGCGCCACTGCGTAGGAAGCAAGCGAATTGCCGAGCAGCCACGCTTCCGGCCGCGGCGTTATCACATGCTGAAACCACGAAAGCGCCAGGCGCTTTTCGAGCATCGCTGAAGCGGTTCCAGTCGAAGCGTTCCGCGAGAAGTCCGACGGAGAGAAAAGAATTATCCCGGGCAAAGTGACCGGTCGCGTGTCAAACGATTCCTGCGTAGAATCCGGCGGCGCGGGGGATTGCAGAACGAGCAGCGATTCGTTTGCCGGCCGAACCGCGCCGAACGATGATGTCAAAAAAGTATCTGTTGGGGCAAGGCTCGTTGCAGTTTGCTCCAGAATCGCCGAGGGAAACGCCTGAAGCGTCCAGAATGAAACCGTCGCGCCAGAAGCCGGAATTCGTTGCTGGTGGTATGCGCCGGCCGCGACATAGGGATCGAAGTCGTCTTTGCGCAGGCGGAAACGAAATTCCGTGTCGTTGTCAGTTTTGTGGGTGCCGCGGGATTCGCCGCTTGCGGTGGCGACAAAATTCGCGGGGACGTCAACAATGAGATCCGACGGATCGGGCCGCACGACATCCTTCGCGAAAAGCGCTTTTGCAGAAAGTGGATCGGGAAACCAGCCGGAATCATTCAAGTAAAATGCGTTCGAAGCAATTGAGATGCGCGGATCCGTTGCTGGCGTCGCGGCCAAGTCATATTCCAGTACAAGATTTTTGTGCGCGCGGCGGGACCAGTGCGAAGCGAAAGGAATGCGCCAAGTCTCCGGCCACGCCCCCGAAACGGCGGTCTCACCTTCCGCGGGCGCGGATGTTTGGCCGGGTTCGCGCTGCGGCGTGACTTCGCGACCGTCAACCCTGACGCGGAGATTTGCGACGCCGAAACCCTTCTCGTCCGGCAAAGCAAGTTCGATGGAATCGAGCGGCGCGGTGCCGACATTTGCGAGGCGGTATTGCGCGCGGATGGCGAGATGCGGCGGATTGCCGGGAACGAAGCGAACCATGATGGATTGTTTTTCGATTTGATAGCCGGGGGCGAGGGGAACGGCGCAACTCGACAGGCAGATGAGCGCAGCAACGACGAGTGCGCCGCCGCAGAAACGCCGTGTGGAAGAGAAAGTCAAAGCAGGAAGATTCTACCGATGAATAAAACCAGTAGCTAGTAGGTTGTCTCCAAAATAGACCGCGAAAGGATTTGACCTCAGGGCTGAAGAATCCGTGTGAGAGCTAGGAAATCATCTCCTCAGCGGCTGAAGCCGCGTTAATACTATGCCGGTTACGGCACGGTTAAAACCGTGCCCTGACGCAACGCTGCAGCACCTTTTTCGGTGATACGGCGCTAGGTTTCCGAAATTCCGATCACATGAGCTTGCCAACACGACAACTGTTCTCAGGTGCTAAAACCCATTTTTCTTTCGAGGCTTGAGCGGCACGGCTGCACTTCCTGCGTCAGTGTAAAAAACCGTGCCCTGACGCGCGCCGACGAAAGCCGAGGGATGCAGCTCTATGAAACGAAAACCCGGCGCTTTGCGCCGACGGGCGGGGTAAACCCCGCCCCTACAAAGACAAAAGCAAAGGCAAAAGCACAAGGCAAAGGCACACAGGCTGATAAGTGTGGGGGCGGAGGGATATAAATCGAGAGACGGTTCAGCGGCCGGAGTAGCGGCGGAGAATTTGAACGTCGGACCAGCCACGACGGCGAAGTCTGATGATTTCCGGGGCCTCGCTATCGGCGACGCCGCGACGAACAAGTTGCAGCAGCGTTCCCTCGCGCATTCCGGCATTTTTAAAATTCGCAAGAGAGGCTCCGGAGAGGACGGGCTCGCCCGCAGCGCGCCGATGGGCGGCTTCGAGAATAATTTCGTCGGAGAGACCCGCGAGGCGCATGGCCTGGGCTTCGCCGGTCCACAGACCAATCTGATTCAGCTTCGCCAACTCGATCACCGTGGATTCGGCCATGCCAGCACCAAGCAATTGGGCGACATCGTCTCCCGTGTGAAACTTTTCATTTCGAGAATGCGCCAGGCGAACAAGCGCGACGCAGCCATCGTCGGAAAGCCCAGCCTGCTTGGCTTTGACGATTTCGGCGACTTCGGCATCGTTGATATTGAGCGACTTCAAAGATTGAATGGCGGAAAAGCTGAGCCCGGACTGGTCCAGGGGAATGGTATTTGTGGGCATGACGCGATGGCATCCGGCGATGAAGAGAAAGGTCAGAGCGAATGCGGGCAAGAAGAACGTTAGCTTTCGTGGAAGGCGACGGCGTGGCGGCCGTGAAAAGAAGGGGCGAAGCATCTCAAGTCCAATTGTAAACGCGGGCCAGTCGAAGCGGTGAGCGGATGTCGGAAGCGACAATGCCCGCATGGAACGGGCGCGGGAGCAAAAGCCAAACTTCAAACGTTGTAGATGCGTTCGATGTCGAAGATGCCGGGGATTTTCTTGATTTGGAGGAGGATCTTTTCGAGTTGCTTGCGGTCGCGGACGTCGAGGGCGATTTCGATCCTGGCATGTGAGTGTTCGCCGACGCTTTCGAGAGTGCGGATGTTGGCATCGACGGCGCTGATGGCGGCGGTGATTTCGGCGAGCATGCCGGGGCGATCTTCAGTGAGGATGCGGAGGCGAACCGGGAAAGCGGCCGCCTCGGTGGGTCCGGCCCATTCGGCAGCGATGCGGCGCTCGGACTCGTAGAGAAGATTCTGGACGTTGGGACAAGCAGTGGAATGCACGGCGACGCCGCGTCCACGCGTGACGTAGCCGACGATGTCGTCGCCGGGAATGGGATTGCAGCATTTTGCGCGATAGACCATCAGATCGTCGTGTCCGCGCACCTGGATGGGCGCGTTCTGCAGTCCGAGCATGCGCTTCACGGTGGAGACGAGCTTGGGAGATTTCTCTTCCGTTGGTTCGGCGAGTGGCTGGCCGGACGCTTTAGCCAGAACCTGTCGGGCGGACCATTTGCCGTAGCCCAAGTCGGCGTGAAGGTCCTCGATGCGCCCGCAGCCGTATTCGGAAGCGACGCGCTGCCAATCTTCATCGGAGATTTTCTTAAGGCTCAAGGCGCAGTTGCGAGCTTCGCGTTCGAGGAGGCGGCGGCCGACGGCAGTGGCTTCCTCGCGTTCGTGAAGATTAATCCAGTGGCGAACCTTGCTGCGTCCACGCGACGTTTGCACGAATTTGAGCCAATCGCGGCTGGGGCCATGATTTTTCTGGGTGATGATCTCGACCACGTCGCCGTTGGCGAGCACATGGCGCAGCGGAACCATCTGGCCGTTCACTTTGGCCCCAACGCATTGATGGCCGACTTCGGTGTGAATCAAGTAGGCGAAATCGACAGGAGTGGAACCGCGAGGCAAAACGACGACACGGCCCTTGGGCGAAAAGGTGTAGACCTCTTCGGTGTTGAGATCAACTTTGAGAGTGGAGAGGAATTCGCTGGGTTCTTCCATCTCCTGCACCCACTCGATGAGCTGGCGCATCCAGACGACGCGATGATCGTCGGTCTCGGAAGGGGCGCGGCCGTCTTTGTATTTCCAGTGCGCGGCGACGCCCTGTTCGGCGATACGGTGCATTTCCTGGGTGCGGATTTGGATCTCGAACGGCTGGCCCGAGTGAATGACGGTGGTATGGAGCGATTGATAGAGGTTGGGACGCGGCATGGCGATATAGTCTTTGAAGCGGCCCGGAACCGGGGGCCAAATCTGATGGACAACGCCGAGAGCGGCGTAACAGTTCTTGACCGTGTCTGTGATCACGCGGACGGCCATAAGATCGTAGATCTGATCGAAAGCGCGCTGCTGGCGCTGCATTTTATGGTGGAGCGAGTAGAGACCTTTGGTGCGTCCCTCGACTTCGGCGGGGAGGCCATTTTCGACCATTTTTTTGCGAATGGCGTCCTGAACTTCGTGAAGGAATTTCTCCTGGACTTTGGTTTTGGTGGCGACTTTTTTCTGTAATTCGAGGAACGCGGAAGGCTCGAGATAGCGGAAGGCGAGATTTTCCAGTTCACTGCGCATCAAGCCCATGCCGAGGCGGTTGGCGACGGGAGCGTAAATATCGAGGGTTTCTCGTGCGATGCGCTCCTGACGATCGGGCGCAAGATACTCGAGGGTACGCATATTGTGAAGACGGTCGGCGAGCTTCACCAGAATGACGCGGACGTCATTGACCATGGCGAGGAGCATTTTGCGAACGTTTTCAGCCTGACGAG
Organism: Acidobacteriota bacterium; assembly: GCA_027307115.1. Lineage (GTDB taxonomy): Bacteria > Acidobacteriota > Terriglobia > Acidiferrales > UBA7541 > DAHUXN01. The sequence continues at coordinate 18,213 of DAHUXN010000046.1, forward strand.
CCTCGGGAGCCATCAGATCGATGCGGCTGATTTTCGTGGCGCCCTCGACGACACGAGCCACATCCGGGCCGAACATTTCCGAGATTTGCTCGACGGGGATTCTGGTGTCTTCGACGATGTCGTGCAGCAGGGCGGCGCAGAGGGTGGTGACGTCGAGCTTCATGTCGACCAGAATGTTGGCAACGGCAAGAGGATGGGAGAGGTAGGGTTCGCCCGACTCGCGGCGCTGCAGGCGATGCTGCTGGGAGGCAAAATCGTAAGCGCGACGGAGGAGGTCCATATCGTCGCCGGGGCGATTGTGGCGCACCTTGTCCATCAGCTCGACGAAGCGCAGGTCGAGAACGCGCTGAGCGACTGGATCCACGGATGGTTTGCCTTCTGGGCTCACGATTAGAGCATTGTACGACGGAAAGGCGAAAGTTTCAGCAGTAACGGGAATGGTGAAAAAGAGCGCAAGGAAAATGGGCCGTTGAAGAAGAACCAACGTCGATTAAATGTCGGAGCTAAAGCTCCGACCCCCTAAAATGCACTGGCCGGTGCACTCAACTTGCCTGTGCTGCCCGGCCGTTGGGGAGAGGAGTGCGGCCCCCGTGCCGGAAGCGGAGAATGCCGAGGAGGAACGGAAAGCAGATGGCCTGCCTGCGGCAGGCAGGCTCCTCGGAATGACAAACGCGTTTCGGTGGGCGGGCAGGGTTGGCGCGCGGAGGCAGCGGGTCGACTACCGGCGCAAAAAAAAAGGATGAGAGTGAAGACGATCCGAGCAGCAAAGACAAAGGCGAGCCGCCATGGCGCACCAGAGAGGCCGCAAACAAGGTTCGAGATGTGTGCGAGGAAATCCCCACCCTTCGCAAATACCGCTCAGGATGGGGCACCCGCAAAGGCAATTTCGAAAGCACAAAAGCGAACAACCCGCAAAGGCAAAGTCGAAAACGGATTTCTCGTCCTACAGAAACGTTCCGGGAGGCAAAGGGCTGCGTCGCATGGCGAGGAAAAACCCCACCCTTCGCAGATACCGCTCACTTCACTGGAAGGCGTTCAGTGCAGGCAGGATGGGGCGCCCGTAAGTTCGGGTGAGCAGGTTGCTATTGGGAGACGCCCGAATTGGGCGGAGCGGTCATTTGCTTTTGGTTGATTTCCTTGACCTTTTCGAGGAGGTCATCGGCCTGCTTTTCGTCGGCCTGACGCGCGGCGGGATCGGTTTCCATGTCGGCCTTTTCGCGCAGTAGGAGGTTGAGGTAGGCCATAGCGTTGGCGTAGTCAGGATTGAGCTGAATCGCGTGCTGGAGACTCTGCATGCCATCGTCGACAACAGGGCCTGCTTGCGTAATAAAGTCGCCGCGGATGGCCGGCGGGAGCGGGTCGAGTTCCCTGATAGGCTTTTTAGCCTTTAGATTGTAATCGGAGCGCAATTGCGCGTTGGTGCGGAAGGCGATCCAATAGTCGATGACGCCGACCCAATAATAGGGCGTGGGATCGTTGGGCTTAATTTGGATGTGCCGCTGGTGGTAGGTTTTCGCCTCTTCCATCATCTGACGATTGAAGGGTGTGCCAGCCATGTTGTAAAGCATGGAGCCGATCCCGTCGATTGCTGTGAGATTATTGGGATCGTCCTGCAGAACTTGTTTGAACACCTGGATGGCCGCTTCGCCATTGCGCTTGTTCTCATCGGAGGGGGCTCCGGGGATGTACTGGCTGGCATAGGCAGTGCCCAAGTAGAGGCGGGCGTTCATCAATTTGGGGTCGTTGGCCTGGGCGTCCTTAAAATACTCGATGGCGCGATCGAACTGGGCGTTCTTGTAAGCCTCGACGCCTTTGTTCAGGTCGTCGCGCGCCTTGAGCTTGGCGCAGCCGGACACGGCGAAAGCGCCTGCCACCGCCAACAAAACCAAAAACGAACCTGCGGGGGATTTCCGAGCCATCCCTAGTTTCCTCCCCTATCTCCTCGAATTTGCATGTTTGCGGCGGATGCCAGACTTTCCATCTAGCGCGCAGAGGCACACGCGAAATGCAACTCAGGCCTGTCCTAACTGAAATCGAGCCTTTCGCAAAAGACGCGAACTCTGGTTAGAGCACGAGCCGACGGACTGCTACTGGCCCGCTTCCATCTTGGCGGTGATCAAACCGACGTTGGTGATGCCCGACCCGCGCATGATGTCGATGGCGCGGGCGACGTAAGTGAATTCGGCGTCATCGTCGCCCTTGACGAAGGCCGTCTTATCGGCGCGGATCTTGAAAATGTCCGAAAGCTGCGGGCCAAGGTCATTCCAAGTGGTGGGCGTTTGGTTGATCATCACTTTGCCATCGGCGCTGACCACGACGACGACCGTTTTGTTGTTGAGGTCCTGCTGCTGCTGTTTTTTGGGCGGCGGCTGCGGGACCAGCGTATCCATGCCCGTTGGCGTGGTGGGCGTGATGGCCATGAAAATAATGATGAGCACAAGCAGCACGTCGATGAGGGGAACGATATTCGGCTCCGACATGGACGTGCCGTGATGTCCTACTGCCATTCCCATTGCAATACCCTCCCTAAGGGGTTCCCGGATTCACGCTGCCCGGCGGCGGAGGCGGAGGTTGATTGGGCCCCGTTTCGTTTTTCAGGGTCAACAAGCCGAGATTATCGACTCCGGCGTCGCGAACGGCGTCGACGACTTTCTTGACGTCGCCGTACTTGGCACGCTCATCGCTGCGAACGTAGACTTCCTTGTCGAGGCGATTGGCGATGCGGTCTTTGACCGTGCCGGTGATCTGGTCGAGCGCGATGTCCTGGTTGCCGAGATAATAATGGCCATCGTGAGAGATGGCGACGATGATGGCATCGTCCTTGTCGGCATTGGGCATGTTCTCCCAATTTTTCGCGCGGGCCATATCGACCTGAACGCCCTTCTGCAACATGGGCGTCACAACCATCATGATGATGAGCAGGACGAGCATGATGTCGGCCATGGGAATCACGTTTGGGGCCGCCATAATGCTGCCGACTTTTGGTTTATACGCCATGGCTTACTTCTTTCCGCCTCGGCGCGTGATGAAATAGTTGACGAGCTCCATCGAGGAGTTGTCCATCTCGACGTCGAAGGCTTCGACTTTGTTGGTGAAATAGTTGTAGGTCCAAACGGCGGGGACGGCAACAAGTAGACCGAGAGCCGTGGTGACGAGGGCTTCGGCGATACCGCCGGCGACCGCGGAAAGTCCGCTGGCGTGCGCGGCGGAAATTCCCTTGAAGGCGTTGATGATGCCCATGACGGTTCCGAAGAGGCCGACGAACGGCGCGGTGGAACCGATGGTGGCGAGGCCGGAAAGGCCGCGCTTCATTTCCGCGTGAACGATGGCGACGGAGCGCTCGAGGCCGCGTTTGGCGGCTTCAATGACCTCGGCGTCAGCAACCTGCGCAGAGGCAGCTTGAAACTCGGAGAGCCCGGTGGCGACGACTTTCGCGATGTGACTCTTCTTGTTGCGCTCGGCGATGGAGATGGCTTCGTCGAGCTTGTTGTCCTTGAGCGCGCCAGCGACCTGCTGGACGAAGACGCGGGATTGTTTGCGAGCCGCGCTGTACATCAAGGCGCGGTCAATCATGATGCCGACGGACCAGGCAGACATAATAAACAGGATTACGACCACGACTTTCGCTGGAATGCCCATGGAATGCCACATACTGCGAAGATCCCAGCCAACGTCACCACCGCTAGCGTCCTGCAGGAGCAGAAGACCAGCCCACATTAAATTCGCAAGCATAACGTTCGTTCCTCCTCAATTATCAAACAGCGAGTTTTATTGGCAGTGAGTATGACTGCCTTCTTGCCCCCAAAGTTACATTCATTCCCGGCTGGCCATTGTGGGACCAGCCGGGCCGAAAACAGACATCAAAACTATTCGCCCAGGTTAAAGACCACGCTGATAGTCGTATCGACCTTGACCGGCTGACCGTTGAGCAACGTGGGCCGATAGCGCCACTGCTTCACGGCGTCCATTGCGGCGCGCATGAGCAAGGGCGGTCCGGAAATGAACTGCATTTCCTGCACGGTGCCGTCCTTGGCAATAATCGCGTGGAGCACCACTGTTCCCGAAATATGAGCCGTTTTCGCTATCTGCGGATATGCGGGAAGCACTTGGTGGATTATGTTTGCCGCCATGACGTTGCCGCCGATGCGCGTGATCTCGACCGGTTTCGGTGGTGGCGGAAGACCTCCGGGCGCACCTCCTATGATGCCGCCGAGGACGCCGCCGGCTGAACCGCCGGGAACGCCGCCGGGGACGCCGCCGGTCATGCCCACATCAGGCTGGGCTTCTTCCTTGATCATTTGAATTTTTTTGGGGATGACCGTGGGCGCCACGAGTTTGCCCTGCTGAATGAACTTCGGCTGAGGCTTGGTGATCACCTTGACAGCCGGCGGTGGCGGCGGCGGTGGCGGCGGTGGAGCGACCAGGAAGGTGGTCATCATCGCCGAGGGCAGCGCGCTGGTGTAAATGAGGGGAATCAGAATCAAGATACCGAGAATCAACGCCTGGATGAGGGCCGAAAGCCAGACCGTCCAGACCTTATGCGTCGTTTTCTTGTTCGTAGACTCCACAAGTTGATCAAACATGACTACCTCCTAGCTGCCGCCAGCCTCTTCTCAGCGCGTTTATCCGCCGAGGAAGGAACCGGGGCTGTGGCCACGCGGCCACCACGCCATTTATTCCAAAGCAAGACAATCGGGGCCGCAATACCAAAACTGGAGTAGGTACCTACCACAACTCCCACGACCATGGCAAAGGAGAAACTGCGGAGAACCTGTCCACCGAAAACAAACAAAAGGAACACGGTGAGAAAAGTGAGGCCGCTGGTGAGAATGGTGCGGGAAAGCGTCTGGTTGATGGAGCGATTGATGATTTCAGTCAGCGATTCGCGGCGCATCAAACGGAGGTTTTCGCGCACGCGGTCGAAGATGACGATGGTGTCGTTCATCGAATAGCCGACGAGAGTGAGGAGCGCGGCAATCACCGTCAGCGAGATTTCAAATTTGTTATAGAACAGACAGAAGAAGCCGAGAGTGATAAGGACGTCGTGAAAAACGGCGATGACGGCGGCGGCGCCGTAGATCCATTCAAACCGGAAGGCCACGTAGACCAGCATGCCGGCGAGGGCGTAGAGCGTGGCGAAAAGGGCCTGCCGGCGCAGTTGCGCTCCGACCGTGGGGCCCACGACCTGCGCGTTGAGGACACTGAAACTGTTGAGCGAATAGCCAGACTTGAGGTCGCTGATGAGGGCGGCGTTCGCGCCGCTGACGTTGCTCAGCTGGTCGAAATTAGTGACGATTCCGGCGTGATCTTTGTCGCGCGCGCTAATCAGGCTCTGCGCGAGTTGCGTGTAGCGGTCGCCGGCGGAAGTGTGCAGAGCGAGCGGGTCCTGTTGGGTGAGGAAGTTAGCCAAGTCAGGGGTCGCAACGGAATTGAAATCGGGCTTGGAACTGGTGGGGGAGCCAAAGTCCTTTTGAAGCGCCGCGAGGATCGTTGACTTGGCGGCCTCGAGAGTGTCTTCACCCTGGCCGCCCTGCTCGACGCGAATCATCACGTCGTTCTTGGAATTGGGATTGGAGATGTCGCTGCTGCTGGTGACTTCGTTGTTTTTCAATCCCGCGGAATCGAGCGCGCTGCGAATCTTGCCGATGGGAGGCGCGGAGGAGAAGCGGACAATGACCAGCGTACCGCCCTTGAAGTCGATGCCGTAATGCAGACCGCCGTGGCGAACCCAGGCGATGCCGCCGATCAGCAAAAGGGTTACGGAAAGAGCGACGAAATATTTCGTCTTGTTCATCCAGTTGATATTCGGTTGGTGAAAAAATTCCATCGTCGACTCTTATCCTTGCTAAATTAGACACCAGTGGCGAAAAAAATGTTCCCAAATCGGGACGGCGGTCACGCGATTGCGATTATCTGTATAAGTCTCTAATAAACAATAACTTAGCATAACCAAGGTGGCTTCCGAGGCAGCCTTAAACTGTTCCGCCTCTACATTTAGATGCTCAGCTCCGCCTCACGGGACATGCGAGACAGATGCCAGTCGAATATGACCCGGGAAACGTAAACCGAAGTAAACAAATTAGCGAGTAAGCCGATAACCAGGGTGATGGCGAATCCCTTCACTGGACCCGTGCCGAACAGGAAAAGGAAGGCGGCGGAAACCAGCGTGGTGACGTGCGTGTCGATGATGGTCACGAACGCCTTGTCGAACCCAATATCGACGGCCGAGGCGTTGGCCTTGCCGGCGCGCAGCTCTTCCCGGATGCGCTCGAAAATCAGCACGTTGGAATCAACGCCCATGCCTATGGTCAAGACGACGCCGGCAATGCCGGGTAAAGTCAGAGTGGCGCCGGACACGGCCATGAAGGCAATCAAAATGACCAAGTTGAGCAGCAAGGCGACGACGGCGTTGATGCCGCTCAAGCGGTAATAAACAACCAGGAAAATCAGGACGGCGATGAGGCTGGCGATGGAGGCTTGCACGCCTTCGCGAATGGAATCATTGCCCAGGGATGGGCCGATGGTGCGCTCTTCGAGATATTTGATGGAGGCAGGAAGCGCGCCGGCGCGCAAAATGAGGCTAAGGTCCTTGGCGGAATCCTGAGTGAACTGCCCTTCGATTTCGCCTTGGTCGTCAATACGGCCCTGAATGACGGGTGCGCTCTGGACTTGATTGTCCAGGACAACAGCCATGCGATGGCCGAGATTCGAGCCCGTGAACGGACCAAAGCGCTTGGCGGCCACGGTGGAAACAGAGAAATGGACTTCGTAGAAACCGGGCTGATTGGGGTCAGGGCCGGGAGTCGCGCTGCGGAGGTCCGCGCCGGTGATGATGGGCGACCGGTTCAGCAACCACCAGACTTGCGCGCCGGATTGATCGGCTGACTCCGATTTGCCGGGAACGAGCTGGCTGCCCTGCGGCAGGACGCCGCTGTGCGCCGCCAAGGCCGCGGCTTCCGACGGGTACGGAGTATCGTCGAGAACCAACTGGAAGCGCAATTGACCGCCCGCCTGAATGACTTGCTTGGCACGCGTAGGATCACCTTCGCCGGGAAGCTCGACGAGAATTTCGTTCTGGCCGCGGCCCGTGGGAGCAACGTTGGGTTCTTTCAAGCCGAGGGCGTTGATGCGGCGGCGAATGGTTTCGAGCGATTGGTCCATTGTTTGTTGCTGGAGGTCGGAAACGACGGTGGGCTTCATGGTCATCAAGAAGCCGTTTTGCTCACCGGCGGCTTGAGAAAGAGTCCATTCGGGAAACTGATTTTGGACCAGGGCTTGCAGCGCGCCGGTGGAAGCGGGAGCCACGTTGCGAACGAGAATTTGGGTGTCGCTGACTTCGCGGATTTCGCCGGTTACTATGTTTTGCTTATGAAGCTGGTCGTTGAGGGCATCAATGGCCTGGTCGCGATGGTTGGCGACGGCTTCCTGAACCTGTACTTGCAAGACGAGATGGCTGCCACCGCGAAGGTCGAGGCCGAGCTGCATGCGATTTGAAAAATTGTCGGCCATCTGGCCCCAGGAAGTGGGAAAGGAAGGCAGGCCAAACAGGGCATAAAAGCAAATCAGAACGATGACCAGAATAAAGATCGCTTTCCATCTAAGGTTCGAATTCATTTCGGGCCGCTAACTCTCCTTGTTGGCTTCGGGCTGGAGCCCGGCAATGGCGCTGCGCGCTACGCGAATCTTTACTTGTTCAGCGATGCGAAGCTGGACGGATTCAGGGTCGAGGCCGACTACTGTGCCGTAAACGCCGCCGTTGGTGATGACCTTGTCGCCATTTTTCAGCGCGGCGATCATCGCGGCGAGTTTTTTCTGGCGGCGCTGCGCGGGAAGAATCATCAGGACGTACAAAATGATAAGGATGAGGATGAACGGGAGAATGGCCACGAGGCCGCCGGCGGACTGCTGCGCCACTAGAGATAGATCAACCCAAGGGCCGTGCAACATTGTCTTTCACTCCGTCATGTACAGGCGCTGCGAACCCGCTTGAAACATACCGCGTGATTCTTTACTTGCCGAAACAGCCAATCCTCAATGCTGATGAGAACGCTTATGAGGCTGTGGCTGCGGTTCATCTGTTCGATTCCGTGCTCGATTCGGGCACATTGTTTTCGAGACGAGCCTGAAGGTCGGAACAGAATCCCGCGAGGTTCCCAAAACGGATAGACTTGCGGATTTCAGCCATGATGTCAAGGTAAAAGTAGACGTTGTGGAGGGTGGCGAGGGTTGCTCCGAGAATTTCGTTGGAGAGAAAGAGATGGCGCAGATAGGCGCGCGAATAGCGGCGGCAAGCGGGGCAAAGGCATTCAGGGTCGATGGGGCGCGGGTCTTTTGCGTAACAAGCGTTCTTGATGAGGATGCGGCCGTGCCAGGTGAAAAGGCAAGCGTGGCGGGCGCTGCGCGTGGGCAGGACGCAATCCATCATGTCGACGCCGCGCGCGACGTAGTCGGCGATTTGTTTGGGGCGGCCCACACCCATGAGGTACCGCGGCTTTTCGGCGGGAAGAAGAGAAGTTACTTGCTCGGTTATTTTGCAGGTGACGTTGTGAGGTTCGCCGACGGCGAGGCCGCCGATGGCGTAGCCGGGAAAATCGAGAGCGACGAGGTCACTGGCGGATTTGCGGCGCAGATGCGCGTGCGCGCCGCCTTGAACGATGCCGAACATCATTTGACGCTGCGCGTCTCCGTGCTTGCTGAAATAGTCGAGCGAGCGTCCGGCCCATGCGAGTGTGCGCGCGGCAGCAGAGGCGGCGCGGTCTTCGGAGGAGGATGATTCGATGCATTCGTCGAGGACCATGATGATGTCCGAGCCGAGGGCGAGCTCGATTTCGATGGCGCGTTCGGGAGAGAGGAAATGCCCGGAGCCGTCGATGTGCGAGCGGAAGGTGACGCCGTCGTCGGTGACTTTGCGGAGATCGGCGAGGCTGAAGACTTGGTAGCCGCCGGAGTCGGTGATGATGGGATGCGGCCAGGACATGAATTTATGGAGGCCGCCCAGTTCGCGAATCAGTTCGGCACCGGGGCGAAGATACAAATGGTAGGTGTTGGCGAGGATGATTTGAGCGCCGAGGGCTTCGAGAGACTCCTGCGTTAGCCCCTTGACTGTGCCGAGCGTGCCGACGGGCATGAACGCTGGTGTGTCGATGACGCCGTGCGGAGTTTCCAGGCGGCCGAGGCGCGCGCCGGTTGGGTCGGTCGCCAGAACTTCAAAACGAAACGGCATTCACCGAGTGTATCAGGAGAACATTGCGGCGATGCCCGTGAAGAACAGCGTAAAGCCGATATAAACGCCCAACGTGATCGTGAGCGCTTTTCCGAAGCTTATCTTTTTCGGATTTGCCGCCGAAAACGCCACTGCGACTAGCACTACGGACCACAAAACGAAGATATCCACCGACGATGCTAAACCCAACTTCCACAATGCAGCATCCGAAGGAACGAGAGCGCTCAAGTTTGAGGCGACGAAGTTCTGCGGGTCGATTGCGCTCGGATCCTTCACGAGAACAATCGGTATTCCGAGAAGCGCTTTTATGCCCAGAGGCAAAAGACCGTAATTGACCAAACTGAACGATTGGTGAAACGTGAAGCCACCACCCGCCAGATTAAACAAACCGAGATAGATTCCCGCAAGCACCAACGCGAGGAGAGCCGTTCCGATGACGCCTGTAACATAATTAGTGATCTTAGCGCTTATCGCTTGGCGGTTGAAGGCCGCTTGCTGCTGGTCGGGCGGAAGCTTGTCAATCTGCGCGGAAGCGAAATGGCTCTTCTCGATTCGCTGGTGTGCTACTTGCGCCCAGTCCAATCTCTGGCCCATGACGACGGTAAGCGCAATACTGATTAGCGTTATCAAGAGGAGCGGCGCGAGCCAGCTGGGTTTGCGGGCGATGTCCTCGAAGGTTGGGCGCGGATTTACGAGCGCGCCGATGAGCCTGCCGAATGCGCCAATGTGTTGCTGAGGGGCCTCGGGCACCGCCGCCGTTGTTGTCGCCATGATTGATTCCTCCCACCAAAGGAATTTTCCGCGCTTGCGTCGAGGACATTACGCAGGAGCGGCTCTAAAGTTTCGGGTGGCGGGAGTCTAGCGCAAAATGGTGCGGAGGTGTAGCGGTTTTCAAGATGGCCGGTTTCAATCGCTCGCTCGCGCCTCCAGAGATCAAATAGCATGGAATAGTGGCTCGCAGGAGGTCTTCGCAATACTGCGCAATATGGGGTTAGGGGGATTCCGCGTCGAAGAAAACCCGCACCCTTAAACACCAAAGGGATGCGGCACCCACAGTGATTTCGGCCGTGCCAGGGGCAGAAATCGTGTGTGGTATCATCACGCCTGGCGTGATGTCAATGGGGCAACGTTGCGAATTGCAAAAGAGCGGCCACCCTCTATGACGTTGTCGGTCATCTTACTGAGCCTGCTTGCTATTTCCCAGTCCCGGGCGTCACGGATGCGAATTGAGGTTCCGGCTTACGCAGTTAATCCGCATGAAGTGGATGACGTCTTCTTTCTCGATTCGCGGCATGGTTGGGTCGTCCTCGAAGATCACAAACGGAACCGCCGCGATCTGTTTCGAACCAACGATGGCGGAAAGACCTGGACAGAACTGAACGCTCCCTGCGGTATTGGCCAGACATACTTCGTTGATTCTCAAGTCGGCTGGGCTCTGCGAGGCGTCAAATCGCGCGGACGGTACTATTCTTACTTGCTTCGAAGTCGCGATGGCGGCACAACATGGCAACAAACAACAACTGAGCCACTCGAAGCGAAGCTCTCGCCTGGCGAGTTCGTTGTGGGTATGGCCTACAGTGACGACAAGGTGGGTTGGTTCATTAGTTCGGGAAGTGGTCCTGCCGGGTCTGCCTTAATCACCCGGGACGGGGGAAAGTCCGTGCAGGTCTTGCAGATGCCGACGGATGAACGAAATTATCTAGGAATTTTTGCGCTTCCGACTGGACGCGCTTGGATACTAGGGAGCAATGATATCCTCGCGACGGATGATTCTGGTAAGACATGGGAACAGCAATTCGACTGGATCGAACCCCCTTACAAGTCAATCCAGACTCTCCTAGAATCCGCCTACTTCTTTCCAGATGGCCATGGATGGGTAGTGGGGCAAGAGATCGATGAGGGCATTATCATTTCCACATCTAATTTCGGGCGGCATTGGAAGCAGGTTTACAAGTCTCGTAACGTCCCAGATCTTCAGAGTGTGTACTTCTCAGATGAGGACAATGGTTGCGCCGTCGGATTGCAGGAATCACTCGTTTGTACGCGAGATGGCGGCTCAACATGGGCAAACAGAAAAGTCCTGCCTCTGCCTAAACGAACTCAGGCTAACTTCTTCATCAAAATAGTGATGTCGAAGTCAGGAAGAGGTTTCGTCCTGCGGGCCGGTGGTTTTCTCTACGAAACAAACGATGGTGGGCAAACCTGGCATGAATTCGACCTCCTGGCTGCCGCACTAAAGAAATAGGGGCTCATGGCAACCGGTATACATCTTCTCGGGCGCGAAGGTCATCGCTGACACCAACAGCCTGCCTCAAGCTCTCCTGAGCTGCTCCCGAAGTTTGCGCAATGAATCATACGACGTTTGAACCTCATGAGCTGATAGCTTTTGGTTCTGGGTTGGTTCCGAATTCAAGGCAAGCGAGGGACGGCGGCGAGGAGGGTTTGGGTGTAGGGATGCTCGGGCGCGGAGAGGACGTGGGCGGCCGAGCCTGTCTCGACGAAACGGCCCGCTTGCATGACAGCGACGCGGGAGGCGAGTTGCGCGACCACGGGGAAGCTGTGCGAAATCAAGAGCAGCGTGAGGGAAAATTCGAGCTGGAGCTTCTCGAGCAACTCGAGGATTTGCGCGCCGATGGAGACGTCGAGGGCGGAAACGGGTTCGTCGGCGACGACAAGTTCCTATACCGCGTCAAAGAAAAACCCGCACCCTTTGCACAAAACGCAAAGAGCGGTACCCGCCGCCACATCGAGGATGAGTTCCTCCATGTGTGGTTCAATATTAATAAATTGATTCTGGAAAGCCCACCTTTTGCGCCAGACGCCGGAAGCGCGGATCGGAATGCAAGGACATCAGTCGCGGGTCGTTCGCCAGATTGGGCATGCACACGTCCCTATCGTCATAGGCTCTATCGAAGTATTGAAAGGCGGTGTCGTTGTCACCTAGAGCAACGTAAATCGCGCCCAACTCATAGAGGCAGACATATTCCGTCTTCGCTCGTTTCTTGAGTGTCTCGATGATTTCCATTGCTGCTTTACGGATCCCGGCGTGGGCCTCTACGCCAGCCAGTATCTCCAGGTTGTAATTGTTAGAGGGATCGAGATCGACCCCTTTCCGTGCTTCGGCCAGCGCTGAATCGAATTGCTTGCGCTCCATGGCGATTAGCGCCAGAACGCTATGTGGCCATCCCCATTCCGGGTTGATTTCCAGATCCTTGCGGCATTGCTCGACTGCCAACTCGTACTGATGGGCGAGGTAAAGCGTAAATGCGCGGTCAGATAGGAAGTTCTCTCCCGTCGAAAGCGGATCGAGCGCCTCCACACTCGTGATTTCCCTTGCGGCATCTTGCTCCTTGCCTAAAGCTGCGTCATAGAAGGCGAGATTTTCGCGTGCCACAACGGAGTTCGGATCGAGTTCGAGCGCCCGTGCAATTTCTTTTCGGGCATCATCCCACTTCCAATCATAATTTATGTAGATGCTGGCGAGCGCCGCATGAGCTTCGGCTAGGTTGTCGTCGAGAGCGAGGGCTTTCATCACCTCGTCACGGGCTTTCGGGGACGCTTCTCGGGGCGCAATGTAATTCACCGTCATGGACATGTAGCTGTTGGCGATCCCCAGATATGCCTGGGCGAATTTCGGCTGTTTTTGAATTGCTTGATTGAAATAATCGATGGCCTTTCGCAATTCGGGCAGCGTAGCTTTCCGGAGATGAAACTGTCCCAGCAGGTATGCGTCATGCGCTTCGGGATCGATGGTAGCCGCGGACGCGAGGCGCCGTTGCTCCTGCGGCGTCACCGCGATTTGAATCTCTTCTGCGATGGCTTCGGCGGCCTTGCTCTGCAACCCCAACACATCTCTCAGGTTGCCATCATAAGTCTGCGCCCAAATGGTGCGATCCGCAGGCGCATTAATCAGTTGGGCAGAAATGCGCACGCGGTCTCCCGCTTTCTCCACGGACCCTGCCACGACGGCGTCCACGCCAAGCTCGTCGGCAATAGCCGGCAGCGTTTTCTTTGAGCCCTTGAAGGCCATCGAAGAAGTCCGTGAAATTACGCGCAGCGCGCTGATTGTCGAAAGCTTCGTAATCAGTTCTTCGGTCATTCCGTCGGCAAAATACTCCTGCTGCGGATCGCCCGAAAGATTCTCCAGCGGCAGCACGGCGAGAGAGCGAATTCCGGAAGCGCGCGGCGCCGTCTCCGCCCTTTTCCCTGTCGGCGCATGCGCCTTGGTCAGGAAATCGTCACGGAATCCCCCCAGGTTAAAGATAAACGCCGTCAGGAAGGCCATCGCCACGAAAATTGCCATTGCGTATCCCAAGCGTGCCCCGAAAGGAGAAGGAGAGCGGCCCGCCCTTGCGGATTCGTTCGCACCGTATGCGCCGGGCGCCCGGCTCGAATCGGAATGTCGCTCTCCCGCTACGACCGAACCGTCCAAATCCCGCTTCAGCCGCTGCAAATCCGTGCGCATTTCCGCGGCGCTCTGGTAACGCAGCTTCCTGTCCTTCTCCAGCGCCTTGTGGATGATCTCCTCGAGTTTCGCTGGAACCGAAGAATTCAGCCGTACCGGCGCTACCGGAGCGCGATTCAAAATCGCTTCGGCCACTACGGCGAAAGTTTCCCCGCGAAACGGCAACGCTCCGGTCACCATCTCGTACAGCACAATTCCAAACGAAAACAAATCCGTTCGCGCGTCCAGTGCTTCCCCGCGCACTTGCTCCGGCGACATGTGCGTGAACGTGCCCATCACCGCGCCGAGTCGCGTCAGTTGCTCCAACTCGTCGGCTGTGGGCGCCGCCGAGAGATGGGGCGCGTTACCCCCAGGAGCCTGCTTCGCCAGCCCGAAATCCAAAATTTTCACGTGTCCGCGCGCGGTCACGAAAATATTGGCTGGCTTGATGTCCCTGTGAATGATTCCCTTCATGTGCGCCGCATCCAGCGCGTCGCCCATTTCAATCGCCGGTTCCAGCGTTTCTTCTATCCGCAACGGTCTGCCTGCGATCCGCTCCTTCAGCGTTTCGCCTTCCAGAAATTCCATCGCAATGAACTGCTGGCCATCCTGCTGGCCAATGTCGTAAATCGTGCAGATATTCGGATGATTCAGTGCTGACGCCGCTTGGGCCTCGCGGTAGAATCGCTGCAGCGACACGGAATCGGTCGCGACGCCAGCGGGAAGGAATTTCAGCGCGACCGTGCGATGCAGACGTGTGTCCTCGGCTTTGTAGACCACGCCCATCCCGCCACCACCCACTTTCGCGATGATGCGGTAGTGCGATATGGTTCCGCTAATCATTGCAGGACCTTGCCGAGATGTTAGCTGGAATTTCCCTTTTTGAGATTCCCACTTGGCCCGAAAGCCTAGCCATCGTGTCCCGTCGTGTCAAGCGGGAGTCGCGCTGGGCCCTTTGGGGTGGCAGTGCAGATCGTTTTGGCCGTTCTGTGGAGCCGTTTTGCCCGCCCCAGTTCTGCCTCGCCGCTGACACTTCCCCCACTCGATGGCTTCCCAGTGTTCGCTTCCTTTCTATTCTGTTTCGCTTCTGTCAGCGTCAACCTCACAACACCAGCGCGCAACAGGCGTTTGCGCGCCTTGCAGCGAACTACAAAGAGTGCGCTCCGACAGGATTTTTGGCTTACACGGGGAGCTTGGGGACGGCGGCGAGGAGGGTTTGCGTGTAGGGGTGGTCGGGAGACGAGAGGACGCGGGCGGCTGAGCCTGTCTCGACGAAGCGGCCCGCTTGCATGACGGCGACGCGGGAGGCGAGTTGCGCGACCACGGGGATACTGTGCGAAATCAGGAGCAGCGTGAGAGAAAATTCGCGCTGGAGCTTTTCGAGGAGTTCGAGGATTTGCGCGCCGATGGAAACGTCGAGCGCGGAGACGGGTTCGTCGGCAACGACAAGTTCCGGGCGGAGAATCAGCGCGCGGGCGATGCCGATGCGCTGGCGCTGGCCGCCGGAAAATTCGTGAGGGAAGCGGCGAAGGATTTCCGCGTCGAGGCCGACGGCTTCGAGAGTTTCGGCGATGCGCTCGCGACGGGCGACGCGGGTTAGTTGCGGCTCGTGGATTTCGAGCGGCTCGCCGACGATGGCTTCGACGCGCATACGCGGGTCAAGCGAGGACATGGGATCCTGGAAGACGATTTGCATGCGGCGGCGAAAGAAGCGCATTTGGGAGCCGTGTGCGGCGAGCCAGTCTTCTCCAGCGAAGCGAATCTCGCCAGCGTCAGGCTCGATTAGGCGGAGCAGCATGCGAGCGAGGGTTGTCTTGCCGCAGCCGGATTCGCCGACGATGCCGAAAGTTTCGCCGCGGAGAATTTCCAGGCTGACACCGTCAACGGCTTGCGTGCGGCCTTGCGTGTTTTCCCAGGCTGCGCCGGAGACGGTGAAGGCTTTGCGCAGATTGCGGGCTTCGAGAAGGGGCGTCATGCGATTCCGTTTCGGGCGATGGGAAAATTTTGGCGCAATTTATGTTTTTCAAACGCCGATGCGGCGTGCCGGAGAATGCTTGCGGGCGGATGCATTTTTAGTCTGCGATGCATGAAGCGGCCCTCAGGGGCTAAAGCCCCTTCTAAATGCTGGACTTTTGGCACGGCTAAAGCCGTGCCCTGACGAAAACCGAGCGGTGGCGGGTCTACGAAACGAATGCTCGGCGCTTTGCGCCGACGGGCGGGGATTAACCCCGCCCCTACGAAGGCAAAGGCACACAGGCTGAAGCGTGTGCCACGCGCAAGGCCTCAGGTCAGTTCGCGCAAACGCAGCGCGAACGGGAGCTGGGCTACAAGAGACATTTATCGTTGATGGCGTCGTTCCTCGCGTGCGGGCATTACGGCGGGCGGCCCGATAAAACCGATCCTTCGCCTGCGCTCTGGACAAGTCGGGCCCTACAGAGGCGAAAGGCGGCGTGCGGCTCGTCATTGTTGCTTTTGGGCCACGAGGAAGGCGGCGGTGTGGAGCAATTCCATGTCTGGACGCGCGTCGGACGCGGCGGCAATTTCTTTCGGCGAAGGCGGCGCTAGAATTTTGGGGCGAAAGCCGGCTGTGTCGCCGGGAATGGAAGCTTCGAGGAGGCGGCGAACGTCTTCGTAAACAGCGTCGCCACGTTTCCAGCCCGCGGTGCGCATCCACACGTCGAGCGAGCGGGGATGATCTTCGGTGCCGCGCGCGAGAATGCGAAGGCCGCATGAATTGAGTAGGCTTTCGAATTCGCTGAGCGGCAAGGCGCGAGTGTGCGACGGATCGCGAACCCACTCAATATGGTTGCACGCAGCGGCGCGAGATGCATCTTCGGGAACCACCATATCGAGGAGGCCGAATTTGCCGCCGGGCTTCAGGATGCGAGCAATCTCGCGAATCGCGGCGACGGCATCGGGAAGATGATGAATGCTGTAGCTGGTGACGACGATGTCGAACGTGGCGTCGGGAAACGGCATGGCAAGAGCGTTGCCGCGCAACGGGCGAAAATTATCGAGATGATTTGCGATGGCGTCTTTGCGCGCGCGTTCGAGCATGGCGGGAGTGAGATCAAGACCGGCAATCCAGGCGACATGTTTCGCGAAGGTGCGCGCGAGCGTTCCGGGGCCGCAGGCGACGTCGAGGGCGCGCTCGTTGCCGGATGGCGCGATGAGATTGAGCAGATGTTCGGCTTCGGCGACGCGATCAACCAGAGCGAAATCGGCGAAGGCGGCGGCAGTGCGCGTGAAGCGGTCGCGCACCAGGTCCATTTGCTTTTGGTCGTCTTGTTTTTGCTGACCTTGTCTTTGCTGCCCGATATTTTGGCCGCGTGCCGTCATCACTCCCTCATGCAACAAGGATACAACGAGCGCGATGTTCCGGCGAGGCAAGTCGCAAGTCGGGGACGGCGGCGTCGCATTCGGCGCGGTGATATGGGCAGCGCGGAGCGAAGGCGCATCCGGGCGGAAGTTCGTCAAGACGCGGGACAGCGCCGGGAATGGGGACGAGCTTGCCGCGTTGGAGCCGTGGCGCGGCGCGAAGCAAGCCTTCGGTATAGGGATGGCGCGGATTGGTGAGTACTTCGTGCGTGGGGCCGGTTTCGACGATGCGCCCCGCATACATGACGGCAATGCGATTCGCGATTTGCCCAGCGACGCCGAGATCGTGGGTGATGAAAAGCAGGGTGAGGTGCAATTCGTCGCGCAGGCGCATGAGGAGTTCTAGGATTTGCTTTTGCACGGTGACGTCGAGGGCGGTGGTGGGCTCGTCGGCGATGAGTACGCGCGGACGCATGGCGAGCGCCATGGCGATCATGGCGCGCTGGCGGAGACCTCCGGAAAGCTGGTGCGGGAACTGGCGCGCGCGCTGCGCTGGCTCGGGGACAGAGGCGCGTTCGAGCGATTCGATGGCGCGGCGGCGAATTTCGGCGCGCGTGAGTGACGGCTCGTGCGCGCGAATGGCTTCCTCGATTTGCGCGCCGATGCGCATGACGGGATCGAGCGCCGTCATCGGCTCCTGAAAAATCATGGCGATTTCGCGGCCGCGCAGCTTGCGCATTTCTTCCGGCATGAGTCCGGCAAGGTTCATGCGTCCGCTGATTCCGTTTTGCGAAATTTCCAACCACGCGCGTCCCGCACGGCGCGCTCCGTGCGGCGCAAGCGCCATCAGGCCGAGCGAAAGCATTGTCTTGCCGCAGCCGGATTCGCCGACCAGGCCGAGCGCTTCGCCTTCGTCGAGGCGCAACGAAACTTCGTTTACCGGGCGCACCCAGCCGCGGGGCGTTAGCAGCTCCACGGTGAAATTGTCGAGATCGAGCAATGCGGCCATGGAAGGATGATAAAACCTAATGGGAATCGGCGAAATGATTAAGAGATATACTAGCGCGTAGAACGCATAGGCTGGCTTTCATGTCGTGGTGACTGAATGCTTGAACTGTTTCCGGCGCGTCAGACAGACCGATCCGAAGTGGGCCGGCCAAAAGATGCTCCCCGCATAGGCGTTCCGAGCGCCGACGAAATTTTGGCGCGACGCCGGAATCTTCTGCTAGACATGCCGCGGCCACGGCCCGTTCGGCTCAGAGGAACTGGACGGTACGCGCCTTGGGCTTTCTATGGCTTGCTGGTCGTCTACGTCGTCATTACTTTCCGCATCTTGCTGCCTGTTTTGCGAAATGACGAAGCGCTTACATCAACGCAAACTTGGCTTATTTTGATTCCGCTTGTGGGAGTCGCGGCTTTCACCTGGGCCATTTTTCACGGGAGATCCGGTGAGCGAAACTTATTGACCAACGGAGCAATCGCAGTCGCACAAGTTAACCGCCAGTTCATCGACAGCGATCCACCTTGCGCGTACATCGATTACGAGTTTTGCGACTCGCGCGGTCATATATGGAAGCATCGGACAATGGATCGTTTTGGAGGCTATTCTCAGGGAATGACAGCTCTTGTGTTTTACGACGTCGACCATCCGGAGCGGCAAGTAGCGGATTGTTCGACGCAGTATTACGAGATTGTCCTGCCTGGCGAAAAGTAGCCATGACGGCATCACCGGTCAACGTTCGACGAAGGATTTTAGTCTGGACAGCGCCTGGTCCCACTGCTCGGAGACGAGATCGAGATATTTTTTGAGTTCGCCGATCGGCTCGGGATGGAATTCGAACAGGCTTTCGCGACCCGAGCGGACGCTGCGCACGACTCCCGCGCTCTCGAGTACTCGAAGGTGCTTGGTGATGGCCTGCCGCGTGAGCTTGGAGCCCCGGGTCAACTGAGAAATTGAACGCGGCTTCCCTCTGCAGAGCTTGGCGACGAGCGAAAGCCGCGTGTCGTCGCCCAGCGCGGCAAAGAGGGGGGCGCGCGCGCGGCGTTTGAGGGCAATGCGGCTACGGGTTCTGCGCGACATAGCTCTCGATGTTTTTCATTTGCTGATCCCACCCGCCATCGTTTCTGCGGAACGCTTCGAGACGACGGTCATCGGGAAGCTTGTCGAAGCCGGACTCGGTGAGCACCAGTAACGTGCCGCTGGCGGTCTTCTCCAGCCTGAATTCGACGAGCGTAGTCGGTTCGCTAGAGTAGTCCCGTGGGTAGTCCGCTTTGTCGAAGGACTTGGGATGCGGCCAGGTGAAAGAAAAGAGGCGCTCGTGCTCCATTTTCTGCACGACGGCTTCCCATTTGACGTGCTCATAGCCGGGGTAGGTCATGTGGCCGCGCGAGACTTGCCCCTGCACGAACGGGCCTTCAAGTTTCACGCGAAACCATTCGCCGAATTCACGATAGTCCGTCAGTGCGCGCCAGACGCGGGAGACCGGCGCTTTCAGTTCGATGCTCTTCTCAATTCGATTGCCCATCGTTAAGCAACCTCCAGGTTGCAGATTACAGCGATCGGACGGGAAAGGCAACCTTTTTGTTGCGCTTCGTCATTGCATCACGATTGATCGCCAGGTGGATGACACGCCGACGACAAATCCAATATAGAATTCCTTATGTCGCAAATCACGTGTCCGAAGTGCGGAGCGGCGGCGGATGTGGCGGTGGGCACGCCGTATTGCGCGAAGTGCGGATGGAATCGCGAAGCGGCGGCGCGGAAGCTGACGCGCGTGACGTGGCTTTTGCCAGCGCTGATTGTTGTGCTCGACTTGGTTGGAATCATCGGACCCGGTTTCGTGATGCACAACTGGCCGGGAGCAATCTTGTTCGCCACACTGCCGACTCTGTTGCTGGGATTCGTGTACGCGGGCGCGAGGCAGGGGCTGGCGAAACTGCGCGCGCCGAAAGGATCGGCAAACCTTGGCCGCGACGTGGCGTCTTTTGCAAAGACCGCGAGCGCGAGCGTCAACGCGGAAAAATCGGAGCAATACAATTTCATGGTTTCGTTGCCGCCGCCGCGGCCGGTGCGGTTGGGAGCGCGGGGAAAAATCACGCTGACCGTGGCGCTTCTGGTTGCCTTTGTTCTTGATGCGTTTTTGATCTGGAATTTGTATGGAGTGTGGTACGGCACGCGTTCGTTCGCCGATTTTCACGGGCCGCAGATTTTTCTGGCGTCTCTGACGACGCTGATTGCGTGCGTTCCGTTTTTTGTGCGACGTGGAATGGTTCGTCACAAGAATCTGATGGAAAACGGAGCAGTGGCGATGGCGCGCGTGACCGGTCAGAAGAACTTGAAGAACAATTCGATCATTGCCTACGAATTCGAGGATGCCAACGGAAAGATCATTTCGGAGTCGGGGCCGGATTTGACGCGCTCGCTCTACGAGGGAATGACCGTGCCGGTTTTTTACGACGCGCAGAACCCGAAGCGGCAGGTCACTGCGTGCGCGTCATTCTTTGAAATTGTGAATCCGTGCGAAGGCTAAACGCGCGAAGAGCTAGTGTTCCCGTTTCCAAATTCGGGACACATGAGCTTTGGAGTCACACACAAATCCTGCCTCAGGGGCTGAAGCCCCCTTCCCCTCAAGGTTAACCGGCACGGTTAAAACCGTGCCCTGACGCAGCCCTAGCTGCTCTCTCGCAACCCCAGTTCACTCGCTGCGGTTGCGTGACGCTAGAATTCGTTGGCGGAGCCATCGAGGAAGGCGCGGAGTTTGCGGGAACGCGACGGATGGCGCAGCTTGCGCAGGGCCTTCGCTTCGATCTGGCGAATGCGCTCGCGGGTGACGGCGAAGGACTGGCCGACTTCTTCGAGCGTGTGCTCGCTGCCATCGTCGAGGCCGAAACGCATTTTGATGACTTTTTCCTCGCGCGGAGTGAGTGTTTTCAAAACGGAAGAAGTCTGCTCTTTCAAGCTGAGGTTAATCACGGCGTCGGAAGGCGAAACGACGGCCTTGTCCTCGATGAAATCGCCAAGATGCGAATCTTCCTCTTCGCCGATGGGCGTTTCGAGAGAGATGGGTTCCTGCGCGATTTTCAAAATCTTGCGCACCTTGGATACGGGAATGTCCATGCGCTTGGCGATTTCTTCCGACGTCGGTTCGCGGCCGAGTTCCTGAACAAGCTGGCGGCTGGTGCGGACGAGCTTGTTGATGGTCTCGATCATGTGCACGGGGATGCGGATCGTGCGCGCCTGGTCGGCGATGGCGCGGGTGATGGCCTGGCGGATCCACCAAGTGGCGTAGGTGGAGAATTTGTAGCCGCGGCGCCATTCGAATTTGTCGACGGCTTTCATCAAACCGATGTTGCCTTCCTGAATCAAATCGAGGAACTGCAAGCCGCGGTTCGTGTATTTCTTGGCGATGGAGACGACGAGGCGGAGGTTGGCTTCGATTAGTTCTTTCTTGGCCTGCTCGGCTTCGATTTCGCCGCGAACGATGATTTGCAGCGTGCGTTTGAGTTCGGCAGGACTGACTTCGGCGGAAATTTCGATCTCGCGAAGCTCGGTGCGGCGGTCTTTGAGGTCGCGGCGCGCTTCAGCGAGAACGTCACCTTTGGAGGCATCCACGCGGCGCTCGAGTTTGACGATTTCGCGTTCGAGAGTGTGGACGCGCTCGACAGTCTGGCGGAGCTTGTCGATCAGGCGCTTGCGTTCGAACAGATTGAATTCGATTTCGCGAACGCGATTGGACATCTCGATGCGCGTGCGCGCGACAGCATACTTGGCGTGAAGATAGGCGCGCTTTTTGGACTTCACCGTGCGGTCGAGCTTCAGCGCCTGCTTGAGCGCTTGCAGGTAGAGTTTCGCGATGCGGTCAAGCTGCTTGAGCGTCTGCTTGGTTTTGTTTTCGATTTTCTCTTCGGTGAGTTCTTCATCGTCGAACTGGACGATTTCCTTGATGGAGCGGGCGCCCTGGCGAAGATCGTCGCCAATGGCCATGATTTCCTTGAGCACGACGGGCGAACGGGTGATCGTTTTCAGGACGAGGAGCTGGCCGCGCTCGATGCGCTTGGCGATGGCGACTTCGCCTTCGCGGGTGAGCAGGGGAACAGTGCCCATCTCGCGCAAGTACATGCGGACAGGGTCGTTTGTCTTTTCGAGTGCGCCGGGAGTGAGGTCAAGTTCAACTTCGCTATCGACGGCTGACGACGCTTCCTCTTTTACAGGCTCCGCAGCCTCGCCCGCTTCGCCAGCGGCGAGTGCAGCTTTGGCGCTGGAAAGGTCTTCGTAGACGTCGATGCCATAGCGCTCGAAAGTGGAGAGCAAGTCATCGATTTCCTCGGAGGAATGGACTTCCGCCGGAAGGATGTCGTTTACCTCGTCATAAAGGAGGTAGCCGCGCTCCTTGCCCATGTTGATGAGCTGACGTACCTGGTCGTATTTCTCTTCAATTGCCAACGTCAAGTGTCCTCCCCCAAGCGGGGCGCGCGTTCGGCCGCAGACAGAACGCGTAGCACAATAGTTCACTCAGCCGGAGATGACACTCCGGCGAGCAGAGTCTTTAACGATAACGATATGACGGATAAAACAGATGGCTTCGCACCACGAAGAAAACCTTAAACTTTCCACCCGCGCCCGATCTTCCACCGGCTGTGCCGCGCAACTTGCGCCCATACTATCAGATGCACCAGAGCGGCTGTTCGTTTCGCCCGAAACCCTCCTAGCATAACGTTGAAGGGCATCCGCCGTCAATTCTAGTTATTTCGGGGTAGTGGGTCAGTTTTCCGAGTAAGCGACAATCCACCAAGTGGCCGGACCGGATTGTGAGTGATGTCGAGATTTTTCACCAATTGACCCCTTTCCTTACCAGCTGTGATCGATTAGTATCGCAACGTTCGTTCGGAGGAACTCCTCTATGCACGAGCTCGACCGTCGTTCGATGCTGAAAGTAGTCGCTGCCTTTTCGTTGGGTCCTTGTTCTGCCCTTGCGGACGAAAAAAAGAGCACCCTTCACTTCGTCGAAGCAGGCACTGATCGCACAGGACAGCCGCACAAGGCCGCACGTGCCAACAGCCATTTGGACTTCAAAGTCCTCACCCACGAGACCAACGGCGCTCTGTTCATCATGGAGAACCGCAATATGATCCGCGGCGGACCACCGCGGCACATTCACTACGAGCAGGAGGAATGGTTTTACTTCGTCGAAGGTAGCGACGAAGTGCTGCTGGAGGTCGGCGAAACGAGGTTGCGGCTGAAGCCTGGCGATTCGGTTTTGGCCCCAAGAAACGTCCCGCACGTGTGGGCTTACCTCGGCCAGCAGCCCGGGCGGATGCTGTTTGCCTTCACCCCTGCGGCGAGGATTGAAAGCTTCTTTGAGGAGACCAGCAAGCCGGACGCTAAGGTAAACGACCCAAGTCGGTTCGAGAGGCACGGCATGAAGCTAGTGGGGCCGCCGTTGCTGGGCAGTTAAAGTTGGCGCTTCGGCCTTTTTCGCAGAACAGTCTCTCCAGGTGATTGCGCTCACAGCCTTTGCAACCAGATCTGGGCTGGGTTTTAGTTGTATGACGGGCAACTCGGAAACTGACCCACTACCTATTACTGCAATTCTCCCAGCAATTTGCGAACTTCCTGGGCGCGGGTGAAAATTTCGCGGCGCTCGGTGGGACTTGGCTGAGCGGCAAGGCGCGTCTGGAGTTCCGCGATTTCGTGCTCGAGTTGGCGTTTCTTGAGCGCGCTGAGGCAGCTTTCCGCTTCTTCCCAGGTACCTTCGGGGGCGGATTCGAAGAGGATTTCGAAGAGGAGACGACGGTCGTTTTCCGCGAGCGATTCGGCCAAGGCTGCGGGTTCGGGACGTGAGCCGGAGCGCGCGGCTTCGATGAGAGCGTCGAAGATTTTCTCGGTTTCGAGGCCTTTGTGATACGAACCTTCCGTGATGCGTTGCGCGAGATTTTCGCGAAAGCCCTCGGCTTCAACGAGCATCTGCATCAAGCGGCGCTCGGCGGGGCGAACGACAGGCGCGATCAGCTCAGGCTTCTGCTTCACTTCGCTGCGACGCTCGGCAATGGCGCGGCGGAGGGCTTCGCGAAGAACGGGTTCTTCGACACGCAATTCAGAGGCGATTTTTGTGGCAAGCTCCGAACGCAGCAGACGATTCGGAACGCGCTGCGCGTAAGGCATCAGGAAATTCACGGCGGCGAGTTTGCCTTCGGCAGTGGAGCGGTCCATTGCGCGCGCGCGGGCAATTAGATAATCGAGATACGCGGGCGCTTCGCGAAGGCGCTTGGCGTAGCTGTCCGGCCCTTCTTGTTGAATGAACTTGTCAGGGTCGGCACCGGTGGGAAGCGCCAGCACGCGCGCGTCGAATTCGCGTTCGAGCAGAAGCGTGAGCGAACGCTCGGTGGCGGCCTGGCCGGCCGTGTCTGGATCGTAATTCACAACGACGTGGCGCGAGAAGCGGGCGAGAAGTTTGATTTGGCCTTCGGCGAGGCTGGTGCCGCAACTGGCGACAACGTTTGCGATTCCAGCGCGGGCGACAGCGATGGTGTCCATGTAGCCTTCGACGAGCACGGCGAAATCGTTTTTGCGAATGGCTTCCTTGGCGCGGTCGAGATGATAGAGGACGTTGCTCTTCGTATAGATGGGCGTCTCGGGAGAATTGAGATATTTCGGATTGTCGTCGCCGAGCGCGCGTCCTCCGAAAGCGATGACTTTGCCGGCTTCATTGGCGATGGGGAAAATAATCCGGCGGCGAAAGCGGTCGTAGAGGCGGCCGGACTGGTCGCGCGAGAAAAGGCCGCAGGATTCGAGAAGTTTTTCGGCGTATTTGGGCTTGAGGTGGCGGAGAAGCGCGTCGCCAGAGGAAGGCGCGTAGCCCAAGCCGAAACGCGCGATGGTTTCGTCGTCGAGGCCGCGCTCTTCGAGATAAGCGCGCGCGACTTTGCCTTCGTCGGTTGAATTCAGCGTGCGCGCGTAGAAGGTTGCCGCTGTGCGGTGCATTTCGACGAGCGCGGCGCGTTGCTGATTTTCACGGCGCTGCTCGGGAGAGCGTTCGCGAGGTTCGGGAACGCGGATGCCGCATTTTTCAGCGACGGTGCGCACGGCTTCGGGAAACGCGGATTTTTCCATCTCCATCACAAATTGAAAAACGTCGCCGCTCTTGCCGCAGCCGAAGCAGTGATAGAACTGCTTGGTGGCGTGAACGGAAAACGACGGAGTTTTTTCCTGATGGAACGGGCAGAGGCCGCTGAAATTCTGACCGCTCTTTTTCAGGCGGACGTATTCGCCGATGACGCGAACAATGTCCGCCTGCTGCTTAACGCGATCCGCGAATGAGCCTGCTTCAGCCATTTCGAAACTCTCAACTGACGTCGAGAGTATAATACGCTCGCCGATGGCACAGTTTACCGACGTTCCCTCTTTGATTCCGAAAATAAAATTCAAGGAATTTATTTATGACCAGACGAAAGGGAAGATGGTGTTGTATCGCTCAGAGCGATAGCTTTTCGCCGAAGTGGCGCGCGTAGACGACGATGGGAAAGCCGTCTTTTTGAGTGGCGCGCTCGTAGTTCATACCGAGTTTCTCCATGATGCAAAGCGAGGCACGATTTTCAGGCATGGCAATGGCGATGACGCGCTCGAGATGGGCGTGTTCTACCGCGTGTTGCAATGCAGCGTGCGCGGCTTCCGTGGCGAAGCCTTGACCCCACTGGTCTTTGGCGAGACGCCAGCCGATCTCGACTTCTGAAACTCCGTCAAGTTCGAGAGGCTGCAGGCCGCAGTCGCCGATGAGGCGGGCGTCGGATTTGAGGAGTAGTTTCCACAGGCAAAAGCCCCGCGAGCGAAAATGATTCTGCTGACGGAAAATCGATTCGCGTATCTGATCGTCGGAGCACGGAACTCCGCCATTGATGTAGCGCATGACTTCGGGATCGCCGAAAATCGGGCGCGCCGCTGCGACGTCGGCGGCTTCCCACGGGCAGAGCCAGAGGCGGTCGGTTTCGAGATGATGAGGCATCGGGTGCGCTCGCAATCCTTCAGGCCAATCTTTCAAATCAATCTTTCAAGTCAACAATGGTGATGGCGGTGCCGCCGCGATCTTCGGCTTCGGCGTAAAATTTGCCGACGAGGGGATGCGCGGAGAGAAATTCGGCAAGGCCGCGGCGAAGCGCGCCCGTGCCGTGGCCGTGAATGATGCGGACGCTCGGAAGATTTTCGAGCGCGGCGGCGTCGAGGAATTTGTCAACGCGGCGCGAGGCTTCCTCGACCGTGCTGCCGATGACGTTGATTTCGAGAGCGGAAGGCTCGTCGGCGCGCGTGGAATGCACAGTGACGCGACGCTGTGGCGCTGTGCTCAATGAAGTGACCTCTGATTCAATTCCGAGAATATCCGCGAGGGGAATTTTCATGCGCATGGGGCCGGCCTGAATTTCGGCGAAGCTTGGATCGTAGCGGCGGAGAATCACAGGCTCCTTCATTCCGCGGACGCGGATGCGCATGCCTTCGGCGAGGCGCTCGGGTTCGACAGGCTTGGGGACTTCGAGCGTGGCGCCGAGATCGGCTTGCGAGGAGGACAACGTGTCGAGGACGGCGGCGTCGGCTTCGCCGCGCGCGTCAGACTCAATTTTCGACATGCGACGCGCGCCGAACTTTTCCGCTTGCGCGCGGAATTTGCGATCGGTGATTTCGGCGGTGAGACGCGCGACTTCTGCCTCAAGTTTTTTGGTGGTCGCGGCAAATTGTTTTTCGAGCTCGGCGATGCGCTTACGCTGGCGTTCGACCCAGTCGGTTTGCAGAGCGCGACGCTCGGCTTCGAGCTGGCGCAATTCGTCTTTCGCCTGGCGCTGGATTTGTTCCATTTCGTCGCGGCTGCGATGGAGATACGCGATCAGCTCGCGGGCTTCGCGCGTCTCGGGCGAAAGTCCAGCCTTCGCGTGTTCGATTACGCGTTCAGGCAAACCCAAACGGCGCGCGATTTGTATGCCACTGGAAACGCCGGGCACGCCGGTGAGCAGGCGATAGGTGGGGCGCAAATTTTCCTCGTCGAATTCGACAGCGGCGTTGACGATGCCCGGAGTTGTCGAAGCGTAGGATTTCAGCCGATCATGATGCGTGGTGGCCAGTGTCAACGAGCGGCGCGCGCGAAATTCCTCAAGAAGCGCGACGGCAATCGCCGCGCCTTCCTCGGGCGCCGTGCCGGTGCCCACTTCGTCGACGAGGACGAGGGTGCGATCGGTGGCGCGTTCGAGCATCGATTTCAGGTTCAGCATGTGCGCGGAAAAAGTGGAAAGATCGGCGCTGATGGATTGCTCGTCGCCACTGTCGGCGAGAACGCAATCGAAAAGCGGCAATTCGGCGCGTTGCGCGGGAACGGGAATTCCAGACTGCGCGGCGAGAACGGCGAGGCCGACATTTTTAAGCGCGACCGTTTTGCCCCCGGTATTCGGACCGCTGATGACCATGACGGTTTCGCTTCCGCCAAGTTCGAGGGACATGGGCACGACGGCGCGATCTTTGCGGCGAAGACTATCTTCGAGCACGGGGTTGCGGACGGCATCGAGGCGCAGGCGATTGTCGGCGGAAAATTCGGGAATGGCGGCGTCGAATTCACGGGCGTAGCGGGCGCGAGCGAAGACGGAATCGAGATCTGCAATCGTCGCGGCGGCGAATTCAAGCGGGCCGCGGTCGGCGCGCAGGCGTTCGGTGAATTCAAAAAGGATGCGCGCGATCTCGGCCGCTTCGTCTTCGGCGAGCTGCACGAGGCGGTTATTCAGCTCGATGGTTTCGAGCGGCTCGACGAAAAGTGTTTGTCCCGTGGCGCTCGCTCCGTGGACGACTCCCGGAATGACGCGGCGGTCGGCCGAGCGCACAGGAATGACGAAGCGGTCGTTGCGCAGCGTGACGTAATCTTCGTGAGAATCGTTTTCGCGCGCGCGGAGGATTTTTTCGAGCGAGCGCTGAATGTTTTCGCGCGATTGCGCAATGGTGGCGCGGATGCGCTTGAGCGCGGGCGAAGCGTTATCGTTGATTTCACCGTTGGGGAGAATGGCGCGGCGAATTTCCGCAGCGAGAGAACGAAAATCGGCGAGCGATGCGGCGCGTTCGGCGAGGCGCGGATATTTTGCCGCCGCTTCGGCGCGGAGGGTTTGCTTCAGGCTCGTGGACGTATCCATCAGCGACGCCGCGTCCAAGATTTCCGCAGCCGAAAGAGACGATGCGGGCTTGGCGAGGCGCGCGAGCCAGTCGGCGGGATCGGCAAGGCCGCCGAATCCGAGTTCCGCGCCCGAGCGCAGATACGCGATGGCCTCGCGGATCAGATCGAAAGCCGTGCGCAGCGCATCCGCGTCCGTGCCGGGAGCAAGTTGGTCGATGGCGCGATGACCCGGCACGCACGTGGAGTAGCGCGCGACGATTTCGCGCAGGCGGCCAAATTCGAGGAGTTCTTCGGCGGAGCGGCTCACAGATTCAAAATGCGGGAACGAGAGCGCGGTGTCAAGTTGATCGAAAAAGGAAAGGCAAAATTCGAAAAGCGGCAAGAGCGTGGTGCGAAGTTCACGGAGCGGCGGTGACGTTGCGCGATAATTTTGAGGCGAGGTAGGCGGCGGCGTGGGAGGGTTCGTGGGCAACATGAATTAGGCGGTCGGTGGATTCTCCCCAGTTGGAGGCGTGGGCGATTTCGACTTCGCGGACACGGTCGATGATGGGCTGCCAAAATTCGCCGAGAGCGACGAAGGGCTTGTCGCGCATCACGCGCTTGTTGATCATTTCCCAAACGACCGCGAGTTCGACGAGAGTGCCGGTGCCGCCGGGACAGGCAACGTAGCCCGAGCCGCGGCGCACAAGTTCGAAGAGGCGTTCCTGCCAGGTGACGACGCGCACTTCTTCGTCCACCCAGCGATTCGCACGCGCGCGGAAAAATTCAGCGGTGACGGCGAGCGTGCGCCCGCCCGCTTCTTTCGCGCCGCGCGACACTGCTTCCATCACGCCTCCGTAGCCGCCGCTGCAAACTGTGAATCCCTGCGCGGCAAGCGCGACGCCAAGATTATGCGCCAGCGCGTAATGCGAATCGCCTTCGCGCGGACGCGAGCTGCCGAAAACGGTGATGATCTTGGGGGAGTCTTCCTTACGTCGCGGCTGTGGCTTGCGATTTTCCCCAGCGGCGTTCATTTGTCTTTCTTTTTAGACTTTTTTGCGGGCGCTTTCGCGGGTTTCTTCGAGGTTGTCCCGAGTTCCTCGACCATCGCCTGGGCAATGGCGTCGAGGACGTGGGCAGCGTCGCGGCCCGTGCCGCCATTGTGATTATCGAACATCGAAAAAATCAAATGCTCGCCGCGAAGCGTGGTCGCGAAGCCTGAGATGGCTTGCGTGTGCTCGACGGAGCCGGTTTTACCCTCAACGCGCCCCTCCGCGACGGTACCCTTCATGCGATTGTCGAGTGTGCCGTCAACGCCCGCGACGGGAAGTGTCGAAGCATAAACATCGCCCCAGGGCTGATGGCTGTCGTATTCGAGAAGCGAGACCACAGCGCGCGGAGTGACGAGATTTTGGCGAGAAAGACCGGAGCCGTCGTTGACGAGCACGTCGCCGAGCGGTATGCCGATGGATGTTAGAAACTGCTGCTCTATTTTCAGACCAGCAGCGAGCGAACCGTCGCCGCTTTTTTCTTTCGCAACGGTACGCAGCAAAATTTCGGCGTGGAGATTTTCGCTGACTTTGTTCAACACGCGGACGATTTCGATGAGCGGCGGCGATTGGCGCTCGGCAAGAACGAGTGTGTTCGTTTCAGAAACCGGCGAGGAATTCTGCGGCAGCGCTGGCGGTGGGTCGAACGTCATGCCGTCGGAAGGCGGAGGAGCGTGCAATGCGTGCGCGTCGCCCGTGACGCGAATGCCGCGCGCGAGAAGCATTTGCTTCAGTACGTGAGCAGTGTAATCGGCGGGCTCAGGCATGGCCATCGCCAAATCAATGGGCGCATGGCCGAGCGGGATGGAACCGCGCACCAGGAATGGCTTGGGCCCCGGATCTTCGACGGTATGGAAATCCGGTTGCGAGTCGGCAGCTCCGGTGGTGACGCTGTAGGCGTACACGTCGTAGCCGGGCCACGGCTCGACTGCAACCCAGGCGGGCGCGCCCACGTGATCGCCGGGCGTGACTTTGACGTCGAGCCCATTGTCGTCGAAGCAAATCGCGCTGACGGCGGCACCGTAATCAAAAGGCATGTCGCCGACGGCCCAGCCCTCGGGAAATGGCTCGTAAGGGAAATAGGTGTCGTCGGCGATGATGTCGCCGTCGATTTCCTTCACGCCCTTCGCGACGATTGCGTCAACCAGTTCACCGAGCGGCTCATCTGACGGGCCGTCGATGGGATTTTTGGCGTCATAAGGAATGCGGCGATTGGAGAAATCAGGATCGCCGCGGCCGACGAGCGTGAGATCGCCGCGTAAACGGCCCGCGGAATCGAGAGTGCCGTGCGTTTCAATGGTGGTGCGGAAACGATAGTCGGGGCCGAGCGTTGACATCGCCAGAGTGGTGGTAAAGAGCTTGGTGTTCGAGGCGGGCGTGAAATAACGGTCAGCGTTCAGTTCGTAGAGCGTTTTACCGCTGGCCGCGTCGACAATCAGCACGCCGATGAAGGATTTCTGTGCGATGGGAATCTCCAGAGCAGATTCGGCGCGCTGCTGGAATCGCGCGATATCGGCCGGAACGCGCGCGGCGGGTTTCTTGGGCGGATGCGCGAAAGCACATGGTGAGAATGCGAGCGCCGTAGCGACGAGCGCGCCGATCGTCATCGATTTCGCCGGGGACTTTGCGGTGCACTTTGTGGCGAGGTTCGTGCCGACGTTCGCGAATTGATGCTGGTTCACAGTGTCTCTCCGGCGAATATTTTGCGGCCTGGAATTCAGCCGCGCGATTATATGCCAGTTTATCGAGAGCAGAAGCGCAGAGTTGACAACCAATTCGCGACTTCGCAACAGGCCAGCGCTCACGGCTTTTTCGCGTCACGATATGTTGTACCGAGCCCGGGAAACGACTAAGATGAAGCCGCATTTCAGGAGGCTATTCGATGCGAAAAGTATTTTCTCTTCTAATAACGATGGCATTGGCGGGGGTACCGGCTTTGTTTGCTGCTTCAACGGCGCGCGCCGCCGACCGGGACAGCAAGGCCAATAAGCGTCTGGAGAATGCCGGCGAAGTGATTAAAGAGATTCTCGATATTCCGGATGACATTCCGGCGGATCTGCTCGACAAGGCCGAATGCGTGATCGTGATTCCTTCGGTGATCAAAATAGCGTTCGGCATCAGCGGCAGCTATGGAGCCGGCGCGATGACGTGCCGCAGCGGCGAGGACTTCACAGGGCCGTGGGGCGCGCCGACGATGATGCGGCTGGAAGGAGGAGGCTTTGGATTTCAGCTCGGCGGGCAAGCAACGGATTTTGTGCTGCTGGTGATGAACAAGCGCGGCGCCAGCGCGATCCTGAGCAGCAAGGTGAAGCTCGGCGCGGATGCCTCGGCCGCGGCGGGTCCGAAAGGCCGCAATGCCGCGGCGGACACGGACGTTACGATGCGTGCCGAGATTCTCACCTACTCGCGCGCGCGGGGACTCTTCGCAGGCATCTCTCTGCAAGGATCGACACTGCGTCCTGATAACGACGCGAATAAAGACGTTTACGGACGAAAAATCGAGGCGAAGGACATCGTGCTGAAACACGCGGTGGGAGTTCCTGGCTCGGCGCGGGTGCTGATCGATACACTGGAGAAACATTCGCCGAGGAACCATTCGGATCCTAAGTCGCTGAAAGACTAAATGCAGCAAAGCAAAGAGGCGCGGGCGAAAAACTGAATTCACGCCCGCGCGTTCTTTGGCGCCACTACTGCACCACGACGGAACGGCTCAGGCCTTTGAAACGAACTTCGTGAATTTTTCCTGAATCTGTGACAATCGCATTCTGGTCGATTTTCTGCGCGGCGTCCTTCCACTGAATCGGAGCTTCGGCAATCAGTTTTTTGCCACGGAAGAACGAAAGAGTTGAATCGTTCGCGACCACATTATATTCGCCCGGCGTCAGCGTCGTTCCGCTGATTACCTCGCCGCCGACAACGTTGAACTGACCCTTCGCGATTGCGTTGGACGTCTTTGCGCCTTTTGGCGACGCCATGGCGGGAATCGCCATGGCCAACAGCAACGCCAGTGCAAAGAGGTGAACCAGCTTGTTGTATTTCATCTTCATTCTCCTTTTTCAAAACGGGCGCGCTCTTACTGATTGCTTTAGACGTGAAAATATTTTGAAAGAATCAGATTCGGCGCAAAGAAGTGAAAATAATTTTTGCGAGGCGTTTAACGTGTTCGAAATCGTTTGCGCATGCCGAATGCGCACAATTTTGTCGATGATTGTCCGAAGGGTCGCACGGACAATCTCCATAATTTCGGATGACTCCGTTCAAAATCGCCCGGTGAAGCAGATACAACTATTGCCCCAGAATCGCGTCGCGGCAGCCGCGTTGCGTTGACACTCCCCGCCCGCTAATCAATAATCGCTCGAGATGATTGGACAGCTTCGTGGCGCGCTGATTGATAAACGGCCGAATCAAGTGATCGTGGATGCCGGCGGCGTCGGCTATCAGGTGCAGATTCCGCTTTCGACGTTTGCCGGGCTGGGCGCGCTGCATGCGGAAGTGACGCTTCTGATTCACACGCATCTGCGCGAAGATCAAATCGCGCTATACGGATTTTTGACCGCGCGCGAAAAACAATGCTTCGAAATGCTGATTTCGACTTCCGGCGTGGGCCCAAATCTGGCGCTGAAAATCTTGTCGGGGATGAATTTGGATGAACTGGTCCCAGCGATTCGCAAAGGCGATGTTCTGCAACTCAAACGCATTCCGGGAGTGGGCCAGAAGACCGCGGAACGGATTATTCTGGAGCTGCGCGACAAGTTCGCCATTGTGGAAGTTGCCGGGCAGGGGAAACCGGCGTCACGCTCGCAAGTGGAATCCGACGTCGCGTCGGCACTCGTGAATTTGGGTTACGACGAGCGTTCCGTGGAAAAAACGCTCGAGGAAGTGCGCGGCGGGGCGGGCGCGAGTTTTGAATTGCTGCTTCGCGCCGCTCTGCAAAAACTGGGCGGAGCGGCAATTGAGAAAGGCGCGCGCGCAGGCCGCGGCGATTAGCATCATCGCGCCGAAGACAGGATTACACTAAGATAGCCGTAGAATTCAAAACGCAGGAAGATGTTCTCTTCATTCGAGGATGTATTGCCATGACAGACTGGTTCGCACGCCCCGTCCTACATGTGACCGACGTTGAGGCCTCGCTCCACTTTTACGTTAACCGGCTCGGCTTCACCAGCCCATGGCGCTACGAGGAGGATGGCAGAGCGCATGTTGCACAGGTCGACCGGCGGGGCTGCGCGCTTATCCTGGCCGACACGTGGTCGGAGAAGATTGGCAAAGGCCTGATGTTCATTTCCGTGAACGTCGAGCAGGAGACGCGCGAGGCGGCGATCGCCGCGTTGGACGTGCTGCGTGCGGAACTCGAGGCCAAGGGCGTTTCGGTCAAGGATGGTTCGTGGGGCTACCGTCTCCTGGTGGTCGATGATCCCGACGGCAATCAGCTCTTTTTCAACTATCCGAACGATCCGAACGAGACTCCATCCGGCAAGATTGTTCGTGATGAAGCGTAAGCGTCCAGCCGCGCCCGCATGCCAATGCGCGGGCTTCGTTTGAGAACGCGACGAAGCTCCTGACGCGCCAAGGCCGATGCTTTGCAGTGTGAGTCATCACGCCCGCGTTGTGTTTGGAGATTACATGGTTGAGCTGAAACATCGGGTTCTGTCAGGACAAGCGTTTGACGAGGACGCGCTCGTCGATGCGAGCGTGCGACCCAAACGCTTCGATGATTTTGTGGGTCAGTCGCGCGTTAAGGAAAACCTGAAAATCGCGGTCGAAGCGGCGCGCAGCCGCGGGGACGCGCTCGATCACGTGCTGCTTTATGGACCTCCCGGGTTGGGCAAGACGACGCTGGCGCAAATTCTGGCGAATGAGATGGGCGCCAGCATCAAGATCAGCTCCGGGCCGCTGCTCGAACGCAAAGGCGACTTGACGGCTGTGCTGACGGCGCTCGAAGCGCGCGAACTTTTTTTTCTAGATGAAATTCACCGTTTGCAGCCCGCGATGGAGGAAATCCTCTACCCCGCGATGGAGGATTACCGCATCGATCTGGTGATCGGGCAGGGCGCCGGCGCGCGCATTCATCCCTATCAATTGCAGAAATTCACTCTGGTTGGCGCCACCACACGCGCGGGACTCATCATGGCGCCGATGCGTTCGCGCTTCGGCATTGTGCATCGCCTGGATTTTTACACCTCTGAAGATTTGCTCGAAATCGTGCGCCGCTCGGCAAAAATTCTTGGCATCGCGATGGATGAGGCGGGAGCGGAAGAAATTTCGCGGCGCAGCCGGGGAACGCCGCGGGTCGCGAATCGTCTGTTGCGCCGGGTCCGCGATTTCGCGGAAGTTCGCGCGGGAGGAAAAATCACGTTGGCAGTGGCGAAAGAGGCGCTTGGGATGCTGGGCGTGGATGAGCACGGCCTCGACGAAGTGGATCGCAACCTTTTGCTGGCCATCATTCAGAAATACAGCGGCGGTCCGGTGGGACTCAATACGCTGGCCGCGTCGCTCAGCGAAGAAGAGGATGCCATCGAGGAAATTTACGAGCCGTACTTGATGCAACTCGGGTTGCTCGACCGCACGCAGCGCGGCCGCGTCGCCACGGCTCTGGCCTACAAATATTTCGGCATGGATGAGCCGCGCCGCCAGCCCCAGCTTTTCTGAAAATGCCTTCGCGTCACAATCTACGCCGATGAAGACTGTCTACCTGTCGCTGGGATCGAATGTCGGCGACCGCGGTGAGCATCTCGCGTTGGCCATTGCGGCTCTGGTGGCGCATGGCATCCGTGTGACGCGCCGGTCATCGATTTATTTGACTGAGCCGGTGGATTTCGCGGCGCAGAATTGGTTTTTGAATTGCGCGGTGGAGACGGAAACGGATTTGATGCCGCGCCAGCTTTTGCGCGTGATTCGCCAAATCGAAAATGAAATCGGGCGGCGGCGTTTGGTGCGCGGAGGCCCGCGAGTGATTGATCTGGATATTTTACTGTGCGGCTCCAGCATCATCCGCACGCAGGAATTCGAAGTTCCTCATCCGCGCATGGCTGAGCGACGATTTGTTTTGGTCCCGCTGGCGGAAATAGCGCCCACGGCCCGCCATCCCGTCGAGAACAAGACCGTTGCGGAGCTTCTTGCGATCACCGAGGATCGCAGCGCGGTCCGCATCTGGAAACCCGAGTGATTAGCAACAAGTTGAAGACACGACCAAAACAGATCCCTGCCTGCGGCAGACAGGTCGCACCGCTGTTCGCCCAAAGGACAGCGACCGGGTTCCCTTCATATCTCAGGGCAGGCGATGACAACGAAACATTAAACGAAAAGCGAAAAATCCCACCCTTCGCAAACTTCGCTCCCTTCCTTCGTCAGGGTAAACAGGATGGGTTACCCGCAAAATCGAAAGCCGAAAAGCGAAAATGGCGAGCGGCTTCCTCAACAGACCGCTATAGCATCTCGCGTTTTTTTTCTTCTTCTTTGTGTTTTTTGCGCTCTTCTTCTTCCTGCTTTTCGTAATCGGCGATTTCTTCCTCGGTCATCATGTAGTCCTCGCGCGAAGCGAACATCTTTCCGTTGCGACGGTCGCGGCCGGCGCGGTCTTTCTGCCGGCGTTCCTTGTTCGCCGATAGCACACTGACGTCGCGGATCGCCCGCGGAATGGCCCCTACATCCAGGAGCAAGTCGCTGATTTTCTCGAGGAAATCGTTCAAGTTGAGCGGCTTCATGGCGTAGGGCAGGCGCTCCTTATCGAGAACGGGGCGCGCCCATCGCGCGGCCAGCAGCGGCACCAGAAAGAGCACGCGCAACCCTTTGTGGACCGTCTCCGGATCGACCTCCACTTGTGAAAGTTCTTTCAAGGTGGTGAAAAGCGGGCCGGTGATATCGGCGAGGGCGATATTGACAATCACCAGAGTCCAATGTCCGCGCGCGAGTTCACGCATGGCCTCGCTGGCAAATGGAACCACGCAGACGCGCCAGCCCTCGGAGTCAAACACCTGCTGCAGGGCATGCTGGCTCACTGCGTCGTCATCGACAATTAGGATGTGGATGTCGCTCAAAGGGGCTTCCCAATAAAGTATAGGGCTTGGGCGAGAACGCCGACGGCGGCAGCGTTGTGGGGTTTCCAGAGGCGAGGGCTGTACGGGAGGCCAGCCATAATAGGCGAATAAATAGCGAATATTTTTCTATTGACAAAGCGAAATAAAAGCGAATATAGTCGAACCCACGACCTCAGCGAGGTGTTCGTTACCGATGGCTACTTTTTCCACGCTTCGAGCCGCTCCGGCGCTGCCAAAGCCCCGTTTGCGCCGCTTGAATGCGACCAGCCCCACCCTTTTCCCCGCCGCCCCCAACGGCATTGGTGAGGCTCACGGCGCTTCTTCGCCCCCTCCGGACGCCAACCGGAGTTTGAAGCCCGTAGAGAATCTGGTCGGTATCGCACGCCTCGCCGCTTCCTCTTCCTTGGCGGAAGCGAAGCGCGGCACGGAATACTTTCTTCTGCCCGTTCGTTCGATTCTCAATCGTTGCAATTCGCCTCGCGTTCCTTTTGCCTGGACGGTGAACCCGTACCGCGGCTGCGAATTCGGCTGCCACTATTGCTATGCGCGCTATACGCACGAATATATGGAACTCGACGGTGGCGATTTCGAGCGGAAGATTTACGTCAAAGAGAATGCCAGCGCCCTTGTTGGACGCGACCTCGAAAACGAGAAAGTCTGGGGAGAGCACATCGCCATCGGCACAGCGACCGATCCTTATCAGCCGGCGGAGGGCGAATTCAAGGCCACGCGCGCCATCCTGGAACAAATGGCCAAGCGCGAGGGCCTGCAGCTTTCCATCACGACAAAGTCGAACCGGGTGGTGCGGGACATTGAACTGCTGAAGAAAATCTCCGAGCGTTCCGCGTTGACCGTCAATCTTTCTGTCACCACCGTCTCTGCACGCCTCGCGCGTCTGCTGGAACCTCGCGCGCCGCGTCCAGACCTGAGGCTCGACGCAGTGCGCCGTTTGCGCGACGCGGGGATTTCCGCCGGCGTATTGGCGATGCCGATTGTGCCGGGAATCACCGATGGCGAGGATGCTCTCGACGCTGTGGCAAAGGCCGCGCGGGATGCCGGCGCGCAATGGCTCGCCGGACGCGTTCTGTTTCTGATGCCGGCGGCTCTGAAGCAATTCATACCATTCGTCGAAGCGAAATTCCCGAAGCTGGCGAGGCAGTATCGCGAGTGGTACGTCAAGCACGGCAACGCACCGGAAAGTTATCGCAGAGAAATGTCGGAACGCGTGGAGCGTTTGCGAAAAAAATACGGCTTCGATGTGCGGCCTGATCGCTCGGGAGATAATTCCTGGCACTCGCCGCAAATGGCGCTGGCGCTCGGCACGCAAACGCCGCCATGCACGGCTCCGCCCCGGATGTTTGCAGCTTCTACCTTGGCGGCTTCAGCGGTTCAGCTCAAGGCAGGATAATTCGCGGGGCTGCGGATTCCGTTTTGGCGGACTGCGGGAATTGCGCGCGGAGAAAATCAAGGAAGGCGCGCGAGCGTGAGCGGCCATTTGTCTCTCTTGTGCCAATACGCAGAAGAAAAACGAGCAGCCGGAAAATCTCCGAGTCTTTCAACTTGCTGAAGCCGGTATGCTGCGCTTCCTGCTGCTTGAGTTCCTGCAGATTTTGCGCGAGATGAACGTAGAGAGCGCGCGGCAGAGGCGCTTCCGGCGGCCGTTCGAAGTAAATCCCCGATTCGAGCGTGCGGTAAGTTTCCGCCAACGCCCTGACGGCGGCCAGGATTTCCGGATCGCGAGTGGCCTGATTTTCCTGCGCGAAATTCAAAATCGTCAGACCGATTCCCGAGAGCGCCTGGCCATTACGGCGAATAATGTCCACCGGAAATTGCAAATCCGGAAACGGGAAATCCTGCGCGCCCAGCGGCTCGCGATGAGCGATTTCGTAGCGCCGCGCCGCAATCAGGTGAGGGCAATCCGAGGGGCAGTCGATGGTCACTTCGCGATACGTGCCGCAGCAGATGGCGCAGATGTTTTCGCCCTTCGCGGGGCAGAATCGTTTGGGCTTGCGCTTTTCGCAGATCGGACAGCTCACAGCGTCTCCGTCAATCAGATCCGAATCATCGAGGGTAAAGGATTGGACTTGCCGGGGCAAGCTAGCGCGGCTGTGGATACGCAGAAAATTATTTCATCGCGTAGAAATTGCTAAAAGCAAAGATGAACGGCGGATTACGTCACGACGTCGCGCCGCGTTGACGCAGCAAAGCGGCAGCGTCGGTTTGACCCTTTGCCTCCGCCATCGAGAGCGGCGTCTGGCCATCATCGGTGCGCGCACTCGAATCCGCTCCGTGGTCCAAAAGCAGCTTGGCGATTTCGAGCTTGCCGCCAGTGGCGGCTTCGTGAAGGGCGGAATATCCGGCTCCATATCGATGCGCCGCGTTTGCGCCGTGGGACAGGAGCAAGCGAACAATTTCCGCGTCACCGCGCGCCACGGCGCCCGTCAGCGGCGTGTAACCCGTGGGATTTTTTGCGACGGCGTTCACGTCGGCGCCATTCGCGAGGAGCCACTGCGCGACTTCTTGTTGGCCAAAAAATGAGGCCAAGGCGAGGGGCGTAAACCCATCAGCGGAATATGAATTGATTGCAGCGGGATTTTGCGCGGCCAGGGCGGCTACGTTCTCGGACTTCCCCGACGCGGCCGCTTCATGAATGTCCAACTGTGCGCCGCGCTCGAGCAGCAGGTCGCAAACGTCGATCCTGCCGTGATAGATGGCCATCAGCACCGCAGAGGCGCCCGATTCCGCGCGCGCATTCGCCAATCTGGGATCGATCACCAGCATCTGCTTTACGCGAGGAGCGTCTCCGGCCTTCACGGCGTCCAGAAACTTCTGCGCGCCAAGCATTCGTTTTCTCCGTCAGCAAATCAAAACAAGCTAATAGGGACTAGACAGACATGCGCAGCGCTAACGCCGCGCGCGATCGTTTCGAACAGCTTCTTCGACGAGGGCTTCGAGGTCGCGCCGGTTGAGGGTGACGCGATCGGGGTCAGCGGAGTCCGCCGTAACCGGGCAGATTGCGCTGGCGCCCGCCGCCGTTTCCAGGCCGTAACGCGCGCGCGCCGCCAGAAGTTTTTCCACGTCTTCGCGGGAAAGCAAAACCTGCTTATGCAGAAGCTCGGTCACCAAAGCGACGCGGGCGAAATGTTCGACCGTTTCCATGCGATAGAAAGCTGTCAGCAGATCAGGCCCGTACGTCACCACGCCGTGGTTGGCCATGAGAATCGCATCGTGCGATTGCACGTAGGGCTCGATGGAGTCGGTGAGTTCAGGCGTGCCGGGGGTGCCATACTGCGCCAAAGGGACGCTGCCGAGGGCCATGACAGCTTCGCTGAGCAGAGCCTTGTTGAGCGCCAACCCCGCAGAGGCGTATCCGGTCGCCGTGATGGGATGTGCGTGGCAGACGGCATTCACGTCCGGGCGCAGCCGGTAAATCAGCAGGTGCATCGCCAATTCCGAGGAAGGATTCCGGCGCCCGGAGATTTTGTTTCCTGTGCCATCGGTGATGACGAGCTCGTCGGGCGACATCATGCCTTTGGAGACGCCTGTCGGCGAGGTGAGGATGCGGTTGGAACCCAGGCGGAGAGAAATATTGCCGTCCGTGGCGGCTATGAAGTTGCGTTCGTGAAACCAGCGCCCGACCGCGCAAATGTCGCGGCGGTGCTCCTCTTCGCTCTTTAACGCCCCATGCGAGATGGATTCGGAAAGCATGTTCGATCCCTCGGTTGCCGCGTTGCCCGCAGCGGAAGCCTCCTACGAGGCGAGGGTATTCTATCTCGCGTGTCCAGTTTTTAACGATATTTTTACGGATTAAGCGTAGATTCCCCGGTGTTTCAGGGCAATCGCTACGCGGTCAATCGCCAGCATGTAGGCGGCGATGCGATTATTGACGCCGTGCTTTTCAGCGTAGCGCACGACATCGTCGAAGCTGCGATCCATCACGTCCTGCAGGCGCTCGTTCACTTCGCGCTCGCGCCAGAAGAACCCCTGGCGGTCCTGCACCCATTCGAAATAGCTGACGGTGACGCCGCCTGCATTCCCAAGGATGTCGGGAATAATAAATACGCCCTTCTTGCCGAGAACCTCATCGGCCGGAGCAGTAGTAGGCCCATTCGCACCTTCGCAGAGGATTTTTGTCTGCACACGGCTGACATTTTGGCTGGTAATTTGATTCTCAATGGCCGCGGGAATCAGGATGTCGCACGGTTGAAACAAAATGTCCTGCGCGGAGATTTTCTGTCCACCGCCGGGGAAATCCGGCAGAGCTTTATGCTGGTTATAAACCCAGTCAATCACCTTCGGAACATCGAAGCCTTTTTCGTTGAACAGGCCGCCATGCACGTCGGCGAGCCCGATGATTTTGTATCCGGCCTCATGCATCAGCCTTGCGCCCATTGAGCCGACGTTGCCGAATCCCTGAATGACAACGCGGCAATCTTGTTTCTTCATGCCGAGCTTCGTGATGGCCTTGTCGCAGACCATCATGACGCCGCGGCCGGTTGCCTCGGGACGTCCGAGTGAGCCGCCCAACTCGAGCGGCTTGCCGGTAACGACAGCCGTGACTGTGTGGCGCATATGCATCGAATAAGTGTCCATCACCCAAGCCATCACTTGGGCGTTCGTGTTCACGTCGGGAGCAGGGACGTCGCGCTCCGGACCGATCCAGTCGGAAAGCTCCGCTGTGTAGCGGCGCGTCATGGCCTCCAGCTCGCGCTGCGACATTTTTTCAGGATCGCAGATGATCCCGCCCTTGGCACCGCCGAATGGAATGTCCACCACCGCGCATTTCCAAGTCATCCAGGATGCCAGCGCGCGCACTTCGTCAATTGTGACGTGGGGGGAATAGCGAATTCCGCCTTTGCCTGGACCGCGAACCAGGGAGTGCTGCACGCGATAGCCGGTGAAAACTTCCAATCGCCCGTCGTCCATCTTCACGGGGATATAAACGGTGATTTCCTTATTGGGGTACTGCATGTAGCGGTAAAGGTCCTGCGGGAGGCCGAGGTGTTTCGCTGCTTCCTCAAACCGCGCTTCCGCCGCTTCGTAGGGATTCAGTTCGTGTTCCAGTGACAGTGCCATGGCGACGCTCTCCTCGACGGAATGAAATTTGGACGATAGCGCTGGCGGTTCCGTGCGGCGGATCTGCCAGGACAGCGTCGGCCAGTATACGTAGCCGCGGCCTCGGCACGCAAGACAACGACTGCGTGCTTGATGCGCATTTAGAAAACAGCGCGGAGGTTCGGGAACCCGCGGACTCTTGAGGACTAGCCGTTACGACTGGCGAAATGCCGCAGCAGCAGGCGAGCGAGGCGTTTCTGGTCGTGACGTACTAAGCCGTCTTGCTGTAGCAAGTCTTCCGTTACGTACTTCAGCCCCATTCGGCGCAATTCATCGAGTGACGGATCAACAGGTTCGGCGCCTTGCCCGCGATAGCGCCGCAACAATACCGGCGAGGAAGCGGGCGCGCGGTTCACCACCACCCAGTCGAACAGGCCGACACGAGTGTGGTCGTAAATCGCGCGGACATGATCGGCGACGGAGTAACCGTCCGTTTCGCCGGGTTGCGTCATCAGATTCGCAATGTAAACGCACTCGGCACGCGACCGCGCGATGGCATTCACAACGCCGGGAACCAGCAGGCTGGGAATGATGCTCGTATAGAGCGAGCCTGGACCGAGCAGGATTAAATCAGCTTCGCGGATGGCATGCAGCACTTCGGGCAGGGGCCGCGCGCCAAACGGCACTAATCGCACGCGGTGGATCCGGCGACGGGAGCGCGAAATTTTCGTTTCGCCGGCGACCACGCAGCCATCTTCCAGTTCCGCCTCTAGAGTCACATTCGCATCGGTCGACGGAAAAATCCTTCCGCGCGCGGCCAACACTTTTCCGGAAAGCCTCACCGCTTCCGGAAAATCGCCGGTCACTTGCGTCAGCGCGGTCAAAAATAAATTTCCGAAGCTGTGTCCCGAGAGTCCGCGGCC
Source organism: Acidobacteriota bacterium (assembly GCA_027307115.1). GTDB lineage: Bacteria > Acidobacteriota > Terriglobia > Acidiferrales > UBA7541 > DAHUXN01. The sequence goes on from DAHUXN010000046.1 coordinate 60,376, forward strand.
GCGGCCGCTCGCGGCGGGAAAGCGGTACTGAAACAGGCGTCCGAGCAACGCCTCATCGGGCGACAGCGCCACCATGCAATTGCGAATATCTCCCGGCGGCAAAATGGAATATTCGCGACGCAAGCGGCCGGAGCTGCCCCCGTCATCTGTTACCGTGACCACCGCGGCAATGTCCGCAATCGGCCGATGCTCGCCGTTCTGGCTCGGAGTCGCAATGTGCGCTTTTAATCCGCGCAGCAACATCGAAAGACCTGTGCCTCCGCCAAGCGCGACAATGCGGATGCCTTTTGAACGGAAATGTGCGGACTTACTCACGGACGAGGGAACTAACCGCTTGTGCCTTCGCGCTCCGGGTAGAGGAGTTCGGTAAATCGCGGATCCTCTTGCAGAAAAGCAAAATCTTCGTCGTTGCGTGCGCGATAGCGATTCTCCGCGCGAAGCTGGATGGCGATTTTCAGATTCTGCATCGACGATTCCGCTTCGCCGGTCAGGCAATCGAGCGCCGCCATAGCGTAAACGATGTGGTCGGCCTTGGGCGCGGACTTGCGCGCGCGGTCGAGATGCACGCGAGCTTCATCCCAACGCCCCAAATTCATCATGGCAATGCCCTGATTGTAGTGGTCCTCAGCGGACTTTGCCGACGGTTCCGGAGCGCGCGAAACTCGCTGGTCGCAAATGCGCAGGTGAGTGCGCGCGCGATCGGCAAGCTCCTTATTGGGACCCTCCAGAACGCGTTCGAGCGCTTGTTTTGCCCGGCTAAATTTCTGCTGTTGGAATTGTTTTAAGCCTTCTTCGTAGGCTCTGAGTTGTTGCTGTGTGGCGTGATCGTTGGGATCCTGAAAGATGCTGGCGTGCCTCTTGTCCTGTAATTCTTTATTTTTCAGAGACTTATGTCCGTTGCGGCTGCCCGACCGCGTGCTAGAGGATGACCGGCTGCTGCGCTGTTTCGTCTTGCCTGTCGAGCGCGCCATAATGGCCGTAGAATAGCAGCGACGCATTGCAACGTCAACTCGCCATATTTTGACCACTTTTCCCTTTTCTGCAGTTTAACTCGCCAGTTTCACGTGAAACAGACGCCAAACAATGACGCCTTCGTGCGTTTCGCTTGCGCTCATCGTGCGAATTCCCGCCTTTTTTTGGCTGGATAGCCCTCATTGCCTGTTCCGAATCAATACGAAAGACGCAAGATGCCGTGCTTGACCTCCCTATGCTATAAGTAAACGGCGACAAAAATACTGAGGTACTCGTGCCGTTTATAAATTTTCCCGCTCGCGAGATCAACTGCAAGCTCGTTTACTACGGCCCCGGCCTTGGCGGCAAGACCGCCAATCTGCAGTGGATTTACGACCACACAGGCACAAATCAAAAAGGGAAAATGGTTTCGCTGGCGACGGAAACGGATCGCACGCTATTTTTCGATTTTCTTCCGCTCGATCTCGGCACCGTGCGCGGATTTCGCACGCGCTTCCATTTATATACCGTTCCCGGGCAGGTTTTTTACGAAGCGAGCAGACGGCTGATTTTAAAAGGCGCGGACGGCGTCGTGTTCGTTGCGGATTCGCAGGAAGAGCGCCTGGACGCGAATTTCGAAACGATTGATAACCTGAAAGAGCATCTGAAGGATCACAACCTGAATTTCGACACGATTCCCTACGTGTTGCAGCTCAACAAACGCGATTTGCCCAACGCCATGCCCGTCGCGGAGTTAACCAAGCAACTGCAATTGAAAGGGGAACCGGTGCTCGAAGCAGTCGCGATTCAAGGGCAGGGAATTTTCGACACGCTGAAGGAAGTCGCCAAACTCGTCCTCTCCGAACTGAAGAAAAACTCCTGAAGAATTCGCTTCAGTAAAGACGAAATTCGATTTCGAATAGCATACGGACCGCCGCCGGCTTACCGTCGGGGCCATTCGCGGGCTTGAATCTGTAGACATTTTCTATGATACCGAGAGCCTGCTGGTTTAGGTCGCAGGCTAAGCCCTGCAGAATAGTGACAGAGTGCGCCCGCCCGTCGACACCGATAATTGTATCAAGAACAATTTTACCCTGCTCGTGCATGTGGAACGCACGATTCGAGTATTGGGGGTTCGGACAATATAGGCATCCGGGTGCCGTATAACCGTTCTTGCCCGCTTGGGGCGCGCTGGAAACCGATGCCTTCTTGGCACCTCCCGCGTCCGGCGGGGGAAGCGCCTCGCTTTGCAGTTTGTCAATTTCAGGCGAGCGGTCGAAATCAGTTCTTCTCTTGAAGATCTCTTTGGCGTTCTGGGCGCGAATGACAGACACCGATAGCTCGATTCTATCGCGGACAGGACGGAGCATCCCGTCGACCATAATCTTGGCGCCCGCGTCGGAAGCGATACAGCTAGCCGTCGCCGGGTTGCTCAACGCTGAAGGCGCAACTTTGTCCTTCTGCACAGCCGCTTGAAACGTTTCATTGTTCATTAGAGAAATACCGTCCGCCGTGAGAGCGCTGGTAAATTCGTCCGCTACTTTTGCCCCTAATTCTGTTGAACCATTGCCAGGCTCCGAAAAGAAAACGATCACGAGCCGCGACCCAGATGATTTCTTGAGCGACTTAACAATGGCTGACGCTGTCTTTGCGGCGAGGGAATCGATTTGCGCCTGTTGCGTGTATGACGGGATAGCGGTGCAGGAAAAAAAGACGAGTGCGGCCGCTGAAATACAAACGATTCGGCTTAGGCGGGTTGAGATTTTGTTCAGGAGCGGCATGTTGGCGTCACGTCGCGGCGGGCTTTGCCGTCGAAGCGAAGCTGGCGACGGCCTGGGCTTCGTTGTCCAGCGTGGGAATTATATCGATCAGGCGCGTGACGCAGAGCACTTCGCGCACGCGCCCGCAGGGATGCAAGAATTTGAACACGCCGCCCAGCCGCTTCATCGAGATAAACCCGCCTGCCAGCGCGCTCAGGCCCGAACTGTCGAGCTGCGTCACGTTGGTCAAATTCACCAGGATTTTGCGGACTGACTGAGATTCCAATTCGCGCAGGCGCGCGGCCACCAAATCGCTGTCGGCGCCGATGGTGAGGCGGCCGTCTAGGTCGACGATGGTGACGTCGCCCACTTGCCGCGTCGAAATTTTCAGTGGCACGTGCTTCTCCTCAGCAAATGCGTTGTCGCCGGCCGTGGCAGTCTCCCCAACTAGAATGAATGGGGAATTATACGCCCAGAATTGCGTTCCTTGATGATCCAGTGTTCCTGGAATGGCAAATCGCCCCTCGAATCGTCCTTCGAATCAAATATGGAATCGAATGCCAAATAATGCGCCGGCGCCGTGCCTTGACATGCTTCCCCCCCGCCGCATAGTTTCGCAAGGATGGAATATTTGCGATTGCATCGCTGGCAAGTAACGCCGCGCGAGGCGGCGCGCATTCAGTTGCGCATCCGCGAGCGCCTGGAGCTTACCGACCGGCTGCCGCGTATCCGCACGGTGGCTGGCGCGGATCTTGCCTACGATGCCAGGCGCAACCGGGCGATTGCCGGCGTGGTCGTTTACCGTTATCCGGAAATGGAAGAAATCGAGCGCGTCTGGGGGGAAGGGCCAATCACTTTCCCGTATGTGCCGGGCCTGCTCAGTTTCCGCGAGATACCGGCGCTTTTGAAAGTTTTTGCGCGCCTGCGCAACGCCCCGGATCTGATTTTTTACGACGGCCACGGTTACGCGCACCCGCGGCGGTTCGGCATCGCCTGCCATTTGGGCGTTCTGCTCGACCGGCCCACCATCGGCTGCGCGAAGTCTCTATTGGTGGGCACGCACGGCGATTTGCCGCAACGCGCAGGCTCGTGGATTCCGCTGCGCGACGGCGACGAAATTATTGGCGCGGTGCTGCGCACGCGCGACGGCGTAAATCCAATTTATGTGACGCAGGGGCATCGCATTTCGCTCGCTCGCGCCATCGAATTCGTTTCCTCCGTCCTCGACGGTTACCGCGTCCCGCGACCCACGCGCGATGCGGATCGCTTCGTGGCCGCCGTGAAGCGCGGCGAGTATCGCAGCGGCAAGAAAAAGTAGAAAACGCCAGACGGATTCACCCGAAGAACGCGGCACACTCCCCGGTTGAAATTCGTGCCGTTCACGCGCAGGAAACTCGTCTGCCTTCGCGCTTTTGCGGAATCCCAATAGGGCTATAATCGTTCCAGAGCCCCCACAGAATTCCTCCAGAGTATTCGTGTGCACGCGCCTGGCCCCACGATGTTCGAACCGTTCTCCGATTTACAACTCCGCGAAATGGAGGACGCGCGTAAGAATCTAAAACGGCTCGAACGCCGCGATTCGTGGCTGTGGTGGAGCGCGATCACTGTGATGCTCCTGCTGAC
>DAHUXN010000070.1 GCA_027307115.1 Acidobacteriota bacterium
TCTTCGAGCATTTATCACACGGACAAGATTCTGCGACTGTCGCAGGCCCTTCCGATCGTAATCGAGGTGGTGGAGTATAGCGAACGGATAGAGCAGGTCTTGCCACGGCTAGATGAGATGGTTGGCGGGGGGTTGATTACACTGGAAAAGGTGCGCGTGATTCTTTACCGCACGGGAAAATAGGCGCGAATGCCAACGTGCAAAGCCGTGAAATGAGTGAAAAACTGAAGCTCGGCGAAAATCACCGCCGCGTGGTTTCCGTGCTGCTCCGCGGGTTGGAACAGATGTGCGATGAAATTGAGGCGCGTCTCGCGGAAGTGCCGGGTGTCCTGTGTCACGTGAAGAGCGACTTGTCTCCCGCGCAGGGCGCTGCTTTGAGGGAGATGACGGCGCGCGTACGCGAAGAAATCAGGCGGCTAAACACGCAGATTGAGCTAGATGCCGCTGTTCGCTCACCGCGACGGGCTATTCTGGCACTTCTCTCGGCGAGCATTGTCAACCTGGAGGAATCGGATTCGAAGCGACTAAGGGGTTACGGACCCCTTGCAAGCGAGGCTGCCGCTCGACTAGATGACGAATTGAGCCGCCTGATTGGATTACTTGAGGAAATGACCACAATTGCCGAGGGGGGTTGACCCTTTCGCTATGGTCTGGGACTATCGCTCGCGATAGAATGTGGGCATGGCACACACGTTTCTGATTTTCGATTTTGGCACGGACGAGGAAGCGGCACAGCAGGCGCGCCATCGCATCGAGGGTTGGAAGCAGGGCTTCCGTCTCGGCAATAAACTTCAATTTAAGTTCGAAAGGAAATCGCCAGAGAAGAATGAGGATTCCGAGGCGAAACATAAAGGCAAAAAGGAAGAGTCCAATGAATCCGAACCCGTGCGTTTATTCGTGCGGCTTGATTTCTCAAACCATGAGAAGCATCTGGCGCAAAGCTGGATTGAACGCATCCCTGGCGACGACGCGTTCAAATCCGTGAAAAGTGAAGTGATTCGTAACAGTGATTCCGCCTTTGAAACGACGTCCGAGTTTTTCGATTCCCTCAGCTAAAACGGGAGTCGGGCTTGATGGCAGTTCCAACCCGCGCGCGGGGGTTCGAGATTTGGATGGCGCAAACCCTTCCGCTATAATGACCAAGCCGATTCTGGTTCCGCGAGGCGAAAAACAGCCCATGGCTCTGCAGACCAAAACTAAGACCGGCAAATTTGACGGGGCAAAATATCAGGGCCTCGACCGCGAAGCATTGATTCGTCTGTATCGCGTGATGTTTTTGTCGCGGCGATTAGACGATCGCGAGATTCAACTCAAGCGCCAGAACAAGATTTATTTTCAAATCAGCAGTGCGGGCCATGAAGCCGCCACAGCCGCGGCTGGGCTTGTGTTCAAATCCGCCTACGATTGGTTTTATCTCTATTATCGTGACCGCGCGCTGTGCCTGATGCTCGGCGTCACTCCTTACGAAATGCTTCTCGAAGGCGTGGGCGCGAAAGACGATCCCGCCTCGGGTGGACGTCAGATGCCTTCGCACTGGGGCCATCAGGACTACAACATTGTTTCGAAGTCATCGCCGACGGGAACGCAATGGCTGCAAGCGGTCGGGGCGGCGGAAGCGTCACTGTACTACGACCGCTTCCCCAAGGCGCTGGCGCAGGCCAAGGCAGCGCCGCTCGGCGAAGCTGTACGGCATCAGCATGATGAAGTGGTTTGCGTTTCGGGCGGCGAAGGCGCGACGAGCGAAGGCGAGTTCTGGGAGGCGCTGAATACGGCGTCGAACCGAAAGTTACCGGTCGTGTTCTTTGTGGAGAATAACGGTTACGCGATTTCAGTTCCTTCCGAGGTGCAGACGCCTGGCGGCGACGTGGCGCACCTGGTGGCGAATCATCCGAACCTGCACATCGAGGATTACGACGGAACGGATCCGCTCGAAAGCTACGTGGCATGTCAGCGCGCGGTAGCGCATTGCCGCGAGCGCCGCGGCCCTGCACTGCTGCATGCGCACGTGACGCGACCCTATTCCCATTCGCTTTCGGACGACGAAAAACTCTATAAATCCGCCGACGAGCGCGAAAGCGAAGCGCACCGCGATCCGATTCCCAAGTTTGGATTATTTCTGGTACGCGAGGGAATTCTGGATGAGAGGGAGTTGGAGGCTTTAGAAGCCGGCGTTGAAAAAGAGATCCTCGAGGCCGTTGACAAGGCTCTTGTCGCGGCGATTCCTTCTACGGATTCGGTTTATGAGTTCGTTTATTCCGCAGATGTTGATCCCACCGATGCCGACTTCGCGAAAGAGCCGGAATTATCGGGTCCTCAGCTCACCATGGTAGAAATGGTTTCCGCGACACTGATGGAAGAGATGGGACGCGACGAGCGCGTTGTTGTGTTTGGCGAAGACGTTGCGGATTGTAGCCGCGAAGAAAACCTGGAGAAGCTGAAGGGTAAAGGCGGCGTGTTCAAAGCAACTTCTGGCCTGCAGCGTCGCTACGGTGGCGAGCGCGCGTTCAATTCGCCACTCGCGGAAGCCAACATTGTGGGCCGTGCAATCGGGATGGGCACGCGCGGAATGAAACCAGTCCCGGAAATTCAATTTTTCGATTATATCTGGCCAGCCATGATGCAATTGCGCAATGAGTTTGCGACGATGCGCTGGCGCTCCGCGAACAAATTCAAATGTCCGGCGGTGATTCGTGTGGCGATTGGCGGCTATCTGACTGGCGGTGCGATTTACCACAGCCAGTGTGGCGAAGTGATTTTCACGCATATACCAGGCTTGCGCGTAGTGATGCCTTCGACGGCGCTCGATCTGTGTGGATTGCTGCGGACTTCGATTCGCTGCGATGATCCCGTGCTGTTCCTCGAGCACAAACACCTTTACCGACAGCCTTACAACCGATCCGCGTATCCCGGTTCGGATTATACAATTCCGTTCGGCAAGGCGCGGTTGGTTCGCGAAGGTGCAGACGTGAGCATCATTACTTATGGGGCGGTGGTTCACCGGGCGGAAGTGGCGGCGGCGGAATTGGCGCGACAAGGAACGGAAGTGGAAATTCTCGATTTGCGGACGCTGAGTCCGTATGACTGGCAATCGATCGCTACGTCCGTGCGAAAGACCAACCGCGTGATTGTCGCGTACGAAGATTCGCTCTCATGGGGATACGGCGCGGAGATTGCAGCGCGCGTCGCTGACGAGCTCTTCGAGGAGCTTGATGCGCCAGTCCGGCGCGTCGCCGCCACGGATACATTCTGTGCTTATCAACCAAAGCTCGAGGATGAAATTCTGCCGCAGACAGAGGATATCGTGCGCGCGGTCCGGGATTTGGTGGCCTTCTGAATCTTTGTCGAGAGGCGTGCAACCTTTTGGGGCCGTTGATCGTAACAGTAGTTAGGAGCGCGGTAGAGGCCCGCCGATCAGGCGGGAATGGGAGGTCAGGATGAATTGCCCACAGTGTCAAAGGGACATCACCAACTATTCCAACTATTGCTATTTCTGCGGTGCGCGTCAGGCGCACGCAACGGTGTCCACTGCGCCGCCGCGCCGCCTGCGTCGGTCCGCCACCGATAGCAAGCTCGCGGGCGTTTGCGGCGGTCTGGCGGAATATTTCGCAATGGATTCGACGATCGTGCGTTTGCTCTGGGTGCTGGTGACTTTCTGCACTGGTTTGGTTCCTGGCATCGTTGTTTACGTAGTCGCCTGGCTAATTATGCCGGAGGGATCGCTGCCGATTCCCGTGCAATCGGTTCCGCAGGCGCCTGACGCCCCCCACGCATCCGCTTAATTGGGCTTTTCTGGCAGGCTAGGCGTTATTCTTGAAGATGGCGCGGTCGAGCGATATCGCTCCGGCCCCCACGGCGACCAACGTGAATGCGGCTACCGCCACCGCCAGCGGGAACTGGTAATTGTTGACGGCCATTGGACCGCCCTGCGGCAGGTGCACCTTGAGGATGGCGATTGCCATCTCGCCCGCCAGCAGCAATCCCGCAATTCGCGTGAATAATCCCAGAATCAGCAGGCATCCGCCAAAAAACTCCACGATACCGGAGATCAAAGCGAAATAGGGCGGGAATCCCATGTGTGGGAATTGCTGCATGGCTTGGTGTGTATGCGTAAAAAGCTTCGGGAACCCATGGTAGATAAATATGATTCCGAGACCGAGTCGAAGGAGCAGCAGCGCCAGCGGTTTGAGTTTCTCGAAATGATGCATCGCCTCACTCCTTGCAGAAGTTTTCGCAGACAATCCCCCAGCGGCGATATTCTAGCAGAACCGTGGCACGACTGAACACATGGCGTCACACCAGTGATTCGACACAATAACGGATGAGGTAGAATCGTCGCGCAAGCATGATGGGCGGATTCGTTGTTTGACTGAATTGCTTTCGGCCAACCGCATTCTTGCAAACTTCAAGCCCATGTGGACAATGCAATCGAAATGAGATCGAAGATTTACCGAGCCAGCAGCGCGGATCTCAGAGACGTTTGGCGGGGAGATGCTCGCTGATGCGTCGCGCATTCTTGATCGTCCTCGTGCTCGGCATCATAGCGGCCGTCGCGGTGCGCGAGGTGCGTCTGCACCGCAAGCCTCCGATGGAACTGGCATATGTGGGCTTACAAGGCGCAAGTATTTGGAACAGCACCGCGGAAGTTCGTGCGGCGGTGGCCAATCTTTCGTATGGTGAGCCAGTTCAGATTTTTCAACGTGATGGGGATCACGCGCTGGTCCAGACGAAGACGGGCGTACGCGGTTGGGTTTCGTCGGACTCGCTGATGAGCTCGGCGTTGTGGCACGGCGCTGCGCTGCTCAATAAAGAAACAGACGCCATGCCCGTGCAGGCGCGAGGCCGTACGCGCGCTCGCAGCAACTTTCACATTCGGCCCGGGCGCCAATGGGAAGTGATATCGTCCGCGCCCGGTGGCACAGCCGTCAAAATGTTCGCACGACAAGCAACCGCCAATGTGGTACGGCCATCGCGTCCCGGCTTGCCATCTGACTCGTCAAACCTGGAGGATTGGTATCTGGTCCGTGCGAATGTGAAGGATGCGGCTCAGATCTCCGGCTGGGTGCTTGGCCGGCTCATTAGTTTGGATCTACCTGAACCACTTCCCGAATATCAAAGCTCTGAACACATCAACATTGTGGCATGGTTTGAAATCAGTCGCGCCGTGGACTCGACAGGCGTCATTGAGCCGGAGTATCTGGTTATGGGCGCGCGCGGCGGAGAGGGAAGACCGTGCGATTTCACGCTTATCCGCGTTTTCACCTGGAGCCCGAAGAGGCACCGATACGAAACAGCTTTCATGGAACGCGGACTTTGCGGCAGTTTGCCGGTGCAGGTCGCGCCTGCGACGACGCCGGGCGGCAAAGCGCACTTTAACTTCAGCAATGTGGGTCTGAAAGGCCAAGAAAATCGCCAGTACGAGATGACCCTTACCACCGTGCACCGGATTGATTCCGGCGCGGGGAGATGAGCAAAGGAAGAAAGCGTTCCGGAAAGGCCAGAGAATGAACGGGAAGGGAATGGCGCGGCACCGAGGCAGAAGCGTCGCCTGTGCGGGACTGGGCGTTTTTTGCGGACTCGCGATTGCGTCCTGCTCCGCTCCGCAGCACGCGGCGCAGAGCGTTCCTCCCCCCCCGCTCCAATATCTCGGTGAATGGGGTAACGCAGGCACGGAGCCGGGGCAATTGCGGGATCCGCAGTCGTTCAACTCGGATCGGGTTGGGAATGTCTATATTGCGGATGACGGCAATCCAACACAAATCGAGAAATTCGATTCCATGGGGCATCCATTGCTGGCCTTTGATGTGGCGGCTAATGAGAACAACTGGGACATCGCCATTGATTCCGGGCAGGCGATCTTTACCGTGGATGTTCGAAGGGCGCAGATTCAGATTTTTTCCCCGGAAGGCGAACCATTCCGCACTCTCTCGTTCCGCTATAGAAGCTCACTGAATCATCCTGCAAGCATCGCCATAGATCCTGATGATGACGACATTTATCTCGCTGATTTTGAAACGGCGCACATCGCGAGAATGAACGCGCGCGGTCGGATTTTGCAAGTTTGGGGGCAACCCGCAGGTTTGTCTGTGCGGCGTTGGACGCCGTGCCGCATTCGGGTTGGCGGCAAAGGAAATTTATACGTCGCCGATGTGGACAATCAACGTATCGAGAAACTTTCGTTCGATGTAGCCTACGTTTCTTCCTGGGACTTTCCTTTCACCAGTCTGACGCCCAAGCGCGACGTTCCAAAAGCCTATGGCTTGGCCGTGTCGCGCAATTTTGTGGTCGCCACCGACGAGACGAAGCGCCTGCTGGAAATCTGGTCGTCGGACGGGACGCCGAAGTTGACCGTGGATTTCTCCGAGCATCCGGAATGGGGGCAAAATGCGAGTCCGACCGACGTTGCATTCACGCCAAAAGGTGAATTGCTGGTGCTCGATCGAGCTGATGCGCATGTGCTGCGGTTCCGGATAAATATGCCGGATACCAAGTCGAATTCGCAGGGCAACTGAAAAACGCGAGGAATTTATTTTGACATTACTACTGTCGGAAGCCGATGTTCAGTCATTGTTGACGATGCCTTTGGCGATTGAGGCAGTCGAGGATGCATTTCGTCGTCTGGCGGACGGCAGCGCACAGTTTCACCCCCGCCAGCGGCTGCATCTGCCGGGCAATTCGTATCTCCACTACATGGCTGCCGCCGACGGGACCGGCGGATACATGGGCATGAAAATCTACACAAGTTCCCGCGAAGGCTTGCGGTTTTTGGTTCCTCTGTTTCAGGCCAAGACTGGCGAGCTTCTCGCGCTGATTGAGGCGAGCTACCTGGGCCAGATGCGCACGGGCGCAGCGAGCGGCGTCGCAACAAAATTACTGGCGCGTCGTGATGCGCGTACGGTTGGCGTCGTTGGCACGGGTTTTCAGGCGGCGGCGCAAATCGAGGCTGTGGCAGCGGTTCGGAAAATCGAGCGCGTTCGCACTTTTGGACGCGATCCGGAGCGCCGCCAGAGTTTTGCAAGTGAGATGAGTGCAAAGCTGGGCGTGCCGGTCGAGGCCGCCGCTTCAGCGGAGGAAGCCGTGAACGACGCGGATATCGTCATCACTTCGACTACGGCGTCAAAGCCAGTGGTCGAGGGCCGATGGCTGCGCGCTGGGATGCACATCAATGCGATTGGAGCGAACTTTCCGGAGAAGGCGGAGCTTGACGCTGATGCGGTAAACCGCGCCGATGTGATTTGTGCCGATTCACGCGAACAATCGAAACTCGAGGCGGGCGATTTGATCCAGGCGTTCGAGGGAGATTACTCGCGATGGAACGACGTGAAAGAGCTTAGCGATTTGGTTGCCGGGCGCGTGGAAGGACGCACATCGCCCGGACAAATCACTCTTTTCAAATCCAACGGAATCGCGATTGAAGATATTGTGACCGCCGGACGAGTCTACGAACTGGCGCTGCAACGGAGAGTTGGGAGCAACGTGAGGTTGTGGAAGCCGGACTCCGCAAGTTGACAGCGTGCGAAAGTTAGGTGCGTGGTTTGTGCAGGCGTTTGACCAGCGCGTCATGCAGACGGCTGCGAACATCATCCGACAGTGGCAAAGGTTCCGAATTGCAAAAAATTTGAATTGTTTTCTTCGTCGTGTCCACCAGCAAGTGGCAATCTTCGCAGTGTTCCATGTGAACTTCGATGGATTGCTGCAGATTTAGGTCCAGTTCTCCGTCGAGATAATTCGAAAGCTCTCTCACCACGCTTCTACAGTTCATTGGGCTATACCCCTTCGAAAATACCGATTCAATTTCTCTCGCAGCTTCAGGCGCGCACGTAGCAGCCGAGATTTCACAGCCGGCACGGACAGCCCAAGGGCTTCGGCAGTTTCTTCCGTGGAAAGTTCCTCGATGTCGCGCAGTTGGAAAACGGTCCTGAAGGATGGTTCCAGTTCACCGATCACGTGGGATAGTATTCCCGCGAGCTCGTCCTGGGCATAACGTTGCTCGGGCGAAGGGCCCCAGTCCTCGATTTCGCGGGGCATGAAGTTGTCATCGGTTTCGATCTCTTGATCGAGGGAAATATCCCTCGGGTGCCGTTTGCGCAACTTCATCAGCGCCTGATTCACGGCGATGCGCACCAGCCAAGTGTAAAACCGCGAATTGCCCTGGAATTCCCCGAGATGCTCAAATGCCTTCAGGAACGCTTCCTGTGATGCGTCCTGCGCGTCTTCCGTGTTCTGTGTGATGTGCTGGGTGAGGCGAAAGATTTTCCGTTCGTAACGGTTGACCAGCGCTTCGAATGCTGCGACGTCTCCGGCCTTAGCCGCCGCGACTAAGGAAGACTCGTTATCGTCAGGAGCCGTCTGTGATTTCGCTAATTTGGCGTTTGCCGGTTCCATGATCTGTTGGTGCCCCTTGTCAGGTGACAACGACAAAGCGTAACACAAACAGCCGCCATGTCTCGCGCCAGCATGCACTCTCATCTGACGCGACGGACGATTTGAAGATGCAAGATTCTAGTGTCTGACAAGCTTTCTTCAAGTTCGAATTTACCACTGAGCTGCGGCTTGACTCCGGCGGTCCGGGGAACTATGCTTGTGATTCGAACGAACGTTCGACTCAGGATC
>DAHUXN010000075.1 GCA_027307115.1 Acidobacteriota bacterium
GCATACCTCAAGACTGATCTGCCGCCGGCACCTGAGGCCGTCGACTGGACTGCGGGCTTGACGAACTGGGGCATGATGGGAAACGACTGCCACGGAGATTGTGTGTTCGCTGCCGGTGCGCACGCGATTCAGACATGGACGTGGCCCGGCTGGGTCAAGTACTGTGACGAGGCGCACGCCCTCATTTCTCCCGCTTGGATGGATAAGAATGGCCGGACAACACGCGGACTTGCTTACAGCGCACTGCGTGTCGCGAGCCGAGCAATCGCATACCCTATTGATACAGAGGCACTTGCCAACAAGTAGGCCAGCCGCAAAGATCACTTGACACGACTACATCCTAAATGCTATCCTCGCACATTAAATTCGCATAATATATACTATGTATAGTTACTGGAATAGATCGACGGCCATGAACTGTTCCGGGGAATTGCTTTAATGGCTTCTGGACAACTCGAAGCGGATGGTCTGTTCCAGGGTTTGCTTGTCGCCGCCGATCATCGGGCGGCCGTTGATGAAGAACGTAGGCGTGCTTTCCACTCTCAAGGCTTTTCCTTCCGCAAGATCAGCTTCGACCTTCGCTTTCGCTTCGGGTGCGGCCATACAGGTATGAAGAGCGTCCGCGGATAGCCCGGCCGACGTGGCGAAATCGGTGACTTCATCCCAGGCGTTGTCGGCGGTAATGGCGTCCTGATTGTCGAACAACTGGTTGTTAACTTTCGAAAAGGCGTCGGGCGAGGATTGGAAGGCACAGCGCGCGGCGATGGCAGCGGTCATGGCCCAGGGATGAATTTCCGTAAGAGGAAAGTTTTTGTAGACGAAGCGGACCTGCGGAAATTCGGGTTCGACGGCTTTGAGAATGGAATACATTTCGCGGCAGTGAGGGCATTCGAAGTCGCTGAACTCGACGACGGTGACTTTCGCGTCGGCTGGTCCTATCGAGGGCGAGTCCGCGATTTTTAGCTTGGCGCGATTTTCCGCGAATGGATCGACGGCGAGGTCGCGGATTTCTCCGCGGAACATGTAACGGCCGTCTTTGGTGACGTAGACCGTTCCGGTTTCTGAGTGACCTTCATGATTTACCTGCACGGGAACTTCGTCGAGGCCGGGTATCTGCGCGGGCTTGGCGGGACCGAGGTTGATTTGATAGTCGGGTCCCCAGGCGAAGAGGACGCGGAGGTAAGCTTCGACTTTGGAGAGCAATTGCCGGTCTTGCGACGACGCCGCGGGAGAAGATTGCGCGGCGCTTTGCGATGCGGGTTTGGTTTGCGCAGCGGCGCAGAGCGCGAGAGCTACAACGATGACCGCAAGAGAAGCTGGGCGCTTGAATATCATTGCGAACCTCATCCAAAAAGGTGCTTGTCGTGGCAGGGCATTCGCATGGATGTGACTTCCCTGCTCACTTTCGAGATGCGAAAAAGAACAGACAGAATACCCTAGGGCAGTGGCGAGTGACTAGTGGTTAGTGCTAAGTGAAGGACGAATACATCGCGCGGATGAAACGCGCGAAAGGAGGAACCAAACAAACAATCATTTCGGCACGGCTAAAGCCGTGCCCTGACAGGGCAAGGTGGCGGAGAGAGTAACTATGAGTACAAGAAAGACTGCGCGTTTGAGCGCTGTTATCATTGGCGTATGTTTAGGCACAATGTTTGCCTACCTTGTGTGGTCCACCTTCGGATTGCAAAACTCCAACGAGAAACAAGATTGTAGCAAGATTTCGGGCTGATGCCAGTTCCCTTCTCGCTGGAAAGCCCAAGGGCGAAAGTCGAAAAACGAGAGTTCGCAAACTGAAACTCATCACCGGGCAGGCAGGGTAACGGGACCACCGATCGAGAAACCGCACCCTTAAACGTCAAACGGTGCGGCACCCGCAGTGATTTCGGGCCGTGCCATGGGCCGAAATCGTGTGTGGTATCATCACGCCCAGGCGTGATCTCAATGGAACAGCGTTGCGAATCGCAAATGAGCGGGCCACCCGCCCGAAAACATTAAAGTTTGGGCCACCTGCCCAAAGGGGGCTAGGTGCCTAAAACGAAGAAGAAGCAGATTCCTCCTCGCGGTTGCTCGTCGGAATGACACGGCTTCGTTTGTGAGCGGCGGTGTGGCAAGGGCAAAGCGGAAAAAGCCCCACGCTCAGAAGACGAGCATGGGGCACCCGCAAAGGCCAAACCTTAAAGCATGCATGGGCTACCCTCCGGTACGGGCACGCGCCGCACTTCCCTACAGAGGGCGCAGCTACGCACTGCCTCGATGCGAGATCCTTCGCTGCGCTCAGGATGACAGCGGAAGGAGCGTTGCGCCAGGCACGGGCGCAGCAAGCAGCGCCCCTACGAAGGCAAGAGCGTACAGGGTGAAGCCTTGTTCCACGTACACAAGGCAAAGCGGCGTCGAGCCGCCGCACTCCAAAAGAACAAGCCCCACGCTCATGAGACGAGCATGGGCGCCCGCAAAGGCCAAACCGTAGAAGGCTGGGCCACCCGCCAACCAGGGTGAATAAGCGCGCCTCCAGGAGGAGTAAAACCCACCCTTTGCAGAAAGCGCAAAGGATGGGGCACCCGGCACCCGTGAGTAAAACCCACCCTTTGCAAAAGGCGCAAAGGATGGGGCACCCGGGCTAGGTACTAAAAGAGGAAGAAGCAGATCCTCCTCGCGGCTGCTCGTCGGAATGACATACGTTGGCTTTGTGCGTGTTGGGCGCGGGGCGACCCGTGAATCCCTGTGCGCCGCGCGAATGCCTCATGTCAGCCAGCCAAGGGCGCTGGCGGGACATGAGCTACATCGGAAGGCGCAAACGTCAGGGGATGAATTTGTTGGCGAGGGGGAAGCGGCGGCCTACGCTGAAGGCCTTTGAGGTGATTTTCAGGCCTGGCGGGGCTTGTTTGCGTTTGTACTCGCTGCGGTCGACCATACGCGCGACGTCGTTCACCATCTCGAGAGGAAATCCAAAATGATCAGAAATTTCCTGAGGGCTGCGGAGGTCTTCGACATAGGCTTTGAGGATGCGGTCGAGGACATCGTAAGGTGGGAGCGAGTCTTGATCGGTTTGGTTGGGGCGAAGCTCGGCGGAGGGCGGCTTGGTGATGGTCGCTTCAGGGATCAGTTCCCTTTCGCGATTCACGAGGCGCGCGAGTTCATAGACCATGACTTTTG
This sequence comes from Acidobacteriota bacterium, assembly GCA_027307115.1. GTDB lineage: Bacteria > Acidobacteriota > Terriglobia > Acidiferrales > UBA7541 > DAHUXN01. The sequence goes on from DAHUXN010000075.1 coordinate 3,154, forward strand.
GGACGTCGGAAATCACGGCGAGGCCTCCGGCCATGTCTCCGTAGAGCGTGGAATAGCCAACGGCCATTTCGGATTTATTCGCGGTGCTTAGAACCATGGAACCGAATTTGTTCGACACCGCCATCAGCAGATTGCCGCGCGCGCGGGCTTGAAGATTTTCCTCGGCGACGCCTTCTTTTTTGTCCGCGAAAACTCCGGCCAGCGTGCTGCGATAGCTTTCGAATATTTTGTCGATGGGCAAAACTTGATACGGGATGCCGAGATTTTCGGCGAGTTTTTTTGCGTCGGTCAAACTGCCGGGCGAGGAATAAGGGCCGGGCATGCTGACTCCGAGGACATTTTGCGGACCCAAGGCGTCTACGGCGATGGCCGCGACGAGAGCGGAATCGATGCCGCCGCTCAAGCCGATGACCACGTCGCGAAAACCGCATTTGCAAACGTAGTCGCGCGTGCCGCAGACGAGCGCGTCATAAGCGGCTTCGAGTTCGTCCCGCGGCTGAGAGCGAATGTCGCCCGTGCCGGCGGCCACATCGAAGAAAACCAAATCTTCGCGGAACGAGGAAGCGAGAGCGGCCATGCGGCCGTCGGGATTGAAGGCGACGCTGGAACCGTCGAAGACGAGGCTGTCGTCTCCGCCGACTTGATTGACGTAAACGACGGGGACTTTATGGTGGCGCGCGAGGGCCTTGAGCATGTCGATGCGAAGGCCGCGTTTGTCCAAATTGTAGGGCGACGCGGAAATATTCAGCAGAACGCTGGTTCCCTGCCGCACGAGTTCGGCGACCGGGTCGCGGTCGTACATGCGCTGCGCCCAGAAATCCTTGTCGTTCCAGCAATCCTCGCAAATGGTGATGCCGAGTTGCTGGCCGTCAAAGGCGAAATTCGATTGCGAGCGCGCGGGCTGAAAATAACGCGACTCGTCGAAAACATCGTAGGTGGGAAGAAGCATTTTTTGCTGCTCGAAGGCGATGAGGCCGTCGGCGAGAAGCGCGGCGCAATTCGCGGCGAATTTGCCGGTGCTTTCCTGCGCTTTACCCACGTAGCCGACGACTGCGGGCATGGGCATGCGCGAGGCAAGGCGCTTGAGTTCTTTGAGATTGCGTTCGACGAAGGAGGGGCGTTCGACGAGGTCTTGCGGAGGATAGCCGCAAAGGCCGAGTTCGGAAAAAACGACGAGGTCGGCGGCGGATGATTTCGCTTCGCCAGCCATTTGCAGCATGCGAGCGGAATTTCCCGGGAAATCGCCAACGGTTGGATTGAACTGGGCCAGGGCTATCTTCATCGAGAAGAATCAGAATACGGAGGTGCGGGAGAATTTGCAAATGGGGGGGTGAGGCAAAGCCGGAGGGCTGTGGCGAGAAGACAACGGCAAAAGCCCCACGCTCAGAAGACGAGCATGGGGCACCCGAAAAGGCAAATGCCGTCGACGCAGTGGGTAAGCGCACAGGCTGAAGCCTGTGCCACTCAAGGCGAGAAGCAGATTCCCTGCCTGCGGCAGACAGGCTTGTCACATGGCTCCTCGGAATGACAAGTTCTTTCCGTGGTGCTTCAAATAAAAAAGGCGGGGCGAAGGAACAAGCGAGAAGAGTGAAGGAAAAAGCGAATCCCCCACCGCCGAGACCTCACGTCAGCCCGTCAGAAATCGCCGGGCGGGACGTGAGCTACAGGGACCATACAAAAAAACAGGCGAAGAAAAAAAACGCGACGGAGCAAAAGAAAAAAGGTGAGAGAGCAACGTTCCGGCGGCTTTGACATCGGGTCGGCAAGGCACACAGGCTAAAGCCTGTGCCACTCAGTATTCGGCGACCAGAAACTAGACGCTGAAGGAGGAGCCGCAGCCGCAGGTGCTTTTCACGTTGGGATTATTGAATTTGAAACCTGAGCCTTCGATGGATTCGATGTAGTCGATGGAAATGCCGTCGAGGTACATCTCGCTCATCTGATCGACGAGGACTTTGAGACCGTCAAATTCGTAAATATTGTCGCTGGTTTCGTTGATTTGGTTCTCGAAAGCCATGTGGTAGCTGAAGCCGGAACAGCCGCCTCCGACGACCGCCACGCGCAAACCCGTTGGCGCAGGGTTCTGCTGCGCGATGATCTCCTTGACCTTCGTTACGGCAACCGGCGTAAGAGCAATCATTATTGAATCTCCTCCCCAGACAGGGAATGTTGGGACGTTTTCACGAACAACACCATTATAGCAAATTTTGGGTTTGCGCGCGCACGGGATCGGTGGCGGCGTAATAACCGTCAACACGAGGAATAGGCGCGAAAGGAATACGGCGCGCGAAAGGAAAGAGACACAAAGGGATCTGTTAGGCACGGCCCCTTCGTGCCTCAGGGTAAACAAGCAGCGTCCTTACGAGGTAAAAGCCCAACGCTCAAAATACGAGCATGGGGCACCCGCAAAGACGCTTCCGCAGAACTTGGCAAAGACGGCCAAGCTCTGCGCTACAAGAAAAGAAAGCGCGGCGGCGGATGAGAGAGAGAGCGAGTAACCCACCCTTCGCAACGGCAGCGAAGGATGGGGCACCCGCGAAGCCGGGTTGACGCACAGGCTTCACACCTGTGCCACGCAATGCAACAGGCCGCACGGCGGCGGACTCCGCGAAACGAAGGCGCCGCGTTCTGCGCAGACGGGCGGGGCAAGCCCCGCCCCTACGAAAACAAATGCTGCGTCCCTTCGCGACAGCGCAGGGTGAACAAGCAGCGGGCCTACGAGGCAAAGGCCCCACGCTCAAAATACGAGCATGGGGCACCCGCAAAGACGAATCCGCTGAACTTGGCAAAGACGGCCAAGCCCTGCGCTACAAGACAAGGACCAGGGCCAGGCAGGTCAACGGGTGCGGATTTCCTGCATGGTCAATCGAGCCTGCTCGGCGATTTTTGGCGTGATGTTCGCTGACTGGCGGGCGTAGGGCGCGATGACATCGAGGTCCGCAGGCGTTCCAATGAGATAAAGCGCGCGCAGGGATTCCCATGCAGAATCATCGCTCGGGTAAATCGCAGCGATGGGTTGGCCGGCCGAAACATTCGAGCCGTCGTTTACGAGCCAGCGAGCCAGCGTGCCCGGAGTCTCCGAGCGCACTTCCCTGCCCTTGTTTTGAACTTCGATGTAAGCAATCAATGTGCCGGGACTCACAGTTTGATCGGGCTTGAGGAGAGTTTTCAGAACTCCGGAATAAGGCGCGGCAAGAACGGCGGGTTTGAGCATGCCGACGATGATGGCGTGACCGGACGTGTCGTGAAAACGAACGAGGGCGAGCGCGGCGTTGCGCTGAACGAGGGAATTCGAATCGGTGAGCAGGCGGAGCAAAGCAGCGTGGAAGTCGGGCGCGGTGTTGTCCTGGCCCATGACCCATGCAGCCATGGTGCGAATTTCCGGTGCAGGGTTCGAGGCGAGCACGATGACCTGAGGATAAAACTGCTTTACGGTGGGATCGTTGCTAATGATGCGATCGGCGACGGCGGAAAGGCCATGTTGGACGCCATGAGGGTTCGTAGTGTCAGTCAAAACCTGCGCGAGTTGCGCGTCCGAGAGCGGGCGCCCGAACCATGTGGCGCGCCAGAAAAGAAACGGCATCAGGACGAAGGCGAGCGTCAGGCCCACGACGATGTACGTCCAGCGGGCGGCGAGAAGCTTACGTGGCGCGGACGCAGGCGGCGTGACGCTGTTCAAGTGAGATGCGTTCTCCCTATCGGCAGTGGTCATGAATATTTACGCTGGGGCGTAGACGACATACAAGAGCCAATAAATTACGACGCCGGTAATTGAGACGTAGAGCCAAACCGGAAACGTCCAACGCGCGATGGCTTTGTGTTTCGCGAAGCGCGAGCGCAGCGCGAAGGTGAGAGTGATGAGCACAAGCGGGAGGATCGCGACGGCGAGAATTGTGTGCGTGGTGAGAATCGTGAAATACGCGGGGCGAATCCAACCGCGGCCGTGAAAATAAATCACGCCGGCCTTCAGATGGAAATAAATGTACGACGCGAGAAAAATCGCGGAGCATGCCACGGCTGAGAGCATGCAAATCTTGTGCGGGAGGATTTTTTTGCGGCGGATGAACGAATATCCCGTGACGAGCAATACGGCGCTGGCTGCGTTGAGGCATGCATTCAGACGAGGAAGCGACGAAACCGGAATGGACAGCATTGTGGCGGGAAGCTGCTACTTTCCGCCTCCCTTGGGAGTCGAGCGGCTCGCACGGCGGCGTTGCCAGGCCAATATTAAGAGTTGAAGAGAAAATATTCCGCCCATCATCAGACAGACAAGCAGCAGGAACAGGCCGTCCACGCCGGAGGTGATGAGGCCGCTGGTGACGTCCCAGATCAAGCCGAGAAGCGAGAGCGCGATAATCACGAGGGAAAAAATGGTGACTTCAATCATTGGTGTCTCGCAGGGGATGGTTTTTGGAGCTTGGGCGCGTTGAGCGAAGCCAAAAATGAAAAGCAGATCCCTCGCCGCATGGCGGCTCGGGATGACAGATTTGTGGTGAGGCGCGGTCGTGGCCACCGTGTTGCGGCCTCAGGGGCTAATGCTCGGTGTAATAAGTAATAGGCGTTTGGCGCCGCTGCCCTTCGTGCCTCGGAGTCAAAAGCCGTGCCCTGACGAGGGCCGAGGCGCGGCAGGCCTACGAAACGAGCACTCGGCGCTTCGCGCCGACGGGCGGGGTAAACCCCGCCCCTACAAAGGCAAGAGCACACAGGCTGAAGCCCGCCACGGCGGGCAAGCCTGTGCTCCGCAAGGGCAAAGAGGCGGCGGAGATGCGAGCGAGCGAAACCCAGAAGCAGATTCCTCGTCGCATGGCTCCTCGGAATGACAAGGTCTTTCGGTCGGAGGTTCGAGCGTTTGAAATTCAAGATTACCTCACCACTTTATCGAGCATGAGCAATCCGAGCAGCAAGGGGATATGCGCGACGGTGGCGTGCATCAACCACTTCGCGCGCACGTTGGTGCGCGAGCGCGCGGCCCAAAGGCAGACTTGGATAAGCAACATGCCGAGAATCAACGCGCCGAAAAAGTAGCGCAGACCCGCGAGGCCAATCACGGAGGGAAGCAGGCTGATGGGAACAAGCGCCGCCGCCGTGAAAATAATTTGACCGAAGGTGGCCGAACCCGCGGGATCGACGACCGGAAGCATGCGGATGCCGGCGCGCGCATAGTCCTCGCGGTACATCCAGGCGATTGCGTGGAAATGCGGGAACTGCCACAAAAAGAGAATGCCGAAAAGCAGCCACGCGCCTTCCGTGAGCGAGCCGCGCGCGGCCGCCCAACCGATGAGCGGCGGAATCGCTCCGGGAATTGCACCGATGGCGGTGGCGAGCGTGGTGCGCTGCTTGAGCGGAGTGTAAACGCCCAAATACAGCGCCGTGGTGAGCAACGCCAAACCACAGGCAAGCCAATTGGTCAACAGGGCCAAGTACATGGCTCCCAGCACAATTAATCCCGAGCCGAATGTAAAGGCTTCCATGGCGGGCAACGCACCGAGCGGCAAGGGACGCGCGCTGGTGCGGCGCATCTTTGCGTCGCTCGACCGCTCGAAATATTGATTCAGCGCGGCGGTACCAGCGGCGACGAGCGTGGCGCCGAAAATGGCGTTGAACATGCGCAGCGGATCGATGGGGCCGACCGCGCCCAGGTAGAAGCCGGCCATGGTGGTGAGGACGACGAGGAAAGTCACGTCGGGCTTGACGAGGATTGAGTAAGCTGACAGTCGCGACATGGTGGAACGCGAGACGGAGGCGACCGGAGTGCCGGTGGTGCTCATCGCGATGGCCTCACGAAGCGACCCTTTGCGTGGGAGACTCGAGGCGCGCGGCATGGACGGGCTTCAAAATGCGATAGCATGCGAGCATTAGGATAACACTGGATGCAAATGTCAGCGCTCCGACGGCGACGTGGGCGACGGTGAGCGTGACGTAGACGGGCGTGGGCTGGACCGCGTCGCGGGCGGCGAGGACGGCCCAGTAAGCGACTCCTCCGAGGACAAGTTGGAGGCCGAGCAGGATTTCGAGATAGCGCGCGGCGTGGCGCAAATCTTTGACTTCGCGGAAGCGGCGGCTGACGGCGAGGACGGTCCAAAAGACCATGGCGGTGACAATGATTGCGCCGATGATGTGGGGGATGATGCCGAAGGCGTTGTGACGAAAAGCAGCGCCGAGGACGATTTGCAGCAGAATCAGGACGGAAGTCCAAACGGTGAGCGCGCGGAGGCTGGGAGAGCCGCGATCTTCGATTTGCGGCAAGAGGCTGAGCCACCAGCGGCTGGTGAAGACAGCGATGCTGATGATGGTGACGAAAAACAATTCGGCGAGGGTTGCGTGGGCGGAGGAAACAGGAGGCGGCAAAAAGAATTTAACAGTGATGCCGCCGAGAACGCCCTGCGCGACTACCAAGCCCAACGCGGCCCAGGCAAGATTACGAACCCACGGGCGCGATTCCTTGCGCCACGCCCAGACAGCGAGAATTATGGTGAGAATGCCGACGAGGGTGGCGATCATGCGATGGCCGTGCTCGTACATGATTCCGCCGACCATGGGAGGCAACAGAGAGCCGTAGGAGAGCGGCCAATCAGGGACGGCGAGGCCGGCGTCGTTGCTGGTGACGAGGGCGCCGGCGATCAGGAGAAGAAACGTGCAACACGCCGTGAAAACAGCAAAGCGATGGAGTGCGCGATTGCCTTCTTCTCTCAAGATAGCTAGTTCCCTTTCGCGAATGGCCGAACCACTAAGTATACCTCAGGGGCTGAAGCCCCTTTTACGAATGGCGCTTTACGGCACGGCTAAAGCCGTGCCCTGACGCAGCGTTACGGCCAATGGCTCTGTTCTCGCAGACAAAAGCCGTGCCCTGACAGAGAGTGAGCCGTCCCTACGAGAGCAAAGGTACACAGGCTGAAGCCTGTGCCACCCAGGACGGAGACAAAAGCAAGCTGCTTCCCACTCCGGGCGAACCGCTGCACCGAGACGAACGGCAAAACGGCGTCGAGACGCCATCTTCCAAATAGACAGAGGGATTAACCTCGCCTGTACGAAGGCAAAAGCCCCACGCTCAAAATGCGAGCATGGGGCACCCGCAAAGACGTGAGTAACCCCCCCTTCGCAACAGCGGCGAAGGATGGGGCACCCGCAAAGCAAAAGCCGCAGAACTTGGCAAAAACGGCCAAGCGCTACAAAAAAGGCGCGGCGACGAATACATGATCACATGTGCCGCCGGACGTTGGCGCAAAAGCCCCACGCTCAAAATACGAGCATGGGGCACCCGCAAAGACGTGAGTAACCCCCCCTTCGCAACAGCGGCGAAGGATGGGGCACCCGCCGCTACGCAAAACGGCGAACGCGACTCGGGGAGTCGCGCTGGGCAGGGCAAGCCCCGCCCCTACGAAAGCAAAAAGCTACTGGGCCTTGAAGGTGAAGTCGGACGTCTTCGACTCTTTGGGACCGATGGTTACAGTCTGATCGACGACGCCGTACTTTTCCTGCCAGGCCTCGATCGTGTACGTGCCCGGCGGCAAATTCTTGAGTTCGAACTTGCCGTCTTTGTCCGTGATGGCGTAATAGGGATTCGCCATGACGGCGATGTAACCCTTCATCCACGGGTGGACGTTGCACTTCACGGGAATGGCGACTTCAGGACGGGCGAAAGTGTCCGTGATTGCGGCGGCCTTGGGAGGCTGCGACTTGTTCCACTCGCGATTGTCGGCGGGCGTGGGGTGAATGTTGTGAGTGGTGTCGTCACTGTTGACGACGGAAAGCTGCTGTCCGACCATGAGCGCCACGATGTGCGGCGTGTACATGCAATCTTTCTGGTCGAGAGTGACGGATTCGGAGGGCGTGGGGAAGGAATAATCCTCGGCGCCCGTCTTTACGTACACCACGACGTTGGCGAGCGTGTTGCCATCTCCCACGACGACCTGGTCAGGAAAGGCAGGCTTGGAATTAGCCTTGACGCAATAGGGATCCGCGCTCATGTTGATCGGCTTGAATTTCGGCGCTGTCCCGTCGAGCTTGACGACACCGCTGACGGAGCCAACGGTGGACATGTCCACTGTTTTTTTCGCCGCAGAGGAGGCGGCGGACTGCTCTTCGCCGGTTGTTTGACTCTGATTTTTGCTGCATCCGACAACGACAAGCGCGAAAGCGGCTGCCGCTGTCCAACAAATCCATTTCCTATTCATAATGCGATTATTCCTCCTGAATTTTTAAGTAGGCCCGCGAATCAGGTAACGGGTCAGCTTTGAATTTTGTCTCCTTGTGTCACGATCAAGAAAATTCAAAGTTTGAATTTTGGCTCTTTGTGTCACGGTCAAGAAAACTCAAGCTGATCCGACACCGAGAATCGAGATAATAGTTTTTGCCCTCCGGTTTGACTCCGGATGTCACCCCTCTAGGATATTACTTTTTGGCACGGGAAGAACCTGATTTCGGCGCGGACGGGGTGCGGCCGGAAAGCATGGCCTGCTCCTGCGGCGTCAGTTGGAGAAGATAGCGGACGAGCAAATCCGCTTCGTCGCCCTTGTATTGTTGAGCGGCCGCGGGCAGAGGTCCGTTGAAGACCCAGCGGGCGTCCCGCCGCACGAACAAACCCGAAGGCATGGCGGTGCCGGGGATGATGGTGGCGGGCTCGGTGATCCAGCGGACGGTCCACGGAGAACGGAGGCGCTCACCGGCCAGCAGGAAATTCGGGGCGGTTGCATTCTTGTCGTGCGCTGCGTTGCCCGTCGCGTGACACTTCAAGCAAGGCGCGGCGGGACTGGTGAAGATGGCGCGCGCCACCAAGCGCTCCTGATCCGTCAAAGGCGCAAGCTTCTGGGGAATAAACGGTTCCTGCTGGGACGACAAGGCGCCGAAGAAAAGGACGAGCTTGCGAATTTCGTCGTCGGACAAGAAAAATGTGGGCATGCGGACTTTTAGATAACTGCGAACGCCGTTGCGGTCTTCGTCCGTCGTGCTGAGCGAAGGGTTCGCGAGGAAGCGCTTGAGCCATTCCGGGTTCACGCGCGCGCCTTCGCTGGTGAGAACGGGCGGCAGGTTGATGGAATTATCGGCCTGATACATCGGCAGGCCCATGAGGACGGTTTTCTGGCCGATATCAATCTGATGGCAGCCGATACAGTTGTACTTGGTGACGATCCACCAACCCTGCTGAATATATTTGCGCTGGTCAGTGGGAGCGTATTGGTAACTCGGCGGGAGGGTCGATTCCGTGCTGCCGAGCAGGAATGAAGCGAGCGCGTTGATCTGCTCACGGTCAATATTCGGCTTGGGCATGTGCAGGCGATCCATCGGATTCGGCTTGTACCTGCCTTCGTCGAATACTTCGGGATTCGCGAGTTTCTGGTCGAAGAAGCCCTTCAGGTCGTACCAACTGCCACGCGGATCCTTTTTGCCGTCGGGCAAAATGCCTTCCTGAGCCTTGGTGTAAAGAAGCGCGTAGTCGAAACGCCCGATTGGCTTGCTGCCCTCGGTGGTGAGTTCGGTGCCGATGCGCGCGGCGTCCTCGAGGCCGGAAATTTCGTGGCAGCCAGCGCAGCCGTAGTGCTCGACCAGGGTTTTTCCCTTGGCGTAAAGATTCGTGTCGTTAATGAAACTGGCCTGATCGTAGTGGGCGCTCGAATCCTTCTGCGTCATCAAATAGCTGGCGATGTCGCGCGCTTCCTGCCAGCTCAACCGGAAGTCGGGCATGATGGTGGCCTGCTCGACGACGAGTTCATGGCCGTCGTTCGGGCATTTCGAGTGCTCGACGTCAAAAACGTAAGGCAAGTTGTGCTTGGCGTAGTCGGCTGGGCCGATGTCTTTATGTTCGTACGGACAATAGGGCTCCGTGCGCACGCGGGGATTGTGAATCCAGCGGACGATGTAATCGTAATCCGCTTTTTCGCCGACGCGGCTGAGGTTTGCGGCAATGTCGCCGCCGATTTTCTGAGTTCCCTCTCCGATGGAGTGGCAAGCCAGGCAGCCGAGTGAATCGAACATGGCTTTGCCGTTCGCCGCATCGCCACCGGGCTGTTTTTCGAGCGCCGGACCTTTGAGGCCCTGCTGCCAGATGAATGCAGAGATGGCTTGGACTTCGTCAGGCTCCAAACGGAACTGCGGCATTTTCGTGGAGGGATCGAATTGCCACGTGTGGCCAAGCCAGTATGGAATCCAATTGGGATTCAACTTCATGCGAACTTCTTTCAGATCCGGAGCGATACGCTTGACTTCCTGCTGAAGGCTGTGGCTGAGCTCGTCGAGTTGTTCGACGCGCGCGTCAATCTTGCTGACATTTACGGTGAGATCAGTCGCCTGCGCGTAGAGCTTTTGCGCGGTGGCGTTGTCCGGCGCCTGGTCGCCCGCTTTGTTGAGTTGCGGGATAGTTTGATTGTCGTCGGCCTTCTCTTTTTCGAGGCTCGCGATTTCGCGGACGGTGTCTTGAAGCTGCTGGCCTTGAGGGTCAAAACCGGCGTAATTATGGCAGCCGATGCAGCCTCTTTCGCGAAATAGAATTTTCGCTTCGCTCAGCACGGGGGCGTGCTCAGTCCACGCGTCAGCCGAATGGCATTGCTGGCAGCCCGCGTCGTAATTTTCAGGATAATAGAGCGGCCAGAGCCAGTGTTCGTAGCGACCGTGCGCTGTCTCGACGCTGTCGAGCGCGCGGCCGTTTCCGCCGTGGCAGGGCGAGCAGCCGAACTTATCGAGCGGATGCCATTGCAAGAGTTGTGTGTCAGGATGGCTGGTGAACGGCGCGTCTTTACTTTTTTGGAGACCAAGATCGGTCTTCGTCAACGTCAACGATGTGGGAATGTATTTCGGGTCCATGCCCACGTGGCACGACTGGCAACGATCCGTGAGGCCGACGCCGCCGACATCGTTAATTTCATGGCCCGGCGGGTTGACGTTGATTTGAATGAGTGAAACGTCCATGGACTGCACGGTGTTGAGCAGACCCTGAAGCTGCGCGGAATTCAAACCGGGGAGTTTATCGCCGGCATATTTCGCCATGGCGTCTTGCGCATCTTTCACCGGCTTATCAGTATCGCCCTCTTTGGCGGTGAGCTGGGCTTTCTGGTCAAGCAATTGATTGAATGTATCGTTGAGCTGATCGTAGTTCAGCTTCTTTTCGACAGTCTTACCGTCGGCTTCGGGCCAATCGACCGTGTAGGTCTTCGCTTTCGCTTCCTGCATCTCCTTGAGCTTGCTTTGCTTCTCGCTGCGATACGAAGCGGTGCTGGGAACGATTTCGTAGTCGTAAATGAGCGAGCCGACGAGGCTGCGGTCTTCCTGGAAAGCAGGCAGGACGGCGGCGCGCTGCTGGTCGATCAGAGCGATTTGCTGCTGGATGGCGGCGTCCTGCGGCTTGGCGACGGCTTCGGCTTGCCGGAGCGTGGTGGAAAGTTTCTGATAATCAGGAGACGAGTAAACCGTCTTTTCCGCAGCGCGACGGGCGCGAAGCTGCTTCTGCAAGTAGACCGAATAGGAAGACGCGAAGCGGCGCTGATATGAACGCCAGGGCCGCAAGCCGATGAACTCCGCGTAGAAGGACCACGTGACGCACAGCAAAAGCACAAAGACCGCGATCAAAATCCAGTTCGCGTAGGAGCGACTTTTTATCGGATCATCGGGCGGAAGTTCAGGCAAACGCGATCTCCTTCAAGAGTTTGGCGTTCTGGGGAATGCGGAGAGCGCGCGGCGCTTTGCGCCGACGGGCGGGGATTAACCCCGCCCCTACAAAAGCAAAGGCACACAGGCAACAGTCCGCCACGGCGGGCAAGCCTGTGCCACGCACGCCAGGGCAAAGCGGCAAAAGCCCCACGCTAACAAAACGAGCATGGGGCGCCCGCAAAGACCAAACTTTAAAGGCTAGATGCTGAACCAAGGCGTCTCCCAAACATATTTAATGCGGAACACGAGCCGCAGGAAAATTGTGACCGGCAAGAAGAGCATGGTGATGAGAAAGATGTACATGGTGACGGTCTGAACGAGGCTCATCTTGCGATAAATTTTCCGGCTGTAGTCAGTGCGCATACAGATCCAATGGATGAACAACGCGGCGACGATTCCGTAGACCACCATGGGAATAATTCCAAACAGGCCGCGCGCGATGATCACCGCCTCCGGTTTCCAAGCGGCAGGCAAAATGTGGGCAAGCCAGTGCCCGTTCACGCCGAAAATCTGGTCGAGGTTGCGGTTGACGTTGAACTCCACGCGATCGGGATCCCATGTTTGCGTCGGCCAATACCACATGAAGCCAGGGCCGCGAATGAATGTGCCGATGGAAACCAGCACGAGCCAAATCGCCTCGAAGCCAATCAGGAAAGTCCAAATTGCGTGGCGGCGCTGCTTGTAGGTGTAGTAGCCGTTGCCGAGCGGATTCGCGTCGATAAAAGGAATGGCCATGAGACCGACAATTATGAGAGTGGGAACGATGACGCCAGCGATCCAGGGGTCGAAATATTCGAGCATTTCCTGAAGGCCGAGGAAGTACCACGGAGCCTTCGCGGGATTCATGGTGACGCTGGCGTTGGCGGGCTCTTCGAGGGGCGCGTTCAACGTGAGCGCCCAGACCATCAAGATGATGGTGATGATGAGAGCGGCGAGAAGTTCCTTGCGCATGAGGAACGGGTTCGTGTGCAGTTCGCGTTCCCAGCGGGAGTTGTAAGGATAGGTTGTGCGGTGGTGCGTGCGCGCGAGTTGCGGATCGCCTTCGAGTTGCGCGATGAGGCGGTCGTTCGCCAAGGCATTGTGAAAGGCAAGCCAAGTGAAAAACGGGACGAAAAGGAGCATCGCAACAATAGGAATATTGTCGGGGGTGGAGATGATGACCCAGAGTTGGTGCCAGTCACCGAACATTGTTAGTTAGTTCCTGCGCTTTTGGCTTCCACGTTTGTCCTTGTTACACGCCTAAAGAAAAAGCAGATTCCTCGTCGCATGGCTCCTCGGAATGACAACGAAGAGAGCTTTGCAACAAGCTGCCGTGTGTGAAATTTTGATATGACGGCCTCATACCTTGGTTTCCGATTCGAGCATTACGGGCGATGGGCCGGAGATTCCGCCGTCCTTGCGAACGCGCCAGAAGTGCACGCCCATAAAAACCGAGGCGATCAGGGGAATCGCGATGCAATGCCAGATGTAGGCGCGAAGAAGCGCGTTGGCATCAACGATGGAACCGCCCAGCAAGCCGAAGCGCACGTCGTTGTAGGCGTTCATGCCTAATTGCGGGCCGAAGGGTCCCTGGCTGCCTAACAAAGGAGTGGCGCGCGCCATGTTGGTTCCCACGGTGACGGCCCAGAAGCCCAACTGATCGTCGGGAAGCAAATATCCCGTGAATGAGAGCAGAAGGGTCAAGACCATCAGCAGAACGCCGATGCACCAATTGAATTCGCGCGGGCGCTTATATGAGCCGGACATGAAAACGCGGAACATGTGCAGCCAGACGGCCATGACCATCAAGTGAGCGGCCCAGCGGTGCATGTTGCGAAGGAGTTGGCCGAAGGGAACGTCGTTTTCGAGATAGAGAATGTCGCGAAAGGCCTGAACTTTTGTGGGGTGGTAATAAAACATCAGCAGCACGCCCGTGAATACGAGGACGATGAACAAATAAAAAGTGATGCCGCCCATGCCCCATGTGTAGCCGTAACGAGTGGCGTCGCGATTGACCTTGGCCGGATGGATGTGGAAGAAAAGATTGTTGAGCGTAGAGAGGGCGCGATTGCGCGGCTCGTCATCGTGCTTGATGCGGAAAATCGCGCGATAGAGCTGAGTTTCCTCGGGCTTCTTCAGATCCTCGGCCTGCTCGCGAGCTTTGCCTGTCAGGGCTGCGCCCAACTCCCGGGTCTTCTTTTTTATGTGATCGAGAAAGCCCGGCTTGCTGCCGCTCTCTCCGCCTTCATCCGCCATTTCGGGGGCCTCTTCCCTGCTGAACTGAATTTAGAGTATTGGTTCAGTTTGAATTTTGACTCTTTGTGTCACGATCCAGAAAATTCAAACTGACCTGATACCGAACTTAGGCGCTGATGAACGCGCCCGCATCGTTGAACTGATTCGTGCCAGCGGCCGGGTCCTGAATGTAGCGCTGGCTGGTGTCGACAACAATCTGATTCGATGGATCGAGAATAATGTGGCAGCGATCCATGGGACGCGGCGCGGGGCCGGCAAAGTTCACACCTTCGCTGTCATATTCGCTGCCGTGGCACGGGCAATGAAAAATATTCTGGGACGGTTCCCAGTCTGGCGTGCAACCCAGATGGGTACACTGGGCGAAAATCACAAAGAGGCGTCCCGGCTCGCGGACCACCCAGCAGCGCTCCGATTGCAGGAAGCGCTGGTCAACGCCGAGGCTGTAATCGGAGACATAGCCGGCGTTGAAGACCGTGGGAGGCTCGAAAAGGGCGCGCGGAAAAAAATAGCGCAAGAACATCAGAAGATTGACGCCGAGGTAACCCCAAATGCCCGTCCATAAGAGCCGCCGCCGTATTTTGTTCACGGCTTCGGGGGAATTTTGGGAATTCGATTTCGCGGGCGCTGAAAGCGCCGCTGCGGGGCTAGGTTTTTCAGCAGTCTTCGGCTGAATGTTTTCCGGCATCAGGATTAATTGCTTCGCGTGCTCGAAGTATTAAAAATAAATTCTATAAGTACGTTTTCGAAGCTACTTTTATATGATGCGCGGCAACGCGTGTCAAGCGCTCTCGCGCATAAAATTTCGCGGATGTTGCGTTTCAGGATTGAATCCGGAAGAAACGTCGAGAATGCCGGCTTGAGTGCTTTTCCAGAGCGCCGAATCAGTTCGACGAGAGAGAGGGCTTGGAGTTTTCGAGCGTCGAGATGGATTTTGAATACTCGCGAAGCAGCGCCTGAATCACGACAGCAGCCTGCACGCCCGAGACCCTATTCGTTTCGAGCGTTCCTACGGTTCCCTGGTAGATTTCGTATTGCGCGTCCCACCGAACCCAGTCCGGCTGCTTCTGAAAAAGGGGTCGTCTGCCCAGGCCCGCCACTTTCGCCTGCAGATCGGCCAGGAGTCGATCCGGCTGGTTATTTGCCTGAGCCGCTTGCAGCATCTTGACCGTGTCGCGCAAAACCTGGAGGCGTGCCTTCCTTCTCTCGACCATGATCGAGACCCACATGGGATCTCCGGCGGACGAGCCGTCGTCGAACAGCACCGCCAGAAGGGACACTTCGGTTGGCGCGGGAACCCTTACGGCAGCGACATCGGGGATCACGACATAGTTCCCCGTCTGGTTCGGTCCCGCCATCCAACCTTCTTGCACGCTCGACATATGCAAGGCATAGATGCTGTCCACGAATCGCGGTGTTTGAGCCACCAACCCCGGCATCTTAACGAGGAGAATGTAGGCGGTGACAGAGCGCGAGGATGAGTTTTGCAGGCTGAAGGTCAGTCCACCCCCCGGCGTGGCAACCAAAGACTCGTGGATCCTGGGATCCTGAAAGCTTTTATCTTCGATTTTTTGTCGCGCTCCTTGAGTTTCCGCGCCAAGCAGCAGTAATGCAAGAACGACGACAGTGACCTTACCCATTTGCCTCTTCCTTTCCGTCAGCAGCATCGCCACGGCCTATTGGCAGCCAGGATCGTTTATGATGTCAAACTGACCGCTGGGCGTAGCATCGATCTCCTGTATTGCTATGGGCGGAAGAAAGCCGTAAGGGCACTTGTCGCTCATGGAGCAGCTTGTTTGCTCCCAATAATAGCCGTAGACGGTAAAGTCGGCCTGCCATGTCGTGCAAGGAGGGATGTCGCCACAGGAGACTAGCGGATACGCGTTCATTTGCTCCGTTGAAGGTTGGGTCTGAGCGTTGACTAGGTTGCAGTCGCAATCGGTGTAGCCGAAGCCGCAAGCGCCCGTTCCATATGGCTCGCCTACATCATAAATCTCGCCGGGTGGGTATTCAACCTGGAGTTGCCAGATCGTGTCGCACCCGTAATTGAAGGGGTAACTTATATCGACGGCACAGTCACCCTGAGGCGGGGTCACAGGCAGGCGCGGGGTTGCGCTCAACAGGAGGCTTACTATCATCGCGGTTAGAGGGTGGAGAGTTGCAAAACGCGGCGAGGAAATCATTGGGAACCTCCCGGACTACCTTGTATACGCAGCGACGATATCCCCCCTCGCGTTGTCGTTGTCAAGAGAATTTTATTATGTGTATGGTTACTAACTGCCCTGGACATCCACAGCGGTCATTTCGTCTTATCCTGTGCGACTACGGCGAAGGTCAGGTATTGCTACAGCATCTCTGACGAGATCGGCAAGAGCGCTGATGAACGTGGGGGAGTCGTTGAGCGAGGGCATCATGCGAAATTCGGCGACGCCGAGGGACTCGGCCTGTTCGCGCGCCTCGATATTGATTTCGTGCAGCGTCTCGATGTGTTCAGTGACGAAGGATATGGGGACCACAAGCATGCGGCGGACGCCGGAGTTTGCGAGTTTTTCGATGGTTTGCGTGAGCGATGGCTCGAGCCATTTCTGTTTGCCGACGCGGCTCTGGTAGCACAAAGTGCACGGATTCTTCCAAGCGCCGGATTGTCTTACCAGATTGACCGTGGCCTCGATTTGTTTGGGATACGGGTCGCCCTTTTCCACCAGGCTCATCGGCAATCCGTGGGCGCTGAAGACGAGATGAATCTCCTCCGGGCGCGGCACTCCTTGAAGCGCCTGGTTGATGCGTTCGACGAGGGCGGCGATGTAGAGCGGGTGATCGTGAAAATCGTTCACCATTTTTACCGAAGGCGTTTTCTGGGCCTTATCCGCTCGATAAAGGCGCTGCCATTCTTTGAGGCTGCTTCCTGTTGTCGCGAAAGAATAATGCGGATAGAGCGGGAGGAGAATCAATTCGTCGAGAGCGATGCCTTGCAGTTTGGCGATTGCTTCGGCGGTGAGCGGATGCCAGTAGCGCATGGCGACGACGACAGTGGCGTCGAAATCGGGCGCGAGCGCGGTGGCAAGGGCGCGGGCCTGGCGATTGGTGAGTTCGACGATGGGCGAGGCTCCTCCGATGGCGGCGTAATGTTCGCGGACGATTTGGGAGCGCTTTCGAGCGATGAATCGGGCGAGAGGTTTGCGCGCGAGTCCGGCGCCCATGAAATTGATGATTTCGGGATCGCAGAAAAGGTTGTAGAGGAATGGCTCGACGGCGTCGAGGGTGTCCGGGCCGCCCAGTTGGAATAGTACGACGCCGATCTTTTTGCGTGGTGACATGCGTGAGTTTCCTCGTGTCGTGAGTAGCGAATATTAACCCGAGCGGGCTGCGCCGAGGGTTGGAAAAGCCCCACGCTCACAAAACGAGCATGGGGCACCCGGAAAAGCAAAACCTAGCTTAGGCGCCCGCCCCGGCCAGACGAAGGGTGAAGCGGCGTCGAGCCGTGGCGGCCTTTACAAAACGAAAAAAAACGGCGCTTTGCGCCGACGGGCGGAACCCTGCCCCTACGAAAACAAAGCACACAGGCTGAAGCCTGTGCCACGGACTATTGGTGGCGCAACTGCTGCCTGACTTGGGCGAGCTCCTTTTCGATGCGCGCCATGCGGCGGGCGATGGTGAAATCGTAAATGAAAAATATGGCCCAGACGGCGATGTATGCGGCGAAGAGGCTTCCGAAATTTTGCATTGCAGCGCTCCTTGTTGGTGCGGTGGTCCTCAGGGTTAAAACCCCTGAATTTGGACCAGCTTATTGTCGGAGCTAAAGCTCCGACCCCGTGAAAAGCAGCGAACTTCTGATTCAGGACTAGCAAACAGCTCCAAAACCGTGCTACGAATTCCCTGCAATGAGCCGGGCGCAGTCGCGCACGCGTCAAGGTGCTCTTGGACGGCGAGGCGCAGCGATTCAGTCTCGAGACGCATGTTACGACTTCCCTGCCCTGGATGCGGGCGCGCCGGGGCGGGCGTCAACGTGCTCTTCATGCTCCTCGGCGGCGAGGCGCAGCTCTTCGGTTTCGTAACGCAGGCGCTCGAGTTTATAGCGCTGGCGGACGAGCAAGATCATGAGCAGCGTCATCACGCCACTGCAATAGAAAAAAACTTTTAGCATGGTGGGATCGAGACCCGAGTTCGCCTCGCCAAACACAACAGGTTGAGGATGCTGCGTGCGCCAAATGCGAATGGACAGATAGTCGAGCGGGACGCCGAGAAAAACGAAAATGCCGAAAATGGCGGAGAAGACGGCGCGGCGCTCGGGATCGGTGACGAGGGTGCGCAGAATGAGATACGCGACATACAAAATCCAGAGAATCAGCGTCAGAGTAAGACGCCAATCCCAAGTCCACCAAACGCCCCAAACGGGATGAGCCCAAATCGGGCCGGTGACGAGCATGACGCTCCAAAAGGCGAGGCTTACTTCGGCGGCGGAAACGGCGAGCCAGTCCCATTGCGGATTGCGCTTGGCAAGATAGGCGACGTTGGCAACGAAGACGATCAGCGACGCTTCCATCGCGGCCCATCCGGACGAGGCGTGAAAATAGAAAATGCGTTGGATGGCGTGCATGGTGGCTTCGTCGGGCGCGATGAACAGCGCAGCGTAACCCGCGAAGAAAAGCAGCGCTGCTGTTACCACGTTGGCGATGCCGTAGCGTTTCATTTCGCGGTTACTCCTCCAACAGATAATCGCACAGCAACCATGAAGCGGTAAAAAATACCACGTCGAAGGCGATGAGGACAGCCATCCATGTGCGGTCGAGCGCGGGCGCGTCCTCGAGCAAACCCGCGGTGGCTTCGACGGAAGCGAACAGAAGCGGGATGAGCACTGGCAATAATAAAAGCGGGAGAAGGAGTTCGCGCAAGCGCGCCTGCGTAGCGAGAGCGGAGAAAACGGTTCCCACGACGACGATGCCGAATGTGCCGAGGAAAAGAACGAGCGCGAGGCGGCCAATCACCGGCAGCAGCGGGACGTTGTAGAGAACCGAAAAAACGGGCAGCAAAATCACTTCGGTGATGCACAGGAACAATAAATTGGCGAGCGTTTTGCCGAGCAGAATCGCGAAGGAACTTGCGGGCGCCATGCGCAGGGCGTAAATCGTGTCGTTCGATTGTTCGCGCGCAAAGGAAGGATTGAGCATCAGAGACGCGGAAAAAAGCAAAGCGATCCAGATGAGGCCGGGGCCGAAGCGGCGCGCTTCGCCGACGCTGGGCTCGAAGGCAAAGTTGAAAAGCACGACGACGATCACGGCGAAGACGATGGTGGTCTGCAAGAGCTCGCGCGTGCGCATCTCGGCGCGGATTTCCCTGCCGAGGACAATGGAGGCGGCGCGCGCGGCGTTCATCAAGCCTCCGCCCGCAATTCTTCGAAGAGCGGCCGTGGATTTCCGCCAGCGCCGGTGTCGCGCTCAACGCGGCCGTTTGCGATGGCGACCGCGCGGGTGAAAATATCGAGCGATTCGTTGCGCGCGTGCGTGCTCATGACGATGGTGCGGCCTTCGGAGCGCAAACGCTCGAGAGTTTGCGAAAGCCATGCAACCCCCTGGCGGTCGAGGCCCGCGGCGGGTTCATCGAGGAGCAAAAGGCTGGGCGATGGCAACAAGGCGCGCGCGATGGCGAGCCTTTGGCGCATGCCGCGCGAAAATGTGCGAACAAGATATTCAGCGCGCAATGCGAGGCCAACGGCGTCGAGCGCTTCGGCTGCGCGTTTGGCTGGAGATTCCAAATCGTAAAGGCGGGCGAAGAATTCGAGATTTTCTTTGGCCGTGAGTTCGTCGTAGGCGAGGATATTGTGGCCGACCAAACCGATTTGGTGCTTGAGGGCGAGGCGGTCGGTGGCCGCGTGCGCGGCTGCGTCGCCGGTGAATGTGACGCGTCCCGAAGTGGGACGCGTCAGAAGCGCGGCCATTTTCAGGAGCGTGGTTTTGCCGGAACCGTTCGGGCCGAGCAAGGCGACGCATTCGCCGGGCGCTATGGCGAGAGAAACGCGGCGAAGGGCGACGAATGCTCCGAACCGCTTTTCAACTTGCTCAAATGTTATACCAAGCGATGAGACGCCGAGCGAAGTTTTCGGATGCGGAGTCGCCAAGGCGATAGCTCAGCCCTTCACGAAATCGCGCAAAATCTTTTCGGTGCGCTGGTGCTCGCGCGCGTATTCTTCTTCGCTGATCGTTCCCGCCTGGCGGCGCAATTCGAGGCGGAACAATTTTTCCTTCAATTCGTCGAGGCTGTGAATTACGTCGCGCTCGACTTCAGCAACGGTTTGCGCGGGTGCAGCGCTGCGATTCCCGGCCGCACTTGCGGCTTCGTGGCGGCGGTCGCGAGCCTTTTTGGAGGGCGTCGTATCCGCGGCGGCCGCAGGAACAGTTTCAGCCGCCGGGCGGCGCCAAAGAAAAATCACACCGAGCAGAAACAGCGCGGCGAATCCCACGACCAAAATGTATTGCAGATTGCTGCTCACGCGCGGAGGAAGCGTGGTGGTGGCGGCGGCCTCGCCATTTGCATCCGCGCGCGAATTTACCGACGGATCTTGCGAGTTGTCCGCAGGCGCCGGCTCCGAAGCGGTTCCTGACACAGAAATTGCGAGTGGCGCGTTGGCGGCGACAGAATCGCGCGTGTAGATGTCATATCCCTGCTGCGTGCCCGCAGGCGTGAATCCCGGGCTCGAGACCTGAAGTCCCGGCGGCACAACGAGCAGGACGCGCTGCACATTGTAGAGCGAAGACGTATGGAACGTGGCCTGGTTGGAAGCATACGGAAGCTGATAAGAAAGCCGCACGCCATTGTCTCCGGGACGGAACGGCCAGTCGACAGCTTCGACGCCATTGCCTTTGTCGATGGTGCCCTGAATCACGGGCATGCCTGTGGCGCCCCAAGCCGATACTTGATTGAGCTGGCCGCCCTGAGGAACTTGAAACTTGAACGTGCCGTCTTTCAAGTAATACGCGACGGGAGGATGCGTTTGATTTTGAATTGTGTATTCTTCGCCGACCAGCAAGTCGGAGCCTTTCGGCTGCAAAACAATTGCGCGCGTTGTGACGGCGAAGGAATGCGCGTCAGTGGTCGGCTCGTAGACGGTGACGTTGGCGGTGGCAGCACCGGGAGTGATTGGCTCGTGATAGAGGACGCCTTTATAAGGCACGCGGAGCAGCATCGGGCCCGCGCCCAGCGCGTCATTCGTAATGGTGAAATGACCGGACGAGTCGGTCTTTGTGGTAGCGACCGGCTCCATGCCGCCCTGCAATTGCATGAGAATCACTTGCGTGCCGCGGACAGGCGCGTTCGTGGTGCCGTTGTTCACGGTGCCGGAGACGGTTCCGGCCGCGGCGGCAGAAAAAGCGGCGGCAAGCACGAGGAGCGCGGTGATAGCCATGCGCGATGCAAGGATTTGCGGCCGCATCAGGCTTCGTAGTTCGTGTGCATTGGGCATCTTCGATGGATTTACTTTCATGGTCATTGTGCGAAGTTTGTCCACGGACTATTCGCGCGTCTTTCCGGACATTGCCTGACGCACGGCGGGAGTCGGCGCGCCGCCGGTCAGGTTGTCCATGTCGGCGATGACGCGCGCCGCTTCGATTTCGAGAGCGCGCTTCATTTCCTCGTAATCTTCCTCGGAGAACTTTCCGGCGCGATGCTCGAAGCGCAAGTCGCGTATGTTCTCGTAAATGGCATCGCGACGCTCGAGAAGTTGATCGAGGCGCGAGCGATGCGGGGCAAAGTCGGACGCTTCGAGTTTGACGGCGAAGACGAACCACAACGTTGCGGCCGCGGTGGCGGCGCAGCAGAGCGTGATTAAGATGGCTTGGCTAGTCATCGTAGGACGTCGAAAGCATGCGTGGAGTTCGTCTCATAAATTGCTGGTGATACACACGACAGACCTTTGGGGACTGAAGCCCATGCCACAAGGCGCGGGGCTCAAGCTTGGCTCGTACTGCAAAAACAAAGTGGCGTCGAGCCGCCGCACTCCAAAAAACGAAAGCTCGGCGCGTTGCGCCGACGGGCGGGGTTAACCCCGCCCCTACAAAAGCAAAGGCACCCGGGGCTGAAGCCGTGCCCTGACGCAGGCCGCTAATGAGATGACCAGGCCGTGTTGGCATCCCGAGCGGCAGCCACCGAAACGAAAAGTAGATCCCTCGCCCCGACATAGAGCGTCGGGACGCACAAGGCGCGCCGCAGGGAGGCTCCCTTCGCGAAACACGCTCAGGGCAAGCGGGACGACATCTTGTGGAGAGGGGCGTCCGAGAGCCATTCTTGGCGAACTTTATTCCTGGCATATGCATCCGGCGATCATTCATCGGCGTGGCGGTTTATGTCGTTTCGTGCGCGCGCCAGAAGCTCCGGCGAAATCGGAGGCCCGGCAGCGACCGCCAGCTTGCGGCGCCACCGCGCGACGACCATCCATACCAGCGCGATGCCAATCAGCGGCGCGATCACGGGCATAAGCCACGCCCACAGATCGAAACCCGTTGCCGGCGGAGAAATCAGCACCGTCGGGCCATACTCCTGCACGAAACTCTGCAAAACCAGATCGTCGGACTTGCCCTGGCCGACGCGGTCGTTCAATTCTTTCAATTCACCCTGGGCGGTTTCGCAAGGGCCGGAGAAGTTGCCGCCCATGTGATTGCACTTCGCGGCCGTGTCGTTGCAGCCGCCGCACATGCACATGACGCGGTTGCCGAGTTTTTTTGCGCCTGCGCCGTCGAGGGGGTTTTGGGCGGAGAGCGAGTTGGACAAAAAGAAAACGAGGGCGAGTGCGAAAAGGAAAAGGAATGCGCGACGGGTTGAATGGCTTGCCGTGTTCGTGTGCGTCTTCATCGTCATCGTCGTCTGGCGTCCTGCAACCTTAGCACTAAAAGCAAATTCCCTTCAGGGCGAAGCCCATGCCACAAGGCCCAGGACTCAGGTTTGTGCTCGTGCCACGAAAACAAAGCGGCGTCGAGCCGCCGCACTCCAAAAAACGAACGCTCGGCGCGTTGCGCCGACGGGCGGAACGACAACCGCGAGCCGACCATTGAAGAAAATCCCCACCCTTCGCAGAAAGCGCTCAGGATGGGGCACCCGCAAAGGCAAAAGCGAAAGCAGACTTCGCGTCGCATGGCTTGCCGGCGACGGGCAAACTGCTCTCTTCGCCAAGGCTCAGAACGAGCAGAATGACAACCGTCGAGTTTGTGCGGCACGTTAGTCATCGCCGTGGCGCTGCGCAGGCGCGGGCGCGGCGAAGGGTTTTGCGCCCGCGGGTTCGCGCGCGGCTTGCAAGACGATTTGCGGCTGGCGATTCGGGAGCAGCGCCAAAATGGTGCCGAGTACAAGCACAAGCCCGCCCAACCAGATCCAGCGCACCAGCGGATTCAGGTACACATGAATTACAGGATCGTTGCTGTCCGGGCTGCGGCCCGCGTAGACCACATAAAGGTCGCGAGCGAGCGAGGAATGAATCGCGACAACCGTCTGCGTGACTTGGCTCGCGAGATAAAAGCGACGCTCGGGATACAGCATCATGACGGAGCGGTCGCCCTGGAAAACTTCGATCGTGGCGCGTTCCGCGGTGTAGTTGCTGTTCGCCGTGGCGTCGAAATTCTGGCAGAGGAGCGTGTAAGGGCCGATGGCCAGCCGAGAGCCGACTGACATTTTCTTCTGTATGTCTTGATTGAAGGCCTGGCCGGAAATGCCGATGAAAATCAGGACGATGGCGAAGTGGACGATGTAGCCGCCGTAGCGGCGCGTGTTGCGCATGGTCAACTGGCCCACGGAAGCAAAAATGTTGTCGCCACTGCGGGCAGAAAGCACTCGCGCGCCGCGGAAAAATTCAGAAAATATCGTGAGCGACACAAAAACCGCGAGGATCAAACAAACGAGCGCGTAGAAATGCCGGTAGCCGAAGCCGAAGGCAATCGCGCCCGCGACGAGCGCGGTTCCGAGCGGCCACGCAAAATTGCGCTTCAGACTCGACAATGAAGTTCTCCGCCAGGCGAGCAGCGGGCCGACTCCCGTGAGGAAAAGCAAAAACAACGCGATGGGTATATTGACTTTGTTAAAAAACGGAGGACCAACGGTGATTTTGCTGCCTTGAAACCACTCCGAAAAGACCGGAAAAAGAGTTCCCCACAGTACGGCGAAACAGGCGGCGAGAAGAATCAAATTGTTGAAGAGGAAACTGGATTCGCGCGAGATGACGGAGTCGAGCTGATTATCGGTGCGCAGATAGTCGCGATTCTTCCAGTACGCGACGAAGCAAACGATGAAGATGAGCGCGAGGAATGAAACGAACCACGAGCCGATGGAGGATTGCGCGAAGGCGTGGATCGAGCTGACAATTCCGGAGCGCGTAAGCGTCGTTCCCAAGATGCTCAGCATGTACGTGATGAACACGAGCCAGACGTTCCAGACACGCATCATGCCGCGCTTCTCCTGCATCATCACGGAATGCAGGAATGCGGTGGCGGAAATCCAGGGGAGGAGCGATGCGTTCTCGACGGGATCCCACGCCCAATAGCCGCCCCAGCCGAGCACTTGATAAGCCCAGTGGCCTCCGAGCAAAATACCAACGCCGAGAAACGCCCAGCCGACCATCATCCAGCGGCGCGTGATGTGAATCCATTTTTCGCCGGGATAGCGGCCGAGCAAGGCTCCCAACGCAAACGCGAACGGCACCGTGCATCCCGTGTAGCCCAAATAAAGCATCGGCGGATGAATGTCCATCTCGGCGTACTGCAGGAGCGGCGTCAATCCACTGCCGTCTGGCAAAGTGACCACGTGCATCGCGCCAGCTGCTCCGATAGTTCCGACCAAGGCAAACGGACTCGAGACAAAAT
Organism: Acidobacteriota bacterium; assembly: GCA_027307115.1. GTDB lineage: Bacteria > Acidobacteriota > Terriglobia > Acidiferrales > UBA7541 > DAHUXN01. The sequence continues at coordinate 27,864 of DAHUXN010000075.1, forward strand.
TATTGAGCACGAGGAAGAAAAGCTGGATGCCGCCGAGAATCACGCCGACGTAGGGCATCAGCTCAGGATGTTTCTTGCGATTGACGAAAAGCGCGATGAAGGCGTAAATCGAGAGCAGCCAACTCCAGAAAAGCAGCGAGCCTTCCTGTCCGGCCCACAGCGCGGAGAATTTATAGTAAGCAGGCAAAGCGCGATTGCTGTGCTCGGCGACATAGGCCATCGAGAAATTGTTCTGGAAGAAGAGCGTGACGAGACAGCCCACGCCCAAGGTAACCAGCGGGAAGATTGCCATTCCGGCATTGCGGGCGCTCTTAATCAGGAGCGGATGGCGCGTGCGGATGCCGATGATTCCGGCAACAAAGGCGTAGGCGGCGGCGAGAAGCGCCAGGATTAACGCAAAGGACCCGATAATGTCCACGGACTTAGCTTGCTCCCATTAGCTGCGAGGACCTGCGGCGTTTTGTGGCATTGCTTGGGTGGTTGATTTCGCCGGGGTGGCTGCGCCCTGTCCGGGTGTCGCTTGATACCTCGAGGCGCACTTCGCTTGCACCTGTTCGGCAACGAAGCGGCCGTCGGGCATCAACTTCCCTTCCGCCAGCGCCTGCGCGCCGCCCTTGAACGTATCCGGGAGCGGAGAATCTCCGACATAGCTGACCGGGAGCGTTTTCCCTTCCTCAGTGAGCGTGAAATCGATGCGGCCCGGCAGATGTTTAATGGATCCGTCGACGACGTTGCCGCTGACGCGCATGCGTTGATGCAGAGCGGAACCCTGAAGGGCAGACAATTCAGAAATGGTGTGGTAGTAGGTCTTGCTTTGTGACGCTCCTACCCAGCCCAGCCACACTAAGGCACCGACTATGATCACGGCTCCGACAGAAAACTTTGTGCGGGCACTCATTGGATGACTCCCCTTAATTATTATGAGAGCGCAGTTTATCACATTCAGTGATAGGCGTCACAAAAGCTGGGTTGTGGAGCACACTCGGGCGTTTACTGACCTGTGACACGCAAAAACTCAAGAAAAAGCAGATTCCTCGTCGCATGGTTCCTCGGAATGACAACGAGTTGAGTTTTTCAACCAGCACACACAGGGCTGAAGTCGTGCCATGACAGAGCGCAGCGCGAGGTTGGAGCTGAAAAGGCCTCACGTCAGTTGCGGCGGGAATGGCCGCAACGGGACGTGAGCTACAGGAAACGAGACAGGGCGGCGGTTATTTCGGCGCGAAAACGCGGAAAGGCATTGCCGACGCTCCGGCTGTCCGTGGCGAAGGTTGACGCGGAATCGTTGAAGGCGGGAATGTCGAGGGGCTTGCCGTCGCGGAGTAGCAAGTTTTCTCCCAATCCAGCCTGCCGAAAAAGGGGAATCAGGGGAGTCAGTTCACTGGAGAGAATAAGTATGCGCTTAGGCTTGTAGGAAAATTGCAGGCGGCGGAGCAGCGACGGAGCCATACGGACGAACGGACCTGAGTCCGATATGGCGGCGTCTTGCACGGGGCACTCGCAACATTCGGTGACGAAAATTCCCGCGCGCTGAAATTCAGCGAGGAGCGTTTCTTCGGTTTTGGCGGCAGACAAGTCGCCGCCCGCAGCCGTGAGCAATGAATCGAAAAACGCGCGGGCATGCGGGCTGCGTTCGTCGAGGGACCGCGCGGGCCGGTAGAAATAATCCTCGGAGCGCTCGGGCGGCGCGGGATAAAGAATCAGCGTGTCAATGTGGATGGGCCGAAAGCGCGTGGCGAGTTCGAGACGCTCCACGCGTCGGCGCAAATGGCCGGGCGTGGCAATACTTCCGCAACCATCGCAGCGAATTTCCCGATTGACAGGGTTCACACTAGAAGGATTACACGCGGGAGGCGCGCGGGCAAGCGTGCGTCTCTGGCAATAGGCCAGTTTGAATTTTAGCTCCTTGTGTCACGAACAAGAAAATTCAAACTGACGCACCACCCCGTCGTTAATGAGCTTGAATCGCGATTGCGCGTACAGTCTTGCCGTTAAGCTCGCGTCTACGCGCCCAGCTTGTTCTTAAGGCAGAAGAGCAGTTCGGGAGCGAGTTCCGTGATATTCATTCCGGCGGAGACCATGAACTTGCAACTCAAGATGGGTTTTGGCTGATCTTCATCAGGGAGCTGGCAACTCACGCGGCAATACTGGCATTCCTGGTTCCAGCAGAAGCGGCCATAGGGAATCGTTTCCGGGCTGATGAACTGGAAGCATCGCAAGAGTGAATTTCGCTCCGGGACGAGAAAAGTCTTGCCCAGAACCGTGATTTCGACCAAGCGCTCGTATGGACGAAAAACTTCCGACGAGTCAATCGCGTTCGCCACAGCGTTTTTGTGGGTTTGTTCCATGGCCATCACACTAAGGCAGGGAAGAGTGGCGGGCAACTGCGAGAATTGCGAAAGTGTCCAAGTCGCAAACGGGCACTGCTGCGAGGAAAATGCGTTGATGGCATTCTGGCGAATGCGAGAAGCGCTCGGCGCTTTGCGCCGACGGGCGGGGATTAACCCCGCCCCTACGAAAGCAAAGGCACACAGGCTGAAGCCTGTGCCCACAGGACACAGGTTGAAGCTTGCCGCGGCGGGCAAGCCTGCCTGCGGCAGGCAGGCCTGTGCCACGCAGACCCTACGAAAGCAACGGCGACCGCGATAGATTTAATGAGATGACTCTAGGCGCGAACGATGCTGCGGTATTCCACTTCTGACGATGCCGGCAAAAGCACCCACAACGTGTAAATGCCCAGCGCGGTGCCGAAGGGAATCCGCCACAAAGAAAGCACCGCCGCGACGATGGCGGCAATGCGTCCCCAACTTTGGCGTTCAAACAATCCCCAGGCAGCGATAAAGGAAAGCAGGGCTTGAACGACAATGATCGCCGACGCGAAGGCGATTCCGCCCAAGATGACCCGTTCGAGCGGAGAGCCGGCGGAAAATTCCGGAGACACGGCCGTCAGGACAGAAGGTACGACCATCCTGCCGACAAACCACAGCCAGCCGACACCCAATGCTTGAAGAATTCCGGAGATCAACCAAAGCACGCCGACGATGCGGAGATGCGAATTCACGCGGTTGGCTGGAATGGGGCTGATGTACATGGGCGGCGCTCCCGCAGGTGGAACGGTTTGGTATGCGGCGGGCAGAGTTCGCCCGCAATTGCTGCAGAAGCGCGCATCGGATGGCGCTTCCCTGCCGCATTGATCGCAGAACATGGTGACCTCCTTCGACTCGTACGGACAGCCCTTCACGCAATGCGATGCGCCTCTAGATGAAAGGCATCCTCTAGAGATGGATACGATTCATCGGGGCAAAAGGTTTCAACGTGGAGGGTACGAAGCCGAAGTCACCAAGGGCGAAAGGCAGACTTCGCGTCGCGCAAAACATTGGGGAGGCAGAATGCGCGGCGCACTCCGAAAAACGAAGAGTCGGCGCTTTGCGCCGACGGGCGGGGTTGACCCCGCCCTATAAAAGCAAAGGCACACAGGCTAAAGCCTGTGCCACGAGACGCAGGCTGAGATTGTGCTGGCGCCACGAAAGCAAAGCGGCGGCAAGCCCTGCCTGCGGCAGGCTGGCGCCGCACTCGAAAAAACAAAGAGTCCCCGCGTTGCTCCGACGGGCGGGGTAAAGGCCGCCCCTACGAGGAAAGAAGATTCTAGGTGGAGGGAGTTACGGGGGTGAAGCATTCGCCCATGCGGCGGAACTTCTCGTAGCGATTCGCGATCAAGTCCTTTTCAGAGAGTTGCGAAACTTCGGCGAGAGCGCGGGTGAGAGGTTCATCAAGCAGGCGAGCCGTGGCATCGTGATCGAGATGCGCGCCGCCATCCGGCTCGGATACAATTTCGTCAATCAATTTCAGGTCGAGCAGGTCTGGGGCGGTGATCTTCAGGGCTTCGGCGGCGAGCTCGGCCTTGCCGGCGTCGTGCCACATGATGGAGGCGCAGCCCTCGGGGGAAATCACGGAATAGACGGCGTTCTCCAGCATCATAACGCGGTCGCCAATCGCGACAGCCAGTGCGCCGCCCGACCCGCCTTCTCCGGTGATAGTCACCAGAATGGGAACCGGGAGACGAGCCATTTCACGAAGATTCCGAGCGATGGCCTCGGCCTGGCCGCGCTCTTCGGCGTCGACTCCGGGATAGGCGCCGGGCGTGTCGATAAAAACAAAAATGGGGCGGCGGAATTTCGCGGCGAGATTCATGGCGCGCAGGGCCT
>DAHUXN010000079.1 GCA_027307115.1 Acidobacteriota bacterium
TTTTATGAAGTTCCGACACGCCTACGTGACCGGAAACTACTCAGTCGTCGAAGGCCGCGTGGAGAATTTCCAACCTATGCGCATCCCCGGTCCTGAGATGAATCCTTTTCCGTTAACGGCGTAACTTTCTCGTATAACGTCATCAGCGATACATGCTTTAACGACGCTCATCCGCGCGGGATTATTCGATCAGGGATGCACGTTCGTATCTTTTATACTGACGGCTGCATTCTACAACTGGACGTGCGCCAGTGAGCCAGTAAGAAGGCAACTCTGGTCTGCGTTACGGTTGTTCTCGCCACTGACCACTAGTCACTCGTCACCGGCCACTACATTTTTATTTGCTTTTTGTTCGCCTTGTGCTATCCTGCCTCCCGAGACAGAACCAGAGACGCAGCCGGGCACTCTCTGGTACACTGCCGCTTCAATAAACACCCGCGGCTTGGGACTTCATGATGGTGAGAGGTGGCGTATGGCGGATGACAGAGTCAAAATGCTGGATTCGGCGATCGCGCAAATCGAGAAGCAGTATGGCAAAGGCTCGATCATGCGTCTCGGGACGAAAGACGTTCTCGTCCCTGTGAACGTCATCCCCACGGGTTCAATTTCCATTGACGCTGCTCTCGGCGTCGGCGGTTTGCCGCGCGGACGCGTCATCGAAATTTATGGCCCGGAATCCGGCGGCAAAACCACTCTCGCTCTCCACGTAATCGCCGAAGCTCAAAAGATCGGCGGCACGGCCGCATTCATTGACGCTGAGCACGCCCTCGATCCTTCCTACGCCCGCAAGCTCGGTGTTGACGTCGACAATCTTCTCGTCTCGCAGCCCGACAACGGCGAGCAGGCCCTCGAAATCGCGCAAGCCCTGATCAGCTCCGGCGGCGTCGATATCGTTGTCATCGACTCGGTCGCCGCTCTCGTCCCCAAAGCCGAACTCGAGGGCGATATGGGCGATCCGCAAATGGGTTTGCAGGCGCGCTTGATGTCTCAGGCTCTTCGCAAACTCACGGGCATCGTCTCAAAATCCAAAACCTGCCTCGTCTTCATCAATCAGATCCGCGAAAAAATCGGCGTCATGTTCGGCAATCCGGAAACCACCACCGGCGGCCGCGCGCTGAAATTCTACGCCTCCATTCGTCTCGACATTCGCCGTATTCAAGCCATCAAGGAGGGTGATCGCGTCATCGGCTCGCGCACGCGCGCAAAAGTCGTGAAGAACAAAGTTGCCGCCCCGTTCCGCGAAGCCGAATTCGACATCCTCTATGGCGAAGGCGTCTCCAGGGAAGGCGATTTGCTCGACCTCGGCGTCGCCCGCGGCGTCCTCGAAAAGAATGGCACGTGGATTTCCTTTGGCGGCGAACGCCTCGGCCAGGGCCGCGAAAGCGCGCGCCTTTTCCTGCGCGAAAACATCGACATTCGCAGCAAAATCGAAGCCACTTTGCGCAAGCAACTCGGCCTTCCTGCTTCCGTCGCTGGCGAAGAATCCCCCAAGGCCGCGCCAGCCGAAGCGGCAAGGGACGCTGCAAAGGAAGCGACTAGGTCCGGCCCCCAAGCCGTCCCCGCAGCCAAGGCCAAAGCCGCCCGCTAGCGCGGTCAGCGGTTCGTTTTTCCGCAGCGCAAGTTTTAGTGTGTGGGGAAAGCCTTCCTGCCGCAGGAAGGCTGTTCCACGCATCCTGAGTTACCCTGCTGTTTTTCTTAGCCTGTCCCGCGTGTTCCGCCGATGTCTTTCTCCTTCTCGCAAACCCCGTCAATGCTCTTCGGCATCCAACTGTAACGAGTTGACTTTTGGCTGATCGCGTTTCCGTACCAGGACGAGCGGGCCTGTACGACCGTACTGATACTCCTGCGCGACTCTAGGCCGGAGTTCCATTGCGCCTTTCGCAACTCTCTGCAATGATTAGGCAGGTTTTACTTGCGCCCTGTTGCTTGTTTTTTTAGAATGAACGCGTTTGGAAAAACTTAAGCGAGGTCAGCAGTCGGTTAAAAATAGGCCATGACTCAAAGCCCAGCCAGGACCCAGTCGTTTTTTGTGAAATTTGCGTTATTGGCACTTGCAGCCATGTTCGCTGCGTCATTGTCGTCAGCGCTTCCGGCGCATGCGAGCAAGCGCAAGTCCGCGCATACGCGTGCCACGGTCTCAACCCGGCATCGCTACCGTCACTATTATCGCGGCGTACCCACGTACATGGCTGATCCTGCCACTGGTGACGATTCGACCTTCGATGATGCCACCGTCCGGCAGGCCGCCCTCGACGCTCTCGGTCGCCAAAACGGTTCCGTGGTCGCAGTCGATCCCTCCACCGGCCGCATCCTCACGATAGTTAATCAAAAGCTTGCGTACTCCGCCGGCTTCGAGCCGTGCTCGACCACCAAGCCCATCATCGCCGTCGCCGCTCTCGAGAAGGGAATCGTCACTCCCGACACGATGATCAAGGTCGGCCGTCGCCGCTACATGGACATGACCGAAGCGCTGGCCCACTCGAACAACGCGTTCTTTGAAGAGCTGGGCCGCCGCCTCGGCTTCGACAACGTGTGGCATTACGATCACGTTTTCGGCCTCGGTGAACGCGCCGGTTACGACATCACTGGCGAGCAGCCTGGTTTTCTCCCCGCGAAGCCTCCGGTATATGGCGGCGTCGCGCGGATGTGCAGTTTTGGTGAAGGAATTAAAATTACGCCGCTGCAATTGGCCTCGGTCGTTTCCACCATTGCCAACGGTGGCACCATGTACTACCTGCAATATCCCACGACGGAAACGAGCGCCCAGGATTTCGCGCCGCGCGTCCGCCGCACTCTTCCAATCGCGCCGCTTCTTCCAGAGCTTCGCCAGGGAATGCTCGCCGCCGTGCTTTACGGCACCGCGCGCTTGAGCAACGACCCGGAAGGCGAGCAAACTCTCGGCAAGACTGGCACCTGCAACGATGAAACAAAGGGCGGGCGGCTCGGTTGGTTTGCCTCTTACGCCGACCAGGAACATCCGAAACTCGTGCTTGTGGTTCTTCTGCGCGGAGGCGCGCGCATCGTCAACGGTCCACATGCCGCCGACGTTGCCGGCAAAATTTACCACGATCTCTACCAGCACAACTATTTCGCGGACAAGGGCGGAGACCAGCCCGTCACCGTCGCCAGCTCCGAACAATAGTTCGTATCCGGTTTTCTGCCGCGCAAAAAACACCCTCAGCGCGAAGCGCGTTCGCCGCAACAATTACATTCACAAATGAATTCTTAGTGGTTTTCTTGCGAAGCCGAGCGGCGTAGCGGCTTAGTCCGCGGCGAGCTGACTGCGCACAGGCCTCGGCGGCAGTTGCGCATACTCGATGACGGGGGCGGGGAATCGCGCTGAGTAGCACGAATCGCAAATTTCTTCGATTCCATCGGTGATGCGGCGGGGACGGAATTGCGCGCCGCAATCGGCGCAAACAAGCTCTGGCGCTCGAGTGCCGCGATCGGGCGTGATGAACAGGCTTCCTTCCATGGCTGTCCTCCGTTTGCGTCCCCAGCGGACTGGCTGCGTTCAAGACTTCTGACGCCAATGCTCGCTCGGCTTGATTAAGCAACGGAAGCTCCAAACGCCGCAATACAGTGTTCACTGCAAAAACATGGGTTAGCGCTAGCGTATAAAGAATCCGGCAATTTCCCTTCGCATTCACGGAATCATTCTGCCTGCTCCCGCGGACAGGATTACCTTGAGTGCGCAAAACTTTTCCTTTCCGCTTGGGCTTGGACGCGGGAATGCGATATCCTTCGCTTCCATTGAGTAAGTGGGTCTCGGCGGAGGCATTCATGGAGCGCAAAAAACTCGTCGTCTGGGGAACCGTGATTTTGGTCGCCACCCTTGCCATCGCCGGCTCTTACCTGACGCGTTTCGCCTTTGAACGCCGCATCGCCCGCGAAGCAACCTCGGTACCAGCGCAAGTTATCGCGCCCCAGGCCCCGTCGATTCTGTATTCCTCCAGCACGATTCCGCGAGGCATACCCTTCGCCACTATGCTGACGCACATGGGCATCGACCCGCTCACCACCGCCCGAATCGTCGCCTCGACGCGCTCCGTATTCAATTTCCGCATGTTCCAGGCCGGAAATGAGCTGACCATTGGCCGCTCCGTCGCGGGCCAACTCCTCCAGTTGCGTTATCAAATTGACCCCGAGCGTTTCCTTTCCATCGTTCGCCGCAACGCGCAATTCGAAGCGGAAGTCAAAACGATTCCCTCGACGGTCGAAACTGACGCGGTTGCCGGAAAAATTGACGGCTCGCTTTTCGACGGCGTCAAGAAAGCCGGCGAAACGCCTGAACTCGCCATGCGCCTGGCGGACATTTTCAGTTGGGATCTGGATTTCTACACCGACCCGCGTCCGGGCGACACGTTTCGCCTCGTAGTCGAAAAGAAAGTGCTCGCGGATGGCAAGACGCTCAGCTACGGCAAAATCCTCGCCGCCGAATATGACAATGACGGCCGCATTTACCGCGCCGTGCTCTTTCATGATCCTTCCGGAGCGCCCGCGTACTACACGCCGGACGGAAAATCGCTGAAAAAGGCGTTCCTGCATTCGCCGCTGAAGTTCTCCGCGGTCATCACTTCGCATTTCAGCTATCACCGCTTCCACCCGATTCTGAAAATGTATCGCCCGCATCTTGGCACTGACTACGGCGCGCCGATGGGCACGCCCGTGCAGTCCATCGGCGACGGCCGCGTGATTTTCGCGGGACGCAAGGGCGAAGACGGCAACCTGGTCAAGATTCAGCACATCAATGGCTACGACACGTATTACATGCACCTGTCGCGCATCCTCGTCCACAACGGCCAGCGCGTCGTGCAGGGCCAGCGCATCGGCCTCGTGGGCATGACGGGCCTCGCCACCGGCCCGCATCTCGATTTCCGCATCGAGCGCCACGGCCAGTTCATGAACTTCGAGCGCCTGCCGCTGCCGCCGTCGCAGCCTGTCGCGCGCCGCGATCGCACCGAATTCGAAGCCGTCTGCGACCATGAGATGAGCCTGCTGCCTCCTCCGGGCACTTCCGTCGCCAGCGCCGCCTCCATGGCCGCCGGCGCCCTCCCCAGCGCCTCCGCACCCCACTAGCCCCGCGCCATGCCTTCGTAGGGGCGCTGTTTACTGCGCCCGCGCGACTCATAGAGTCGCGTGCGTCTTTCTTTGCCGTTGCCTCTGTAGCGCAGAGTGTCGCCCCGTCCGACACTCTGCGGCTTTTGTGTCATTCTGAGGGCGTTTCTTGCCCGAAGAATCTCGCCTCGCCGCTTCGCCTTTTTGCTTGTCATTCCGCCTGCCCTGAGTGTCGTGGCGAAGGGAACCGGCCGCACTGGGGCCGTGTGAGGAATCCGCTTTTGCCGTTTGGAGTGCGGCGGCTTGACGCCGCTTTGCGTGGCACAGGCTTCAGCCTGTGTGTTTCTGCCTGTCATCCCGCCTGCCCTGAGGCTACGAAGGGAACCCTGCTTGCCCCGACGCAGGAAGAGTAGCCTGCTTCCGGCGAATGTCGGCGAGGCCTGCCTGCCGCTTGCCCGCCGCGGCGGGCAGGCACGGATCTGCTTCTCCCGCCGTGTGAGTGCTAGGCGGAGCAGGGACGCGATGGTTTTGGATGTGTCTTGCAACTGAAACTCATTACCGATCAAGAAAATCGAAGGGTGATTATGCATTTGACACAGAAAGGGGGTAAGCTATGGAAGCCGTGACAGGGGAGCACTAAAATTCTAAAATTTTACTTGACGGGAGTCCTAGTGCTAAACTATAAGCCATCCAGCCAGAAACAATCCTTATCTGGGGAGGATTGTGCGATGGATGCGTTGTACATTTTTTCCGCAGGAATCCCAAACACACATTCTGGCATCCGATTGAAACTCTGGGAGTGGAATCATACGTGCTAGTTAATTTTATCGAGTTTGACGGCGGGAGAGAGGATCGAACTCTCATCCCCATGTGTGCACATGGGAGCACTCGGATTATAAATCCGGGGCATTACCGTTGATGCTATCCCGCCGTTGAATGTCGTGTTGATCGGGGCGGCCCGACTTGAACGGGCATCTGCTGGGTACGAACCGAGCGCTCTTTCCAGTTGAGCTACGCCCCGACTGCACGACACAAAGACTAATCATTAACGAATCGGATTGCACTTCGGAGAGCGGCGAGATTCGCCCACTCTCCGAAAGGTCGGGTTTTCGGCTCGGCCTACTTCGCGCAATCGGAGTCGCAGGGAAACTAAATTTTCAACACGGGGTTGACAACACGTGAGGCCATCAATAAGATGGAGAAAGAACTCCGCTCACGTCTGACCCGTGAGCAACAGAATCTGGCCTGCTGCGGATTTCCGCTGTGGGCCATTTCTGTTACTGTGCAGATTTTCTCCTTGAACAGTTTCAGTGTCAAGGGCCAAGAGTGGCCCTTATGGATGATTTTTGCAGGATGTTTTCCACAGGATTTCCACATGAAGACAAAGGTAATTGTACGGAAGGATAAGTTTGATGGTCTGCTATCGAGGGTGCTCCGCACCAAGCCAGCGCCGCGCAAGAAAATAAAAACTACGGCGCGAACTGGCTCTAAGACTCCGATACTTGCGAAGCCGTGAGCTTCTTGTATGTCAGCTTCTCACCGTGTAGCAGGTTCTTTGTGGTCTCCGCGAATAGTTCCGGCTGTCTGTCACGCCGATTGAATCGGTACGAAAATTCGTTGCAGTAGCGCGGCAGATGCTTTATCGAGACTTTGTGGAACGTGCCGTACACCCCGCGCTTGAGCAACGAGAATGCATTTTCAATCGTGTTTGTGTGATTCTCTCCGACCCCGTAACTTTTTGCGTGGTCAATCATCCGGTGCTGACCGGAGAAATTGCGGCGTCCAATTATGTCGTACACAACGCCCATATCGGTTTGTAGCGTGGCATGTGGACTTACGTGCTTGAGTACTTCCGGTTCGATGGATGCCATCTTTGCATCGTGCAGCGCGACGAAGCGAAGCTTGCCGCCGCGCTCGATCATGCCAAGAACAACATCGGGTTCCCGCCTCTTCGGTTGCGGATGGCCTTTGCGACGCCTTTTGGGAAGCAGGTACGTTTCGTCCACTTCCACAACGCCCTCTAGCAGTCCCGTTTCTTTCGTGGCTTGACGGATTCTGTGACAGAGATGCCATGCCGTGCGGTAGTTCACTCCAAGATGCCGCTGAATCTGACACGCCGATACACCTTTCTTCGCTTCGCAGATGAGCGCAATCGCAATGAACCACTTGGTGAGCGGAAGGTGCGAGTCATGGAATATGGTTCCAGCAGTCGGGCTGAATTGATGACCGCAACCCTTTTCTAGGCACTGGTACAGTCGCGTCCGCTTGTTCTTGGTTTTGGATTCGCGCGTGATCCGCGAGATTTTCAGGGAGCCGCACTGGGCGCAGCACACGCCCATCGGCCAGCGCATACGCTCCAAATAGTCCAAGCACTTGTCATCGGTGTTAAAATCGCGGGTGACATCTATGAGCTTCATGGTAGCCTCTCGATATCGGAATGCTACCAAAAAGCCGATTCTGTGTCAAGTGCATAATCACCAATCGAAGTAGCACATTGTAAAGCAGTTGCTCTTGCGCGACTGTGCACTCCATTACCGATCAAGGCGCGGCGGCCTATGTCTGTCATCCCGAACCCGGTCGCCCGCTGCTGGCGAACGGTGGTGAGGGAGCTGTTTTTCGTTTTCCCGCGAGGTGGGCTTGAGGTGCCTTTTGTTCTGTTGTACGGCGCTCGCATCGAATTTTCGCTCTGAAAACGTTAGCACGCTGTTGCGCGCAGGGATAGGTGTGGTGGCTGTGGTGTTTGGCAAGACGCCCCGCAGTCTAGGGGCGGCTGGTGGCCATCTCCAAGAACGGGAGGCTGTGGTGCATTCGTGGTTATTCGTTCTCGAAGATTTCTGAGAACAGGACTATGAATTCTTTATCGATTTTCACCCCATCCCGGCAGATCGTATCGCCGCAGAGCTCGAGGATTGATTCTCGGTCTTTCATTTTTCTGCAGAAATCGATGGCCCGCGACGGCTTGTCCGCTCCCACGACGGACTGCGGATAGTACTCGTCGATTGCGCCGCGCTCCAAGACGTGAACGTGTTGAGCCCTAAGCAGTCTGATCAATTCGTGCTTCTTCGCTACGATCTCGGCGCGGTTCGGATCTTGGAGTACTTGCAATCGCCTATCACTGACAAGGTCGGCGAAAAACCGTGCTTCAGCCGCATCCATTTCTTCGCGCGTCGCTGTATTTTGTTTGAATTTTGAGATCGTGTCTCTCAGAGCCTGAAATTGCCCGCGGCGTATTTCGGACCCCTGCATTTCCTTGATGTCCTTTGCTCTAATTTTACCCTCAATCTTTTCGTTCTGGATTACGGTATCCAGTAGGCGAAGCAGGTGTGCCCGTGTTTCGGAACACTGTGTCGATGGTTCAAGGAGTTCGAATCCTTCCAGAAGGCAATCCAGATCAGTTATTACGCAGACTCGAACCTCGAAGGATTGGAAAAATTTTCGGTACTTGGAGATGTTACCTTTGCCCCCCATTCGGCAGAAGGCGATCCCTTTGGTATCCGGATCCCAGTCGCGATTCAAGGTGCGCGCGATGTGCGGCATCACGAGCGAGTCCGAGTCGCCTTCGACGAGTACAACTGTCTCTGAGAAGAACGCGCTCTTGTTCGTTTCGTAAGAAATGATTTGGAAGCGGCTCTTAGCATCCAGGTCGGCTAGGTCCACGAACAGACCTTGTCCAAACGGCTTGGTAGAGACCGTGAGATCAACTCGCTTAGCGAGTTTGATGAACGTTCCCGTCGCAGCGCCGTCGAAAAACATAGGCGAATGCG
>DAHUXN010000096.1 GCA_027307115.1 Acidobacteriota bacterium
CCTTCCGCCCGGCTCGTATCAAGCCATCGCAACGATCGACTACGGCGGAAAAAACGAAACCGGCGGCGAGATCAACTTCGAAGTTCATTAGACGCACACCACGCAGGACGGAGCTTGCGTGGAACAGGGAGTGTATAGGAAGCGCAGATGAAAAGGTTTACTCGGCGGTCGATAGCAGTAGGAGGCGCCCTTTTGGCAGCGCTCGCTAGTACTCATCCACGGACCAAGAAGAAGAGACCCGCGACGATCAGCACGCCTTCAATGATTGCGACGAATACTTTCTCGGGCAGACGGTCGAGGATGCGCTTGCCCAAAAAAGAGCCGAGGATCATGACGGGTCCGAGGCCCAAGCCAATCAGCGCGGCCGACAGCGTCAAGACGGCGGTCTGGCGATAGGCAATCAACTTGACGATGTGCATCACCACAGTGGAGAGGGCTTCGGTGCCGATGTACGCGCCTTTCACAAGGCCATAGGCGAGGACGAACGGCGCCATAATCGGGCCGACGCTGCCGAGTAGCGCGGAAAGGAAACTCGCGCCAGCGCCGATTCCGGCAAAGGACGCAACCGGAAAGGATTTTGGCTTGGGGCGGATGTGACGCCATACCACAACGAGCAACAGGAAAGCGCCGAGCAGGCGAGTGAGCACGGTCAGCGGCGCCTTCGCAAAGAGGAACCCTCCGAGCAGGGCGAAAGGAACGGCTCCCAAGGCAAACCATCCAACTACAGGCCAGTAGAGTTCGCGACGATTGAACCAGACGCGGCTGGCGTTGCCGATGAGCTGCGCGACGGTGAGAATCGGGATGGCTTCGCGGATGCCGAACACGGCCACAATCGCCGGCAGCAAAACCGCCGCGCCGCCGAAGCCGGCCACTGCGGCCAACGTCGACGCCAGCAGCGCAGCCAATGCCAGAATTACCCATCGGAGGATATGGAACACGGCAGCACATTATAGCGAGCGGGCGTCATGGACGAAGGCGAAGCTTCGTCTTACGTGGAAAGACAAGTCCCATGGCGACCGCAGCGCGGGCGTGAGAGATGGGCGGGGGAATAGCTGGTTTATTGCCACGCACATCTTGAGGATGGGGCGTTTTAACTCGCTGGTAGAGTTCGGGCGCTCTTTAATCGTCGCATCGCCCACCATATGCGTCTATGCAAAGGAGCAAAGTGAGCGTGAAACTTACAACCTGATGCGTCAGCGGCTATGAATGATTTTACTTCTGTGAACCGCAGGTTTTTTTCATCGGCGAATGCCATGAGTTGCTGACCTTCAGCCAGAAGGCGCGGGAGGGGTGGTACAATGTCAAAGAGTACTGCGCCGCCTCCTTTCAAATATTCAATGCCTACGCATGTGATTGTTACTGTTCGTCGCCCCGTGTTGACGACCGCCACTAACGTTAATATCATTCCAGCATGTTGCAGGTCGTTAACCATCTCCATATTTCTCTGAAAGCTGACTCTGACGTTTACCCGTTCGCGGAAATAGTTACCTAGTTCGACAGCCGCGCTGACGGTCGCAACTATCGCGGCATACCAAGCGACCGCGCTAGCCGTTATCTCGAGAGTGAAAAGTCGCCCGGGCATTAGCATAAACTGAGGTTTAGTTGTGCTTCTCGGCACAAACCGACGAATTATTGTCGTCCTTGTTTACCAGTTCCCAACTGCTGCAGCTGTTGGAATCGTCGATTTCGATTAATGTCTCCGTCACGAGCCAAAGGGAGGAAGTGACTCTGTCAGCCGAATTGACGACCCAAGAGTTGCCGTCATCTGTTGTTATGACAGCACCGTCGTCGGACTTCGAAGTTATGTCCGCGGAATCATAGTCGGCCCGTGCCGCGCAGATTGTGACCGCTAAGATGGCCATAAGCACGAACGCGCGTAACGCTTTCATGGGGACTCCTTGGACAGGAAGCCTTTGCCTGGACGCTCTTGAACCCAAACTACTGCGATAGCTTAGGTTGGGTCTACAGTACTTCGGGATGATGTATCTAAGACGTTAAGACCTAGGTTTCGTCGAGGGGTTCGGGGTGGATGGTGAGGCGGTAGATTTGGGGGAAGTGCTCCTTGACGCGATCCTCGAGGGCGGCGGTGACGTCGTGAACTTGGGTGATGGGGAGGCTGCCGTCCATGGCGCAGTGGCAGGAGACGAGGATTTTGTGCTCAACGAAGCGGACGTGAACGTCGTGGCAATCAGTAAGCTCGTGAAATTCGGCGGCGAGATTATTGATGAAGTCGCGCACGCGGACGGCGAGATCTTTCATCTCTTCGCCGCCGGGAATGTGCGTGCCGAGCGGCTCGATGTGAATATTGATGTGCGCTCCGGCGGCCTGGCGGAGAAGATCCTGTTCGAGCGCGGTGGCGAGCTGATGGGCTTCGCGGAGGCTGGAACGCTCGTCGACTTCGAGATGCAATTCGACGAAGAGCCGGCCGTCAATTTGATGCGCGGATAGTTCGTGGACGGCGAGGCCGCGGCGTTGCGCGGTGGCGCGAATGGTCTCCAGAAAATTTTCGCCGGAGCGAGCGCGCGGCTCCATGTGAACGACCACGTCGGCGGGAACGATTTCGGCGATGCGGCGCTCGACGCGGTCGCTGGTGGCGTGGGCTTCCTCGAGGCTGGTGGTGCGGGGAACGCTGATGGTGACGTCGACGAAATAGCGCTGGCCGGCGCGGCGAAGGCGGACGCGGTCAACTCCCAAAACGCCTTCGACTTTCTGCGCGGCCGCGAGAATCCTGCCTTGCAGTCCCTTGGGAGCGACGTCGAGGAGAGCTTCGAGCGTGCGCCGGCCCATGCGCGCGCCGACCCAAATGATCACTCCCGCAACCGCGAGGGCCGCGAGCGGGTCCGTGAAACGCAGCCAGGGAATGTTGAAACTCTGGCCCAGCCATACGGCGATGATGCCGAAGAGGACGACGCTGGTGCTCCAAACGTCGGTGGAGAAGTGGAGTGCGTCGGCTTCCAGAGCTTCGCTGGGATATTGATGCGCGACGCTGGAAATGCGGCGAGCGCGCGTCCAGTCGATGCCGATCATCAGCGCGAGAAGGACGATGGCGAGAAGGCTGGGGTACACGGGCGATTGTTTGAACAGCAAACGCTGAATCGCCTCCCAGATAATGTAAACGGCTGTCATCAAGAGCAGGGCTGTTTCGACGAAGGCGGAGACGCTTTCGAATTTCGCGTGACCGTAGGTGTGGTCGGCGTCGGCGGGCTTGTCTGAAATACGCACGGAAAGATAGGTGAGGATGGCGGCGAGCAGGTCCAGACTGGAGTGCAAGGCTTCGGAAAGGATTCCCAGGCTGCCCGTGCGGACGCTGAGAAATACCTTCAGCGACACCAGCACGACGGCGGCACCAATCGACACCAATGCCACGCGCTTTTTTTCCTGCACCGCCAGAGTGGACGTATCCATGAAGGATTCCGCGTGATTATACGATGGCGGAGGCGGAAATCCGCCGTTTCGCCTCGTACATTTCCCGGTATAGTGGAAGGTTCGTAATTCGCATTCGTAATTCGTCTTCGTATTCATCGCGCAATTTCAAGGAGCGCCGCAAGAATGAACGTGGGAAGCGAACTGCCGCGGCAGCGAGCGCCGTGGTGGCTACGGCACTGGATCGTGATTGTCATCGCGGTGTTGCTATTTGGGCTGGCGGCGGACGCGCTATGGGTTGAGCCGGAAAATATAGAAGTAACACAGTATGAAATTCAATCGGCGGAAGTGAAAAGTCCGCTGAAGATTGTGCAGTTGAGCGACCTGCACACGCGCGGCATGGGGCGTCCTGAGCGCAAGATGCTGGCGATTCTAGCCAGGGAAAAGCCCGACGTGATTCTGATTGCGGGCGACACGCTAGCCGATCCGTTCGGAAATTATCAAGAATGCCTGAAGGTTTACAAGCAATTGCACGCGCCTCTGGGCGTCTGGTTCGTGCACGGGAATTGGGAGAATTGGCATCCAGTGAGGCACGAGCGGCGATTCTATCGCGACGCGGGAATCCATCTGCTGGTCAATCAGAACCACGAATTGCGTCCGGACGTGTGGGTGGCGGGATTGGACGATCCGTATTCGGGCGTCGCGAATTTGAACGCCGCGTTGAGAGGCATCCCGAAGGATGTCTACACAATTCTGATGTTCCACTCGCCGGCGTATTTTGATCACGCAGCGGGTTGGGTGAATCTGTGCCTGGCGGGACACACGCACGGCGGGCAGGTGCGGATACCATTTGTGAAACCGTTTTGGCTTCCGGTGGGAAGCGGGAGATTTCTGGAGGGCTGGTACGAAGAAAAGGGCTCGCGCATGTATGTCAACCGCGGAATGGGCATGTCGAATCTGCCGGTGCGGTTTCTGTGCCGGCCGGAAATCACGTTCATTACTTTGGAGCCGTAACTTTGCCGTGAAGCCACGGTAACACCTTCGCGCTTTACTCTTTCTTTCACTTTCCATTTGTATAGAATTGGGCAGTTTTTCTTGGGAGAGCCCGATGATGCAAGTTCCTCGACGGTGCTTGCTTTGCGCTTTGCTGCAGGCCGCGATCTTTTGCTTCGTGTGTGTAGCACCACCAGGAGCGAGGGCACAAAATGCCGGCGCGCAGGATGCAGCCGCCACATGGAACGCGGTGTCGCAAACTTCGTTTGATTCGGAGAAAACCGCCAGCGTCGAGGGCGTAACGATTGTGCATGATCGCATTCGCATCACGCTCAAGGACGGATCGGTCTCATTTTCACAGCGAGCCGCTGGGGTTGTTTTCGGAGCAGCCTTCAAAGGGCGCGGGACCATCGAGATTGCGCCGCCGAACGCGCTCGAAGCGCAGCAACTCGACCTCTTAACGAAACAAAAGACGCTGAACATGGATTTCACGGAAGCAACGTTCAGCTTCACCGACGACACATTCGATCAAGTCGCCAAACAGGTGAAATGGACGAACGGGCCCACCGCTGACCTTGGGAACCTATACAACAGCCGACAACGCACGCGGGAAGATCTGGGCGCGGAAATTGTGCCGCGCGTGTTCGAAGGCGTGCTCGATCAAGATCACAAACAGACGGCTTACTTTGCCGCAGACATGAAAACAAACAGCGACGGATGGGTGCTGGCGCGTTACGACGCGTTGGAACCCGAGGAAATTAGCGTGGGCCATTACGAGTCGCGAGGGAGCCCTGCGCTGCTCTTCGACACGTGGATGAGTTTTCCCGCGGGAAATGTGACTGCAAATCAGGCTTATGAACAGCCCACGAGCAAAGATGTTTTTGCGGTGCATGGATATCAAATCGACGCCACAGTCACGGGCAGCGCTGATCTGAGCGCTACGACCAAGGTGGATCTGCAATATCAGAAGGCCGACGAGCGCGTGCTGGTATTCGAACTGAGTCCGAATTTGCGCGTCAGTGCGGTGAAAGACGAGACCGGAGCGGCGCTGCCGTTTTTTCAGCCGCGCGATCCAAAAGACCGCTTTCCGACGTACGGTGACTATGTCGCCGTGGTTCTGCCTGCCGCAACGCAGCAAGCGAAAACGGCAACGCTCACGTTTGAATACGCGGGCAAGCGTCTGATTCAGAAAGTAGGCAGTGGAAATTACTTTTGCCCGAGCTACGGATGGTATCCGGGTGTATCGGACGAGTTCGCCACGCGAGCTGATTTCGACATGACGTTCCACACCCCCAAGAAACTCACGCTAGTCGCGACCGGCGACAAGGTGAGCGAAAACACGTCGGGCGATTCGACTGTGACGCATTGGAAGAGTCCCATGCCGCAGGCGGTCTCCGGATTCGCCTACGGCGACTACAAGATTTACGACGAGAAGGTCGGCAACGTCGACGTTCAGATATACGGGAACAAGAATGCAGATGATTTTCTGAGCAGCGTCCAAATGTATCTGCATCCCACGTTGCCGGGCGCCAATTCAGAAGCCGGGCCATCCATTGGGTCTCTGGATCCAGCAAACACGGTGAAAACGGTGGGAATAGAAATCGGAAACAACCTGCGCGTATTCCAAGATTACTTTGGGCCCTTCCCGTTCCGGCGGCTGGCCGTAACCAATATTCCGTACAGCTACGGCCAGGGATGGCCGATGCTGCTGTACCTCTCCGTGCTGTCGTTCCTCGATGAAACGCAGCGGCACGTACTGGGTGTGACGGACCAGATTCGCATCAGTGACTTCTTTCGAGCCCACGAGGTGTCGCATCAGTGGTGGGGCCACGAAATCGGGTGGAAAAGCTATCACGACCAATGGCTTTCGGAAGGGTTTGCACAATTTTCCGGCAATCTCTACGTGCAATTCCGCGACGGCCCAAAGCAATACCTGGACCGGTTGCACAGGGACAGAGAAGATTTGTTCAGCCGCAATAATTTCGGCCACCGCTACGAGGATCTTGGGCCGGTTTGGATGGGCGAGCGGTTGGGATCTTCGCAAGCGCCGGCGGGATACGACACGGTTATCTACGAAAAGGGCGGATACGTGTTGGAAATGTTGCGGGCGATGCTCTACGACCCCAGAAGCAAGTCGCCCGACGAGCAATTCAAGGGCTTGATGCAGGATTTCACAAAGAGCTTCGCCGGCAAGGCCGCATCGACCGAGGATTTCAAGGCTGTGGTCGAACGCCACATGGCGCCGTACATGGATGTTGACCAGAACCATCGAATGGATTGGTTCTTCAACGAATACGTTTACGGAACAGGGATTGCACAATATCACTTCGACTACGCTGTGAAGCCGTTGCCCGACAACAAGTGGGAGGTGGATGGCACTGTGACGCAATCGGGAGTGCCCGCGGGATGGAAAGACACGCTTCCCGTCTACATTCACGTAAAAGGAAAATCCGGAATTATCGGCTGGATGAAGATCGACCGACCCAGCACGCCGTTGCGAATCGCGCTTCCGTTTCAACCTGACAAAGTGAGCTTGAATGACAACGGAGAAATTCTCGCGGAGATGAAATAGAGCGAGAGACGGGGGCGCTATTGCTGCAACTGTGGGACGGGCAAGAGCGGCAAGCGGCGCGGCTCGCCGTGGAATCCGCGAACCTCGACGTCCTCGAGAAGCAATGACGGCGCAACGATGGAACTGGGAATGCCGCTCTCGACCGAGCCGAACGTGGCAAGAGCAGTGCCGCCGAGTCCCTGTTGCGCGTTCTGCATAAAATTGAAAACCGTGGAATCATTGCCGATCGCGGCGATGGTGCGAAACCCGCGGAGATCCAAGCCCTTGATGTGCGAGCCGCGGACGAGTTCCTCGTGGCCGTCGGAAACGTAAACGCGATAAACAAGCAGCGGCAGACGGTCGCCGCTCGCGAGTCCGTCGGCAAGCCCGGAAATAATGTCAGAGAAATCCTGCTGGGTTTGCGCGCCAAGCGCGGGATTATCCATGCGCTTGATTTCCAGGCACCACTGCTGGCCGTTTGTTTTGCAGAGGTCGATAAACTTTTTGCGCAAGTCCGCGGGACTCACGTTATTCGTCGCTTGGAAGAACAAATTGCTGCTTGTGGGTTGTGGCGTCGAAAGCAGGGCGGAGCGCGCGTGGCCATTGGATTCCAGGAAATCAGGACCGGGACGGCGCGACATCAATAAATTTTTCAGTATGCCATTTTCGACGACGTTGACCTTCTGGCCGCGCACGCCTTCATCATCCACGTCGTAACCGCCGAAGAGCGGCTGGCCCTGAAAATCTTTCACCGAGGGATCATCCGTGATGGAAACATTTAGGGGGAGCACGCGGGTACCCACACGGCCAGACCATTCACTGCTCCCACCCATCTGCTGCAACATTTGATCGAAGGCAGGAACACTCGAAAGGGGAGGACGCGCGCCGGAAAGCGAAGGTTCGAGGGCTTGCGCGAGAACAGAGCCGGCGGCGGTCGCGTCGAAAAGAACCGGGCCTTCGTAGTCCGAGACGTTGGGAGCAACGCGAAGTTGTTCGAGTTGCGTCGCGGTTTGCGCCAGAGCGGTGCTAACTCTGTCCGGTTGGGGCAACTCAAATGGCTGCGCGGCGTAACTGGAATAGAAATTGTGGAGCGGCATGCCGTCTGTGGCTTGCGTGTCCAAGCTCGCTTCGATACCGGCAACGCTGTGCGAAATGCGAAGCTTGGTGCCCTCGCTGGTGAGAAGATAATAGGTGGTGTAAACGAGATAGTAGTGTACGCGCGAGCCGTAGAGATCCGGAAAAGTCCGCAGAGATTTAGAGGCTTCACGCGCTTCATTTTCCCAGTTGCGCGAAGTCCAGTCTGAATTTATCAGCGGCTGAATATCCACGACCGGCTGGTCAATTTTTGAAAAATCGGGAATCTCCGGAGGACGCGCAAGACTGTTCAGAAATGCCTTCTTGTTGGAATACTGGACGAGAGCTTCCTTGTAAGCTTGATCGGTGGCGAGCCAAAGGTCCTGGCGGAAGGACTTATAGTCGCGGTCAATCCCTACCTGGCCCGTGGAACCGAGAAAACCCTGAAAACCATTCTGAGTAATGAAATTGGAGCTATCGAGTTGATTGTCGCCGACGCGAACCCCCACGGACATGAAGCGGTTGCGCGTGTGGGAGCTGGAAATGAGCGTGCCAAAGGACGCGGTGATGCTGCGAATATCGACATCCAGGGCGCGATATTCGATGTAAAAGGGCTTCAACTGGCCGGGCAATTGCAACCGAGCCACGTTGCGCGCCATTTCGTCCTGCATGGCCTGAAGGGTGTGGTCATTGTCACTCTGTGGGTCACTCTGCGCGCGGACGGGAAGCGCGCCAAACAGAGCGAGCGCCACCATGGCCGCGACGATAATGTTGAGCGGGACGCGCCAGAAGCGGCCGATGTGCTCAATTTGAATTGCGGGGCGCGGCGTCATTGTGCGGGTTCCTTGGACAGCGGGTCATGCGCGGGCGGCGGCAGGATCGGGGGCGTGTCCGTGGAAGATTCTTTCTTCGAGACTTCCATTTCCGAAATTAAAATTTCCGGCGCCACCGCAGAGACGGGTACAGAGCCCGATTCCGCGCCGCAATAGCCGTTGAAGACTTCCGGCGTATCACCCGTGGCGATAATTTTCGTGATGGATATCAGCGGCGTGCCCACGATGTTCACGCCGCGAACCAGTTCGTCGGGACGGCCGTCGGGAAAAACTTTGTAGACGATCAGCGGCTGCACCTGAAAGGCTTGCGGCTGGGCGCGTCCGGTGAAGGTAAAGCCTCCGGCGATATCGTCAATCAGAAGGCCAAAAGGCTTGCCTTGCTTGCGAATTTCCTCGATGAAGCGCCGACGAAGCGCGGCATTGGTCATGGTCTTGTCGCTTTCGACGATGGTGTTCCCCATGCGGGCGATAGGCTGAAAGCCGAGTTGGCGGCGGCCGTGGCCGTTGGAATGCGGGAAATTAATCAGCGGGGAGCGGCTCATCAGGAAGTTTTTCAAGATGCCATGATCGACGAGCGTGACGTTTTGCGCCGGCACGCCTTCATCGTCAAAGGGATAGTAGCCGAGGAGCACTTCCCCGCGGACTTCCTTGGTGGTGGGATCGTCGCGCACGGTAATGAAATCGGGAAGAATCGGTTGCCCAATTTTGCTGGTGAAAGTTTGCCCTTCGCTCGCATCCTTCTGGCGGAAGCCTTCCAGGCGATGCCCAAGCACTTCGTGAAAGAAGACGGCGGCGGCGCGGCCGGTGAGAAGCGTGGGCCCGGCGAAAGGCTCGACGAGCGGAGCCTTCTGCAACGCAGCGATCTGGCCGCTGAGTATACGAATCTGATTCATGACAGCGGCTTCGGTGGGCGCTTTGGATGGATCGACCCAGTCGAAATTCGCGTAGCGCTCCAAGTCCATGCCGTCCGGCGCCTTGCTTTGCACAAACAATTCGAGGCGGTAGCGAATCTGGCCGAATGCCAGCTTGGAGCCTTCGCTATTCACGAAATATTGATTTGTGGCGCCGGCCGTGAAGGTGACGATGGAGTTCAGCACCGCGGGCGACGCGCTGAACGCCGCCGTGTACTTGCGGACTTTTTCCTCCCACGGCTTGCGGTCCACGTGAAACGAAACCGCGGGGCCGATGGACACGTGGGGCTGTTCGTGGGAAAAATCCGGCGCGCGCTGTTCGGCGGATTGCGCCTGGACTTCCTTGCTGGTCTGAACGGCGATGAATGCTTGCACAGCGGCGCGATATTGACGGTCTGTCTCGCGCCAGATTTCGCGGCTCAGCACGGGAATGTCGTCATCGAGCGTCGCCTGCGTTCCAGGACTGGTCCAGGCAGGTTCGCGGCCTTCAATCTTGTGCGTGTTGTCGAGGGTGTAGTCCCCGATGCGCGTCTGAACTTCGAGCCAGCGATTGCGGGCGTCGCCGGAGGAAAGCAGGGCGCCGTTGGAGCCCGAGACATTGACATTTTCCTCGTCGTTCACGGTGTAAGCCACAAAATAGGCCGGAGGATCGGCTTTGCCGTAAGCGGTAACTGTGCGCTGGAGTTCCTGCTGCATGGCCTGCAGAACAGGCGGTACGTTGGACGCATTGGAGGGAGATGATTGCCCCGTTCCCGCCAAGCATATTCCAGCCAGACAGATTCCCGCCAAGCATACGCTGGCTGCGGGGAGCGCGGCAGTGACAGCCCAAATTCGATATGCGTTACGAAGGCGAATCATGCGAAGAGTAAGATTCAACAGTGTAAGACAGGTTCACTCAATTCCCAAAATAAATCACCGCTGCGCGACCCCTGAAGAGTTACGGCCAAAACCTTTAGATGCACGAAGAGGCCGCGACGAGTACGGCCCGCGCAAAAATATTTCCGGCGCTGGTCCATGTGAGAAAAACTCGTGAATCAGCCGGAGATCTGGCGCTACGGCTTCGACGCAGGCGGGGGCGGCGCCGGCTTGGCGAATAAAGACGGATCTAGGGTCGGATTGACATGGACATCTTGCACCGTGGCATCGGTAAATTTGGCGCCGCTGCGATACGTCACGCTCTGATAAGGGAACTGGCGGCCATCAACCGCGCGGAAATCGCTCCAACGCTGGTCCGACTCTTCCGTTCCGGATTTGTATTTCGCAGCGATCAGAAGATGCGTGGCCGAGTCGAAATAGAGCTTGATGACGCCGAAGGAAGCGAGCCAGTTCACGGCTTCAGCCTTTTTGCCATCAACTTCCTCCTCACCCAGATATTGCGCCTGAACCTTTCCGGCCATGGCTTGCTGATAGAATCCCCATCCGCCGAAGAGGCTGATGCCGCGTTGAAATTCACCGAATGCCTCCGGCGATACCTCGCGCGTTCCTTGCGGACTCTGGACCCACGCAGACTTGCCGTCGGAAACCTGGTTCATCTCGCCCATCGGGAGTGTGATTGTGGCGTGGACTTTATCGGGATACGCGACTTGCCATTTCACATCGATGGCTAGCGCGCCTTGCGGGGCGTAAATATTGCCCTTCTCCGTGAATTCGACGGCCGAAACGTTGCGCAGAGCATCGCCGCCCGCCGCTTGCGCTGCCGCCATAACAACGTCGTGTCCTTTGGCCAGGGATTCGGGCGTGGGCGCGGGAGCCGCCGCTTTTGGCTGGCGTAAATCGGGACTGAGCAAATTTAGATCACCGTACGGAATTTCTTGCCATTGCGCATTCGGAAACTCAGTCTTGAGCGCAGGGAGAAACTGGCTGGCGTTGCCCACGAGAACGACGTCGAGATCTTGGGCATTGAAATATTGCTTGGCCATCTCGCGGACATTGGCGTCAGTCACGTCCAGGATTTTCTGTTGGTAAGTGTCGTTGTAATCCTGGGGCAAACCGTATTCGGCAACGGCTAGAATGCGCCCCGCGACCTGCGACGCGGTTTCCGACTGGATCGGATAGACTCCCGAGAGATAGTCTTGCGCAAACTTCAATTCCTCGGGCTTCGCGTCGCCCGTGGACATCTGCGCGATAAGGTCGACCACGAGCTTCGTGGCCTCCGCAGTGGCTGGGGTGCGCGTGAACGTGTCCGCAACGAAATCGCCCGCGAAGCGATTCGAGTCGAAGGAAGAATTGGCGCCATACGTCAGGCCCTTCTTGATGCGAACTTCGGTATTCAACCGGCTGTTATACCCGCCGCCGAAAATGCGATTGGTGACGAGCAGCGGAATGTAATCCGGATTATTGCGGCGAATGCCGAGTTTGCCGACGCGAATTTGCGTCTGCACGGCGTCGGGTTTGTCGATGACGATGAAATGCAGGCCGGTGGTAGGGGCAGGAGCGGGCATTTCTTCCTGGGGGATTTCCTTTTTCTGCCACGAGCCGAAGTATTTCTCGGCCAGGGCAAACGCACGTTCCGGCGTCACGTCGCCGGAAAAAGCAATCAAGGTGTCGTTAGGTGCGTAGTTGCCATGGTGGAATTTCATCAGGTCGTCACGGGTGATCTTCGCGACGGTTTCCGGCGTGCCGTCGCCCGGCAGGCCGTAAGGCGAAGAACCGTAAACCGTGCGATCAAAAACGGCAGAGGCGAGGAAGCTTGGATCACTGTAGTTCACACGCAAACCGGAAAGAGTTTGCTGGCGTTGGCGCTCGAGTTCCTCTTGCGCGAACGCTGGATGAAGAACGGCGTCAGAAAGCAGATCCATACCGAGATCGAGATCGCGCGATACGACGGTGAGCGAGGCGCTGGTGGCATCGTCGCCGGCTCCGGCGTCGATGTGGCCTCCGACGAAGTCGATCGCTTCGGCGAATTGTTGCGCCGACCGCGTGGTGGTTCCCTGCGTGAGCATGTCAGCCGTCATGGAAGCGATGCCCGGTGTTCCGGCCGGATCATGAATCGCGCCCGCCGACATCAGCACCAGTCGGACGGCGACGGCAGGTTGGCGATGATCGGTGACGACAAAAACGCGCAGGCCGTTTGTAAGGGTGCGCGTGGCGGCGTTAGGAAAATGAAACACGCCCCTGGTCTGCCCAGCCGGCATTGCCGGTACCAATTTCACTCCCGGGGGAACAATGCCAGTGCCGTGCTGATTTTCCTGCGCAGGCGTGGATTGTTGCGCCGTGTTTGTCTGCTCCTGCGTTTGTTGCGTTTGAGCCTGAACCTGACTCGCGAAGACCATGCCAAAAATCAGAATCGCCGCAACGAAGAATGCTCGCATGTCGAAATGCATCTTGCTCACCCTTTTAAAAGTGCCGCAGCTCATTGCTTGCTCCCTTCGGCGGGCTTCGATGGCTTTTCGGGAAGATAAAAGAGCACTGTTTCATGCTGCGGGACAAAGTATTCGTCCGCAACGCGCTGAATTTCGGCCGCCGTGACGGCCTCATAGCGCGCTAAACCTGTATTCACGAGATTTGGATTTTTGCCGATGACCGCCGCTTCGCCGATGGCGTCCGCCTTTTCCTGGTCCGTTTCGCGTCCCAGAATGAACGCGGAAATCTGCTGGTTCTTCGCCTTTTCGAGCTGGCTCGATGAGAGCGGCTGGGTCTTGACCTGGGCCAGGACGGAATCGAGCGCCTTCTCACCTTCCTCGGCCGTATGTCCCGGATTCATGACGGCCAACACCCAGAAAAGATTGGGATCCTCGGTGAAATTGCCGAAGCCGACGGACTCCAGCGCGATCCGGTCCTTATATACGAGCGACTGGTACAGCAGGCTGCTCTCGCCACCCGCAAGGATGTTGGAAGCCAGGTTCAAAGGATAGGAATCGGGCGTGAACTGCGCGGGCATCTTGAACCCTTCGATAATCGCGGGAAGCGGCACGCCGGGATACGATTTCGTCACGTGACGTTCGGCGGTTTGAGGCGGTTCTTTGATACCGACGCGCGGAATGGGTCGAGGAGAGCGCGGAATGCCATCGAAATATTTTTCAGCCCAGGCCAGCGCCTCCGCGGGAGCAAAATCGCCAACAATCACCAGAGTCGCGTTGTTCGGACGATAGTATGTGTCGTGAAAGGCGCGTACATCCTCGACCGTGGCCTTATCGAGATCCGCGATGCTGCCGATTGTGGTGTGGTGATAGGGGTGAACCGTGAACGCCGCGGCATAAAGGTCTTCCTGCGCGCGGCCGTACGGAGAATTATCGACGCGCAAGCGGCGCTCTTCTTCCACGACTTGGCGCTCCGACTTGAAATTGGCGTCGTCGACGTTGAGGCTGCCCATGCGGTCAGCCTCGAGCCACAGGACGCGGTCGAGATAATTGCTGGGAAAAGTTTCCCAAAATACAGTGACATCGTCGTTCGTGTAAGCGTTATCAAAGCCGCCCATGGCTTCAACGATGCGCGAATGCTCGTCCGGGCCAACGTGCGCCGAGCCTTTGAACATCAGATGCTCGAAGAGGTGAGCGAAACCTGTGTGGCCGGGCTTTTCATCCTTCGAGCCCACGTGATACCAAACCTGCAAATTTACAACCGGCACGTGATGGTCCTGCACCATCTCGATGGTTAGGCCGTTGGGCAGCGTGTGCGTTTGAATCGCAAGCTGCGGCGGGCGCACCGCATTTTCGTCAGCGACGTGGCGCGCGTGAGCGGGGGGCACGGGAAGTTTCTTCTGCGCGGCAGCCTGGAAAGCGAGCGCCAAAACGCAAACCACGGACAAAAGCACGGCCTTCATGCGCGGAAATCGCTTCATGATTCGAATCTCCCTTGTGGAAATGCGGCTCGCCTCAGACGCGTCCGCTATTGTGGCCCCTATGGTATGTGGCGTCGAATTTGATGTCAAACGCCTGCGGCAGGATGCACGTCTTTCAGATGCAACCCGGCCGCATCGCTCGCATTGTTGGCGACGAACGGCGCGCTATTTTTGAGCCGCCGGTGGCGCTGGAGCAATGTTCAAAATGGGTTTTAAGAAGCTGGCGAACTCCATGGGGAAAATGAATTTCGTGGAGGGGCCGGCACCAAGATTTTTCAGCGTTTCGAGGTATTGCAGGCCCATGGTGTTCGCGTCGAGGGTTCGCGCGATTTGGAAAACTTTGTCGAGCGCCAGGGCGTAGCCTTCCGCGCGAAGAATCGCGGATTGTTTGTCGCCCTCGGCTCGCAGGACGGTAGCTTGCCTTTCGCCGTCGGCGATGGTGATTTTGGCCTGGCGATCACCTTCCGCGGCGGTGACCATGGCACGGCGGCTGCGCTCGGCGCTCATTTGCTTGGTCATTGCGTCCTGCACGTCCTTGGGCGGCTCGATTTCACGGATTTCGACGGACGTGATTTTCCCGCCCCAGCGCGACGTGACTTCGTCGAGCTTGCCTCGCAGCACGTTGTTGATCTCCTCGCGCTTGGCCAGCACGTCGTCCAGAATCAAGTCGCCGACGACAGCGCGCAGCGTAGTCATGGCAATTCCGCGCGTGGCGCCGCCGAAATCCTGGACTTGCACGACGCTTTGCACCGGGTCGCTGACTTTCCAATACACCAGAAAATCGATGGAGATCGAGGCATTGTCCTTGGTGATGCATGTCTGCCGCGGCACTTCCAGATATCGCTCACGCAGATCCACCCAGATCGCTTTGTCGAGAATAGGAATCAGGAAAATGATTCCCGGTCCTTTCTGGCCGATGCAGCGGCCGAAACGAAAAACCACCAGGCGCTCGTATTCCTTGACGATCTTGATCATGTCCGTGATGAATTTCAGCGCGATCAATAAGATCACGACCACGACAATCAGAACGATCCAGCCGGTCATGCGAGCCTCCTGAATTTTTCGAAGCACAAAAACTTAGGTGGTGAGCCAGTTTGAATTTTGACTCTTTGTGTCACGATCAAGAAAATTCAAACTGACCCAGCACTAAAACTTAAGCGAGTTTGCGAACCCGCAACGTTAATCCCTGAATTTCGAGCACGGAAATTTTTTCTCCACGAGCGATGGGGGCAGGGTCGGCGCTGGCGTCCCAATCCTCGCCATTCACCAGCACAACGCCCTTGGGCGCAAGGTCCGTTTTCGCCACGCCGATGCTGCCAATCACGCGCTGGACTCCGGTGAGGACGGGAGCGTGCCGCGCTCTGAGAACCACACGCACCACAAACACCAGCATCACCACCCACAGCAGCGCCGCGATGCCAATGGCCCAGGGCGATATGGCGTAACCCGCGGCTCGCGGGAACAGGAACAACGAGCCAAAAATGAAAGCGGTCAGACCCGCGGCAGTTAGCACGCCATGCGAAGTGATTTTCAACTCGAGGCCGAGAAGCGACATGCCGAGAATCAGCAGCAGAAGACCCGTGAGATGCACGGGAAGATTGGTCAGCCCGAAAAGCGCGAGCAGTACCGCGACACCGCCAAGGGTGCCGGTGACGAATCCGTGCGGCGCAAAAAGCTCCACGATGATAGCGAGGATGCCCAAGAGGAGCAGTAAATATGCGACCGTGGGATCCGCCAGCGTGCTCAGAACTTCTTCGCTCCAGTTCAGGTTAACGGCGATTTGCGTTGCGCCGGCGAGAGAAAGCGTCACGTCGCCATTCGCCGTGTGCACCACGCGGCCATTGAGCTGGCGAAGCAAATCGGCCACATCATTCGCGGCGAGATCAATCACGCCTTGCTGCAAGGCTTCGGGCTCAGGCAACGAAACGCTTTCGCGCACGGCTTTCTCGGCCCAATCGGCGTTGCGATGCCGCGCAGCGGCGATGGAGCGGGCGTATGCGGCCGCGTCGTTCACAATTTTTTCGGAAACAATGCCGCCCGAGAGAAAAATCGGATGCGCCGCGCCGATGTTGGTGCCTGGCGCCATGGCAGCAACGTCGGCGGCCAGAACAATGAAACAGCCAGCGGATGCGGCGCGCGCCCCGCGTGGCGCGACGAAGACGATCACAGGCACACGCGCATTCATTTCCGCTTTTACGGTTTTGCGCATCGCGGAATCGAGGCCGCCGGGAGTGTCGAGTTGCAGAATCAGGGCTGAAGCATGGCGCGATTCTGCTTCCCCGATGCCGCGCGAGATGTACTCCGCGCTAATGGCGTTGATCGGCCCGGCATACGCGAGCACGACTACATCGCCGGCGCGCGCGGAAGCAGACAGTCCAAGGCAGAGAAGAATCCCCAGAAGTCCTGCGCAGATCGCTGTGCGTTTCATTTGTGTTAAGTAGCGGGATGATATCACAGCGAATTGAAGGGACAAGCGCCGGCGGATTCGCGGAGCCTCTTATGCTCCCGAACCCGTAGCCCAATGTTCAGTTGGCGACACGCCGACGATGAAACGCGATGCAGCTTCCGGCCGGCAGCCGATAATAGCAACAGAGCAAACTGTAAGCTCGGCGCTGATGGTTTGCAAGGGAGCGAAATATGCGAGGCTTGGTGGGACTGTTAATCACGGCGGTGATCGTCGTGCTTGGCTATTGGTATTTCGTCTCGAAAACTCAATCGAGTGGAGCGCCGGGTACTCCCGCACAAGTAATTTCGACGGTCGGCGTGCAAAACGATTTGCTTTCGATTGCGCAGGCGGAGCGAATTTACTGGGCGGGGCACGGTTCGTATGCATCGCTCGACGAGCTGTATTCGAGCGGGGCGCTCGCGGTGAAAAAATCGGGACGCGCGGGATATACGTATTCGGCGGAAACGAGTTCCGATGGCTTCACCGTGACTGCGCGCTGCGATGCGGCAGCCGTGCCGGGATGTTCGAGCTTCTCTGTGGATCAATCGATGCAAGTTCAAGAAGTCCCATAATTTTCGGCGGCAACACAGCTCCTGACATTCGACAAAAACGTCCCGCACGTCTCCGACCGGAATTTCTCCTGGAACATTTTCTAACGTGGCAGCGTATCTATGGTTGCAAGCGGGCGATCGCAACTAGGTTCGCAAATGACCGAGAGCGCGGCTGCGTACAGACCGTGCGTCGAGAGGAGAAACAAAATGCCTGACAATATGATTGGATTTGCAGCTGTGGTGTTGGCGTTGGGATTCCCCATCGCCGCGGTGTGGGCTTGGGCGTGGCAGCGCGGACGCAAGTTCCGCAGCGACGAACGGATGGCGGCGATTGCGCGAGGAGTTACGATCCCGTTCGAGGCGGATTTGCCGCCTTCGAGTGTCTCGCGCAGATCGGGGATCTTGCTTGTCGCGGCGGCCATTGGATATTCGCTGACGTTCGGCGCTCTGGCGCGGTGGGAACCGGACGCGGCGGAGGCGGCAGTCCTCGGAATTATTCCCTTTGTGATTGGGGTGGGATTCTTTGTGGATGCGTACCTCGTCCGCCGTGAAGTGCGCGCTTAGAAAGGCCGCCTTCCAGCAGAGCGCGCGCTGGCGAACGGCTGGCGCGCGCCGGGAAATCACGGCGTGCGTTTCTGATCCGCCACGACCACGCCTGCTTCCGCGTAGTCAGTCGGAGGCACGTCGACGAAGCTGACGTGAACGTTTTCGCGCTTGGCGCGCCCGTCCTCGACCAAGGCGGTGGTAATTCGCTCAGCGAGTTTGCGTTTCTGCTCGGGCGAGCGCCCGGCGACCCATGTGATTTGAACGAACGGCATTCCTTCCTCCTCGTCCTGTCTTCGGAAATGTATACCGCGGAAACAACTTATGTACGGAATTCTATTGGCGAGTCACGCAGAATCCCCCACTCTCTTGCAGCGCGTCGATTCTTATCGAAAAACTCGTTTACATCTCATTCCGAGGAACGGCGACGAGCAGTCTGCGTTGCCTGGGGGTCACGAAGGAAGTTTCGTGCCACAGTAGCCGCAATTCGTCCACGTGCGCTCAACGCTCTTGCCGCATTGCGGGCAGTATGGCCGCAGCGCATTGCCGCAATGTGGACAAAAGGTGAATTTCGACGGAACCGGATTGTGGCAACTGGGGCAATCGACCGGCAGCGGGTCGCGCAGGATGAAATAAATAATGACGCCAATGAGGTCTGGCACGAAGATGGCCAGAAGCGTCCACATCACGTAACGCATCGCGCGGCGCTTCGAGTCGCCGTAGATATAACCGTAGAGCGGAATGATGAGAAAGAAAAACAACGGCAAAAGGAAAGTGAAGGCGAGTTGGCCGCCGCGGGGCCACTGCGACATTTCATGGTCAGTCGGAACGAGAAACCATGCCAGAGTGGCCATGCCCACATAACAAAGGCCGGCGATAATCCACGCAGCACGCGGGATTACGCCAAGTTCTTTGCGGAAGCTCATGCAATTCTCCTTTCGCGGTCACGGCGCATGGCGAGCAGAATCGCCGCAGCGGCGCCCGCCATCCAGCACAATGCCGTGAACACGGCGAAATTCTTCCAGCCCTGCTCGAAGCCGAGACCCAGCAGGCTGAGCCATCCGTGGCCCAGAAGCTGCGCGAGAGGCCAACTAAGAGCGACGAAAATCCACGAAAACACGGTGATCAATGCAAGCATCTTCCGCTCGGAGCGACGGTCGGATTCTTCCGCGAAGCGCATTTGCGCACGCGCGATGGTTCGAGCGACAAGATCCGCGGGAACTTGCGGCGTGGGAATGCGGCGAAGGCCGGTTTCAATCGCCTGCCAGGAAGCGATCTCGGCGGCGCAAGCCGGACAAGCGCGCAGATGCGCCGAGACGCGCTGGTCTTCTGTTGCATCAAGCGCACCCGCGGCTGCCAGTGAGAGGAGTCCGCGAATTTCGTCGTGTTCGGTCATTTTCCCGTTCATTTTCGCGTTCGTCTTCCCGTTTGTTTTTCCGTTCATCTTCCTGCTCGTTTTCCCGCCCATTGTCCTGTTCGTTCTCTGAACTGCTTCATCTCCGCGTCTTTCCTCATTGCCACTCTGTTTTCGGAAACCGCGTCTCGAGTCCCTGGCGGAGATTTTCGAGCCCGCGCCGCAGGCGACTTTTCACCGTCGAGAGCGGCGCATTCAGCACCTCGGCAATTTCTTCGAGCTTCATTTCTTCTTCAAAACGCAGCGCCAGCACTTCGCGATACATCACAGGTAACGCGTCCATCGCTTCGGCAAGCTGTTGCGCGCGTTCGCGGGCGATTGCCACGTCGAGCGCCGGCAGCTCGGAAGCGCGCAGCGAAGCAGGAGTGGCCCAAGAGTGTTTTTCTTCGTGTTCTTCGAGGCTCTCCGGGCGCACGCGCCGGAGATGATCGATGGCCAGATTGCGCGCCAATGTGAAAAGCCACGCCTCGAAATTTCTGTCCGGATCGAAGCGCGCAATTTGTCCCGCCACGCGCAACCAGGTTTGTTGAAACAGATCCTCGGCTTCGGCGGGCTGACGCACGATTCGCAACAGATAGCGATACAGCCGGTGCTGGTAGCGCGTCACCAGCTCCGCAAGAGCGTCCAGGTCTCCGCGTCGAAGCCTGGCGACTTCGGCTTCGAGACCCACCAGCACCTCCATCGCAATGGCAGCGTGCCCTATCATACCGTTCTATATACGGACGAAGTGCGCAAAAGGACGCACGGTGCGCCCGAGCGCCGCAGGGCAACTTCTCGTCACCTGAGAGCTTTATCAGAGCGCAAAGATGCCGCAGTCGCCAGACATTGAGTAGCATAAGAGATGACTCACCATGGCGACCACACACGAGCCGAGGCGGAACGCCGAAGCTCAAAAAGACGCCTGGCGGTGGGCGCGCGC
>DAHUXN010000005.1 GCA_027307115.1 Acidobacteriota bacterium
ACACCACTTTTCGCGAAGCTAATTCCTTCGACGTTTTAAAAGCCTATGACGACTTCGGCCGCCGGTTCGACACAATCATTCTTGATCCGCCGGCTTTCGCGAAAAATCGCGACAGTGTGTCTGCCGCCTTACGCGGATACAAGGAAATCAACTTGAGGGCGCTCAAACTGCTGAAAACGGGCGGATTCCTGATCACTTCGTCCTGCTCTTACCACATCCCCGAGCCCCTTTTCCTCCAAGTAATAGCCGAAGCCGCTAATGACGTCCGGCGAGCCGTACAGATAGTCGAACGCAGAACGCAATCAAGGGATCATCCAATCCTGCTGACCATGCCCGAAACGCACTATCTCAAGTGCTTCATTATTAGGGCTATATAGGACAATGTGGCCTTAATCCGGGAAGCGTTCTCCGTGTGAGAAAATACTTGACAGTGATACGCTAAGATTATATAACTCAGTTGAAGTAATACTACCAAGGAGGTCACAACTATGCACAGTATCAATCGCTGGGAACCTTTCCGAAACGTCTCTTCTCTGCAAGAACAGGTAAATCGGCTCTTCGAGGGCACTTTCTCGCGTAAGGGCGATGACTCCACTTTGACGGCCTGGGCGCCGGCAGTGGACGTCTACGAGACTGAAAACGAGCTTGTGATCAAGGCGGATTTGCCGGATATCAACGAGAAGGATCTGGACGTGCGCGTCGAGAACAACATGCTCACAGTCCGCGGCGAACGGAAATTTGAGCAGCAAGTGAAGGACGACAGCTACCTTCGCATGGAGCGCGCATACGGTTCATTCAGCCGCAGCTTCTCTCTGCCGAATGCCGTCAACACCGAAGCGATTCAGGCGGATTACAGGAATGGCGTCCTGACCGTCACATTGCCGAAGCGGGCGGAATCCAAGCCGAAGCAAGTGAAGATCAACGTCACAAACGGAAAGAACTAACTTCTCGTCGTGGAACATGGGGGCCGGAGCATTTCGGCCCCTTTGTGTCGCCGGACGGGATTAAAATAGATCAACAGTTAGCACGTTTAGGAGCAAGTACGAATTATGCTGCGCTACGACAAATTAACGGTGAAAGCTCAGGAGGCCCTGCAAGCCGCGCAGGAAATTGCCGCGTCCGCAAGTCAACAGCAGATCGAGCCGCTGCATTTGCTGGCCGCGCTGCTCGCGCAAAGCGAAGGCGTTGTGGCGCCGCTGCTGGCCAAGTTGGGCGCTGCGCCCGAAGCCCTTACCGCCGAGGTGCATCGTGAAATCGAGCGCCTCCCGAAAATATCCGGAGCCGCCCAGCAGTACATGAGCCCGGCGTCAAATGACGCGTTGAGCCGTGCCTTCGATGAAGCTGCACGCTTCAAAGACGAATACGTATCCACGGAACATATCCTACTTGCCATCGCGCAACTCGATCGCGATCCGGCGGGCATGTTGCTCGCGCGCAGCGGCGCCAGCCACGATGCCATTCTTCAGGCGCTGGTCAGCGTGCGCGGAAGCCATCGCGTCACCAGCCAAAATCCGGAAACCACCTATCGCGCCCTGGAACAATACGGCCGCGACCTCACGGAGCTCGCGCGCCGCGGCAAACTCGATCCTGTCATCGGCCGCGATGAAGAAATTCGCCGCGTCATGCAGATTCTCGCGCGCCGCACGAAGAACAATCCCGTGCTGATCGGCGAACCCGGCGTGGGCAAAACCGCCGTTGTCGAGGGCCTCGCGCAGAGAATTATCGCCGGCGACGTGCCGGAAGTCTTGAAGCCGAAAAGAATTGTCGCGCTTGATTTGGCGGCGCTGGTCGCCGGCGCGAAATATCGCGGCGAATTCGAAGACCGCCTGAAGGCTGTGCTGAAGGAAGTGACCGAATCGGATGGCCGGGTCATTCTCTTCATCGACGAGCTGCACACCGTGGTCGGCGCGGGTTCCGCGGAAGGCTCGATGGACGCCTCGAACATGCTGAAACCTGCGCTGGCCCGCGGCGAATTGCGCGCCATTGGCGCCACCACGCTCAACGAATATCGCAAGTACATCGAAAAAGACCCCGCGCTCGAACGCCGCTTCCAGCCCGTGATGATTCCCGAGCCTTCCGTCGAGGACACGATTGCCATTCTGCGCGGCTTGAAAGAACGCTACGAAGTCCATCACGGCGTGCGCATTCAGGATGCTGCCATTGT
Organism: Acidobacteriota bacterium; assembly: GCA_027307115.1. GTDB lineage: Bacteria > Acidobacteriota > Terriglobia > Acidiferrales > UBA7541 > DAHUXN01. The sequence goes on from DAHUXN010000005.1 coordinate 2,165, forward strand.
CGCCGCCGCCATACTCTCGCAACGCTACATTTCGGACCGCTTCCTGCCCGACAAAGCGATCGATCTTATCGATGAAGCCGCGGCGGGCTTGCGCATGGAACTCGATTCCATGCCTTCGGAGATTGACGAAATCGAGCGGCGCATTATGCAGCTGGAAATCGAGCGTCAGGCGCTTTCGAAGGAATCCGACGCGCATTCACGCGAGCGGTTAAAGGAAATCGAAAAAGAACTCTCGGCGCTCAAGGAAAAATCGAACGGCCTTAAAGCCCAATGGCAAGTCGAGAAGGAAGCCATTGGCCGCATTCGAAAAATCAAAAGCGAGATTGATCAACTTAAAACCGAAGAGCAGCGCATGGAGCGCGCCGGCGAACTCGCGAAAGTCGCGGAGATTCGTTACGGAAAGTTGGCCGCCGCGGAGCGCGAATTGCAAAAAGCGCAGGACGCGCTCACCCAACGGCAAAAAGGCGGCCGCGCAATGCTCAAGGAAGAAGTCGGCGAGGAAGACATCGCGCGCATTGTCGCCAAATGGACGGGCATCCCCGTTGGACGGCTGCTTGAAGGCGAAGTGCAAAAGCTCGTGCACATGGAAGAGCGCCTGCGGCAGCGCGTCGTCGGGCAGGATGACGCTCTGGCGCGAGTTGCGAATGCAGTACGACGCAGCCGCTCCGGTCTGGCGGACCCGCGCCGTCCCATTGGCTCGTTTCTGTTCCTCGGACCCACCGGCGTGGGGAAAACAGAGCTGGCGCGCGCTCTTGCTGAATTTTTATTCGACGACGAGCGCGCCATGATCCGTCTCGACATGTCCGAATACATGGAGAAGCATTCCGTGGCGCGAATGATTGGCGCGCCTCCCGGCTACGTGGGATACGAAGAGGGCGGCCAGCTCACGGAACAGGTGCGTCGGCATCCTTATTCCGTTGTGCTGCTCGACGAAATTGAAAAAGCGCATCCGGACGCCTTCAACGTCTTGCTGCAAATTCTGGAAGATGGGCGCCTCACTGACGGCAAAGGCCGCACCGTTGATTTTCGCAATACGGTCATCGTGATGACCTCGAACGTAGGCTCGCATGCGATTTTCGAGCTCGCAGCCATCGATCCGAAGCGCGCCCGCACCGAGGCCATGGAGGCTTTGAGGCAAACGTTCCGGCCGGAATTTCTGAACCGCGTCGACGACATCGTGCTCTTCTTGCCCCTTGGCAAAGAGCAGCTTCAGCACATCGTCGATATGCAACTGGCGCACGTGTCGAAACTGCTCGAAGGCAAGCATGTCACTTTGAAGATGACGCCCGCGGCGCGCGAACTCCTGCTCCGCGAAGGCTACGATCCTGCGTATGGCGCGCGGCCGTTGCGGCGCGCGATTCAGCGGATGATTCAGGATCCACTTGCACTTGAAATTCTCGATGGGAAGATCCTGCCCGGCGATGAAGTGCTTGTCGACGCGGACGCCAAAACGGGCGAGATGCGTTTTAAGCGCGAGAAAACGAAGTCCAGCGCGGCGCGCTGAGCATCCAATGACAGAACGCGAACTGGCACCCCAAATTGTCGCGGAGAACAAATGAAGACCATCAAGACCACGCTGCTACTGACAGGACTCACGCTGTTGTTGATTCTCGGTGGCAAAGCCATCGCCGGCACCCGCGGTATGACCATCGGCCTGATTGTCGCGGTCGTGATGAACGGCGTCTCGTATTTCTTCTCGGACAAAATAGCTCTGCGCTCCGCCCGCGCTCAGCCCGTCACCCGCGAACAAGCTCCGCGCCTCTATGCCGTCATGGAGAGCCTGGCCGGCAAAGCAGGCTTGCCCATGCCGAAGCTTTACATCAGCCAGCAAGCAGCGCCGAATGCCTTTGCTACCGGCCGCAATCCCCGCCACGCGGCTGTGTGCGTCACCGCGGGATTGATGCAGTTGATGGACGACGAAGAGCTCGAAGGCGTGATTGCGCACGAGCTTTCGCATGTGCGAAATTACGACATTCTTACGTCATCCATCGCGGCCACTCTTGCGGGTGCTATCACGTGGGTCGCGCAGATGGGCCGCTGGGGAATGATTTTCGGCGGATACGGCGGCTCGCGTGATGGCGAAGGCGAAGGCAATGCCATCACCGCGATCTTGATGCTCATCCTGGCCCCAATCGCCGCCCTGCTGCTGCAGCTTGGCATTTCCCGCCAACGCGAATATCAAGCCGACGCTTCCGGCGTGCAAATGGTCGGCCATCAGTATGGCCTGATCCGCGCGCTCCAGAAGCTTGAGGCCTACAATCAGAAAATCCCCATGCAAATTTCCCAGTCGACGTCAGCGCTCTGCATCGTTGCTCCGCTGCAAGCTCGCCGAATGCTCGCCGGCCTCTTCAGCACCCATCCGCCGCTCGATGACCGCATCGAAGCCCTGAAGCGCATGCAAATCACCCGCTGACGACTCGCTGCCACGTTTGTCAAAAACCGGCCGGTTGCAGTAGACGCCCTGGCTCAGTGCAGAAACAACAGATGCAGGTAAATTTTGCAGGGCATACGGTGATTCCTGTACCCCTGTTCCAATGGCCAGTTTCTGGTAACCATATTGTATTGAATAGTATAGCTAGAAGGAGCGCGCCGGGACAAGATTGGCGATACCCGTGCTTATTATGCTCTCGGCAGGGGGAATTCAAGTTTCTAAGGAGCAACTCAATGATCGAAGAGCGTGAAGTGGTTGTGCCGCAGGAAGCGGCGACTCCCCGGTGGGTAGGAATCGGTGTAGTAGTGCTGGCGATAGTTTCACTGGTGGCGCTTGGTATTGGCTGGAGCGCTGAGAATGCTTCCAAGAGCACTCAGCAGGCCCTTACCGCGCAGGTACAAGCTGACAAGCAGGCGCAGTCCGTTCTTGAACAGCGCTTGCAACAGTCTGCAGAAGCTCAAGCGCAAGTACAGGGCGAGGTAAGCGTCATTACGAATCGCCTGAAGCTGACGCAAAGCGAGCTCGCCAATGCCCGGTACCAGGCCAAGAAGATCAAGGACATGGACGCCAAGCAGTTTGCCGCGTTCCAACAGCAACAAGACCAGGTGAACACGCAACTAGCCACCAAGGCGAGCGCCGACGACGTCAACAAGCTCGGCGGCGATGTCAACGGCGTCAAGAGCGACCTGGACTCGACCAAGCAGTCCCTTCAAATGGCGCGCGACCAGTTCGGCAACCTAATCGCTCGCAATCACGATGAAATCGCACAATTGCGCCAGATGGGCGAGCGCAACATCTACGAATTCACCGTGGACAAAAAGGGCGAGCGGAAACACGTCGGCTCTTTGACTGTCGAGTTGCGTGGCACGAATGTGAAGGCGCAGTCCTTCACGATGTACCTCTTCGTCGACGACAAGCGGTTCGAAAAGAAGAACCGTTCCGCCGACGAGCCGATTTACTTCTACACGCACGATTACCAGGCGCCGCTTGAACTCGTCATCAATCAAGTGGGAAAGAATAAAATCACTGGTTATCTGAGCGTGCCCAAAACCGCCGGAACTACGACTCAGGCGGCGACCAGCGGCACCGGCGAGTAGAACCGGATTCACCCGAACGAAAGCCTCGCGTTCCCCGAACTACGACGAGAGGCGGCAAGCCACAAGAAGGGAGGCACTCCTGAGGGATGCCTCCCTTTTTTGTTTTTGCGCGAACTTATTCGGCCTTTGCCAGTGAACGCTGTTTGCGCTTCAGAAATGTTTTGGCCAGCGCGGGAAGTTTGTCGTGCGCGAGCTTTCCTTGCTCGTAGAGCTTCATCTTGGCCTTCGCCGACTTCCGTTTTTTATGGTGGCGCTTCCAGGCCATGAACCGCTTGTCGTTTGCCATGCGTATCCTCCGGATCGATTGCGAGCCTATCGATTGTAGCGGAGCGTAACATTCTTGCAACCCCGCATTATCATTTTCCGCGCACAGTAACGAGTTCAAGTAGGATGGAGCGCTATGCCTTCCCTGGCCATACACGCGGGACGCGCGCTGACGCCGCATGCAGAAATCAGCGACGCCGTCGTCGTTGTGGAAGACGGAAAGATCGCGCGTATCGGACGCCGCGACGAATTCGAGATTCCGGCCGGCGCGAAGGAAATCCTCGCGCGCGACATGACTCTGATTCCGGGCTTCGTCGACATTCACATCCACGGCGCGGGCGGACACGACGTGATGTCCTCCACCGAGGAGGCTCTCACCACCGTCGCGAAAACAGTCGCGCGTCACGGAACTACGTCGCTGGTCGCAACGACTGTCACCGCGCCTCCCGACGAAACGCGCCGCTGCCTCGAAGACATCGCGCGTTACATCGCAAGCCCCGCCAACACCGGCGAGCCTGCCACGCCCACTGCCGAAATCGTCGGCATCCATCTCGAAGGCCCATTCATCAGTTTGAACCGTCGCGGCGTTCACCCGCCGGGCGCCATCGCCAAGCCCTCCATTCCACTTCTCGATCGTTACCTCGAAGCGGCCGGAGGCCATGCGCGGATTCTAACGCTCGCCCCAGAAATTCCAGGCGCGCTTGAACTGGTCGAGCACGGCTACGCCCGCGGCATCGTCGTCGCTTTGGGCCACACTGACGCCACTTACGAACAGGCGCATACGGCGATTTTTCGCGGTGCACGCCACGCGGTTCACGTCTTCAACGCCATGCGCCCCTTTTCGCATCGCGAAACGGGAGTACTTGGCGCCGTCCTCACTGACGATTCCGTCACCGCCGAAATCATCGCCGACGGCGTCCACGTGGATGATCCCGCGATTCGCTTGCTGCTCGCCGCCAAGGGCTACGATCTTGTCATTCTGGTCAGCGACGGCACCGCAGCCACGGGCATGCGCGACGGCAGTTATCGCCTGGGGACTTTCGACGTCACTGTTTCAGGCGGCGTCTGCCGCAATCGCGAAGGCAAGCTCGCCGGCAGCACGCTCACGCTTGATCGCGCGCTGCAGCACATGGTGCGCTTGGGTGTTCCGCTAATCGAAGCTGTGCGCATGGGCACTCTCAATCCCGCGCGCCGCGTGGGCTTGGAGAAGAAAAAAGGCGTCCTCGCCGTGGGCGCCGACGCCGACCTCGTTCTCCTCACTCCAGAGCTGAAAGTTGCGGGCGTCTACACGCGAGGCATCGCTGCGCAGTAGCACAATTCTGCGTTCCAAAGACTCTGTCTTTGCGCGCTTCGTTAGCCAATCACGAATTCAGGGGAATTTTTAGTTCTTCGGCGAGCGTATAAGGATTGAACGGGCTGTTCGCAAAATACCGGCCATCCACTTCCAGAGTAGGCACTTTGCGTCGGCCGTTATTTACGCGCAACACTAGCGCTTCAGCCTCGGGCGACTTATCGATATCCACTTCGCTAAATTCGATCCCGCGCTCTTTCAGGAAGCGCTTCGTCCTCCAGCAATCCCCGCACCACGGCGTGCAGTACATCGTGATCACAGCCATCGAATAGTCTCCCGCTGTTCCCACTATTAAAGATGCTCTACAAACGTGGCAGATTCAATCGGGACACTTCACAGTGCGGATCAGACGACAACTTTGTGGGTGAGGCGGCAACGTCGCGACAACCCTACAGCTCTTTAGTGGCGGGAACTTTCCTCGGACGCGCCGGCGACGCCGCCCTTCGCAGCGGCCTGCAAGCGTGCCAGCGCTCGATTCAACGCTAGGCTGGCGCGATCCCAATCCGCATCCGCGAAGGATTTCGTTGCCATCTCGCTCTTTGCTCGCTCCAGCGCCGCACGGGCGCGCGCAACATCGATTTCCTCTGCGCGTTCGCAAGCATCCGCCAGCACGATCACTCGTCCGGGCAAAACTTCCACGAAACCCCTTATCACCGCGAAGTATTCCACATCGCTGCCTTTGCGATACGAAAGCGTCCCCACGCCAAGCTCGGAGAGCAGCGGCGCGTGTCCCGGCAGGATGCCCATGTCCCCTTCCTTGCCGGGCAATTCGACCGACTGCACAGTCTCGTGAAGCACAAATCGCTCTGGCGTCACAATATCGAGTTCGATGTCTTGCGGTAGCATCGCTTCTTAATTGCTTCTTCTCTTCCTTTTCCTGATTTACGCGCTGGCCGCCATCTTCTCGGCCTTTTCTCGCGCCTCTTCGATCGTCCCCACCATGTAGAACGCCTGTTCGGACAAATCGTCGTGCTTCCCTTCCACGATTTCCTTGAATCCGCGAATCGTGTCCTCTACTTTCACGTACTTCCCTTCCAATCCAGTGAACTGCGCCGCCACGAACATCGGCTGCGACATGAATTTCTGAATCTTGCGCGCGCGCGCCACGGTCAACTTGTCTTCCTCGGGCAATTCCTCGATGCCGAGAATCGCGATGATGTCCTGCAAATCTTTGTAGCGCTGCAGCGTCGATTTCACCGAGCGCGCCACGTCGTAGTGCTCCTGGCCCACGATGCGCGCGTCGAGAATCCGCGAGAAGCTGGCCAGCGGATCGACGGCGGGATAAATCCCCAACTCGGAAACTTGGCGGCTCAGGTTCGTTGTCGCGTCCAGGTGCGCGAACGTCGCGGCTGGCGCGGGATCCGTGTAATCGTCCGCGGGCACGTAAATCGCCTGCACCGACGTGATCGAGCCTTTCTTTGTCGACGTGATACGCTCCTGCAACTCGCCAATTTCCGTGTTCAAGTTCGGCTGGTAGCCCACGGCCGAAGGCATGCGGCCCAGCAGCGCCGATACTTCCGAGCCTGCTTGCACGAAACGGAAAATATTGTCGATGAAAAGCAGCACGTCGAGCCCTTCCGCATCGCGGAAATATTCCGCCACCGTCAATCCGGTCAGCCCGACGCGCAGGCGCGCACCGGGCGGCTCCGTCATTTGCCCGTAAATTAGCGCGGCGCGAGACTTTTCAGAATTTCCCGGCACGATGACGCCGCCCTCGCTCATTTCCAGCCACAGGTCGTTGCCCTCGCGCGTGCGTTCGCCCACTCCGGCGAACACGGACACGCCGCCGTGCTTCATCGCGACGTTGTGAATCAGTTCCATGATCAGCACTGTCTTGCCGACGCCCGCGCCGCCGAACAATCCAATCTTGCCGCCCTTCAGGTACGGCTCAATCAGGTCAACCACCTTAATGCCAGTTTCGAACATTTCGAGCGACGTGGATTGCTGGTCAAGCGCGGGAGCCGGCCGGTGAATTGCCCAGCGCTCCTTCACTTCCACCGGGCCCAATTTGTCCACGGGCTCGCCGAGCACGTTGAGGATGCGCCCCAGCGTGCCGCGTCCCACCGGAATCGAAATCCCGTCTCCCGTGTCGACCGCCTTCATTCCGCGAACCACTCCCTCGGTCGGTTTCAACGCCACCGCGCGCACGCGCCCTTCGCCCAAGTGCTGCTGCACCTCGGTGACGATGTCGAGCGGCTCCGGAACCTCGAAGCCTTCGCTCGTGATGCGCACCGCGTTGTAAATCTGCGGCAGGTGGCCTTCCTCGAATTGCACGTCCACCACCGGCCCGATCACCTGCACCACGCGGCCAACGTGTCCGCCCTTTTTCTCTGCTGCCTTTGATTCCTCTGCCATCGGAAAGCTCCCTTGCCTATGAGGACGCCGCGAAAGCGGCGCCGCTTACGATTTCAATAATTTCCTTGGTGATGCTGGCCTGGCGTATTCGGTTCATGTCCAGCGTCAATTCCGTGATCAACTCGCCGGCGTTGGTCGTCGCCGCGTCCATCGCCGTCATGCGCGCCGCGTGTTCTGCGGCGGCGGATTCGAGCAGGATGCGGAAAATTTCCGTCTCCAGATAGCGCGGCACCAAATGCGCGAAAATTTCCTCCGGCGGCTCCTCGTAAATGTAATCTACTGTTTCGAGTAGCTCTGCGGACTCCTTTTTCGTTTCGGAGTCACCAGCCTTCTTCTCTGCCCCGGCGTGCGCGAACGATTCCGGATCGAGCGGCAGCAATTTCACCAGGCGAAGCTGTTGCACCATCACGCTCTTGAACTCGTTATAGACGGCGTATACTGCATCAACTTCGTGCTTCGAATACATCTCCGCAATGCGCTTGGAAATTTCTTCCGCATGGCGAAACTCCACATGCGTCGAGACGTTCAAATATTCGCCGGCAAGTTTCCATTTTCGCCGGCGGAACGCTTCCACGCCCTTGCGGCCCACGGCGATCGATTGCACATCTTTGCCCTGGAGCTGCCGCAGATATTCGGCCGCCCTGCGAAGCACGTTGGTATTAAATGCGCCCGCCAGGCCCTTGTCCGACGTGAGCACCAGCAACAGAATGCGCTGCTCAGGCCTTCTTTCCAGCAGCGAATGCTGCGGCTCGGATACGCGTTGCATCGCTGACTGCAACACGCGGCGAATCTCTTTCGCGTACGGCCGCGCATGGAACACGCCCTCTTGCGCGCGCCGCAATTTCGCCGCCGCGACGAATTTCATCGCGCGCGTGATCTGCTGCGTGTTCTTTACGGACCGGATACGCCGGCGATAATCAAGTAGGGTGGGCATGGAACGGTTTCGCGCGCCGCTTAGCTTGCGGCAGCAGCCTCCGCGGTCTTAGTGCTCGGCACAAACCGCTCCTTGAAATCGTCGAGCGCTTTTTTCACATCGGCGCGCAGCGCATCGTCGAATGCTTTCTTCTCCGCAATCGTCTTCAGCACGCCGTTGTAGTTCGTTTCCACGAAGCTGTACAGCTCCTTTTCGAAGCGTCGCACATCCTCCACCGGCAGATCGTCGATATAGCGGTTCGTTCCCGCATAGATAATCAAGATCTGCTTTTCGACGGGAAGCGGCTGGTATTGGTCCTGTTTCAGAATCTCCGTAAGCCGTTGCCCGCGGCCAAGCTGCGCCTGCGTCGCCTTGTCCAGCTCGGAGCCAAATTGCGCAAACGCCGCGAGCTCGCGGAATTGCGCCATGTCCAGCCGCAACGTGCCCGCCACTTGCTTCATGGCTTTGATCTGCGCGTTGCCGCCGACGCGGCTCACGGAAATTCCCGCATTGATCGCGGGCCGGATGCCCGCGTTGAACAAATCCGATTCCAGATAGATCTGTCCGTCCGTGATCGAAATCACGTTCGTTGGAATGTACGCCGATACGTCGCCCGCCTGCGTCTCAATTACTGGAAGCGCCGAAAGCGAACCGCCGCCCAGTTCCTTGCTGAGTTTTGCGGCGCGTTCGAGTAGCCGCGAGTGCAGGAAGAAAACGTCGCCCGGATACGCTTCGCGGCCCGGTGGACGCCGCAGCAACAACGAAATTTCGCGGTAGGCCTGCGCATGCTTCGACAGGTCGTCGTAGAAACAGACCGCGTGCTTGCCGGCGTCGCGGAAAAATTCGCCAATGGCGCATGCCGCAAACGGTGCAATGTACTGCATCGTTGCAGGCTCGGAAGCCGTCGCCGCCACGACGATGCTGTGCTCCATCGCGCCGCTGTCGGTCAGCGTTTTCACCACCTGCGCCACGGTCGAGCGCTTCTGCCCGATGGCGCAGTAAATGGAAATCATGTCGCCGCCGCGCTGGTTGATAATCGTATCCAGAATAATCGCGGTTTTGCCCGTCTGCCGGTCGCCAATGATCAACTCGCGCTGCCCGCGGCCAATGGGAATCATCGCGTCGATGGCCTTGATGCCCGTCTGCAAAGGTTCGCGCACAGGCTGGCGGTCGATCACGCCTGGCGCCAGACGCTCGATCGGATTGCGCTTCTCGGTCGCGATCGGTCCTTTGTCGTCAAGCGGCTGCCCCAGCGGATTCACCACGCGCCCAATCAACGCCTCTCCCACGGGCACGGACATAATTTTCTTCGTGCGCCGCACCGTGTCGCCCTCTTTGATTTCCGTGTAGTCACCGAGCAACACGGTTCCGACCTGATCCTCTTCCAGGTTCAGTGCGATCCCGAACACGTCGTGCGGAAACTCAAGCATTTCGCCCGCCATGCACTTGTCCAGCCCATGAACGCGCGCGATGCCATCGCCCACCGAGATTACCGAGCCCACCTCTTCGACAGCCATCACCTGCTGGTAATTCTCGATCTGCTCGCGAATTATTTTTGTGATCTCGTCAGCCTTGATTGTCGCCATTCACTGCTCCTATTGAGCTTCGAGCCGCGTGCGCAGCCGGTTGAGCTGCTCGCGCACCGATCCGTCGTAGATTGTCGAGCCGATTCGCACTGTCGTGCCGCCGATCAGGCTCATGTCGATTTGATACTGCGTCTGCACTTTTTTCCCTGTGACGCGTCCGAGTGTTTTCGACAGCTCCAACTTCTCTTGTTCCGAAAGCTCGCGCGCCGAAGTCACCTTCGCATCCACGATTCCCAGCCGCGCATTGCTTTCCGTTTCAAACGCCTGCCGAATCTCGCTTAGAATTCCAGTTCGCCCGTGGTCTACCAGCACAAACAGAAAATTCTTCACCTCAACATCCAATCCCATTTTCTGCGCGATTTCACCAATCACGGCTTTTTTCGCGCCAGGACCAATCGCCGGAGTCGTCAGTACGTTCCGCAGCTCGGACGAATTCTCAAGCATCCCGGCAAACTCGCCCAGCTCGCGTTTGATCTTCTCAACGGCGTTGCGGGCAAACGCCGCGTCCGCCAGCGCCGCCGCGTATCGTTGTGCGAGCGCGCTCAATTCGCGCTCCCCGCAAGCTCCGCGACAAATCCGCGAAAGAGCGATGCATCCGTCTGCGGAGTCATCTGCTGTTCAAGAAGCGCTTCCGCGCGCTCGATGGCTACGCGCGCGGCGATTGCTTTCAGTTCCATTTCGGCGGCACGCTCGGCGGCGCGAATCTCTACTTGGCCGGCCAATTCGATCCGCTTCGCGTCTTCCCTCGCCAACACCTGGATGCGCTCGGATTCCGCGGCGCTTTCGCGTTTCGCGCGGGCCCGCAATTCCGCAACCGTTGCGTCGAGCGTCGCCATTTTCGCCTCTGCTTCGCGCTGCTGGCGCTCCGCTTCCTCGCGCGCTCGCGCGCTCTCCGCTATCGCTGCCGCAATCGCTTCCTGTCGGCCGCGAAAATACGGTGGCGTCTTCTTGACGAACACCCACACCAACACCGCAGCAAAAATTCCAAAGTTGATCCAGCGATAAACCCAGCCGGTAGTCGTCCCTGCGGCTTCTTCCGGATTCGTCGCGGCCAGCACAGGGGCCGCGCACATGGCCAGCGCGAATGACACTGCGGCTATCGAACCCGCGACGCGCGGAAACCGACGCCACATCGCGCGCATTATCGTGTCCCTCGCAACGGCGCGCCCGGGCGCTCCAGAATCATTTTCGCGATTCGCCCCGCCAGATTGGCGCTCTCACCCTCGAGTTGTGCGCGCGCGGCCTCGAATTCCCGCGCAATGCGCTCCTTTTCCTTGCGCACCGCATCTTGCTCCATCTTGCGCACGCTGTTCAGCAGTTTCGTGCGTTCGTCGAGAGCCGCCTGTCGCGCCGCTTCCTGCTCGGCAAACACACCCGCGCGCGCCTTTCTCAGCGCATCTTCATAGGTATGCAGTTTTTCTCTCGCCGCGGCTTGGACCGTCTCGGCTTCCGCACGCGCCTTGGCGATGCGCGCATTCCGTTCCGCTAATGTGCGTTCCAGTGGCTTGAAAAAAATCGCGCGCAAAAACCAGTAAAATAAAAGGAAAAGAATAATGGTCGGTACGGACTTGAGGAACAACCAGCCGAGCTGTTGCAGGATCGCCATCGCACACTATCGCAACTGTCTGACTCGCCTCCCTGGATTTCTTTGTTCAGCGGCTCGTCGCCGCCCTAAGACACACGTTTAACGCATCGCAGAGCCAGCAATTATCGCATCCCTTTTCTGCGTCGTCAACCAGCCCAAACCGTGGAAAAATTTCAGTTTCCAATAAGAACATCTCTTCCCCGAAAAGTTCGATGCGAGCTACGCAGCGCTCTGTCCACAGCCGCTGCCCCTGCACAAATTCTCCCCGTCGTGCTAATTTATCTTGAGGAAGCCCGAAATCAAATTCGCGCGGCGGCAGCATGAGCAACACGGCATCAGCGCAACGGAACTATTATTTTTCGTGCAGTTCTAATCGGTACAGTAAATTATTAGAATTACCTGTAACTTATTGAAAACAAAGGGTGACGGCACATTCTAATCGGTACAAAAACGGACTCTGCAATCATCGCCATTTCGCCCGGCGACTGCCATTTCGCGCGAGCGTCAGGAGTGCTATTCTTGTCCGCCTTCTCGTTTATCCGTCTCGTTATTAAAGGAGAGTTCGTATGCCCGCGTTTTCCGGAGTCGATTATCTCGACTTCGATTCCCTGCTGACCGACGAAGAAAAACTCGCACGCCAGACCGCCCGAAAATTTGTCGACGAGCAATTGCTGCCCATCATCGAGCAATGCAATCGCGAAGCAAAATTTCCAATGCAATTGCTGCCGCAGATCGCGGAGCTCGGCTTTTTCGGCGCGAACCTGAAAGGCTACGGCTGCGCGGGCATGTCGAACGTGGAATATGGCCTGGTAATGCAGGAACTCGAGCGCGGCGATTCAGGATTGCGCAGTTTTGCCTCTGTGCAGTCGGCGCTGGTGATGTATCCGATTTATGCATTCGGCTCCGATGCGCAAAAGGAGAAATGGCTTCCGCAACTTGCTTCCGGCAAAGCCATCGGTTGCTTTGGATTGACCGAGCCGCAATTTGGCTCGAATCCTGGCGGCATGCTGACGCGCGCTATCCGCAAAGGCGAAAACTACATTTTGAACGGCGAGAAAATGTGGATCACCAACGGTTCGCTCGCTGATGTCGCCGTCGTGTGGGCGAAATGCGACGACGACAAAATCCGTGGCTTCCTGGTCGAAAAAGGCACGCCGGGCTTCAAGGCGTGGGACGTACACGGCAAATGGTCGCTGCGCGCGTCGGTCACTTCGGGCTTGGCTATGAATGACTGCAAAATCCTGGCGGAAAACGTGCTCCCGAACGTTGAAGGTCTGCGCGGACCGCTCTCCTGCCTGAATCAGGCGCGCTACGGAATCGGCTGGGGCGCAATCGGCGCGGCCATGGCTTGCTACGACACGGCTCTGCGTTACGCAAAAGAACGCAAGCAATTTGGCAACAAGCCCATCGCATCGCACCAGCTCGTGCAGGAAAAACTCGTCTGGATGATTACTGAAATCACTAAGGCGCAGTTCCTCGCCCTTCAGGTCGGGCGATTGAAAGACAAAGAGCGCGTGCATCCCTCGCATATCTCCATGATGAAAATGAATAACGTCTGGATGGCGCTCGAAACGGCGCGCATGGCCCGCGGAATTCTCGGCGCCAACGGCATCGTCGACGATTACTGCATCATGCGCCACATGATGAACCTCGAATCCGTGTCCACTTACGAAGGCACGCACGACGTCCACAAATTAATCATCGGTGAACGCATCACCGGAATTGCGGCGTTCGAATGAGAAAACACTTTTCGCCATTTTGCGTCTGCATACTCGCTTCGGCACTGGCTCTAACCTTTTCGTTGCCGTCGCTCGCCGCCTCGCCGAATGACAATCGTCCCAAAGTGCGCGCGATCACTGCTTTTATCGAACTCGATAGGACGCGCTACAAAACGCAAATCGCGGAAACTTTGGCGGCCCTAAAAACAATCAAGGCCGCATACGAAAAGGCCGGGTTCCAAGTGCAGACGCTGCGCATCACCACGCAGCCTTTTCCCGAATACACGCGCAATCTTTCCGATGAGCAAGCGCTGGCGTTCTTCAAACAGTACGACGACCTCGCGCAAAAAGACGGATTCGATGCCTCGATCGGTCCCGCAACGCAACGCACGGGTGACAGCCCGCGCGAAGCGCATCTTCTTGCGAAAATCATCGCTTCCACAAAAATACTCGAAGGCAGCGTGGTAATTGCCGGCGATAAGGGCATTCACTGGGACGCCATTCCGGCTGCCGCAGCCGTAATTCACTATCTCGCTGACAACAGCCCGAACGGCCTCGGCAATTTCCGTTTCGCCGCGATCGCCATGGTCCCGCCGAACACTCCTTTTTATCCCGCTTCCTATCAAATCAACGGCAACCATACATTCGCTGTCGGCCTGCAATCGGCAAACGTCATTGCGACGGCTCTCGCGTCGACAACCGACCCACAGAAAGCACAAGAGGCGATCGAGGACTCGCTCGGCAAATGGGCCCAGGAAATCGAGGCCCTCGGCAAACGCGCCGCGCAGGAAACCGGCTGGCGCTACACAGGAATTGATCTGTCGCCGGCGCCGCTGAGGGACGTTTCCATCGGCGGCGCCATCGAGAATTTCACTCACCAACCGCTCGGCTCGAGCGGCACGCTCGCCGCCGTCGCGATCATCACGCGCGCGCTAAAAAATATTCGCGTCACGCGCACGGGATATTCAGGAGTGATGTTGCCTGTTCTTGAAGACTCCGTAATCGCGCGCCGATGGAGTGAAGGCCGCCTGTCGCTCGATTCCCTGCTCCTCGATTCCTCCGTCTGCGCCACGGGCCTCGACGTGATTCCCATGCCAGGCGATACGACCGAGGCGCAAATCGAGCCAATCCTCAAAGACGTCGCAAGCCTCGCCTACAAGTGGCACAAGCCGCTGGCTGCGCGCCTATTGCCCGTGAAAGGAAAAAAGGCGGGCGAACAAACGGAATTCCAAGACCCATTCTTGGTGAACGCAATGATCCGGCCAGTTCGATGAGCGATTTCCGTAAATATAGGGGAGCCCGCAATGGAAGATAAACTCGGCCTCGAATTTCTGCGTGTCGTCGAACAGGCCGCCATCGCTTGCGCGCATACCATGGGTTTGGGCGATCGCCATAAAGCCGACGCCGCGGCCGTCGAAGCCATGCGCCGCGAAATGGACACGGTCGGCATGGACGGCACGATCGTTATCGGCGAAGGCGAGCGCGATAAAGCGCCCATGCTCTTCATCGGCGAAAAAGTCGGCTTGGCCAGCAAGCACAAAGATACCTATCCGGCTGTGGATATTGCCGTCGACCCGCTGGAAGGAACCAACCTGTGCGCCACCGGCGAACCCAACGCCATCACGGTTCTCGCCGCGAGCGAAAAAGGCGGATTGCTCCACGCGCCCGATTTGTACATGGAGAAGATTGTTGTAGGTCCCACGTGCCGGGGCGCTGTCGAATTGGATGCTCCGGTAAAGGACAATTTGAAAGCGATTGCCCGGCGGCTCGACCGCCTGGTCGAAGATTTGGTTGTGATCGTCCTAGATCGGCCGCGGCATGAATCGCTGATCACCGAAATTCGTAACGCAGGTGCGCGCATCCGGTTGATTAGCGACGGCGATCTCTCCGCCGGAATCGCGTCGGCCGTTCTCGGTTCCGGCGTGCACGCGGTGATGGGCACCGGCGGCGCCCCTGAGGGCGTCCTCACGGCCGCGGCGCTGAAATGCCTCAACGGCGAAATCACCGCGCGCCTCGTGGTGTCAACTCCGGAACAGCACGAACGGCTGGCAAAAATGGGCGTAACCGATGCGAAGAAAATTTACAAAACGGATGAGCTCGCTCCCGGCAAAAAAATGATTTTTGCCTGCACGGGAGTGACGGAAGGAAATCTGCTGCGCGGCGTGCGTTTCTTCGGCGAAGGCGTGCGGACGCACTCGCTCGTCCTCACCTACGACGACCGCCAGGTACGCTTCATCGATAGTGTGCATCTGAATAAACGTCCAGACGCAAAAGTTCGCTTCATTTGAGATCCTTGCGATACACTCGGGACAATCGGCCATGCTCGCTTGAATTCCGTCGCACAAGGAGCCATCACGATGCCCGGACCTTCCCAGGCTCGGCGCGACCCGGATAGCCCTAGCAATCGCTTAATTGTGCTGGGTGTTCTTCTCGTCGTTGTATTCGTCGCGTGGATGGTTACGATGCTCGCGCCCCTGCATTTCGCGTCCAAGCCTTAAAAAAAGTGGGAATGGCACAGTCGATTTGGTGAGTGAATCAGAACTGAAACGATTTGTTCACAAAATGGAAATGCAAAGCCTGAAGCGCCGAGCGTCCTGCCCGGCGCCCTCTTGGCAGTAAACTTCTGCGGTATCCCTTACCGATGAGCAGACGCCATCGGGGTCCCATGCCGTCGCGACGACAGTTGCGACAGCTTCGATTGCTGCATTTGCGGCTGCATCGGCTGCACCGGCGGCCGCATCATGGGACTGTTGCTGACGTGGTCGCTGATCGCTTGCAAACGCTTGAGGATGGATTGCCACTGCGCCCAATCGAGCTGGCGCAGAAACGGACGCAATCCCTGGATGAACGGATCCTCGAGCAGCGTCTGTCCCGTGGACTCGGGCACGAAAAAGCGATTCAGCCCGACTCCGAGCGCTTCCGCGATCTTCTCCAGCGTGCCGAGGCTGGGCGTCATTTGCCCGCTCTCAATACGCGAAAGATAGGAACGCGACACGCGCGAGCGCGCTTGAAGCTGGCTCTGCGTCATGCCGCGGGACTCACGCAACTGGCGAATCCGCTGTCCGATATTCTCAACCGTTTCGCGGTTCGGCCAGTCTTCGAGCAATTGACGGTCGTCGCCTGGCAAGTCCTGTGCGGAAGGCGTAGGAATGACGAACGTCACCTTCGAAGGCAACAGGCGCACGCAACGCCGGCAATTGTCCGTACGTGTGCGATATTGCACAAGTCCACAAACGTTGCAGCGGACGACTTCTCGGTCCATCTCTGAACCGGCTTCCTCTACTTTCTTTTCACCCAACGGTTCCTCGCAGACTTTTCCGACAGTGCGGAGGGAAGGAACGGGTCACAAAGGGGAAGGCAGAAACCGGCGCGAGCGACATTCTCTCTGCCGACCCATCTGGAGTCAAGCCTTTTCTTTCTGTTTCTCAGCCGCGCCCAATTCTAGTCCTGGCGTTGCCGCAAATCAATCCATTGAATAGTGAGCACGCGGGTCGCCGAACGTGCCTATTTTTTGATACGCTTATCAACTTTCAGCGATGGAGGATTTACAGTGTCGAACTTGCCGAGACGCGAAGAAGCTTGGAAATTGCTCTGCGAATATACGCAAAACGAAAATTTGCGCAAACACGCGCTGGCCGTGGAGGCGTGCGTGCGCGCTTACGCCCGCAAACAGGGCGCCGATGAGGAGTTGTGGGGACATGCGGCGCTGCTGCACGACTTTGACTACGAACGATGGCCAAATGCGGAGCATCACGCGGACAAGGAACATCCTGTGGAAGGCACTCGGATTCTTCGCGAGCGCGGCTACCCGGAAGAACTGATCCACGCGATTCTCGCGCACGCCGATTACACCGGAGTGAAGCGCGAGTCGGCGCTCGACCGCACGTTATTTGCGTGCGACGAACTCGCCGGGTTTCTCACCGCTTGCGCGCTGGTGAAGCCCAGCAAAAAAATCGCAGAGGTGGAAACGGCCTCGGTGAAAAAGAAATTGAAAGACAAGGCATTCGCACGCGGCGTGAATCGCGATGACGTGCGCGTGGGCGCCGAGGAATTGGGCGTTCCGCTGGAGGAGCACATCGCTTTCTGCGTGGAGGCAATGCGTGGCGTTGCGGATCAGCTCGGTCTCGCCTGAGTCCTGCCGCCGAAGATTATTTTCAGGCGCAGCTGCCGGACGCAACGGTGTGTTAGAATCGTAAATTCCATGGAGAGAGCCGGAGAATTTCTGGGCGCAACGCTGCGCCGAATGAAAGATCCTGAGGCGGCGCGGACGTGGCTGAAGGCAACGTGGCCGAAGCTGGTCGGCGCAGGCATGGCGGCGCACATTCGCCCAACAGCTTATGCGAAAGGCGTTCTGCGCATTGAAGCGGATTCGCGCGAATGGCAGAAGCAGGCTGAGCTGATGAATCAGGAAATTTGCGAGCACGTGAATCGTTCGTGGGGCAGCCGTCTTGTGCATGAAATTCACTTCGAGCCCCCGCAGCGCGCGGGCCGGCGGCTCGCCTACGAAGTCGACAACAACCACATTCCGTTCATTCGCCGTCCCATGTCCACGTATAAGCCATGAAAATCAGCCGCGATGATGTGCTGTACGTCGCCGAGTTGGCGAATCTCGAGCTGAACGAGTCGGAAGTGGAAACGTTTCGCGGACAGCTCGACGCCATCCTCACCTATATCGACAAACTCAAGCAGCTCGACGTTTCGGATGTCGAGCCGATGGCGCAAGTGCTCCAGTCCGCGGCGAGTCCTGACGGAGCGCTGCGCGAGGACGTGGTCCGCAAATGCGATGTCGCGGACGCGATCCTCGAACAAGCACCCGAAGCGAAAAAGCCCTATTTTCGTGTCCCGAAGGTGATCGAACGGTGAGCGCCGCGAATGCCTGGACGGTTCCCGCGGTCCGCGAGGCGCTCGAAGCGAAAAAACTTTCCGCGCGCGAACTCACCGCGGAATTTTATTCGCGCATCGAAAGGAAAAATCCGGAATTGAATGCGGTTCTGGCGCTTTCGCCGGAGCGCGCCTATGCGCAAGCGGACCGTATTGATAAACTGCGCGCCCGCAACGAAAAACTTCCGCCCCTCGCCGGCGTTCCCGTGGCAATCAAAGACGTGATCAGCACGCGCGGCATTCGCACCACGTGCGGCTCGCGCATCCTGGAGAATTACGTCCCGCCGTATGACGCAACCGCAGTGGAAAAACTCGAATCGGCGGGGGCGGTTATTTTAGGAAAAACGAACTGCGACGAATTCGCGATGGGCAGCTCGAATGAGAACTCCGCGTACGGCCCTGTGCGCAATCCAGTCGCCACGGATCGCGTGCCCGGAGGTTCGAGCGGCGGTTCGGCTGCCGCAGTCGCGGCGGGATTGGCCGTGGCGGCTCTTGGAACGGATACCGGAGGATCGATTCGCCAGCCGGGAGCGTTCTGCGGAATTCCCGCGATGATGCCCACGTACGGACGCGTGTCGCGATATGGATTGATCGCGTTCGCCTCTTCGCTTGACCGCATCGGGCCGTTTGCAACGACCGTGCGCGACGCTGCAGCGGTGCTTTCCGTGATCGAGGGCCATGACACAAACGATTCGACGTCAGCCGCCGTGCCGGCATCTGATTATTTCGAAGAAATGGAAAAGCCGATTCGCGGAATGCGCATCGGGATTCCCGTCGAATATTTCGGCGAAGGCATGGATCCGGAAGTGCGGGCAAAAATAGAAGCGGGTATTGAGCTCATGAAGCAAATTGGCTGTCAACCGGTCGAATTGCGGATGCCGCACACAGAGTATGCGATCGCGACCTATTATATCGTCGCGACAGCGGAAGCGAGCTCGAATCTGGCGCGCTTCGACGGAGTGCGGTATGGCCTTCGCGTTCACGCCGGTTCGCTGCGCGAAATGTACAAGAAAACGCGCGGCAGAGGATTCGGCGCAGAAGTGAAACGGCGGATCATGCTCGGCACATACGCCCTGTCCTCGGGTTATTACGATGCATATTATTTGCGGGCACAGAAAGTTCGCACGCTGATTGCGCGCGATTTCATCCTGGCATTTGAAAAAGTCGACGCCATCGTGACGCCCACTTCGCCCACGACGGCGTTCCGTTTGGGTGAGCGAACAATGAACCCGCTGGCGATGTATCTTGCTGATATATATACTGTTACTGGATCGCTCGCGGGAATCCCTGGAATTTCCGTCCCTTGCGGGACAACGTCGGATGGACTGCCTGTTGGCTTGCAAATCTTTGGCCCCCGCTTCGCTGAATCGCGCGTGTTGCAACTGGCTCACGCGTTTGAGAAAGCGAACGGCTTCCTAATCTGAGTAATTGCACAATTCTCTTCAAAATAGTATTCCTACCGAAAACTGTAGAAACATCCAAAGGATGGGCAAAAGATTTCCTATGCTACGAATTGTGCCGGAAATCCTCTCGCGCGGGGACTGCATGCCTGAAAATCGGTAACTTATAGTTTTCTAAATGTTTAGCAGAAGAACGCCAAGATGGACATCGCCGCCAGTTTAATTTGGAACGATTCGTGCTCAAGATTTAATGGGGATGGGCCGATAAGGCAGTTAAGCTTATCGAGAAGGAAAGAAAAAGTGGTCACGATTCGATCAGGCCAGAAACAGTTCACCGAAGACGAGGTATCCCGCCTCACAGGAATCTGCTTGGATCACCTCCGCAGTTGGGCACAGAGCAAGCATGTCGGCTCACTGATTCGCGCCGCCGAAGCTGCCAGCGCCGAAGCCGGAAAGTGGCTGTTTTCCGATTCGGAACTCATGATTGTAAACGTCCTCTGTCCGCGCTGCGAACACTAGCGCGCGCGCCGTTTGGACCTTCGTTCGCAATCCACCCGCTACTTTTGTGTACGTGCGTCCGTTTCAAAACCGCCTCACTTTATTGCGCTGGCCACTTATGCCCCATGCCTTTGATTGCCGTGCGACGTGTGCGGGATTAGACTCAGTTGATGTGCGCGGAAAACGAGTTCTGGCGCGTCAGCATCCTAGGAGAGCAGGCACCGGACGTTTTCTCGAACAGCAATGCAGACCTTGACTAAAATCCGAGGTGTCGTTTTTGCAACGTTCGTGGGCTTTCTCAGCCTGCCGATATTATTGCCGCAGCCCGCAAGTGCCAGAGCGGCCCAGAACACTTCAAGCCAGCAGGGACCGGCCGGCTCTACGCTGCCAAAGGGCAAGAGGCTGGTGATGAAGGATGGAACATCGCAGATTGCCAGCAGCTACGAAGTCCAAGGCGATCGCGTGCGCTATTTCAGCGTGGAGCGCGGCGAATGGGAGGAAGTGCCGGCTGCGATGGTGGATTGGGACGCCACGAAAAAAGCACAGGCCGCTGATGCCCAGCAAGCGGAAGCTCTCGATACCAAGCTGAAGGCGGAAGAAGCGGCGGCAAAGGTCGCGCCGCTGGACGTGGATGCGAGTCTCGAAATTGTTCCGGGCGTTTTTCTGCCGCCAGGCGAAGGGTTTTTTATTTTGGACGGGCATGGGATTTTCCCGTTGCAGCAATCGGCGGCGTCCAGCAAACTGAGCAAAAAGCGATTGGTGGAACAAGTGGTTATACCCGTGCCGATCCTGCCTTCGCGGCGCGCAATCGATCTTCAGGGGGCGCACGCGTCATTTCGAATCACAAATCCGTCGCCGGAATTTTATTTGCGAACGACGGATCCGGGCGAGCCGGAAGTGGAATTGATTGAGGCGCACGTACACGGCAACAAGAGACATATCGAAGACATCGACAGTTTTTTCACGCAGCAGCAAGAAAAGGCAAAAACAATGTCGCTGCAAATTTGGGAAGTGGCGAAAGGGGTCTACCGTTTCACGCTGGGCCAGCCGCTGAAGCCGGGAGAATATGCGCTGGCTGAAATTTCCGCGAAAGAAGGAATGAATCTGCTGGTTTGGGATTTTGGCGTCGATGCCGCGCGCGGGAAGCAACCGAAGGGCGAGAAATAAATCTTTCCGCTCCGCCAGTCGCTACGGCGCGGCGGACGCGATGAATTTTTCGATTGTCGAGATGAGCTCCGCCATCTGAAAGGGCTTTTGCAGAGCGAAGGAACCCTTCGCCTCCAGCGCGGCGATTTGCGATGAATCGACAATCTCCCCGGTGATGAAGAGAAATTTGGGATGATTCGCGCCGGGCCGGTTCCGCACGCGATCGAATAATTCCAAGCCGCTCACTCCGCCAAGATTGAAATCGCAGACGACGATGTCATAAGACCGCGCGGAAATCTTTCCCCATGCCTCTTCACCAGTGCGAACACTCTCAACGGCGGCGCCGCGCGCCCTCAGGCCCTCCTCGACCAACTCACGAATTCCCTCCTCATCCTCCACAATGAGAATTGAGCAACCCTTTATGCCGTTGAGCTGCGAAAGAGATGAAGGCTCCGCGGCCGATTGCGGCGCTGACCGCGAAACTGGCAGAAGAATGCGAAAGCGCGCGCCGCCCGATGGAGATGACTGCACTTCGATCGTGCCGCCGTGCTCCTTGAGAATCACCAAGCAGATCGTTAGTCCGAGGCCGGTGCCGCCGGTGGAGCGGCGAGTCGTAAAAAATGGGTCAAAGATTTTCGAACGAATTTCGGCCGGAATGCCCGGGCCGTCGTCGTCAACGAGCACTTCGGCCCTGCCTTCCATCTCGACAATACGAATGCTGATCTTCCCATGATCGCGCACCGCTGCGATGGACTGTTCCGCATTGGCGAGCAGATTCACGAACACCTGAACCACTTGGTTTGGGTCTGCCTGAATCTCCGGAAATTTAGACGCCGGGTCAACATCCACCGTGATATTCCGGCTTGCGAGCACGAACTGTTGAAGTTCAATGGCGCGGGTTATCAGTTCCCCGAGCCGAACGTGCTGGCTCTTTGGCCGCGAAGGGCGGGAAAAATTCAACAATCCCTGAACGAGTCCCACGGCCTTGCGTGCCTGCTTCTGGACAAGCTCAATTTGCCGGCGCGAAGCGTCATCGGTGGCACGCTCGCGCACCAGATCGCTCATGCCCAAAATTGCCGTGAGAGGATTGTTCAATTCGTGGGCGACTCCCGAAACCATCTGGCCGATGGCCGCCAGTTTTTCCGATTGCAGCAACTGCTGCTCGAGGCGTTTCGATTCGGTGACATCGCGCGCCGAGGCGACGATCCCGATGACTTTCCCCTCCGCGTCAGTGAGCGGGCCGGCATTGGCGCGAAACGTTCTCCAGCCGCCATTTTTGTGCGCCGTGCGGTATTCCACGGTTCCGAAACTCGTCTTTCCAGTGACGAGACTGCTGAAGAATTCCATGACAGAGGCGCGATCGTCAGGATGCGGGCGCTCGCCCAGGTCCATGCCGACATATTCCTCCGCTGTATAGCCGAGAAATTCCTCGACGCGCGGGCTGACGAACGTGTACCGGCCGTGGTTGTCGAGAACCACGATGATGTCTGGAAAGCAGGCGACTAGGCGGCGCACGAACTCCTGTTCCTCGCCAAGGCGCCGCTCAATGTTGCGGCGTTCTGTGATGTCCACGAGGGAACCCTGAAAACGAATGAAGCGGCCAGAGGCGTCGCGGATTGCAACGCAGGAATTGAGGGCATAAATGGGAGAGCCGTCCCGGCCGCGGAGGACGATTTCACGGTCGCGCAGAAAGCCGGTTTCGCGCAGTTCATCGAATAGCAAATTCCATTGGGACGGATCAGCAAAATAGTCCCCGAGATTCCTGGCGAGCAACTCCGCTTTGTTTCCGCAGCCGAGCATTTGGATCAATGCCGGATTCGCGTCGAGAAGCTTGCCATCCGGCGCGCTGAAGTAAACACCCTCGTGGAGAGTCTCAAAAAGATCGGTGAAGCGCGATTCGGTTTCGCGCTGCGCGGAGACGTCGCGCGCCAGCCCGCTGGCTCCGGTAACTTCGCCGTCCTTTACAACGGCGTATAACGTGCACTCGTAGAAGCGAATTTCCGGGATCGCCTTCCAGCGCACTTTAACCAAGCCGGTCCATGTGCGTTTTTCAATGAAACGTGGCAGCGCATTTTGAATTTCTGCACGGGTGGGCTCGATGACAAAATCCTCGAGCGGATGATTCACGATTTCAGCAAATGGCAAACCCAGGATATCGGCGAACTCACGATTGATGACGCGAATTTGGCCATCCAGCGAAATATTGAAGGCGATACGGTCGAAGCTATCAATGAGGTCGCGGAAGCTGTGCTGTGAGCGAGCGACAACCTCAAACAACTTTTCCAGCTGCTGATCGCTCGGCGGTCCAGCGTGTCCTTCGGCGTAACCCTGCACAAAACCGCGGAGCTGCGCGATCTTGCGTTTCTGCATCCACGCATACGCGCCGAAAAGCAGAACCAAAATAATCAAGCCAAGAGACAGGAGCCTGGAATGGCCCGGCAGGGTGCGCGCCGGTTGCGTGACGGTGAAGACAATCGTGAAGGCCAGCAGCACAAGAAGCAGCAGGCTGGTGCGCCACAAAGACGATTCGCGGCGCTCAAGCTCTTTCCATTGGGAGAGCGCGCCGGTGTCTGGCTTTTTCTCGTCGGTCATACAGGATTCGGGACCGTTAATTGAAACGTCAACACATTAGCAGCACGCGCAGAACGCATAAACAATTGTAGAGGCAGCAGGATTACCGCGACAAACCGTAAAGAGGAGCGAGTTTCCACAGGTTAAATGAGGAAGGTGCGACGGCGGAAAGATAGCGCAAGCGTCTGTCCCGGCGAGAAATGTGAGCTTTGCAAAAAAATAGGCGGCGCGCTTTGCGTGGCACGCCGCCAAGTCAGGTTAACACGATTCTTGGTTTAAGGTTCGACGATCGTGTCTGTGTCTTTCCGCAAGAAGTCCAGCGCCGCCGCTTCTTCCGGCGTGAGCTGCGGCTCCTCTGCTTCGGGCTCTTCTCTGGGCACTTCGGTGAGAAGTTGAACGCTGCGATAGCGGTCGAGACCGGTGCCGGCGGGAATCAGGCGGCCCATGATGACGTTCTCCTTCAAGCCGCGCAAATAATCCACCTTGCCGGAAATCGCCGCCTCGGTAAGCACGCGCGTCGTCTCCTGGAAGCTGGCCGCGGAGATGAACGAGTCGGTCGAGAGCGAAGCCTTGGTGATTCCGAGGAGCAGCGGACGTCCGGTCGCGGGACGATTGCCGTCGTGGATCACGTGGTCGTTCTCCTCGCGGAAGCGGAATTTGTCGACCTGCTCTTCGAGGAGAAACATGGTGTCGCCAACGTCTTCCACCTTCACCCAGCGCATCATTTGCCGGACGATGGTCTCGATGTGCTTGTCATTGATGTTCACGCCCTGCAGGCGGTAAACCTCCTGCACCGAGTTCACCAGGTAAGCCTGCGTGAACTTTTCGCCGAGCACGGCCAATAAATCGTGCGGATTGAGCGGGCCGTCGATCAGCGGCTCGCCGGCGCGGACACGCTCGCCTTCCTGCACGTTGATGTGCACGCCGCGCGGAATGGAGTATTCCTTGATGGTCTTGGCGACTTTGCCGCCGTCTTCGCTTTCGACAAAAATCCGGCGCATGCCCTTGACGATTTCGCCGTACTTGACCACGCCATCGATTTCGCTGATGACGGCGGGATCTTTCGGCTTGCGCGTTTCGAATAGTTCCACGACGCGCGGCAATCCTCCGGTGATGTCTTTCGTCTTGGTGGTCTCGCGCGGGATTTTCGCGAGCACGTCGCCGGGCTGCACTTCGTCACCATCGGCGACCATCAAGTGGGCGCGCGACGGCATCAAGTATTTCTTGCGAACGCGGCCCTGCGGATCGCGGACCAGAATCATCGGCTGGTGCTTTTCGTCGCCCGGCAGCAGCGTGACCACAAGCTGCGACAACCCGGTGACTTCGTCCACCTGCTCTTCAATGGTGATGCCCGGCTGCAGGTCCTTGAACTGCACGGTGCCGCCGGTCTCGGTGAGAATCGAGAAGGTGTACGGATCCCATTCGACCATCACCTGGCCAAGCGTGACGGGTTGGCCGTCGTCCACCTTCAGACGCGCGCCGTAAACCACGTGGTAGCGCTCTTTCTCGCGGCCCTTCTCGTCGACGACGGCGATCAGGCCGGAGCGATTCATGGAAATGAGAATCTTGTTGCGGCCTTCGACCACTTTCAGGTCAATGAATTTCACGAAGCCGTTGTTCTTAGCTTCAACCTTCGATTGCTCGGTGACGCGCGTGGCCGTGCCGCCGATGTGGAACGTGCGCATGGTCAACTGCGTGCCAGGTTCGCCGATGGACTGCGCGGCGATGACGCCCACCGCTTCGCCCATCTCGACGAAACGTCCGGTGGCCAAATTGCGGCCGTAGCAGCGCGCGCACACGCCGCGGCGGGACTCGCAGGTGAGCACGGAGCGAATCTTCACGCGCTCAATGCCTGCCGCCTGGATGGCGTTGGCGAGTTCCTCGGTGATTTCCTGATTGATCTCGACGATGACGTTGCCTTCGTAGTCTTTGATCTTCTCGAGCGACACTCTGCCGATTACTCGGTCGCGTAGAGGCTCGACTTCGACGCCAGCTTCGAGGATAGGCTCGACGTAAATCCCGTCCGCGGTGCCGCAGTCGAATTCGTTAATAATGACGTCCTGCGCCACGTCGACCAGCCGGCGAGTCAGATAGCCCGAGTCGGCGGTCTTAAGCGCTGTGTCGGCCAATCCTTTGCGGGCGCCGTGCGTGGAGATGAAGTATTGCAGCACGGTGAGGCCTTCACGGAAGTTCGATGTGATGGGCGTCTCGATAACTTCGCCCGAGGGCTTGGCCATCAGTCCGCGCATGCCGGAAAGCTGACGAATCTGCTGTTTCGATCCGCGAGCGCCGGAATCGGCCATCACGTAGATCGGATTCATCGTGCCTTCCTTGTCCTGAACTTCGAGCGCCTTGAACATTTCGTCGGCGACCTTTTCAGTGACGTCGCTCCAGATGGCGATGACTTTGTTGTAGCGCTCGCCGTTGGTGATCGCGCCGTCGAGGTATTGCTGCTGCACCTTGACGACTTCGCGCTCGGCTGTGTCCACGAGCTTCGCCTTGTCGCCCGGGATGACCATGTCGCTGATGCCGATGGAAAGGCCGGCCTTGGTCGCATAGAAGAAGCCGAGTTCCTTCAGCTTGTCGAGCATCTGCACAGTCTTCTCAAGTCCGAAGCGCAAGTAGCAGTACTGGCAAAGTTGCTGCGTGCCCTTTTTCTTCAGCAGCCCGTTGACGAACGGCATCTCCGCAGGCAAATCGTCGTTGAAGATGGCGCGCCCGACGGTGGTCTGCATGAATTGCTTGTTGAGCGTGACCGGTTCCGTGTGCGTGACGTCCTGATCGTCGTACGCCGTCGTCATGTCGATCACTTCCCCTGTGTAGCGCAGCCGGATGGGAGTGAGAAGCTCTACTTCTCCAGTTTCGAGCGCCAGAATCACCTCTTCGATGGAGCCAAACGCGCGACCTTCGCCCTTTGCACCGGGCTTCGACTTCGTGAGGTAGTAAATTCCGAGGACCATGTCCTGCGTCGGCACGGCCAGCGGACCGCCGTTCGCGGGCGAGAGAATGTTGTGCGAACTGAGCATCAGCACGGACGCTTCCACCTGCGCTTCAGGCGAAAGCGGAATGTGCACAGCCATCTGGTCGCCGTCAAAATCCGCGTTGAACGCGGTGCAAACCAGCGGATGGATGCGGATGGCCTTGCCTTCGACGAGCACCGGCTCGAAAGCTTGAATGCCCAAGCGGTGCAGCGTGGGAGCGCGGTTGAGCAGCACCGGATGCTGGTGAATCACTTCTTCCAGAATGTCCCAGACAATTGCATCTTGCGCCTCCACCAATTCCTTGGCCTGCTTGATGGTGGTGCAGTGGCCCGCGGCTTCCAGGCGGTGATAGATGAATGGTTTGAAAAGCTCGAGCGCCATCTTCTTCGGCAGGCCGCACTGATGCAACTTCAGTTCGGGGCCGACGACGATGACGGAGCGGCCAGAATAGTCAACACGCTTGCCGAGCAAATTCTGGCGGAAGCGGCCCTGCTTGCCTTTGAGCGTGTCGGAAAGCGATTTGAGCGGGCGATTGTTCGTTCCGCGAAGCACGCGGCCGCGGCGGCCGTTGTCGAAGAGCGCGTCGACAGCTTCCTGCAGCATGCGCTTTTCGTTGCGGACGATCACGTCCGGCGCGTGAAGCTCCATCAACTTCTTCAGCCGGTTGTTGCGATTGATCACGCGGCGGTACAAATCATTCAAATCGGAGGTAGCGAAGCGGCCGCCATCCAGAGGCACGAGCGGGCGCAGCTCGGGCGGCAGCACCGGAATTACGTCGAGAATCATCCACTCCGGGCGGTTGCCGCTCTTGCGGAAGGACTCAACCACTTTCAGCCGCTTGGCGAATTTGATTCGCTTCTGCAGACTGGGGTCGGTCTTCATTTTCTCGCGCAGCTCTTCGGAGAGCTTTTCAATGTCCACGCGGCGCAGCAGTTCCTTGATGGCCTCGGCGCCCATGATGGCGCGGTATTTGCCAGCGAATTCCTTCTGCAACTCGCGATGCTTGTCGTCGAGCAGCAATTCTTTCTCTTTGATTCCCGGCACTTCGCCCGGATCGACGACCACGAACGCCTCGAAATAGAGGACCCGCTCGAGATCGCGCATGGAAATATCAAGCAGGTAGCCAATGCGGCTCGGCAGCCCCTTGAAAAACCAGACGTGCGAGCACGGCGAAGCCAGTTCGATGTGGCCCAGGCGCTCGCGACGCACTTTGCTGAGCGTGACTTCGACGCCGCACTTGTCGCAGATGACACCGCGATGCTTCATGCGCTTGTACTTGCCGCACAGACATTCCCAGTCCGTCACCGGACCGAAAATTTTTGCGCAGAACAAGCCATCGCGTTCCGGCTTGAACGTGCGGTAATTGATGGTCTCCGGCTTGGTTACTTCGCCATGGGACCACGAACGGATTTTCTCAGGACTCGCCAGGCTGATGCGGATGGAATCGAAATCGGCAATCTGGCTGGCGCGGTCGTACGGGCTAGAACGGTACAAGGGCGAACCTCCCGTCCCGGAAGTCCGGGACAAAAATTCGTTGCAAGGCCCCCGAAAAAAAACCGGGAGCAGTTAATCGGCGGCGGCTGGCTCAATCTGGGGCTTTTGCCGCTTCATCAATTCGACGTCCAGGCAGAGCGACTGCAGCTCGCGGACGAGCACGTTGAACGATTCAGGCACGCCCGGTTCGATTCCGGGCTCGCCTTTCACAATGGCCTCGTAAATTTTGGCGCGCCCGTAGACATCGTCGGACTTCGCCGTGAGCAATTCCTGGAGAATGTGCGCGGCGCCGTAGGCTTCGAGCGCCCACACTTCCATTTCTCCGAATCGCTGGCCGCCGAACTGCGCTTTGCCGCCAAGCGGCTGCTGCGTGATCAGCGAGTAAGGCCCGATGGAACGCGCGTGAATCTTGTCGTCGACCAAGTGCGACAGTTTGAGCATGTAAATGTAGCCGACGGTGATTTGCTGCGCGAACGCGTCGCCAGTCATGCCGTCGTACAGCGTGATCTTGCCCGTTTCCGGCAGGCCCGACGCTTGCAGCAAGTGGCGAATGTCTTTCTCGCGCGCGCCGTCGAAAACGGGCGTGGCCATCGGGATGCCGTCTTTGTAATTGTTCCCGAGGGCGAGGATCTCTTCGTCGTCCAGGTCCTTGATCGATTCCCAGACCGAAGTCGCTCCGAAGGCGTCCTTGAACCATTTGCGGACCACTTCGGCGCGCGAGCCTTCGTCGAGCAGTTTCGAAATCTGTCCGCCGAGTTCCTTGGCGGCCCAGCCGAGGTGCGTTTCGAGAATCTGGCCCACGTTCATGCGCGACGGAACACCGAGCGGATTGAGCACAATTTCCACGGGCGTGCCGTCTGGCAGATACGGCATGTCTTCCGCGGGAACAATGCGCGCGATGACGCCCTTGTTGCCGTGACGTCCGGCCATTTTGTCGCCGACGGAAAGCTTGCGCTTCATGGCGATGTAGACTTTGACGAGTTTAATGACGCCGGGCGGCAGTTCGTCGCCCTTCTTCAGTTTTTCCTTGCGCTCCT
Source organism: Acidobacteriota bacterium (assembly GCA_027307115.1). Lineage (GTDB taxonomy): Bacteria > Acidobacteriota > Terriglobia > Acidiferrales > UBA7541 > DAHUXN01. Next base: position 31,473 of record DAHUXN010000005.1, read on the forward strand.
CGGTGATCTTGCGAAGCACGTCGATTTGCCGCGAGGTCATCTCCTCGATCTCATCGATTTTCTCGATGAGCAGCGGGTCTTTGTCCGACAAGCGCAGGCGCTTCAGATTGCGCGTGGAGATTTTTTCGAGAATCTCGCGCGTCAGATCCGTGCCCTTGGTGAGCAAACGCTTGTTGGTGCGCTCATCGTGCAAGTCGGCGACGAGAGTTTGCCCGCCCAGCAAGGTGCTCAAGCGCTTCAGTCGCTCGTCGGTCAGAATGCGGATTTCGTCAGCGAGGTTCTTTTCGAGCTTGAAGACTTGCGTGGCTTCGATCGCCTTGTGGCGTTCGTCCTTCTCCGCGCCCTTGCGGCAGAAAATCTTCACGTCGACGATGGTGCCTTCGATTCCCGGCGGACAATAGAGCGAAGCGTCGCGAACGTCTCCGGCCTTTTCGCCGAAGATCGCGCGCAACAACTTCTCTTCCGGCGTCAGCGTGGTTTCGCCCTTGGGCGTTACCTTGCCGACGAGGATGTCGCCCGGCTTCACCGTGGCGCCGATGCGGATGACGCCACTCTCGTCCAGGTTGCGCAGGAAGCTCTCATTGATGTTCGGAATGTCCCGCGTGATTTCCTCGGGGCCGAGTTTCGTATCGCGCGCTTCGATTTCGTACTCCTCGATGTGAATCGAAGTGTAGTAATCGTCCTGCACGAGCTTTTCGCTGACCAGGATGGCGTCTTCAAAGTTGTATCCGCGCCACGGCAGGAAGGCGACCAGCACGTTGCGGCCAAGCGCCAGTTCGCCGCGTTCGGTGCAAGGACCGTCGGCCAGCACTTGTCCCTGGCGTACGCGGTCGCCCGCGCGCACCAGCGGCTTCTGACTGATGCAGGTGTTCTGGTTCGAGCGCTTGAATTTGGTGAGCAGATAAATGTCCGAGCCGACTTCGCGGCTGAGCACACCGGACTGGTCGGATTCCACGCGCACGATGATGCGCTCGGAGTCGACCTGATCCACGATGCCGTCGCGTTTGCAACTGACCACTGCGCCCGAATCGTGCGCGGTGACGCGCTCCATGCCCGTGCCTACCAGCGGAGCTTCGCCCTTGATGAGCGGTACAGCCTGGCGCTGCATGTTCGAGCCCATCAGCGCGCGGTTCGCGTCGTCGTTTTCTAGGAACGGAATCAAACTGGCCGCAACGGAGACGAGTTGCTTCGGCGAAACGTCGATGTAGTCCACTTCCTCGCGCGACTTCAGCACGAAGTTGCCCGCCTGACGGCAGTTGACAAGTTCAGTGGTGATTTTTCCGCGATCGTCGAGCGAAGCGTTGGCCTGCGCGACCACGTAGCGGTCCTCTTCCCATGCGGAAAGATAGAAGCAATACGCCTCGGCCGTGACTTTCCCGCGGCTGAGCTCTTCGTTCGCGGAATCGACTTTTTCCCGTTCCGCGATTTCGCCGGCCTTGAATTCGCTGCCGCCCGCGTTGACGATCTGGACGTAGTCGATCACGCGTCCATTCCTCACTTTGCGGTACGGCGATTCGATGAAGCCGAACTCATTGATTCGCGCGTAGCAGGAAAGCGAACTGATCAATCCAATGTTCGGGCCTTCCGGCGTCTCAATCGGGCAAATGCGGCCGTAGTGTGTGGGATGGACGTCGCGGACTTCGAATCCCGCGCGCTCACGCGACAACCCGCCCGGCCCAAGGGCCGAAAGGCGCCGCTTGTGCGTGATCTCGCTCAGCGGATTCGTTTGATCCATGAACTGGCTCAACTGCGAACTGCCGAAGAACTCGCGAATCGCGGCCATCACGGGCTTGGCGTTCACCAGGTCGTGCGGCATCGCCGTCGACATCTCCTGGTACACGGACATCTTTTCCTTGATGGCGCGCTCCATGCGGACCAAGCCGATGCGGAACTGATTTTCGAGCAACTCGCCCACCGCACGGACGCGGCGATTGCCCAGATGATCGATGTCGTCCACCGAGCCGATATTCTTCCGCAGCTTCAGCAGGTACTTGATCGCGGAGACAAAGTCGGCCGGATCGAGCGTGCGCTTGTCGAGCGGCGTCTCCAGGCCCATCTTGATATTGAATTTCAAGCGGCCGACGCGGCTAAAATCGTACTTGCGCGCGTCGAAGAACATGCCGTTGAAAAGCGCCGTGGCTGTTTCGAGTGTCGGCGGATCGCCCGGACGCAGCTTGCGGTAAATCTCGATCAGTGCTTCGCGCGTGTTGCGCACCGCATCTTTTTCCAGCGTGCGGCTGATGATGACGCCCGCGTCGTCGCGTTCCGGGAACGCAACATCCACTTCCGTGATGCCCGCCTCAATCAGCGCGGCCCACGTTTCCGGATTGAGCGGCTTATTCGCTTCGAGCAGCACTTCGCCCGTCTGCCGGTTGACCAGTTCTCCGACCGTGACCGCGCCTTCCAGATCCACCGGCGTCACTTCCACCTGATTGACCTTGGCCTTCACGAGTTCCTTGTGAATGGCTTCGGTGATGCGCTTGTGCGCGGCGACAAGCACGTCGCTAGAATGCGGATGCTTGATTTCGCGCGACAGCTTGCGGTCGACAAGACCGTCCGAGACGTTCCAGAAAAGCTCGCGGTCGCGCACCGAAATGCGCTCCACCTGGTAGAAAGTGCGCAGGATGTCTTCATTCGATTTCATGCCCAAGGCGCGCAGGAAAATCGAGCCCAGGAATTTGCGCTTGCGGTCGATGCGCACGTACAGAATGTTCTTCGTGTCGTACTCGAACTCCACCCATGAGCCGCGATACGGAATGATTTTGCCCAGGAAGTAGCTGCGATTGTTCGCGGACTCGTAAAACACGCCCGGCGAGCGGTGCAACTGGCTGACAATGACACGCTCGGTGCCGTTGATGATGAACGTGCCGTTCTCCGTCATCAGCGGAATGTCGCCGTAAAAAACTTCCTGCTCCTTGATGTCGCGAATGGACTTCGCGCCCGTCTCCGGGTCTTTGTCGTAAATCGTGAGGCGGATGGTGACCTTGAGCGGCGCGGAATACGTCATGCCGCGCTCCTGGCATTCGTTCACGTCGTATTTGAGCTGCAGCGTGACCGGATCGCCGCACTTGTTGCAGAATGTGGGCGTGTTGCGATTGAACGCGCCGCACTTCGTGCAAACCACGTCGCCGGTTTTGTACGGATTGGTGACCACCGAAGCGCCGCAATTGCGGCACGTCGCGCGCAAATGATGGAGTCCGCGCAGATGCCCGCACTTGCATTCCCAGTCGCCAATGGCGTAGTCCACGAAATCGAGCTGCGAGAGCCCGCGAAAATCCTGGATCGGAAACACGGAGGTGAAAACGGACTGCAAGCCTCCGTCCTCGCGCTCGCTCGGCAGCTTGTCCATCTGCAAAAAGCGTTCGTAGGATTTCTTCTGGACGTCAATCAGGTTCGGGATCTGCACCGCCGCGCGAATTCGCGCGAAGTCCAGGCGCTCCCGTTCCCTTGTTGAACGATTACCGTTCCGCATGGTTTACCTCATCCCTTCCGGGGCTAAACCGGACAAAAGCCGCAGTGACACCACAGCCTCGAGTCCGGGCAGGACGCGTGACGAGGTCGAACACCTCGAAGAGGCACGCGCGTTGACGGAATCCTTTTTCGACGGGCGAATTCTCCGCGCCGGCCGCACTACTTGACTTCGACCTTGGCTCCGGCGTCTTCGAACTTTTTCTTGATGGTGGCGGCTTCGTCCTTGTTGATGCCCTCTTTCACCGTCTTGGGCGCGCCGTCGACCAAATCCTTCGCTTCCTTCAGGCCGAGGCTGGTGACTTCGCGGACCGCCTTAATCACGTTGATCTTGTTCGCCCCGACTTCCGTGAGAACAACGGTGAATTCCGTTTTCTCCTCCGCCGGTGCCGCGCCCGCTGCTCCGCCGCCGCCCGCTATCATTACGGGAGCCGCTGCCGCAGCCGAGACGCCGAATGTTTCTTCCATCTTCTTGACCAAGTCCGACGCTTCGAGAAGAGTCAAGCCCTTGATCTCGTCCAGTATCGATTCCACTTTGCTCGCCATTGCTTTTTCCTATCCTCCGTAAAGAAAATTAAGAAACTGTCTTGCCCGAAATCGTCCCGAACTATTCCGGTTGCGCTGCAGGGACGGGCGTTTCCGCGCCGCCGCCCGAACCGAACTTGTTGGCTTTCACTGCCTCACTGGTCACCACCGCCAGGTTGCGCGGCACGGCCGCCATCACCGAAGCAAGCCGCTGCGCCGGAGCGTTGAGCAGGAACATCACTTTGCTGATCAGCTCTTCCTTGCTCGGCAATTGCGCCAGATGCTGGATTTCCTCAATCGAAACCACGCGCCCTTCCACCCAGCCCGCGCGGAACTTAAATGCCGGAACGTCTTTCGCGACTTTCGTCAGCACTTTCGCAAGCGCGACCGGGTCCGCAGTGGTGTAGGCAATCGAATTCGTTCCTGCAAGATTCTTGAGTAGTTTCTCGGCAGGCGTGCCAGCGCCCGCGCGCTCTGCGATGGTGTTCTTCACCACTTCGTAATGCCCGCCCGCCTTTTCGACTGCGCGGCGAAGCTGCGTGTCCTGCTCGACGGTGATGCCCTGGAACGTCGAAAGAATCACGCTCGATACGTTCGCAAGCTCCGCGCGAAGCGAATCGGCCTTCACCACCTTCTCCGCCTTCTTCATTCCCATGCCAGGCTCCCTCGAATTCCGTTACGCCGCGGCCGCGGCTTCCACTTCCGCGTGGTCGATCAAAATCCCCGGTCCCATCGTGGAAGTAAGCGTGACGCGCCGGATGTATTTGCCCTTGGCCGTCGCGGGCTTCGCTTTCGACACCGCCCCGAGCAGCGCCAGCGCATTCTCCGCGAGCTTCTCCGCCGTGAAGCTGATTTTCCCAACGGGCGAGTGAATGATTCCCGTCTTGTCCAGACGGAACTCCACTTTTCCAGCCTTGATTTCTTGAACGGCTTTCGCGATGTCGAATGTCACGGTGCCCGTTTTCGGATTCGGCATCAAGCCGCGCGGGCCAAGCACTTTACCCAGCCGGCCGGCGGACTTCATCATGTCCGGCGTGGCAATCACCGCGTCATAATCCGTCCAGCCGCCCTGGATCTTCACGACCATGTCTTCGCCGCCAACGAAATCCGCGCCCGCTTCCTGCGCTTCCTTCACTTTTTCGCCCGTGGCAATCACCAGCACGCGCTTCGATTTGCCGAGCCCGTTGGGCAGCACCACCGTGCCGCGCACCATCTGGTCCGATTGCTTCGGATCGACTCCCAAATTAATCGACAGCTCGACCGTCTCGTCGAACTTGACGAAATGCGCCTTCTTCAAAAGCTCCGCAGCCTCGCCGAGCTTGTACGCGCGCGCTTCCACCAGCTTCCGCGCCTTTTCGATATTTTTACCGCCCGCCTTACTCATTGCGCTCTCCTGCCCTTCGTTCTGTGCTCGTTTCTTCTATCCTTCGACTTCAATGCCCATATTGCGCGCCGTGCCCATCACTGTGCGGACCGCGGACTCCAGATTCGTCGTGTTCAGATCGACCAGCTTGGTCTTCGCGATGTCTTCCACTTGCTTGCGTGTGACCTTCGCCACTTTCGTGCGATTCGGCTCGGGCGAACCTTTCACGATTCCCGCGGCGCGCTTCAGTAGTTCTGACGCAGGCGGCGTCTTGGTGATAAACGTAAACGTGCGATCGCTGTAAATCGTCACCAGCACCGGAATGATCATTCCTTCCGGCTCTTTGTTCGTCTTGGCGTTGAACTGCTTGCAGAAATCCATGATGTTGACGCCCTGCGGGCCCAGCGCCGTGCCCACGGGCGGCGCAGGCGTCGCTTTAGACGCCGGCAATTGCAATTTCACCGTTGCTTGGACTTTCTTTGCCATCTTGACTCCCTATGCGACTAAAAAACGAGCCGCCGCAGCGCCCCGCTACGCGACTTTCTCCACTTGCGCGAAATCCAGTTCCACCGGCGTCGAGCGCCCGAAAATCGTCACGCTGACTTTCAGCGTGCTGCGGTCGGAATTCACTTCCTCGACCACTCCCGTGAAATTCGCAAACGGGCCGTCGACGATACGCACCGACTCGTTGCGGTCAAACGTCAGCTTCGGCCGCGGCTTTTCCGCCGTGGTGGTTGCGCGATTCAAAATGTTTTCGACTTCTTCGTCGCTGAGCGGCGTGGGCGTTTGCCCCGAACCGACGAAGCCCGTGACCCGCGGCGTCGAACGCACGACGTGCCATGTGTAGTCGTCCATATCCATCTCGACCAGCAAGTAGCCGGGATAGCACATCCGCGGCGAAACAATTTTCTTGCCGCCGCGCACCTCAACCACCGATTCCGTCGGAATGATCATCCGGCCGATTTTGTCCTGCAGGCCAAAAGCAGCCACGCGCCCTTCGAGGCTTTCCTTGACCTTTTTCTCAAAGCCCGAGTATGTGTGGACGATGAACCACTGCTTCGCCATGCTGCTTCCTTGTTGTTCTGTGTCGTTCAATGTTTGAAGTAATTCAGAACCAGAGTTTCCAGGTAGCTGAACGTCGAGTCCGTCAAAAGAAAAAACAGACCGAAGAATGCCACGGTTACGATCACCACTCCCGTCATCGAAATCACGTCCTGCCGCGAAGGCCACACGACCTTGGACATTTCCGAGCGAACGTCGTGGAAAAACACCTTCCACCGCCGCGGATACTCGGCGATTTTTCGAAATGGCCCCGGGACCGATAGCGAAGACCCGGCGCCGCTTTCGCGTTCCTCTTTCAACTTTACCGCCTCTGTCATCAGTGTCTTTCCGCCCGCGAATCCCTGCCGCCGTATCGCTTCCCGCCTGCGCCCGCCGGCCGCGCTAAAAAACTGGCAGGGGAGGAGGGATTTGAACCCCCACATCCGGTTTTGGAGACCGGCGGTCTACCGTTGAACCTACTCCCCTTTACCCTGAGTCCCGCAAAGCGGGGCGAAGGGTTTACCTTGTCTGCCGCGTCTCTTCCGAATCGTTTCGCCGACCCTTCGAGCGCTCCGCACTCTCAGGGCAAGCCGGCGGTCTGGCAAAAGTTCCCTGACTTACCGGCACGGCCTGCCAATGCCAATTTCCTGCTGCGACTCCAACCTTTAACTTCTTTTTCTCTCCGCCGTGCAGCCTGCGCCGAACCACAGCATTCATTCCAAAGCAACTCCACGGGCCGCCGCTTCGCTGTGAATGCTGGTCCAACTCCCCAATTATGCCGCTTCACTCTTTCGGCGACATCGCTCGCTATCCCTACGTATAGAGAGCCGTCGTTACACCGAACCATGTAACAGAACCAATCGCGTTCTTGCGCAGCCATAACACCGAAAAGCCGTCAGCTACTTTGTTTCCTTGTGCGGCGTGTGCTTCCGGCAGGTATTGCAAAACTTCGACGTCTCGAGCCGCTCCTGATGCTTCTTACGGTTCTTCATGGTCGTGTAGTTCCGGTTTTTGCACTCGCCACACTGCAATGTAATGATTTCGCGCATGGTCCTTTACCCAGTTACTCGAGTATCTCGGTGACGGCGCCTGCTCCCACGGTGTGGCCGCCTTCGCGAATCGCGAAGCGCAAGCCCTTCTCCAGCGCCACCGGAGTGATCAGCTTTACTTCCACCGCCACATTGTCGCCCGGCATCACCATCTCCACTCCGTCCGGCAGCTCCGCCACCCCCGTCACGTCCGTCGTGCGGAAGTAAAACTGCGGCCGGTATCCCTTGAAAAATGGCGTGTGTCGTCCGCCCTCTTCCTTCGTCAATACGTACGCCTCCGCCTTGAACTTCGTGTGCGGCGTGATCGACCCGGGCTTGGCGATCACCTGCCCGCGCTCCACTTCGTCTTTTTCCGTGCCGCGCAGCAACAGTCCCACGTTGTCGCCTGCCATGCCTTCATCGAGCAGCTTGCGGAACATCT
>DAHUXN010000011.1 GCA_027307115.1 Acidobacteriota bacterium
GTTTAATTTCTCTGGCGGGAGGCGGGCATGGGAACCGGTTCTCGAAAAGCCCTGCCGATGCATTTCAAGACCATGGTGCAGGCGGATGTTCCCCAAGGTCGAAACGGCAGGCACAAGGAGATCGTCTCCATTATCCTTAAGGATCTCGACCGCATTAACGACGGCTCTGCGCTCAAGGTACCCCTGGCCGAATTGGCGGACGGCAAAGAAAAAGTTCGCTCTGCCCTGAACCGCGCGACGCGGAAAGCCGGGCGCAACGTTGCCACCGCCTCCGACGGCACTTTCTTGTACGTATGGAACGTTGCGGAATAAGCGGCTCCGGGCGCCCTGACCACCCATTCCTGGACTTTCGCTCATCACTAATCACTTTGTTGCCTGTTGCACTGACACAGGAAGGGAGCGACTTTTGTGAAGGGTGGGGATTTCGCTTTTCGCCTTTCCGGGTGCCCCATCCTGAACGTAGTTTGTGAAGGGTGGGGATTTTGCCTTTCGCTTTGACTTTCGCCTCTGCCTCTAGCCACTTGTCTCTGCATTTCCTACAGCCGCCGCCTCTGAAAAATTCCCTCTTTTATGCTAGGCTCAATCAGAGGCGGGCAGTTATGGAAGCAGCAGCGCAGCACAGCGATCTCCGAACAAATCGCCACACTCCCCACTCAAATCGCAAGCCAATTTCGTGCATTTCTAATCGGTACAACAAATTATTAGAATTCGGCGTAACTTGTACAAAACAAACGGCCGGCGCACATTCTAATCGGTACAGATACGCGCTTTTATTTGCGTGGCATTCCACCGCTAATTTCGAGAAAATCCCGCAATCGGCGCGCAACTGCAGCGTCGAAATGAGGTAACAGCGCAATGACACCGGAAACTGCAGAGCTTCGCCGCATGAGTCGTTCGCTCTATGAGGTTGATCCCGAAGTCGCTGACGCGCTGCGCGACGAAGTCCGCCGCCAAGCCACAGGCCTCGAACTGATCGCCTCGGAAAATTTTATTTCCGAAGCGGTGATGGAAGCGATGGGCTCTGTCTTCAGCAATAAATATGCGGAAGGCTATCCGGGCAAGCGCTATTACGGCGGGTGTGAATACGCCGACGTGATCGAAACGCTGGCGCTCGATCGCATCAAGCAGATTTTCAATGCGAAGTTTGCCAACGTGCAGCCGCATTCCGGCGCGCAGGCCAATGGCGCCGTGATGTTGGCGCTAGTAAAACCGGGCGACACGGTGCTCGGCATGTCGCTCGACGCCGGTGGTCACCTGACTCACGGCGCCAAGCCGGCGATGTCGGGCAAGTGGTTCAACGCGGTCCAATACGGCGTGAATCGCGACACGATGCTGATCGACTACGAGCAGATCGAAGAACTCGCGCAGCAGCACAAACCGGCGCTGCTGATCACCGGTTTCTCGGCTTATCCGCGTGCGCTGGACTTCGCACGGCTGCGCGCAATCGCCGATGGCGTGGGCGCGAAGCTGATGGTGGATATGGCGCACATCGCCGGGATTAT
>DAHUXN010000023.1 GCA_027307115.1 Acidobacteriota bacterium
ACACGATTTCTTTCGAAATGCGCCCCGTGCCTCCCTTTCGCCTTGACCTTACCGCGTGGGTTCTTCGCCGCCGCCCCGAAAATCTTCTCGATCGCTGGGACGGTCAAACATATCGCCGCGCGCTCCCGCTCGAAAACAAGATCGTCGAACTCGCCATCCAGCAAACCGGCTCCCCGTCGCGTCCTCGCCTCGCTGTCACCGCCACCGCAAAAGAAATGCCCGCCAACTCCGAAACACTTCTGCGTCGCAGCATCGAGCGCCTTCTAGGCACTCAAATCAATCTCCGCGCTTTCTATTCTCTCGCGGCAACGCAAAAACATTTCCAGCCGCTCATCGCTGAGTTCGCCGGGTTCAAGCCGCCCCGTTATCCCACGATTTTCGAAGCCCTGCTCAACGCCATCTCCTGCCAGCAAGTTTCTCTTCACGTCGGCATCATGCTTCTCAATCGCCTTGTCCAAACTTTCGGCAAAACCGCTTCGCCATTGCCTACCTCTTTACAAGGCCACCCGCCGTTGCGGGCCTGCCCGTCTCCTGAAGATTTGGCGGGCGTCTCTCCAGGCACTCTGCGCGCCATGGGTTACAGCCAGCAAAAGGAGCGCGCCATCCTCGAGCTCAGCCGTTCCATCGCTGCAGGGGAACTCAATCTCGAGTCGCTCTACGATCTCGACGACGCTTCCGCGCTCGCGCGCCTCACCGCCATTCGCGGAGTCGGTCGATGGTCCGCCGAATACGCGCTTCTTCGCGGCATGGGTCGCCTGAACATTTTCCCGGGAGACGACGTCGGCGGCTGGAACAAACTTCAAAAGCATCTCCGCCTCCGCAAACGTCCCGGTTACGAAAAAACACAGAAGCTCCTCGCCCCCTGGAAATCCTTCGCTGGCCTAATCTATTTCCACTTCCTCCTCGACGGCCTCCGAGGAAAAGGCACCCTCGCATGACCACAAGGACGCCTCGCAAGACTAAATCTCCGCGCCGCAAGAAAGCATCTCGCCCCTCGCAGCCCCTCATCCTCACCGTCGGCCATTCCAATCGCTCGCTCGAAGATTTTCTCGCCCTCCTCAAAGCGCATAACGTCGAGCGTCTCGTCGACGTGCGCACCGTCCCGCGCTCGCGCCATAATCCGGAATTCAATCGCAACGCGCTTTCGCAAACTCTTCGCCGCGCGCGCATCGCTTACACTCATCTCGCCAAACTCGGCGGCCTTCGCCGCGCTAAATCGGATTCGGCGAACACAGGCTGGAATAATTCGAGCTTCCGAGGTTTCGCCGATTACATGCAGACGCCCGAATTCGCCGCCGGACTCGCGCGTCTCGAAAAACTAGCGCAAACAAAACGCTGCGCCATCATGTGCGCCGAAGCCGTGCCCTGGCGTTGCCACCGTTCGCTTCTGGCGGACGCGCTCGCCGTCCGCGGCCACGCCGTCGAGCACATCATGACGCTCACGCGCCGCAATCTTCACAAGCTCACGCCCTTCGCCCGCGTCCGCGGCAAGCGCATCACCTACCCGGCAAATCGCGCCACCCGCGCTCAAGCCGCAAAAAACGCCGCTCGCGTCGCCAGGTAGCGCAGAGCTTCGCGCCATTTGCGAAGTTCTGCGGCTTTTGCCTTCCGTCCTTCCTCGTCTTTTCTCATGCCGAGCCCGCCACGCGACCTGTCTCGCCCTCAATGTTTCTTGTCATCCCGAGGAGCCACGCGACGAGGGACCTGCTTTCGCCTTTGCGGGTGCCCCATCCTGAGCGCCTTTTGCGAAGGGTGGGAGTTTTTGCTTCTTGTCTCGCCGGGTGCCGATCCCGCCTATCGTGACGAAGGACGGGAGCGTTTTCTGCGAAGGATTTCACTTTTTTGGACTGCGGCGGCTCGACGCCGCTTCGCCTTTCGCTTTTCGCTTCTATCGTTCCCGCTCCCTCCTCTTTTGTCATCCCGAGGAGCCATGCGACGAGCCTGCCTGTCGCGGGCACGGGTCTGCTTTTCGCTCTGCCTTTGCGGGTGCCCCATCCTTCGCGCCTTTTGCGAAGGGTGGGGTTTTTGACTTTGCCTTTGCCTTTGCTCCCTCGCTTTTCACTTCCGGTTATTCACTGGATTTACTTCCGGCGCTGGCCGCGAGAAAAATCCCAGGCTCTCCGGCGTCGGCAATTGTCCCAACCGCGAATAATTATCTTCCAACACATTAATCTCGTTGATCTTCTCCTGCACCGCGTTCGCCATCGTGTCGTAGCGAATCGTCACATTGCCCAACCAGTATTCGCGATTTTCCGCGCGCCACCGCTTCGCATATTCGTCGCGCAGCCCCGTCAACCCTTCGCGCAAATCCTGCAAATCGCCATTCATCGAGCTCAACGTTTGCAGGTTCCGCTCCACCCGCCGCCGGTCGCTCATATTCATGAACGCATCCCAATACGCCTCGCTCATCTCCGTCGTGTATTGCAGTTTCATTCCGAAAAAGTCCAGCCTTCGCGCCGCAAAAATCAAATCGTCCATGGTGTCCGCATTCGCCCGCGCCTTCCCGCGATTCTCGAGCAGCGACTCCCACGCCTGCTCCGCCTCCACGCGCATATCGTGAAGAACAGGCGCCGCTGTCGTCGCATAATCCGCCCCTGCTTGCGAAAATGGATCAGCCCAGAAATACGAAGTGTACGTACCATTCATTCTCAGCCCGTCGAGCATCGAATTCGTATCCGCCAATTTATTCAAAATATCCTCGAACGTGTGATCCGTGTTGCGATAGAAAGCCCAATCGTAGCTGTCCCGAAATTCGTCAATCGAAGATTCTCCCGGCTGCCACGCGCACGCAGCTCCAAAGACAAATCCGGGCCAGTCCATTCCGTTCAGCGGGCCGCCCCAGTCCTTCCAATCCGTGTTCAACATTCCCAGCGCGCCGAATTTCTGCCCGTCGCGCGTCAGATTGCGGATATTCAAATATGCGCCGTCGAACTCAGGATAGACGCGCCGCCAGTTGCTGATTCCCGGCGAAACAAAAATCTGCAAACCCGCATTGCGAAACGGCGCGAGCCTCGCGTCATACGAATCCTTATTTCCATACGTCCATATCACCGCAATCAAATCCTTCGGCAGAGTCGGCAGCAATTCCGGAAAATGTTCGGCAATGTCCGCCCAGAACATCGTCTGCTTGTGATACGGCTTCAGCATTTCATCGAGCTTCGCAATGTGGTCCAGGTAAACTTGCCCCAGCCCTTTCTGCGCCACCAAATCCTTCGTCTGCCCGCGCCCCAATTCAAAAGTTTCATCCGCGCCAATATGAAAAAACGGCCCCTTGAAAATTGGAGCCATCGCCGCAATCATTTTCCCAATCAGGTCGTAAGTCCCCGGCTGCGTCGGCGTCAGCACCGATCCGTGCGGCACTTCCGCAAGCTGGCTGTAAACGTCGTAGCGCAGCACATTGTGAAGATGCCCGTACGTTTCCAGTTCCGGCACAATCGTCACGTAATATTTTTGCGCGTAGCTGACCAGCTCGCGAATCTCATCCGGCGTCAGCGCGTCCGGCGGTGCAAAAATCTCATTTCCCGGCACCGTGAACACGTCCTCCATGTACAACGCATACATGTTCAGTTTGAATCCCGCCAGCACGCGAATTTGATTCTCCATGAACTTCAGCGTCGGTATCGACCCTCTGCTGATGTCGATGCTCACTCCGCGCCACTTCATCGCCGGCCAGTCGCGAATTGCAACCGCGGGACAAATCAATTCCCCATTCCGCGCGTTGTCCGTCGGCCTCTTTCTCGCGCTGCTCTTTTTCGCACTTTTGCTTTGCGCTCCGGTCAAACTCCCTCGCAGCGTCACGCTGACGAAGCGCGCACCGCGCGCGGCTCCCCCGATTTTATCTGTCATTCCGAGGAGCAGCCGCGACGAGGAATCTGCCTTTTCAACCCTTCCGGCATTTCCCCTTTCGCCGCTGTTTGCCAGGTGCCAACTTACCGTTTCAAATTTGGACGCTCCGTCGTTGTCTGTGTCTGTCATTTCGAGGAGCCGCCGCGACGAGGAATCTGCTTTTTTGTTCGCGCTGCTTACGTTTGCCGGACGCAACAGTTGCCGCAGCGTTTGCACGCCGTAAAAGGCGCCTTCCGCGCTCGCTCCACCTACCAATATCCGATGAGCGTTCACAGATATCTCGTAACCCTCCTCGTCGAATCCCTTCGCCATCGACAATCCCTGCTTCTCAAGCGTATCCCGCAACTTGCTGTCTTTCGTCGCATCGCCAACATAAATAATGTCCGCGCCTCCGGGCATCTCCCGCGCGCCGGAAATCTTCAGCTCCCAACCCGTCCACTGCTCGATTTCATCTTCGAGCATTTGCGCGCCCTCAAAATCCTTTCCGCCGAGCGCGATGCTCACCACAATCCGCGTCCGCCGCGTCACCTTAAACGCCGTTTTGCCTTTCTGTTTTACCTCGCGCGGCCGCGGGAGCAAATGCAACTCCGAATCGCCTCCTTGAAGCGCATCGTCATGAGGTGCACTTTGCCTTTGCACCCCAGGCGTCTGCGTCACGCCTTCAGTGGCACAGGCTTCAGCCTGTGTGCCGTTCGTTGTGCTTCGACTGCACATTCGCTCATTTGTCTCGTTCGCGCTTCTGTGCGCATTTGCATCCGCTCCACCCGCGCTTGACACGGCGCACATCGCGCAAAGCAAGATCGCCGCGCCGCAAATCCCCGACAAATAGCTCTTCATGGTTTCTCCCCGCACGAAACTGCGTAGTATACTCGCCCGGCCGCACTAGCGGCGCAAATCCTTCGCATCGCGGATTGGAGCCCTCACGATGAAAACTCGCGCCATTCGAATTTCTTTTCTTCTCCTCGCCATTGCTCTTCTGCCGTTCGGCGCTGTGGCGCAAGCGAATTCCTCGACTCCTTCCGTGCCGTCCATTAAGCAGGCCCTCGAAATGAAAACTGTTTCCGATCCACAGATTTCTCCGGACGGCCACTACGTCGCATATCTCGTCACCCACACGGACTGGGACGAAAACACGTTTGTTCGCCAAATCTGGATCGGCGTTGTCGCCACGGGAGAAAATTATCAGCTCACGGAAGGGAACAAATCGAGCACGGACCCGCGGTGGTCGCCCGATGGCAAATGGCTCGCGTTTCTTTCCGATCGCGCGTCATCCATTCCCGGCGCAAAAAAAGACATGACGCAGCTTTATTTGATTTCGCCGACTGGCGGCGAAGCGCGCCAAATCACCAATGTCGAAACCGGAGTCCGCAATTTCGAATGGTCGCCCGACGGAAAGCGCATCGCCTTTTCCGCGCCGGATCCCGAATCGCCGGAACGCAAAGCGCGCAAAAACAAATACGGCGACTTCCAAATTGTCGACGGCGATTACACCATGACGCATCTTTGGGTCCTTGACGTTCCCGCCGCGGAAGACTCCGCGCCGCCGAAACCCGCGCGCCTCACCTCCGGCGACGATTTCACCGTGGACGGTTTTCGCTGGTCGCCCGACGGTTCGCGCATCGCATTCGACGCCACCAAAGATCCGGCGCTCGCCGACGGTGGCACTCGCGACATTTATTTTCTGAATGTCGCCGACAAATCCCTAAAGAAGCTCGGTGCGCCGGGGCCAAATGAAAATCCCGTCTGGTCGCCCGACGGAACACAAATCGCATACAATAGCTCGAACGGCGGCGAATTTTATTACTACGCGAATTCCGCGATTGACGTGGTCGCAGCCGGAGGCGGCACGCCGAAAATTCTCACTTCGAAATTCGACGAAGACGCGCGCCTCCTCGAATGGTCCTCGGAAGGGATTTATTTCGAAGCTGAGCAGCGCACGTACAATCATCTTTTCCGCCTGGATCCGCAGAGCGACAGCATCACCCGCGTCACCAGTCCCGATAAAATCGCCGCAAGCAGTTTTTCTTTCACGCACGATTTTCACGCCATGGCGTACATGGCCGCGGCCGACAACGCCTTCCCAGAAGTGTTCGCGTCGCCCGTGGATTCGTTCGCTCCGAAAAAGCTCACGGACATCTCCGCGCAGTATGCGAATTTTCAGCTTGGCACTCGCGAAGTGATCGAGTGGAAATCCGGCGACGGCACGCTCGTCGAAGGAATCCTGATGAAGCCCGCGAACTTCGATCCCTCGAAAAAATATCCGTTGCTCGTCGAAATTCACGGAGGCCCCACGGGCACCAGCCGCGCCACGCGTTCGCCCGACCGTTACTATCCCATCGAACTTTTCGCTGCGCGCGGAGCCGTGATTCTTGAACCGAACTATCGCGGCTCGGCCGGCTACGGCGCGAAATTCCGCGCTCTCAACGTCCGCAATCTGGGCGTGGGCGATTACGCCGACGTCGTTTCCGGCGTCGATTACCTTATCTCGCAAGGCTTCGTTGACCCGCAGCGCGTTGGCTCGATGGGCTGGAGCGAGGGCGGCTACATTTCCGCGTTCATCACCACGTTCAGCGACCGTTTCCGCGCCGTCTCCGTGGGCGCCGGAATTTCCGACTGGATGACCTACTACGTCAACACCGACATCACGCCCTTCACGCGCCAGTACTTGCACGCCACGCCGTGGAGCGACCCGGAAATTTACCGCAAGACTTCGCCCATCACTTACATCAACCACGCGCACACGCCCACGCTGATTCAACAGGGCAGCAAAGACGCCCGCGTTCCCGTCCCCGATTCTTTCGAGCTCTATCGCGGACTCAAGGACCGCGGCGTCCCCGTGAAACTCGTTTTCTACGAAGGCTTCGGCCATCCCATCACCAAACCGAAGGAGTTGCGCGCCGTAACCCAGGAAAACTGGAACTGGTTCGCCCATTATATCTGGGGCGACCCATTACCGCCCGACTTGAAATAGCCTGGTAGCGCAGAGCTTCGATTTGTTAAGTTCTGCGGCTTTTCGCTCGCGGTCAAACCAACCACGACGCCGACAAGTTCGCGTTGCGCGTACACGAAAACGGAACGCGAACCCCCCGGGGGCGGCGTGCGCGTATCGAAATCACACGCAACACCGAGGTTGAAAAGCGGCGCGAAAGTTGTCACCCTAGTGTTCCCCCGGCCGTTGCAGGCATATTCCCGGAAGCAGAAAAAAAGCGTGCGGCGAGACAACCGCGCGGCTGACAATTTCATCTGCTGGTTCAAGTGCCAGTCCGCTGAACCGCGAAAGGCTGACGATGAAGGGGTTTGTATTATGTTCCGCGTTGCTGCTGATGGCGATTTCGGCAAACGCTCAACAGCCAGTGAAGGGTTTGAAGCAAGGCATGACCGTGGAATTGGCGGGCGGATTCGCGCACACGCAGTTCAACAACGGCGGGAGCGGGTATCCGAACATGAATGGATTTTTCGGCAGCGTGGGCGTCAACATCCTGCCGTGGCTCCAACTGCAGGCGGACGCCAGCGGGCAATATGGCTCCCTGACGGGTGCAAGCACGAATATTTACGGCAATCATTTCGGGCCGCGCGTTTTTTACCGGCCGTTCCATTCCAGGACGTTCACCGTGTTCGGCGAATTTCTCGCTGGCGGCTCGCGCCTGGATTTGAACATCAACGGTCCAGGCGGCTCGAAATTTTCGGAGAACGGATTCTCGTTCAAAGCGGGCGGCGGTGTGGACTGGCATATCTCGCCGCACTGGTCGGTGCGCGTGTTTGACGCGGATTATTACCGCACGTCTTTTTTGCAGACGCACCAAAATAACTTGTGGATCTCGACAGGAATCGTTTTCACGCTGGGGCGCAACCGTACGCCGCACTGATTCAACGGGCCGCGCATGCAGTTGAAATGCGGGCCGCGCGAACAGGCAAGATTTAGGAAATCGTCCCTGCACGGAAACTTGACGGGGCGCCAACGCCTTGATATTAAGTAACGCGTTGGCATTTTATTTGGGAGCCCAGCCCTATGAAACGCCTCGCCGGAGTACTGTTCGCCGTAAGCTTGTTCTCGTTGCCTGCATGGAGCGCGCCGCCGGCGATTAGCCAGGTGCACGTCACCGCGGGTTCCGTCCTGAATTTTCAGTTGCAGACCCGCCTCAAAGCCTCGAACTCCGACGCCATGGACGAATTCCCTGCCGGAACCGTGGTGCGCGTTAAAATGCTGGAGACGATTGACTCCACGCGCGACGCGGACGGCACGCCGTTTCGCGGGGTCTTGGTTTCGTCGCTCGCGTCCGGCAGGGAGATCGTCGCGCATACCGACGCGGCCGTCACAGGCATGCTCGTGCTGCTGCGAAGCCGGGAACATCCGGACGGGTTCAAGTACGTGTTGCTCGTCACGCGAATTTCCGACGGCGGAAAATCGTATCCCGTGACGGCGTCGCTGTCATCGTCGCTCTACGATCCCTCTGACAAAAGTGCGAACGTAAACCGTCGCTAAGTTTTCGCGGCTCGACGTCCCACCGAAATAACCCTCCCGAGAACTGCGAGCCCAATTGTCCGCGTCGAACGCGAGTGGTACACTCTGCGCATGGCTAAGAAAAACCAAAAGCGAAAGAACAAAACAATTCGCGCGAAGCCTGCGAGCAAGAAAAGTGTTGCGCGCAAAAAGAAAACAGTGACGCGCCGAACCGTTGCCGCAAAGAAACGTCTGACCGGCAAAGCGGCGGCCGCGCTCGCGCGTAAAGCGGCGCGCAAAAACAAAGCGGCGCGGCGCGAACGGCTTTCGCGCGGCGTTCGTTCCGTCGGCAATGATATCGCGGTGATGAGCGCGGGCCCGGGCTCAGGCAGCGCCGGGCAATCGGGCGACATTCAGGGACTGACGGACGTGGAAACGGCGGATTCCGAGAGCGTCCGCGAACTTGTCGAGGATGGACAGGACTACGAAGCGGGAATCATCGACGGCATCGAAAACGCCCCGGACGCCGATCAGGGCGAAATCAAGACGCGCGAAGTCCCCGAGGACGAAATTCCTCCGCGCGGCAGACGCAACACGCTGTAACGCGCGCGTCGTCGCCAAATCCATTCAACAATTTCGCGCCAACTGATCCGCATCCCAGCGAGTCCGCACGCCTGTTCCCCAATTCCCTTTCCAATGATTTCCCGCACAATAAATTATTTGCGGTGTGGGCTATACTTTGCAGACAATGCACCACGCAGTTGACTGACGCCCAAGTTCAGCGAGGAGTTATGAACAATTTTCCAGATTTTATGAAACGTCCGGAAAACAGAATTGCGACGAGCAGCCAGGCCACTCCCGGAGTCGATGGTTACGTGTTTGATGGAGCCGATGGAAGCCAGATGGCGTTTTGGACCTGCCGTGAATCCGCGGCGTCACCTCCACACGCGCATGACTACGACGAATACTTTGTTGTTGTACAGGGCTGCTACACACTTATTATCGACGGCAGGCGCATTCCGGTCAGAGCCGGGGATGAGTATTTCATTCCCAAGGGAACCTGGCATGGGGGCGAGCCTGTCGCCGGTACGCGAACCATCCATGCGTTCGGGGGCCGACGCGTGGAAAGAATTCAACCGCAAAACAAACGGAGTTCAAATTGACCCACCGCCCCGGAGGAAATTCATGAGGCGCTGCGCGATTGCATTCTGCTTTTTGCTGAGCGGCTGCGTGTTTGCGCAACAGGCCAGCGTGCCGGAAATTCCCTACCGCTCTGTCCCTGACTTTTTGAAATTGCCGCCGAATCTTTATTTGGGCGAAGTCTCGGGAGTCGCGGTGAATTCGAAGGGGCACGTGTTTGTTTTTTCGCGCGGCAATACGACTGGCCCGGCGTATGGCGCGGCGGCGGCGCAACTCTTGGAATTCGACGCGGACGGACGTTACATCCGCGAGATCGGCCACAATTTGTACGCGTGGTCGTTCGCGCACACGGTGAAAGTGGACGCGCACGACAACATTTGGGCGACGGACAAAGGCTCGGACATGGTGATTAAGTTCGATCCCCAGGGCCGCGTCGTGATGGTTTTCGGGCGCAAGCAGGAAGCCGCGGACGAGCACACCGGCCCGCTCGCGCATCCGCATCCGCCGCTGCCTCCCGTCGACGGAATGTTCCGGCAAGTGACGGACGTTGCGTGGGACGCCGCGGGCAACACATACATCAGCGACGGCTACATCAATTCGCGCGTGGCGAAAGTCGACAAGAATGGGAATTGGCTGACGTCCTGGGGCGAACCCGGCGACGGGCGGGGACAATTCAATACGCCGCACAGCATCGCCGTTGATGCGAAAGGAAATGTGTACGTGGCGGATCGCGGCAACCGGCGAATTCAAGTTTTCGATGGCGACGGGAAATTTCTGCGACAGATCACGATTGATGTGCCGGCGCGCGCGAATGCGCGTCCGGCGATTGGCCGCAAGCCGACTTCGACCACCGGAACGATGGCGTCGGGCGCTCCGTGGGCCATTTGCATCACGCCGGGTCCGCATCAGGTACTCTACAGCTCGGATGCTTTCCCGGGACGCATCTACAAACTGAGCCTCGACGGGAAAGTTTTGGGAATGCTTGGCGAGTCCGGAAAACAATTAAAGCAATTCGGCTGGATACATGAAATCGCGTGCCCATCTGAAAATGAATTGTACGTGGCGGAATTGCTGAACTGGCGCGTACAAAAACTAATTTTGCAGCCGGCGCCGTAACTCAATATTGTTCGGGCTGGTACTACGGAGGATGCAACGGTTCTCTTGTGAGTGCCCGAAACTCCAAGTGCTGTCATTCCGAGGAGCGATGCGACGAGAAATCTGCTTTTCGCTTGTTTGAAACTCCACCCTTCACAGAAACTTATTCAGGATCGGGCACCCGCAAGTGCAGAGCGGCGTCGAGTCGCCGCACTCCAAACGCGCTCGTTCGCAAAAGGCGCCAGATGGCACCCGCAAAGAGGCGATGAGTTATGGGTTGGCGGTGATTTGATCGCGGATGCTGGAATACTCGGCGCTGGTGATAATTCGTCGCGTGACCAGGTCGCGCTTGTCGCGATAGGGCCGGTTGGCGATGATTCGGCGCGCGTCGCGATGCGTGATGCCCGGCAGCTCCACCAAATCAGATTCCGACGCGGAGTTTAAATCCAGAGGTTTGCCGCTGCCGCGTTTCCAACCTTCTCTGACGCCTTGCGCGGCGGCATGCGCTTCTTCAGCGGCGGTTTTCGCCGCTTCGTTCAAATCTTTGCCCGCCTCTTTCAGCGCCGGCTTGACCTTTGCCGCCGCGTCCGCCGCAGCCTGGCGCGTTTTTTCGTCGCGCTGGCGTTGATCCTGAGCGCTGCCACAACCTGCTGAGACGATGAGCAGCAAGGTGAGCGAAGCAAAAGTCAAGACGCGAAGTGTTTGGCAAACGCGCATCTGTCCCTCCTCAAATAGGCGCACACGTGCATGCGCCTGCTCTTTTGATACTCGACGAGGCGACATGGTCACAGTCACTAACGTTTTGAAAAATGCGGATTCCCTATTCGCGACGGGCAGGCTCGTCGCGCTTGCTCCTCGGTTCGAAAAGGCTCAGGGCGGGATTGGCAACAGGTGGAGTTTTTCAGCGGGCGCTTAGGCTTTTTTTCGTTGTTTGACGACGGGTTCCTTGGCACGCGAAACGATGCGGAGGGTCTGCTTTTTTTCGGGCGCGGCGGATTGCTTGGCGAGGCTTTTCTTCAGCGCGTCCATCAAGTCAATCACGGGCGCGATTGTCGCGTGGGGCGCAGCGGTCACTTCGCGGCCCGCGGTTTTCGCGGCAACGAGAGCGCGCAGGCTTTCCTGATACGTGTCGCGATATTTATCCGGCTCGAACTTCGCGGCGAGATTTTCGATCAGCTGCGTGGCGAGCGTGCGTTCCTGCTCCTTCACTTCCACCTTATCGGCGCCGGTGCTTTCCGCGGAGCGAATTTCGTTGGTGTAGAACATGGTGTGCAGCGTGAGCCCTTTGTCATTCGCGCGGATGATGACGATGTTTTCGCGATTGTGCATGGTCACTTTCGCGATGCCCGCGTAGCCCGATTGCTGCATGGCTTCGGTCAACAGGCGATAGGCTTTCGCTCCGCCTTCCTCCGGCGCGGCGTAATACGAGGAATCGAAAAAAACGGGATCGATTTCGTCCAGCTTGACGAATTCGAGGATTTCCATCGAGCGCGCCGATTCCGGTTCAACTTTGTCCAGCTCTTCGGCGGTGAACAGCACGTATTGGCCGTCTTCGTATTCGTAGCCCTTCTCCACTTCCGAGCGCTCGACCATGCGGTTGCACGTCGGGCAGAAAAGCGGCTGCTTCAGGCGCGTGTGGCACTCTTTGTGGAGCTGGTTGAAACTGATGCGTTCCGTGCGCGCAGCCGGAGAAAGACGGATAGGAATCGAGATCAGTCCAAACGTCAGGAAGCCCTTCCAGCTGGAGGCGGCCATAGTTTCACGATTTTAGCGTGACTGAATCGTTGCCGCAAAGCACAAAAGTGGCGAATGGTAAGCGAAAAGATAAATCCGGAGAGCTCTACGCCCTGCGCCGTTCACGAGAGGATTAATAGCGCGGCAGGAATTCCCGTGGGACTTTGGCCAGCGGGAGGAGCTGCTGGTCCTTTTCGGAAAGCAGCGGCGACGTGGTTCCCCACGCGATGTTGAGATCCGGATCGTCGAAGGCGATGCCGTACTCGTCCGCGCCGTCGTAAAAATCACTGCACTTGTAAAGGAACTGCACGCGAGGCGACAACGCCAGAAATCCGTGCGCGAAACCGCGCGGCACATAAAGCTGATTGCTCTTCTCCGCCGACAGGACGACGCTCGCCCATTTGCCGAAATGCGGCGAACCAATGCGAATATCGACGGCCACGTCGAGCGCTTCGCCTTCGATCACGCGGCAGAGCTTCGCTTGCGAGCGCTTGAGCTGGTAATGCAAGCCGCGCAGCACGCCTTGCGCGGAGGTGGAATGATTGTCCTGAACGAAAACATCCGTGATGCCGAGCGCCGCGAACTTTTTCTGGTGATAGGTTTCGAGGAAACTGCCGCGGGCGTCGCCGCGACGTTTGAGGAGAATTTCGCAAACGCCGGGTAAATTTGTGTCGACGCGCTGGATGCCTGTTCCCGTGGCGGAATTCACTTGAGACGATTCACCGATTTTGGGCATACATTGGCGGAACAGCGCGTAAGTTTTCGCACGTTGGAAATATTACCGCGCTTTACTTGCTCTCCGCCACCGCTCCGTGACTTGGTGTGCTGCCCTTCATGATGTATTTGCTGTACCACGCGAGATAACGCTCGTAGCGGTCGCGCTGGAAGCTGGGCCGCTGAATCCCGTGAAACTCATTCGGGTAAATAATCAACCCGGTGGGGATTCCTAAGCTCCGCAGCGCTTCGTACATTTCCTCGTTGCCGATCATGGGGACGTTGGCATCTTTGTCGCCGCTAAAATAGAGCGTCGGCGTTTTGATGCGATCGGCGTGCAGGAAGGGATACGAAATCTTTTGATACGTCTCCCAGGCTTTCGGATTCCATGGCGGGCCGATTTCATTGTCGTATTGAATGATGTACTGATCGACGCCGTAAAGAGCGACCGTGAATCCCGTCCCCGCGCCGCACGTGGCGGCTTTCAGTCGCGGATCGGTGGCGATCATGTAGTCGGTGAGGATACAGCCGTAACTCCAGCCGCCGACGCCGAGCTTGTTGGGATCCGCAACGCCCATACTGATTACGTGATTGATCCCCGCTTCCAAATCCTCGACTTCGTCGTGGCCCCAATCGGCAAAAATCGCGCGCTGGAATTTCTGCCCGCGGCCCGAGCTGCCGCGATAATTCACGTTGAGCACGGCGTAGCCATTCGCTGCAAAAATCTGGCGCTCAAAACTAAAGGAGTGCGAGTCCTGCCCGTCCGGGCCGCCATGAATACGCAAGAGCAGCGGCACTTTGGCGGCTTGCGTGTATCCGAGCGGCAAAGTCAGCAGGCCGTGGACTTCCGTTCCGTCGGGAGTTTTGTATTCGACGTCTTCGGTCTTGGCGAGGTCGAGTTCCGAAAAAAGTTTGTCGTTCTGATGCGTCAATTGCCGCAGCGCGCCGCCTTCCCAGGAATAAATTTCCATTGGCTTGGTATCGCTGCCGGTCAGCGTCACCAAACAGCCCTTTGAATGCGACATCGCTCCGATCACAATCGGCGGCGGAAGCAATCTCTGCACGCTTTGATCGGCGATATTTATCGAAATCGGATACTCCGAACGATCGTTTTCTTCCGCGACCACAATGGATTTGCCGTCTTCGCTGAAATACGGCGACGAAACGGAGCGGTCGAGTTTTTCGGTAAGAATGGTTGGAGCAGCCGAACCATCCGCGGGCACGATTGCCAGATGGCTCATGCCATAGGCGTCCCACTTTTTTTCATCGCCGACGAGGAAGGCGATCGATTTGCTATCGGGACTCCAGGCCAGGCGGCCGCGCGTCCCGCGTGTGCCGAAATTCGTGACCTGTTTTTCAACGACGCCCGGCTGCGCCTCGGCGACAAACACTTGCGGCACTGGATCGCGGTCAGGATGCGGATCGTGGTTGCTCAGAAACGCGATGCGCGTTCCGTCGGGCGACCACACTGGCCCCGATTCGTCGAAATTGGTCTTGGTGAGGCGCTCCAATTTTTTCGTGGCGATATCGAAGAGGTAGATACGGCTGTGGCGATTGCTGAGCAGGTATCCAACAACGTCCTGCCGGAAATGGTAGCGGTCAATCACAATCGGCTTGGGAATGTGCGGAGGCGCGCCGGGTTTTTTCGCGGCCTCTTCGGCTTCCGCTTCGGGATCAGGATCCATGACGACCAGTGCGAGGCGCTTGGAATCCGGAGACCATTCGTAGCCCTGCAAATGGCCCTTCAACGCCGTGAGCTGCATCGCTTCCCCGCCCTCGCGATTCAGCAGCCAGACCTGATCTCCCTTGGCCGGGCCCGGCCGCGAAGAAGTAAACGAGAGATATTTTCCGTCGGGAGACCACTCGGGTCCGCCTTCCGATTCCTGGCTCTCGGTGACCTGAATGTCGCGCGAGCCGTCCGTGCTGACCATCCAGACGTGGGAATTGTGCTTGTCCGCTTTGGCGTCAATGGTGCTCACCGTGTAGGCGACCCACTTGCCTTCGGGCGAGCACTGCGGGTCGCGAACGTCGCGCATGCGCGCAAGATCGTCCAGATTGATGGGACGCCGCGTCTGCGCATAACTTGGCGCCCACAAAATCAGCGCAATCAAGCCTGCGGCGAAAAATGCGCCGAGGCGCAGCGAGCGATGCACCGCGGCGGCGCGCTTGATGGAATTATTGGTTGAAGAACCTGATGATTGCTCGACGTTCAATGTTTGCCCCCTTTAGCCGGCGCGGACGCGCTGCACTTCGTGCGGCACACCGCGGCGCGACGTTCTCTATAACTCAAATAACACGCCCGCGCAAGGGAGTCACAGCGTGCCGGAAATAAACCGTTGGCTATACGAAGATTTTCGTTGACAGTACGAATATCTTCGTAGTATACGTGCGCCTATGACATACCCGACATCGAGCAGCACCTCCACGAACCCGACGCCGCACAAACCCACGGCTTCCGAACTGGAGATCCTCCGCGTGCTGTGGGAACGCGGGCCTTCGACTGTTCGCCAAGTTTATAAAGCGCTGAACGAGAAGAAGGACACAGGCTACACCACGGTCCTAAAGCTTTTGCAGATTATGACCGTCAAAGGAAGTGTGCGCCGCAATGAAGAGCAGCGCGCACATGTGTACGAGGCTTGCGCTCCGGCGGAAGAAACCAAGCGGCAGTTTGCCGGGGACGTACTGCAACGCGTGTTTGCGGGCTCGGCGAAGGATCTGATGATGCACGCGCTGTCCGCCCGGAAAACCTCTCGAAAAGAACTGGAAGAAATGCGCCGGATGCTGGACGAATACGAAAGGAAAGTGCGATGAGCGAATTTGCCAATTGGTTTTCGCCAACCGTGACGCGGCCGCTGGGCTGGACCTTGCTGCATTTCCTGTGGCAGGGACTGGCGCTGGCGGCGTTGTTGTCGGTGGCGATGACGCTCTGCCGCAAGGCTTCGACGCGTTACGCGGCGGCGGTGGTGACGCTGCTGCTGATGGTGGCCGCGCCGATCATCACATTCGTTGTCCTTTGGCATGGCGCGTCGGCGACGTCCGCTTCGTGGATTGGTGCGGCTTCTGCTTCTGCCGTTTCACTTTCGCATCGAGTGCGCGCGCTTGCACCTGCGGGCGCGGGAAGCGCGCAGATTCCCGCATCGTCATGGCCTTCGCCGTGGCAATCTTCGCGCCCCGATGCCCTTCTCTGGTTTGTCGAAGCGTGGTTTTTCGGCGTGCTGTTTTTGAGTTTGCGCACCGTGGGCGGGTTCGTCCTGATTGAACGCATGCGGCGCAAAGAAGCGCGGCCCTTGAGCGCGAAGCTCAACGAGCTGTGCGTGTCGTTGCAGCGCCGTCTGCATCTGGACCGTGCCATTCGTTATTGCGAATGCCGGCGGTTGGAAGCGCCCGCCGTGATTGGCTGGTTCCGTCCTGTGGTGATGCTCCCCATGACGGCGTTGACAGGGCTTTCCGAGGAGCAGCTCAAGGCCGTGATTGCGCACGAACTGGCGCACATTCGACGGTTGGATTGCTTCGTGAATTTATTCCAAGTCGTAGCGGAGACTTTGCTCTTCTATCATCCGGCGATTTGGTGGGTGAACAAACGGATTCGCAGCGAGCGCGAGAATTGTTGCGACGACGTTGCCATTTCCGTTTGCGGCGACGCGGTTGAGTACGCGCGGGCGTTGACGCTGATGGAGGAGTCGCGTTCGGCTCCAGCATTGGCGATGGCAGCGAATCGCGGACCGCTGGCGGTTCGAGTCGCGCGTCTGCTTGGACTTCGCACAATCGGAAGCGGCATTCGCGTGGCGGGATTTGCGGCCAGCTTTGTGTTCCTGGCCGGAGCGCTTTTTGCCGGCAGCGCATTGCTTGGCGCAGCGCACGTTTCTTTCCCGTCCACGGCCCTTCCCGTGCATGAAAACGCGGAAAGAGATGTCGCTGGTGGTGTTTCGGCCAACGTTCCCGCCGCGAATGCAACTCCCGCTGACGCGCGCGGGCGTCGCGTTTCGCCGAACGCGCAACCCCTTTCAGCTCCCCGGGCGTTTGCCATTAACCAGAATGAGCCGCAAGCGAGCAGCGACCCGCAAGCCTCCGCAAAGCCCGTCAAACAAGACGCAAAGCAAAATGGCGATGCTGAGCAGAACAAAAACGGCGGAAGCTATCTCGCGGGGCTAAAGGCCGAGGGCTTCGACAATCTGAGCGCCGACGAAGTCATTGCCATGAAGATTCAGGGCGTGACTCCGGAATACATTCACGAAATTCATGGGCTGGGCTTGCATCCGGGCGTCGAGGAACTGATCGGCATGCGCGTTCAGGGACTCACGCCGGAATATATTCGCGACATGCGCGCGGCGGGCATCGATGTGAAAACGAACCAACTGATCGGCATGAAGGTGCAAGGCATCACACCCGCGTATGTAAAGAACATGCAGGGGCTGGGTCTGAAGTTCACTCCAGAAGAACTGGTGGGGATGAAAGTGCAAGGCGTGGACGGCGAATACATCCGCGACATGCGCGCCGCCGGCATGGATGGAAGCGTGGACCGCTTCATCGGCATGAAGGTGCAAGGCATCACGCCGGAATATGTAAAGAAAATGCAGGCGCTGGGATTGAAGTTCACACCCAATGAATTGGTGGGAATGAAGGTGCAGGGCGTGACTCCGGATTATGTTTCCGAGATGCGCGCCGCTGGTTTTGACGGGGATGTGAACCACTTGATCGGGATGAAAGTGCAAGGAGTGACGCCGCAATACGTGAAGGACATGCAATCGCTGGGCTTGAAATTCAGCGGCGACCAGTTGGTGGGAATGAAAGTGCAAGGAATCAGCCCTGAGTACATTCGCGATATGCGCGCGACGGGCATCGACGGCTCCGTAAATCAATTCATCGGCATGAAAGTGCAGGGCGTAACGCCGGAGTACGTTCGTGACATGCGCGCCACAGGATTGAATCCCACGGCAAATCAGATCGCCGCTATGCGCGTGCAGGGCGTGGATGCGGATTACGTGAAGGCGCTGAAGTCAGCGGGCCTGCAGAATTTGACGGTGGATGATTACATCGCCGCGAAGGTGCGCGGCATTACTCCTGAATTCGTCGCGAAGGCGCGCAGCCAGGGATTCAAGGATTTGGACTTGCGAAAACTGATTGCGCTGAAGGACGCGGACGTATTTTAGCTTTTCTAGGCCGTCGCGAAGCGCACGGAATTTCGCAGCGGAAACGCAGAAGTAAAAGAGGAGATGCATCGATGAACGCGCGGAAATCACTGGTATTCACGTTCCTCGCCGTCTGCGCCGCGTTGCTTGCGGGCGCCGGATGGTCCGCAGACTCGCAACGCGGCAATTGGACGGTGAACCGCTCTGACGAAGCGGGCAAAGTAGAATTCTCGCTGGTGCAAACGCGCCTTCACGGCCACTCGAATTACAGTTCCGATTGGCCGGCGTCTGCGTTCTCGGGCGTGGATTTCTCGAAGCCCGGCCGCCGAGACGTGAAATTCACCATCGCGCGCGACGCGGGCAGATTTGAGTGTGAAGGATTTCTGGACAATGGCGAGGGCGCCGGAATATTTCATTTTTTCGCCGATGCGCAATACGTTCACAAAATGAAGGCGTTGGGCTTCGATGGTATTGACGAAGAAAAGCAAATCAGCATGGCGATCGAGGACGTCAGCCTGAAATTTGCGCAGGACATGAAGAATGAACATCTGGAAGGGCTCGACACTGACAAGCTGATTGCTTTCCGGATTTTCCGCGTCACGCCGGAGTTCATCGAGCAGTTGCGGTCGTCAGGGCTGAACGTCACCGACAGCGACAAGCTGGTCGCGTTTCGGATTCATGGCGTTTCGCCCGAGATGGTCCGCACGCTGAAACAAGAAGGCTATACGCCGGATGAAGATACGCTGATTGCCATGCGTATCCATGGCGCGACGCCGGAATGGATCGCGGAATTAAAAAAGGCGGGCTACGATCACGTTGACCTGGAGAAATTGATCGCGTTTCGCATTCACGGCGTCAGTCCGGAATTCATCAGCAAGTTGCATGATTTGGGCTATTCGCATCCCGAGCCGGATCAGCTGATCGCCATGCGCATTCATGGCGTCACGCCGGAATACATTACGGGACTGAAGTCGCGCGGGATGCACAACCTAACCATCGACCAGCTGATTTCCCTGCGCATCCACGGCATCGACTGACGCAATCTCAGCGGCCTCAACTACATTTTAGTTGTTCTTGTCCTTGAGAGCCTCTTTGGGTTGGCCGATTTTCTGCGTGGCGCCGGTCCAGAAGAGCTTAAAATTGCTGAAGTGATGATAATGATGCAAGTAGTGGCCGCGATATTGAAAATAAACGTCGACGTTTTCGGGCAGCCACAAGGTTACTTTGTGCGTTGCGAAAGTAACCGTAGTGTAGTCGATGACGAAATGCTCGCGCTGTAGCTTGATCGCGGAAATCGGCTTTACCAAGTCGGTTTCCATGTGCATGACCTGCCCGCCGTCTTCCGAAATCCAGGCGCGGCCCTTCAGCGGCAGCGGTTCCGTTCCCGAGGGAGACTGGAAACTCAACAGGCGGTCGGGACGGTCGGAACGTTGTTCGAAGCGCACAACCCAAGCGGGTTTATCCTTCCATTCCCCCAGGCCTTCACAACTCCATGTAAAGTCGCCTTGAAGAAGCGGATGAAACGCGAGAACCAGCCCAGGAGCGCCAATGTCGGCGAGTTC
Organism: Acidobacteriota bacterium; assembly: GCA_027307115.1. Lineage (GTDB taxonomy): Bacteria > Acidobacteriota > Terriglobia > Acidiferrales > UBA7541 > DAHUXN01. The sequence continues at coordinate 19,662 of DAHUXN010000023.1, forward strand.
GCCGGGCATTTCGGTGGCGGCGACTCCCTGATCACGAAACTCATTTACGTGAATCACTTGGTCGCTGGGATGCTCGATGAAAACTAGGTAGCTGAACGTCCGAGAAACAGGTTTTTCCAGGCTTTGAGTCCGCTTGATCTCGACGGTCTGATATTCTTCCGTGGCGGAGAACCTCTCGAGGTCGGTGACCATCTGCGTTGCGTTCATCGCCGCGGATGCAAGAGCCTTCGGCAAGGAACACGACGCGCCGGAGACGATATAGGCCGTCGTGGTATCAATGTCGGACGGCGCCCAGTCCGGCTTTGGCGGCAGATCAGCCGATGGCGGAATAGCAGCAACGGGTTGAAGCTGCGAAAGTGTGGCCGCGTGAGAAATCGCTACCTTAGTCGGTGCTTTTTCATCAGCCGGAGTAGCCGTGGGTAGCTTCGCGATCAACGCACGGAGCCTGAGAGCGCCCAGATCGCTGGGATGAGCCGCCAAAAAATTATTCAGCGTCGCGAGGGCCCCTGCACGATCGCCCATCCCAGCCGCAGCTTGGACGAGAATCAGTTTGACAGGTTCTGCCTGTTGCTTTCCGACAGCCAGAGCTTTTTCTGCGTGATCACGTGCTTGCGCATAATCGCGTTGGTTGAGGTATGCACTCGCCAGGATCCATTCCGATTTCCATGAAGAGGGATCGAGCTTCGCGGCCTTGCTCAAAAGGTCGATGGCAGCGGGATAGTTCGCCTGATTAAAACGGAGCATTCCGAGAGCGAACAGCGAAGCCGGCTGGTTTGGATCCAGGGAAACAGACTCTTCCAGGTATGGTTGGGCGCTCGACGGCTGCTTTGCGAGAAGGTAGCTCATGCCCATAACGTAGTTAACGTAAGGATTGCCGTGCGCTAGCTGAATTGCTTTCTGGAAGTGCTTCTGCGCCGAAGGAATTTTGTTGGAGCGAAGGTCGCGGAGGCCCTGCTGAACTTCTTTCTGCGCGCGAGGTGCGAGGACCAACTGTCCGCCTGGAGCGTGAAAGGTGGGCTGTTCATTGATGGGTTTGAGGGTAACCAGGACGTGGGCGCTGGAAGCCTCATTCCCGTACGAGTCCGGAAGTTCGACGCTTTCGTGCGTGGGCTGATAGCCATCCACTTTGACGTCAAGCTCGTAGCCGATACCGGTCGGCAGGCCCGTGAAGACCCACTCGTTTCCGTACAGGCGCGGAAACTGAGGGATAACGGTGCCATTCTGGTCTGCCGTGAGAGTGATTTGAGGCGTTCCGGAGATTGGCGTTTCGTTTTGGCTACGAAGAGACACCTCGATCGAGCCGCCTCCACTGGCACGACCTAGAGTGCTCGGAAGAAGCGGGTTTTCGGATGGGTTAGAGGGCGGAGTTCGACTTTGAGCTGACCCCGCGGACGGGAGCGCAACGACGAGCAGGAGCGTCACAAAGAATGTCGCCAGCCCTGATTTCATCGCGTTTTTACTAGCAAGCCCCTCTTCCCATGGTCCCGTGGAAAACGCCGAGGCAAGCTGGTTGTGTTTACATTAGGCTAAGTTTTGCCTCGTGTCAATTTCTGGCGTGCAGTGTGAAGCGTGTGAATGGTTCTCCAGCAGATGTCCGGTGAGTGTCCGGTAAGTTTTCAGTAAGCCAGCGACCACCCGATCAGCGTCAGCGTAAGAACGCTCACCAGCGCGCCCAGGCTAATCAGGCTCAGCGCCTTTCCGTGCCCCAACAAAGAATCCCGCGTCTGGCGGTGCCCGCAGAGCAGGGCCAGCACGAAGCCTGCCGTGGCCCAAGCCAACGTGGCGGGCAGTCCACGGTACGTGCCAATCATGTTGAGGAATTGGCTCGACACCTGCCCTGCGGGCACCCACGCGGGAATCAGTGGTGTCACGGCAGCGGCTGCCACCAGCGTCAACAGCTTCTTCGTGACCCAGCGCTTGATTTTGGGCCGGGTTCCCTTCAACTTCGCGCGGCGCCAAACGAAGTAATCCCACGCCAACAGGCCGCCAATGATGGGAATCCATCCGTAAATAGCGATTTTGCCGTCCAGCCACAACCAGGCGCGGAAGAACCCTGCGGCCCGGTGCGCGTGCGCCAGCCGCGGCAGCACCAGCCAGCCCGCCGCTGAATTGCACGCCGCTGCCGCCAGCAGAGTGACCAAACTCATCAGTTGAAACCACTGACGCGTGGGCACGGCTCCGCAGCCTGCGCAGACGCGGTGTTTGGGCTCGAATTCCTCTCCACAGCGTTCGCAGAAAAAGCTTTCCGCTAAAGACTGAGCGGCTGAGGCCATGCCAGTAGGTTAGTTCAACGAGTGCCCCGAGAACTACTGTCCATCGGTGCAGATTTGGCGCAGGTACGCCAGGCGCGGCTGGCGAACGGGCTTGCGGCAGGATGCAGGTCTTTCCTGCGTAATTCTAGCGGGCGAATCTATAAGCCGGATTTTGTACGGCGCGCGCGCTCTTTGCATTCCGAATCTTGCGACCGTTACGCAAACCACACGGACCGTGGCGATCATTCCTCTGGGCCTTCGATCACTCGAAAGCTCGATGCGGCCTACCCGAGGGTTCAGCCCTTCAAAGCGGCGAACCGCTTCGCAGGGGAAGATCCTTTAAACTGCTTTCGCGGTTCTCAGAATCTTCGACGAGCCGGGCCGGCTCTTCCCTCCTATTTGGCCTTGCTCCACGCGGGGTTTTCCGAGCTCCCGATATTGCTACCGGGACGGTGGGCTCTTACCCCACCTTTTCACCCTTACCTGTGCGGCGCCCAAACTGGCCCGCGAGAGGTTTTGCCTCTTGCCGGCCGCCGAGGCGCATTCCTCACCGGCGGTCTATTTTCTGTGGCACTTTCCGTAGCCGAAGCGTTTCTGCTTCAGCCCCCTGACGTTATCAGGCGCGTTGCCCTAACCGTTCCTAAACGGCGGAGTCCGGACTTTCCTCCAGCCCATTCACTTCGCGATGCTTTGCGACGAACCGACCAGCGATCACCCGACTCGCCCGCTCCTAACATTATAAACGATAAGCGGCAGCCGTGGCCCGAGAAAGCGAAAAGCAAACTGCTCCGCAAATCTTTACGCTGAAACGGCCGCCCGTTCGGGCGCGTCCCTACATAACAGACGAAGCGGCCGAATGCGCTCGCATTGTTTTTTGCGGGCAGTTGACGTCACACCGCGGCGGGCATAGCATCACATTCCCTGCCACGGATTTTCTCTGAGGAGGAACTTTTCATGCATCATTCATCGAGATTGCCAAAAATATATGCTGCGGCGGCAGTTTTTGTGGCCGTGATTTTCTGCGCCACGGCGCTGTTTGCCGTTGGACGCACGCCGCTGAACTCTCACCCAAATATGCCCGCGACGGCGCAGGCGGCCGGGCCTTCCGGATATCACCTGATTAAAACCATCCCTGTTCCGGGCGACACTTTCTGGGATTATCTGAAGTTTGATCCCACATCGCGCCGGCTCTTCATCTCGCACGGCACGCACGTCGTGGTTGTGGACGTCGATAGCGGAAAAGTGGTCGGCGACATTGGCGGCATGCAGGGGATACACGGAATCGTGCTGGCGCCCGAATTCAACCGCGGATTTGTCACCGATGGACGCGCAGCCAAAGTGTGGATATTTGATTTGAAGACTCTGCAAGTCACCGGAAGCGCGCCCGCCGATCCCGACGCCGATGGCGAAGTTTACGACCCGGCGTCGAAGCGCGTCTTCACTATGAACGGCGACTCGAAGAGCTCCACTGTGATTGACGCGTCCACGGGAAACGTGGTCGGGAAAATCGAATTAGGAGGCCAGCCGGAATTTCCGGTCGCCGACGGCAAGGGACACGTCTACGCGAACATCGAAAGCACCAGCGAGATCGTGGAGATCGATTCGAACACGATGAAAATCACCCATCGCTGGCCGCTCGCGCCCGCGCAGTCGCCCAGCGGGCTGGCGATAGACGCGGAGCACGGCATTCTTTTCTCTGGCTGCCACAACAAAATGATGGCGATTGTCGATGCGAACACGGGCAAAGTGATCGCGACGCCGCCGATTGGCCAGGGCGTTGACGCCACGCGCTTCGATCCGGGCACCGGCTACGCATTCAGCTCGAATGGCGACGGCACGCTCACTGTGATTCACGAAGATTCGCCGAGGCAATTCAGCGTGGTGGAAAACGTGACGACGGAGCGCGGCGCGCGCACCATGGCTCTCGATCCCACGACGCATCAAGTGTTCCTGGTGACGGCGCAAGTCACTCGCATTCAGAATCCGCCGCCCCACACCCGCCCGTTCAAAATGGTTCCCGGCACCTTCCACGTCCTCGTGTTTGGAAAATAAGTAGCGGGCAGAATAGGCTGGGGTTTCTCGGCGGGCGCAATTTTTCTCGTTGCGTCCGCCTTTATTTTTTCCCGATCAGCTTTTCGAATCCCGCTTCGTCGCCTAGCTGCAGTTGCAATCCTGTCTTGAGGCGCTTGCGCCTCTTGGCTACCGGGGCTATGATTTCTGGACATGCGACGCGTTATTTTTCTAATCGTGCTTGGTGTCCTAATTCTTTCTCATGTGACTTTCCCCGCTCATGCTCAGCTTGATTGGCCGACAGTTGCGTTGCTCGCGATGTTTGTATCGGTTTTATTTTGGCCTGAGTTGAAAGGTATTTTGCCTACGATAAAGAAAGTGCGAATAGGCAACACTGAGATCGAGACTTGGGAGTCGGTGCGGAAGCTCCATCAAGACGTGGAAAAGGCGGAAGGTCTCTCTATTGCTTCGACGGGGGCCCCGGTTGAGCTTCGCGCAGCAGAGACAGCCGCCCCATTTGAACGGGCCCAACGTATTCTTAC